>JBHYED010000016.1:0-105517 GCA_051860365.1 Phormidesmis sp.
CGTCAGGTTCGTGAGCTGCGCGATCGCCTCGGGAATCTCCGTGATTTGATTGCTATGGAGGGAAAGCGCCATCAGGTTGGTGAGCTGCGCGATCGCCTCGGGAATCTCCGTGATTTGATTGTTATCGAGGGAAAGCGCCGTCAGGTTAGAGAGCTGCGCGATCGCCTCGGGAATCTCGGTAATTTGATTGCTATGGAGGAAAAGCGTGGTGAGGTTAGAGAGCTGCGCGATCGCCTCAGGAATCACGGTGATTTGATTGCTATGGAGGGAAAGCCTCGTCAGGCTGGTGAGCTGCGCGATCGCCTCGGGAATCTCCGTGATTTGATTGCTAGAGAGGTCAAGCGTCGTCAGGCTGGTGAGCAGCGCGATCGCCTCGGGAATCTCCGTGAGGTTGCAACTAATAATTTTCAGCTCTTTTAAGCCGCTCAACTCCACTACAAAAGGCGGAAAGCTATCCCAACAGTTCCCACTTAAATCTAACGTTTTCAAGTTTGTAAGTAATTTCAATTCATCAGGCAGCGTCGTTAGATCATTACCGACAGTGATAGCAACCCACTGCCCTTTTTCTTGCTTCCAGCCAGCTCTCCCTTCAGGCCCTTTTTGTTCAAAATCCTGTTTGCCTAGCGTCAGCGTCTCTAGCTGCGTTAGCCTACCAATCTCCGGCGGCAGCTCAGCCAGGCCCTTTCCTGATAAGTCTAATTCCGTCCACCCTTCCTCAGCAGCCTGGTCTATCAGCGCAATTAGCTCATCTTGGGTCATGCTTTAAAGGTCTGCAATGCGGAATTGCCTCTATTTTGACAGAGCCCTTCCCCCTTGCCTAGCACAATAAAAACGCCTCACACTTTACACGCTATTTCCCTGACCAACATAGCCAAGCCCTTAACTAGCGCACATAACTACCAAAATTGCTGCAAGGAACCCTATAGTGCTTACACGGTTCTTGGCTATGTACACACGCAACCTTGTAGGCTCTACGCACTAGCCAAAGATAGCGACATAGGACACAACAAGCTTATACGGTTAAGCATTACAAGCGACCAAAAGCTTTGAAGCGATCGCCCTCAACCCCGCACCCTCCACCCGCTTCCCCACAGACGGTTTTGCTTACACCAACAAGCTCCTTATCCACAAGCTTACGGAAACACCTCCTAACCATCTAAAACAAACTGTCAATTACACGCAAGCTAAAAAGTATCAAAAAAGACACCCTAAAAGTGTTCCAACCTACAGAACTTTCAGTCATATAAAATAATTAGGAGATATCTCCCATGGCTCGCCAAAAACGCGGCTCCCGCACGCTCGAAAAGGCTGAACGTCGCTTCAGCAGCCTTCAGCAAATAGACTCAAAAATTGTCTTAGACGGTGGCGTATCGGCCACAAACTACAACAAAAATATTGCCAATTTGCGTAACAAAATAAGCGCTTACAACACAACACTTTCTGCCGTTGACGAGCTGTATATTGAAATTGTTGACGCTGAACGGGCCCTAGCCGACTATTCTGAAAAAGTGTTGCTAGGCGTTGCGGCCAGATTTGGCAAAGACAGCAAAGAGTACGAAGTCGCAGGCGGCGTTAGGAAGCGATCGCGCAAACGCCCTACCCGCACCCCAGCCGTCGCCACGTTCTAACCACGCCCCACCCAAAACGGCCCCAGCTCTCTGACTGAACGTTCTGAAATGTTTTAATCAGAGAGTTGACAGGGTAAAAAATACTGGTACGCCAAATTACATAGCCGTTGCACGCTAGCAACTACAGCAAATAACGGTTCGCTTGTAGCTAGCTCTCGGTGGCAATACCCTACTCCCCAAAGATTTAGCAGCCGCTCTGTCGCCTGTCATGTCTGCCGTGCTGCATTCTTTGCGCTACGCAGAGCCCGTACTGTGGAGTCTAATTATGACGGTGGGCGAGCAGATAATGATTACGCCAGAGCAGGGGGAATCGATGAGTCTGCTGTGGCGAAGCTTATAGCTGAATAGGAATTTCAATGCAAAATTCAGTGTCTTGATCAGGTGCAGAATTACACCACATTTTGCCACCATGCCGATCAACAACAATTTGATAGCTAATAGACAGCCCTAATCCTGTTCCAGAACCCACCTGTTTAGTCGTAAAAAACGGATCGAATAGTTTGTTCCGAATTAAATCTGGAATAAAGGGGCCGTTATTTACAATCTGAATCGCAACGCTGTTGCTGGGGAGGTATCTCGTCCGAATGGTGATTTTAGGTGATTGTTTATAAAGAGAACAATCGCTCTCTTGGAGTGCATCAATGGCATTTGCAATCACATTCATAAAAACTTGATTGAGCTGTCCGGCATAGCATTCCACCTGGGGCAGCTCGCCATAGTCTTTCTGTATTTCAATCTCTGAAAACTGTTCTCTACCCTGCAATCGATGATTGAGAATCAACAGCGTACTCTCAATGCCATCGTGAATATTCACCAGTTTCATGTCTGCCTCGTCTAAGCGAGAAAACGTTCTAAGAGAGCGTACAATATTGCTAATTCGACTAATACCTAAGTTCATTGAACTTTGGGTATTCTCACAATCTTCAAGCAAAAACGCTAGGTTAATGTCTTCTATGCTTTCTTGGATTGCTTTGGCAGGCTCGGGATAGTGCGTTTGATACAACGTCAGTAACTGAGTCAGCTCTCTAATATAGTCATGAATATAGGTAACGTTGCCTCTAACAAAATTAACAGGGTTGTTGATTTCATGAGCGATTCCAGCGACAAGCTGTCCCAATCCGGACATCTTTTCAGTTTGTACAAGCTGAGCCTGAGTATTCTTTAAGTCAGCTATAGTAGCGGCTAGTCGCTGTGTTTTGTCCTTTAGTTTTAGCTGCGATTGTTTTAGGGCCGCTTCTGCTCGCACCCGTTCAGTAATATCTCGAACAATCGCAACCACTTGAGAGTCGAGCAGCGGTAAAAGACGGACTTCATAGAAGTATTCATGACTTTCCGAGGCTTGCAAACTGTGAACCAGACTGACTGCTGATGCATTTGTCTCTAAAGACTTGATAGCCTCAAGTAATTGATGGCCAACCGTTTCTGGCAGCAGCGTCTGAATATATTTACCAACAACTTTGGGAGAAGACAAGTAAGCGTTTTGTCCTTGGCCTGGTTTATAGTCCAGTATGATGCCCTGTTTATCCATACGAAGAAACGTATCCGGAATGGCCGCTCGCATTTGAGAATTGAGTTCGAGCAATTCTTGTGAGTTTAGGTCAATCGTACGCTCAAGCATGCGGCGATTAGTATCTTCCTGCTCATAAGCCTCACCTACCGCTTTCACAAATTTCTCCCACCCGTTTGGAACATCTTTGCAGTCGCCAAGATATCGCTTAATTTGGCGTTTGAGCAAACGGTGCATAACAACCTTTAGAACAATTTTAGAGAAGCGTACTCATTCGACAAAATTGGGCGACAGCAGTCCAAACGGTTCCCTTGACTATTCGTATCCGTAATGCCTAAGGTCTGAAGCGTGAGTTCAGACCTTAGGCTATGAATATTCCCGGTCTTGACAGCCAACAGCCGATTTTTCCTACCCTTCTTCACCCATCCACCTTACTAAACTTCACCAAAATCCCAACAAAAAGATGATTCGACTGATTTTCAAGGGCAGTCTGAACAAGAGGCTGGGTCGTCCTAAGTCACGGGTTTTTACATAAATCTGTTGACTCAAAGATTGCGCTGGAATCATCAAATCAATTTACTACTAAACCTGATGAAAATTGCTCAAACACAGTGGACGGCTAACGGCGGCTGGACGCCAGAAACACTTGGAGTCTTGGGCAATACCGCTCAACTGGTGATGACGTTTGGTCATCGTTTGGCACTCAGCAACCCTCAGCTCATAGGTGAAATTAAGCAAGCCTACCCCAACGCCCATCTTTTAGGCTGTTCCACAGCGGGCGAAATCTGTGATGTAGAGGTTTGGGATGACTCTTTGGTCGTAACAGCCATTCAGTTTGAGCATACTGAGGTTGTAGGTCATTCGATTCACATTAATGAAGTAGAGGATAGTTTTCACGCGGGTGAACTGTTAGCCCAGAAGCTTAGCCGAGAGAATCTTGTCCATGTTTTTGTGCTATCCGATGGCCTTCAGGTAAACGGAAGCGAGCTGGTTAGGGGCTTGGTCAAACAGTTGCCAGAAACCGTGACGTTGACGGGCGGGCTGTCGGGCGATGGCGCGGACTTTGAAAAGACGCTGGTGATGTGGAATAATCCACCTCGATCGGGCGATATTGTTGCGATTGGGCTGTATGGCGATCGCCTGAGCGTGGGCTGTGGATCTCAGGGCGGATGGGATACCTTTGGCCCTGAGCGACTCGTCACTAAGTCTGATGCGAATGTGCTCTATCAGCTCGATGGTCAGTCGGCTCTTGACCTTTATAAACAGTATTTGGGAGAGCACGCCACTGGACTGCCCGCGTCGGGTTTACTCTTTCCGTTGAAACTGAGCACCAGCGCGACTGAAAGGTCTATTGTGCGCACTATTTTATCGGTTGATGAGGTCGGACAAAGCCTGACGTTTGCGGGCGATATGCCCGAAGGTGGCCGGGTTACGTTAATGAAAGCCACGTTTGATCGACTGGTGGAAGGGGCTAGTGAAGCTGCTGCCAAAAGCCTAGAGGGTCTTGATTCTCAGTCTCCTGACTTAGCAATTTGTATTAGCTGCGTTGGTAGAAAGCTGCTCCTTAAGCAGCGGATTGAAGAAGAAATGGAAGGGGTTCGCGAGGTATTAGGTGACAAACCCGTCTTAGCCGGATTTTATTCTTATGGAGAAATTGCGCCTTTTGAGTCTGGAATGGAATGCTCGCTTCATAATCAAACTATGACGATCACAACCTTTTCAGAGCACAGCGATTAGCGAGGACTAGGCAGGCGATCGCTATACCTTCAAAGACATCCACTTCGCCTGAGACTCATACCCCAATTGCTGATAAAGGTTCATCGCCGCCGTATTATCTTCAAACACCTGCAAACTAATATGCTGATACCCCTGCTGCTTAGCCCACTGCCGAGCATGATTCATTAGCGCCCTTGCCAGCCCCTTTTTTCGATGAGCCGCCGCCACATACAGCAAAAAAACATACGCCTGCCTGCATCCCGACCGCTGATCAATCGCTTCTCCTATCCACAGACACCCCACCGGCTCCAAGCTGCTATGAATCCCTGGCAACCCAGCCGGTAGTGCCGTTGCCTGCGTGTCAATTAGCCACCAAATTTGAGAACTTGGAGACAAATGCCGCTGCACCGTATCCGCCAAATGCGTGCTGGCGCTCTGCACACTACCGATATGGGCCATATCCCGATACGCCCGCTGCATAAACTTGACAAGGCGAGCCCTCTGTAAAGAAGAACCCGCCTCCAAGCGATAGTTTTTAATTGGAAAAGGAACCGCCACCAGGTTGTTATGAAAAGAGAACAGGTGCCGACGCCACCACAGCAGCGGGCACTGAAGAGATGGGTTCTTCAATCGGAGCCGGAGCCATCATGTCGCTAGGCAGAAAAATGCGAGCGCTCACAGCCACCAAAGCCACCGCAAAAATTAGCACAATAAACAGTGGCGCAATGTATTGACGAAAGAAACCCATAGCAGTTGATACGCATTATATAAAAGGATTGTCTCTATTCTACAGGGCAAACCCGTCAACGTTAGCCGTCTTCAATGCCTGGACGCCCCACTGGAAAGTTAGGTCGCTTATTGAGCTGACGCAGCCAGTAGCCACCGACCACAGCCATTACTAGCGAAACCCAGCCCGTAAGCGTTTGAAACAGTAAAAAGCCGCCGACGGTAAACATAGCGCCAAAGAGCAGCAGCAGTGAAGCCAAAACTTTTTGAATGTCGAGCGTTAGGTTTTGCGCAGGCATGAGGCCCGTCCGCGATCGCTGTCTTTTCCACCCAGGCCCACCCGGACGCACCTTTATATAAAACGCATCCAGCGTCTCATCCGTTTCAGGCGGCGTCAGCAGCATTGCCAGCACCCAAAATACGGAAGTGATGACTGAAGTTACCAGCAGCCGCTGGCCAAAGTTTTCAATTGTCAGTACCGGCACAACGCTGGTCAGAAAGCCCACAATAAAGCCTCCCAGCATTGCCGCCAGCTCAGCGGCTGCATTAATTCGCCACCAGAACCATCGCAAAATCAGCACCAGCCCTGGCCCGGTTCCAATCGCAATCACTAAGCGAAACACAGTTGCCACATCGGTTGCAATGAAAGCCGCACCCGCACCCAGCACCGTCACCAAAATAGAGGCCATTCGTCCGGCATACACCAGCTCATCTTGTGTTGCTGCTGGATTAATAAACCGTCCGTACAGATCGTTGGTTAAGTAAGAAGCGCCCCAGTTGATCAAGGTTGAGACAGTACTCATAAAAGCAGCCACCAAAGAAGCCACCACCAGCCCAAGCAAAACTGGCGGCAAATAGTCGAGCATCAGCATGGGATAGCCCAGCTCACGATCTTCTAAAGCGGGATAGATGACAACGGCTGCCATGGCCACTACAATCCAGGGCCAGGTACGAATAACGTAGTGCAAGATATTGAAAAACCAGGCAGCTTTTTCAGCTTCAGCCTCCGTTTTAGACGCGGCTAAGCGCTGCACGAACTCGCCACCGCCATCGCTCCGACGAAACGACCACCACTGCAACAACACGTAGGCCAAAAACGTACTCGACGGAATCCCTGCGAGCGCACTCCACTCAATGCCGCCGTTAAAGCTCACCGGAATAAAGCTCAGCATGTCTGGGTTGGTCGTGGCTACAAACTGATCGACTAAAGGACGCATTCCGCCTACGGAATTTACAGCCGCAACCGCCACAATCACCGCACCGATCAGCGCTAGGAAAAATTGAAAGAAGTCAGTCGCTACTACGCCCCATAGGCCAGAAAATCCGGCGTACAGCAACACCAGCGCACTGATACCAATCACGCTCCACAGCTTGATGTTGCCATCGCCTGGATCGATACCGACGCTCTGCCACAGGTTCAGCGCATCGACTACTTTCGTCATCGCGAGCATGGAATAGCCAATGCCAATACAGTTGATCGGCACTGCAAACAAAAAGGCTTTTACCCCGCGCAACACGGCGGCTGTGTTACCGCCATAGCGCATCTCCGTCAGCTCAGCATCTGTGACAATTTCTGAGCGCCGCCACATGCGAGCAAAAATGTAAATCATGACGACGTGGGCCACGCCAAAGCTCCACCATTCCCAGTTGCCTGCAATGCCTCGGTTGCCGACGACGCCTGCAATGTAGAGGGGCGTGTCGATAGAAAATGTGGTTGCGGCCATGCTAGTGCCGGCTAGCCACCAGGGGAGCGATCGCCCCGATACAAAGAAATCTACCAGGCTCCCCGAAGCCCTGCGGGAGAGGTACACTCCCAAAACCATCGTCAGCACCATATACCCGATGACAATTATCCAATCAATCCGTTCCATAAGCGCAGCAGTAGCCTTGTCTTAACTACAAATAGTCGCTGCAATCATGGCACGCTATCGGACGCGATCGCGGGTTTTGTAATGGCTCTAAAAGTAACCGTCCTGTTCAATCTCTTCAATCACCTGCAAACCGCGTGAATCGCCCACGCTCAAAATGGCCGTTCGAGCATCTTCTTTCACCCCAAACTCCTCGTCTTCAGCAAACGCCTCAATCAGCGCATCAATTGCCGTTGCATATACAACGTTAGAAGGCAGCTCCGCGCAAATCTGACCAATTGCCCAAGCGCAGTTACTTCTAACCGACGGAATTGGATCTCTTCGCAAGCCCCCAATCAGTGAAGGCACCGCCTTAATCATAGTTTCGTAGCCTATCTTTGGCGTTTGGCCCAGCGCGCTCGCCGCCCACAGCCGTACCGCCGCAATATCGTTTTTAAGTGCGTCAACTAAAGTGCCAATCGCTCTGACATCGCAGATGTTACCCAAGGCCCAAATAATGCCTTTGCGGGCATAGCCGTTCCAGTCGCGGTGAAACTGTGCGATTAGCGGATCTACGGCTAAAGGGCTGATATTGCGGCCTAGCGCATAGGCTGTACTAACGCGAACAAGGGGACACGGATCGGCCAGCATTCCAATCAAAAAAGGGACGGCACGCGCGTCTTCAATATCGGCAAAGGCGCGGGCACCGAGTAAGCGCTGATCCTTGTCTGGGTGATGTAGGAGCAGCAGCATGTTGTCAGGATTAGGCTTTGGGGTGTCGTCTTCCCCAATCGGCGCAATGTCATCTAGCGGGTCAAAAGGGCTTTCGCGCCCGACCTCTGCATCTAATACTGCTAGCTCGTCTTCGTATATATCCACTGCGGTGCCGGTGGTGATGTGTGGATGTGTGATGGAATGTTTTAAGCCCTCCCCCATAAATAAAATAATTTAAAGAGAGAGGGCTCAGAAATTAGAGAGTCTTATCGCTTAAATCTCAGCAAACACGCGCTGCGCTGCTGCAATCGTCTTATCTACATCTTCGTCAGTGTGCGCCAAAGACGTAAAGCCCGCCTCAAACTGAGAAGGTGCAAGGTAAACGCCGTTTTCTAACATGCCACGGTGGAAGCGACTGAACTTTTCTAAGTCAGACTTTTTCGCATCGTCGTAGTTATGAACATGGTCGCCGGTAAAGAACATGCCAAACATGGCGCTGATGCTGCCACCAGAGACTTCATGTCCAGCATCGCGAGCGGCTTGCAAAAGGCCTTCGCTCAGCCTTTTAGTAATGCGCTCTAGCTGATCGTACGCACCGGGGCGACGGAGAATTTCGAGCGTTTTAATACCCGCCGTCATGGCCAAAGGATTGCCGGAAAGCGTTCCAGCCTGATACACAGGGCCAGCGGGTGCAATCATTTCCATGATTTCGCGACGTCCGCCGTAGGCACCGACAGGCAATCCACCACCGATAACCTTGCCCATTGTGGTCAAGTCGGGAGTGACGTTGAAGTGTTTTTGAGCGCCGCCGTAAGAAATGCGGAAGCCGGTCATAACTTCGTCAAACACAAGCAGGGCGTCGTTGTCTTTGGTGATTTCGCGCAGACCTTCAAGGAAGCCGACATCAGGCGTGACAAAGCCGGAGTTGCCGACGACGGGCTCTAGGATGACGCCGGAGATTTCGCCGGGGTTTTCAGCGAAGAGCTTTTTGACCGCTTCGAGATCGTTGTAGGGGGCGTTAAGGGTGTCTGCGGTGGCGGCTTTGGGGACGCCGGGAGAGTCGGGGAGGCCAAGGGTCGCAACGCCGGAACCTGCTTTGACTAGGAACATGTCGGCGTGGCCGTGGTAGCAGCCTTCAAACTTGATAACTTTGTTGCGTCCGGTGAAGGCGCGCATCAGGCGCAGGACGGCCATGCAGGCTTCAGTGCCGGAATTGACGAAGCGCACCATTTCTACGCTGGGAACGGCTTCGATCACCATTTCAGCCAGCACATTTTCGAGATAGCAGGGCGCGCCGAAGCTAGTGCCTTTATCAAGGGCGCTTTTGAGGGCTTCTAAGACTTCGGGATGGGCGTGGCCGCAGATGGCTGGCCCCCAGGTGCCTACGTAGTCGATATATTCGTTGCCGTCTACGTCCCAAACGTGGGAGCCCTTTACGTGGTCGAATACGATGGGCTGGCCGCCGACTGAGCGGAAGGCGCGAACGGGGGAGCTAACGCCACCGGGCATGAGGGACTGGGCCGCTGAGAAAATCTCGTCAGATTTTGTCGTATTGAGGGCTTTACTAGGGATTGGACTGGGGGTTGTGGTAGTTACCAAAACGCGCTCCTTGCTTTTTGAGGGGTAGAAAAAGAGTGATTTGTCGCTGATCGAAGAGTCTGAAGCTCTCGTTTGTGCGCAGTGTTTTTTATCGTAGCGGTTTGGGCTGCTTTTTTGTTTCGGCGTGTTAAGGAATGTGTGGCTAGAACGACGTAGCATAGAGACTGCAAAATATCGATGCTACCGGCCCCATGAATCCTATTCCTGTTGATAAAATTCGCTTTAATGACCAGGGGCTGGTGCCTGCGATCGCCCAAGATCATCTAGACGGCACCGTGCTCATGATGGCCTGGATGAATGCCGATGCCCTGCAAAAAACGATGGACACGGGCGAAGTTTGGTACTGGAGTCGCTCCCGCCAAGCGCTATGGCACAAGGGCGCAACGTCGGGGCATATCCAAAAAGTACGCGGCCTGCGCTACGACTGTGACAGCGATGCGCTCCTGGTGACCGTCGATCAGCAGGGAGATGTGGCCTGCCATACGGGAGAGCGAAGCTGCTTTCATCAGGTGGCCGGTGCAAACGGTGTGGAAGTAATGCCGCCGCCTGCCGATACGCTTTCTCAGGTGTATCGCGTGATTGCCGATCGTAAAGTCAATCCTCAGCCCAACTCCTACACCAACAAGCTGTTTGAGGGTGGCGATAATAAAATTCTGCAAAAGATTGGCGAAGAAGCTGTTGAAGTCGTGATGGCTTGTAAAGATGACGAGCCGGATGAAATTGCCGGAGAAGCTGCTGATTTGCTGTATCACACGCTGGTGGCGCTGGCCCATCATGATGTGGATATCAAGGCGGTGTATCGCAAGCTGCAATCCAGGCGCTGATCAGGCTAAGCGAGCTGAAAAGCTGTACTCTTAGCAATACAAACGAACTACAAGGGGGCGTGATGGTCGCTGCAAACAATACTTCCAGTAATATTGAAGAGCAGACTGCTAAAAAGCCAGATAGTGAGGTAGCGGCCCGTGCGGCTGAGCTGCGATCGCAACTCCAAAAAGCCAGCTACGCCTACTACGTCCTCGACGCACCCGACCTGCCCGACTCAGTGTATGACCGCCTATACCGCGAGCTACAAGATATTGAAGCCGAGTATCCAACACTTCTCACGCCAGATAGCCCGACGCAGCGAGTCGGCGCAGAACCGGCTGAGCAGTTCACGTCAGTGCCGCACAACATTCCGCTCTACAGCCTAGAAAACGCCTTCGACATTGACGAATACCGTGACTGGCAGGCGCGATGGCAGCGACTAGAGCCCGATATCGATGAAGCCAGTGCGGTCACTGAACTCAAAATTGATGGCAATGCCCTGGCGCTTACGTATGAAGACGGCCTGCTGACCCGAGGCGTGACCCGAGGAGATGGCATTGCTGGTGAAGACATTACCCAAAACGTGCGGACGATTCGCAGCATTCCGCTACGGCTACAGATGCCAGCAGGCCCATCCGGTCAGCTAGTGCCGCCGCCTGTTGTAGAGGTTCGCGGCGAGGCCTTTTTACCGCTAAACGTATTTGAAGACATTAACCAAAAGCGTGAGGCCGAAGGAACTGCACGGTTTGCCAATCCACGCAATGCCGCCGCCGGAACGCTCAGGCAGTTGAATGCGCAGGAGGTTGCAGACCGGCGGCTTGATTTCTTTGCCTATACCTTGCTCATGCCCCAAGGCACAGGCGATGTGACCGCTCCGACCGATCAGTGGGCGGCGCTGGAATGCCTGCAAACTTTAGGCTTTCGGGTGAACCCAAACCGGCAGATGTGCGCGACAGCAGACGAGGTGTTTGCATACTACGCACAGTGGGAGGAAAAGCGGCACGATTTGCCCTACCTCACAGATGGCGTGGTGGTGAAGCTCAATAGCTTTGAGCTGCAAGATCGGCTGGGCTTTACGAATAAGTTTCCGCGCTGGGCGATCGCGCTCAAATATCCTGCCGAAGAAGTCCCCACCCTTCTTAAATCCATCACTGTTCAAGTGGGGCGTACGGGCGCAATTACCCCGGTGGCCGAACTCAGGCCCGTACAGCTTGCAGGCACCACCGTCGCTAGAGCCACGCTGCACAATGCCGATAGATTGGCCGAACTCGACCTGCACATGGGCGACACGGTAATCGTGCGCAAGGCGGGCGAAATTATTCCTGAAGTGGTGCGGGTGATTCAGGACTTGCGGCCTCAGGATGCCAAAGCCTATCAGCTCCCGACAAACTGCCCGGTGTGCAATCAGCCTGTAGTCAAGCCGGAAGGTGAAGCGGTGACGCGCTGTGTGAATGGCTCTTGTCCCGCCATTTTGCAGGGGTCGGTGCGGCACTGGGCGAGCCGGGATGCGATGGATATTAGCGGGCTAGGCGATCGCTGGGTGCAGCAGTGGATTGCGCAGGGCATGGTCACTTCTGTGGCTGATTTGTACGACCTGACCACAGAAGAGCTGCTGACGCTAGATCGGATGGGCGAGAAGCTGGCGACGAAGCTGGTGAAGGCGATCGCGGCATCTAAATCCAGACCCTGGGCCAAGGTGCTCTATGGCTTGGGCATTCGGCTGGTCGGCAGCACAAATGCTCAGCTACTAGCGGATAATTTTCGCTCGGTAGATGTGCTGGCTCAGACCGGGGGAGATGCGATCGCCCGTGTATTTGGCATTGGCCCTGAAATCGCTCAGTCTGTCCGGCAATGGTTTCAAGTACCCGCCAATCAGGCGCTCATAGAAAGACTGCGCGCGGCAGGCCTTCAGCTTGAAGCCGAAGCCAAACCTGAAAACGACCAGCCCCAGCCCTTAGCCGGACAAAGCTTTGTGATTACCGGCACACTGCCCACGCTCAAACGCGCCGAGGCCAAAAGCCGAATTGAAGCCGCCGGTGGCAGAGTCAGCGGCTCAGTCAGCAGCAAAACAGACTACGTGGTGATTGGTGAAAATGCCGGTTCCAAACAAGAAAAAGCAGCCGCGCTGGGCTTGACTCAGCTCACCGAGGCAGCGCTACTATCTTTACTGGGTGCTTAGCAGTACACAGTCGTAAAGAGTAACCCGTAGCTAGCCTTTACGGCTTCAGAGTACCTACCAGCTCATAACTCGCTGGCTCATGATAGTGGCTATGAAAAATCTGCGTCTGCATAAACACTGGTTTCACAAGGCCCCTAAAGCACTCGCGCTCATGCCACTTGTTGCCGCTTTATCACCCTTTTTAGCGCTGCCCAGTCAAGCCGCTGACCGAATCATTTTCTCACTAGGCGCTGGGGTTGAGCGTTCTATTTCGGTCGATTCGATTGAGGCCTATGTAGAGGAGGGGCGTATCACCGAAGAGCTAGCACCCTATACAGGCATGATTCCGACTGCTGATTCTGAGGCCCTCGCGCAAGTTCGCGATTTATTCAATCAGCGTGCTGACATTGGCCCGGCAACGGTGGCGCAGTTTGCCTATACGCCTCAGGGCGAGTTCTTGCTTGATCAAGTAGGTGCTGTTTTTCTCACGGGCGCTAGGCTGTCCGGGAGCAAGGGGCTGCGGGGGGCTGCAATCTTAGCTGCAGCAGATCCTGAAAAAGGGCTGACCATTCTGAATGTGATTCGGCGATTTCCGACGCCTGTATTGCGCATCGATATTCGCCGGGGATTAGCGATCGCCGGTAGCGCCAGCAGCATCCTTAACCAGTCTACCCTTGCCATAGATCTGGTTGAAGAGCTTTCATTTCAAAGCGCCAGCGAGCCCTTCCCAGAGGGATTTACAGCCGCCGCCCTCAACGATTTGGTCAGTCGTAGAGGCCCTTACGTGGTGAGTAAAGCCTCTATCTGGCTTAAGGCAACTCAAAAGCCTGTAGACGTTTATTTGCCAGGGTCTTACCTGCCCAATGCTGAAAATGTGCCAGGGCTAAAGTATCCGGCAGTGGTGATTTCTCATGGGGTGGGCAGCGATCGCACCTCATACGCCTATCTCGCTCAGTTCCTAGCCGAGCACGGCTTTGCTGTTTTTAACGTAGAGCATCCCGGCAGCAGCGCCGAACGGCTAGACGCCCTGATTGCAGGCAGCGCCAGTCAAATTCCTAATGAAGAATTCGTCAACCGTCCACAGCTCATTACCGAGGTGATAGATACTCTAGAAGACCAGGCGATCGTCAACAAAAACCTCAGCGCCGTTGACTTCAGCAACGTCGGCGTTATCGGCCAGTCCTTTGGCGGCTATACGGCCCTAGCAGTCGCCGGAGCCCCCCTCAACCTAACCTCGCTGCGCAACACCTGCCCGTCCGACTTCAGCGTCAACGTTTCGCTGCTATTACAGTGTCAAGCCGCCGCCGTTGGCACGTCCAACCAGCGCAGCCTCGACTTTCGCGACCCTCGAATCAAGGCCGTCGTCGCCATTAATCCTATTGTCAGCACCATCTTCGGCCAAGCATCACTGACTCAAATCGACATCCCTACATTAATGATGACCAGCAGCGCCGACACCGTTGCCCCCGCCCTAGCCGAACAAATCCGCCCTTTCACCTGGCTCACCACAAACGATCGCTACCTGCTGCTGCTCGAAGGCGCAACTCACTTTTCTACCATCGGCACAACCGGCACCGAAACGTTCATACTACCGCCCAATATTCTAGGTCCTGTCCCTGAAATCGCTCAGGAATACACCCAGGCAATGAGCCTGGCGTTCCTCAGCACCTATCTCAACCAGGACAGCCGCTATCAGCCTATACTCACAAGTGCCTTCACCACGCGCTTTAGCCGTCCTGAAATGCCGTTGAGTCTGATCACCAATCTCCCGCCAAGTGTCCTCAACAATCGGCTTCGCGCCGCCGCCCAGCTCAGCCAAGACCTACAGCAAGCCTTAGACAACTTTCTCAATAGAGACCTGGAAGGACAAGGCATCCTTGAGCAAAGAACCTTAGAACGACAGCAGTGAACGGCCGCAATGATCAGTGGATTCATCAATCTATATAAGCCCGCTACCTGGACATCTCACGACTGTGTAGCCCGCACGCGCCGGCTGCTTCAAACCCAAAAAGTAGGGCATGGCGGTACGTTAGATCCGCTGGCAACGGGCGTTTTGCCTATTGCTGTGGGTAGAGCTACGCGGCTGCTTCAGTACTTGCCTGAGCGCAAGGCCTACCGTGCGGTTATTCGGTTTGGAGTCACCACCACCACAGATGATTTAGAAGGAGAAGTGACGACTGAACAGCCTGCCGCTCATCTTCAGCGCTCAGCCGTAGAGACCGTTTTACCCAAGTTCATTGGTACTTTGAACCAAATGCCGCCAATGTACAGCGCCATTCAGGTCGATGGTAAGCGACTGTATGACCTGGCCCGTAAAGGAAAGACGGTTGACGTGCCAACGCGTCAGGTGACGATTCATCAGCTCACGGCCCGTGAATGGCAGTCCGCTCAGCATCCAGAACTAACCTTAGACGTAGACTGCGGGCCTGGGACTTATATTCGATCTTTAGCGCGCGATTTGGGGGCGGTGTTGGGGACGGGGGCGACTTTGGCTCAGCTTACGCGGACGCACAGCAGCGGGTTTGATTTGGCTGAGAGCATGACGTTGGAAGGCTTAGAGCAGGCGATCGCGCAAGCCACGTTTAAACCTTATGCCGGTGGAGAAGCGGTGAAGCATTTACAGGCGATTGCGCTTTCTCCTGCTCTCGCACTACGCTGGCGCATGGGTCAAAAAATTGCCCTTACCGAAGCTGGCATCACAGGTCTCACTGAAGCCCAAAAAATCACCAATTTTCAAGCCGCTGCTGCGGAGGTAGTCCCTGCCCCTGTCCGTGTGATGGCTGTCAGTACAGAGGAGTTTCTAGGCGTTGGTGAAATTCGCAGTGTGCCTAGTATGACTGAACCGCCGCCGGCCGTTGGCAACATTCTGGCTCCGAAAATGGTGTTCTTGCCGGTGTAATATTTGTTTACACAAACTCATAATATTGCGGTTTATTCCCGGTGATGGGAGGGCAGTGCGATATGATTATTTAACATTTCAGTTCGCACTCCTTGGAAGTAATAAGAAATGATAACGCTCAAAATCGTTGTATATATCACCATCTCCTTCTTCGTCGGTCTGTTTATCTTTGGCTTCCTAAGTGGAGACCCTGCTCGTAACCCCGGCGGCAGCAACGACTTCGACTAATATCTTTAGTGAGGTCTGGATCTAGATTTTTAATTTCAATAACAATCAGTTTTGATCAAAGCAGCCCGCCTTGTCGGGCTGTTCTTGTGTGTGGCTGATAATGGCGTCTCAAAGTGTTTCTCAAAGTGTTTAAAGGGGAGGTTGGCGGCAGATGATGTATGTTGACTTGCCGCCAGCTCAGCTCTCTACCAAGCAACCGCCTACAGAGATTGTCAGAACCATTCCTGCGGATTATTCTACCGGCAGTCCTTTAGACACGCTGCTAGCCTCTGTCGCAGCCAGTTCTAATCAGGCAGTGTCTACACAGCTTCCAGCCTATTTGCTCGCGCAAACGAGTGACGAAAACCTCCCTTCGTTAGAGTCACCTCCCACTCCCGGCGTCGCTCAGCCCGACCCGCTAGAGACTGAAACGCTAGCGCCACCATCAGATGAAAATGAACCGTTAGAACCAGCTCCAGAGGAACCAGCTCCAGAGGAACCAGAAGGCCCGGAACCAGTTGACTCAGAGTCAGCGCCAATTGAGATCGAAACTGGAGATGATTTGACGCCTGAAGCGTTTGCGTCTCAGCTTCGGCTCACCGCCGACTTTCAAGAGTATGACCCGGTAGCGCAGGTGATTACAGCTCAAGGCAATGTGGTGCTAAGACTCAATGACGCCATTATCGAAACCGATGAGCTGTGGCTGAACTTAGTGAATCGCTACGTCCTTGCCGATGGCGAGGTGCTACTAACTCGGGGCTCGCAAATTGTCCGGGGCAGCCGCGCAGAATATAACTTTATTCAGCAGGCGGGCGTGATTTCAGGCGCAGTCGGCACGCTGTTTTTGCCAGAGGTCGGTGGAGACTTAAGCAATCCGCTGGAAGGGAGTTCGCCAGCCACTCGCCGTGCCTATGATCCCCTCAGTGGCGGCGGCTTAACGGTAGATAGTGACGGCAGCGTTCGCATTGCCAGCCGTGATAGTACCCGCCCCACTGGCAGCAGTGACGAAGATGGCGGACTGAGACAGCTACGGTTTGAAACGGATGAGCTGACCTTTGATGTAGAGGGCTGGCGAGCGAGTGCGGTGCGAATTACGAACGATCCGTTTTCGCCACCGGAACTAGAGGTGCGCGCTGAGCAGCTACTGCTGCGGAATGTATCACCGACTCAGGATGAACTGCTACTCAAGAATGCTCGAATTGTCTTTGATGATGGTCTAGCCATTCCTCTGTTAAGAAGACGAATTTTGCTAAGCCGGGGTAGCGTCAATACTGATGATCTTAATCCGGTGCCGGTGAGCGTCGGCATTGATGGCAGCGATCGCGGCGGCTTTTACATCGGTCGAAAAGTTCCTATTATCCAAAGTGCCAACACCCGCTTTTCGGTCACCCCTCAGTTTTTCGCTGCTAGAGCCTTTGGCGATCAAAGTGATTCACCTTTTGAGCTAGATAATTTTGGCTTTACTGCCGATCTCAGATCTCAGCTCACGCCGACGACAACCCTAAGGGGCAGCGCCGATCTGGCTAGCTTGAACCCTCGTCAAATTACCGAAAAGCTACGAACCAGTGTCCGCGCTGAGCAAGAAATAGGCGACCATCGGCTGACGCTGCAATATAGCTATCGCGAGCGCTTGTTTAACGGCACGCTGGGTTTTCAAGATGTGCAGTCGAGCTTGGGAGCGGTGCTGCTGTCGCCTGAAATTCGGCTGGGAGAAAATGGCCCAGCACTGACCTATCAGACCAGTGCCCAGCTCATTAATGCTGAGAGCGATCGCCCCGAACTCATCTCCAATTCGGGCCGCGCTACCCTAGGCCGATTTCAAGCCAGCGCCGCCCTCAGAAAAGACTTCAATCTATGGCGCGGCGAGCCTAAACCCGCCACTCAAAACGAGGGCTTACGCTACACCCCCGAGCCTGTCGTCCCCTATCTGAATCTAATTACGGGTATCCGCGCGACGGGTACCTACTACTCCAGCGGCGACTTTCAAGATAACCTAGTCGCTGAGATTGGTATAGAAGGTCAGGTGGGTCACCTAGTTCGCAACTTTGGCGACTACACACGATTCAAAGCAGGCTATTCGCAGTCCTTCATCGGTGGGGCCAACTCCCCCTTCTTATTTGATCGTGAAGTAGACAGAAATATTCTGACGCTGGGCATTGCGCAGCAGATATACGGGCCTTTTTTAGCCGGTGTTGAAGCAGAGCTAAGCCTAAACGAAGATCGGGCTATCAGCACCATTTATAGCCTAGAGTACAGCCGTCGTACATATGGCGTTTTGCTGCTGTACGATACTGCTCAAAATACGGGCTCTGTTGGCTTTCGCCTTAGTAACTTTAGCTGGGTTGGTGATACCAATCCCTTCGACTCACCCCGAATTCGCCGGGTGCGCGGCGGCATTATTGAGCGGCCTTAGCGATCGCGCTAGCTTGCATTGAACTGTGTTGGTATGTCTAATGCCATGAGGCGATCCGGATTGAGCCAACTTAAAAGGTTAAAATGCTTAAGCGAGTAGGCGGTAACTAATTATGACTTCGGCCACATTTTCTACGTCACCAGAGGCACAGCAGTCGGCAGTGTTGCTCGAAGGCTACTGTTTTGAACTCGGTGGATACGATGCGCGGCAGTGGGTATCGCTGTGGCTTGAGTCCTATCGCCCTTGCTGGATTCGTGATGCGGTGATAGAAGCGCTATACCAGGGCCGGTATAAATCAGTCTCTGTTCGGCAAATTTTGGAGCTTTGGCAGCGTCGCGGCCAGCCAATTCGTCACGTTACGCACGACTTTGAAGCCGCTGTTTGTAGAGAATTTGGAGAAGTAAAGCTCGCACCGATTAAGCCGACTGCTGCTTTACCCACCAGCTCGAACGCGGTTTCTTCGGTTGCTGCGAGTCGGTCTGCTCAGTCAGCGACCCAGCCAGCAGCTCAGTCAGCAGCTTCTGCGAGTCGGATGACGTCCTTCAACCGGTCAAATCAGTGGCGATCGCACCAGCAACAATACGCCTTCTCCACACCCGAACCGGCCATTCCCGCCGCCGCGCCACCCAAAATTGCCACCCTTAAGCCTAAGCCCACTGCCACCGTCTCCTTCAACCTAGCCGAGATAGCCGCCTCCACGCCCAGCATGTCAGCGCCACCGCCTCACGAAGATTTGGTTCATGAAGATCAAATTCACAGAGATCGGGCTCACAAAGAGTTTGCTCAGAATGAACCGCTGGCAACATCAGAGGCTAGCCGCCGCGCTGAAAAAGACACCGCCGCCCAAAAAGTCCTAGACAATAAGGCTTGGCGAGAGTTTCCTTCCTACACAACTCCCGCCTACCTCACTGCCGACCGTGATGAGGCCTTGCAGGCGCAGCGTCAGTTCAACGACTCGCTGTATGCTTCAGCACGGGCCATTCAACCGTTTAAACCCGCGCTACCGTTCTCAGCCCAAACTTTACGCTTAGCAAAGCAAAAGGCGATCGCTATGATGGCCGAAGCCAGATAGCGCGGATCGTCTAAGCATCCTTCGGCGGCTTCACACCCATCCGAATTTCTGAGCAAAACGAAGCGACTCGCAGCCCACTATTTGCCCCGCCCTTCAGCTCGGTCATGCTCGTCCGCATGCGCAAATTCTCATTAATAAACCACATGCGTTCTTCAGAGTACGCATCTTGGTCATCGTTAACAATGGTGAGCACTTCACCTTCTAAGGCGTAGCATCCTTTGCTTTGAGCGCCACTACGCAAAATAGTGCCGCCGTATATGCCGTTCGCTTCTGTCGGCGTCAAAGGCACTAGCAGCGTCGTCATCACTTTGGGCTGAGTGTCGCCATCTATCGTGCTGCTTTGCTGAATGCGCAAACCACACAGCGGCGTCGCTTCCTTTTGCTGTTCGCAAAGCTGCTGTACTTCACTCGTATCGGCAGCCAAAAATTCCACCTCTAAATCAGACTTACCCGCCTTAGATTGCTGAGTCGATAGGGCGTGAGTCGTCCGTTGCGAAAACCAGCGTCCGGCTAGCTTTTCAAAAAAGTTCACAATTTCCATAAAATCTCGATTCGGCGGTTACAGGTTTGTCCACAGTTCTTTACGTGCTTTAATTTTACGCGTTATTGCGCAAGGTAACCGCCTGTATCAGTGGCTGCTAAAAACGTCCTAAAAACCTATGGCCCGCTTGCCTCAAGCGCTGCGAGCATCAGTGAATGATAAGCTAGCGAAGGCAAATCAAGTGAAAATTTAAGAGCTTCATCCCATGACCGGATCTAACCAAACGCCTCTGTTGTTGCGGGCTGCCCAAGGCCAAGAAGTTGAGCGCCCCCCGGTTTGGATGATGAGGCAGGCAGGCCGCTACATGAAGGCCTATCGCGATTTGCGCGAAAAGTATCCTTCCTTCCGCGACAGATCCGAGATTCCTGAGGTGGCGATTGAAGTGTCTTTGCAGCCTTGGAAAGCCTTTAAGCCCGACGGCGTAATTCTGTTCTCTGATATTGTGACGCCACTTCCGGGTATGGGCGTGGCGATGGATGTCGCTGAAGGCAAAGGGCCTATTATCGACTCACCGATTCGCACTCAGGAACAGATTGACGCGCTGACAACGCTGAATCCTGATGAGTCCATGCCTTACATTCGCAAGATTTTGGGTGCTTTGCGTGAAGAAGTGGGTAACGAGTCTACCGTGCTCGGCTTTGTGGGTGCGCCTTGGACACTGGCGGCTTACATCGTTGAAGGTAAGGGGTCTAAAACCTATTCTGTGATTAAGAACATGGCGTTTTCGCAGCCTAAGATGCTGCATTCGTTACTGAGCAAAATTGCAGATAATATCGCTATCTATGTCCGTCACCAGATTGACTGCGGCGCTCAGGTGGTTCAGCTCTTCGACTCTTGGGCCGGCCAGCTCAGCCCGCAGGACTACAGAACCTTTGCGCTGCCTTATCAGCAGCAGATTGTTCGTCAGGTGAAGGAGACGCATCCTGATACGCCTTTAATTTTGCTAGTGAGCGGCAGCGCGGGCTCGCTTGAAATTATGAAGGAGTCGGGCGTGGATATTATTAGTGTGGACTGGACGGTGGATATGGCTGATGCGCGTCGTCGGCTAGGCGCGGATATGAAGGTGCAGGGGAATATGGATCCTGGCGTGCTGTTTGGCTCTAAAGAAGTGATTCGCGATCGCATCATCGACACCGTGAAAAAAGCAGGCCCCAAAGGTCACATCCTCAACTTAGGCCACGGCATTTTGCCCGGTACGCCTGAAGAAAACGGCGCTTATTTCTTTGAAATCGGCAAGCAGGTCAACGAACTGCTGTAGCCCTTCATTGACTGAAGCTTAATCTCACGATTCATCAGGTGGCCCAGGGCAGCAACATGCCTTGGGCTTCCTTGTGTCAAAATAATCCATCTGTTGAGACGGGCGAACTATGCGTATTTTTATCACGGGTGCAAGCGGCTGCATTGGCCATTATTTGGTCGAAACGCTGATTGAAAATACGGAACACGAGCTGTTTTTGATGATGCGCAGTCCAGCAAAGCTGAAGGTGCCGACCGACCAGCGCCCTGGCATTACCGTGCTGAAAGGCGATATGCGCGAGGTGGCTCAGTTTGACGCGCTGCTAAAAACCATAGACACGGCAATTTTGGTGGCAACCTCTTGGGGTGACCCCAAAGAAAGCTACGAAATCAACGTTGAAAAAACGCTAAAGCTAATGTCGCTGCTCGATCCTGAGCGTTGCCAGCAGGTAATTTACTTCTCTACGGCCAGCATTTTAGATAGAGACAATACGCCGCTTAAAGAAGCCGGTGAAATTGGCACGGACTACGTGCGCACAAAGTATATTTGCCATGAGCGGATTAGTGAACTGGCGATCGCGCCCAAAGTCACCACCATTTTCCCTACCCTCGTCTTCGGCGGCTCAGATATTGAGCCGAACACTAAGCCCTACTCCCACATCTCCGGCGGCCTCCCCGAAATTGCCAAATATATCGGCATCATCCGCTTCATCTCCGCCGACGGCAGCCTGCACTACATCCACGCCCAAGACATCGCCGAAGTCGTCCGCTACCTAGTCGATAATCCACCCGGCCCTAATGACTCTCGTGAACTCGTCATTGGCAACCCTGCTAAAACCGCTAACGAAGTGGTCACAGAAATTAGCACCTACTTAGGCAAACGCCAGTACTTCCAAGTGCCTTTATCTGTTGGCCTCGCCAAAATTATCATCAAAGTGTTCAATATTCGCATGGCGGAGTGGGACAGGTTTTGCATGAACTACCGCCACTTCACCTACGAAAATCCGGTCACCCCTTCTAAATTTGGACTCACGGACAGCTATCCTACGCTGCCAGATGCGCTTCGCTCTGCGGGTGTGATGCCACCTTCGGCATAAGCTCCCTCGCGATATAGTACATTTGTCTAACAGGCTTCTGCGCAGCAGGCTTACTTTGCTATGGCGATTATCTCCTCCAAAAAATCTGCCGATGACGGTGGCCTAAAGAAAAAGAAAAAGAAAAAGAAGGCTTTGTCTGCACCTAAGCCAGTCGAAGCCAACGCTAAGCCACCCAAAGAAGATTTGCTGGATGGTGAGGCCAAGCCGGCTGAGCTGTCACGGAATGAAGAAGGCCTGAGGCCGGATGCGATTAGTGACTACATTGGGCAAAAGGCGCTTAAAGAGGTGCTGATGATCGCGATTCAGGCGGCAAAGTCGCGTCAAGAGCCGCTGGATCACCTGCTGCTGTATGGCCCACCAGGTTTGGGCAAAACCACAATGGCGCTAATTTTGGCGCAGGAAATGGAAGTGGATTGCAAAATTACGACGGCTCCCGCGCTAGAACGGCCCCGTGATATTGCCGGCTTGCTGGTGAATATGAAGGCGGGCGACGTCCTTTTTATTGATGAGATTCACCGGCTCTCGCGGGTGACTGAGGAAATTTTGTATCCAGCGATGGAAGATTCACGGCTCGATATCACAATTGGGAAAGGGCAAAGTGCCAGGACGCGAAGCATTCCGTTGCAGCCGTTTACGCTAGTGGGCGCGACCACAAAAGTAGGGGCGCTGGCGTCTCCTTTGCGCGATCGCTTTGGCCTAGTCCAACGCCTTCGCTTTTACGAAGTAGACGAACTCACTCAGATTATTTTACGCACTGCTGACGTGCTCAAAACCGAGGTGCTGCCAGACGGGGCCGCTGAGATTGCGCGCCGTGCTAGAGGGACGCCGCGCATTGCCAACCGGCTGCTGAAGCGCGTGCGTGACTTTGTGCAGGTGAAAAAACGGGGGCCGATTAATCAGGCGATCGCCTCTGAAGCCCTAGAACTATTCAACGTCGATCCCTGCGGCCTCGACTGGACAGACCGCAAGCTGCTCACGCTGATGATTGAAAACTTTAACGGTGGCCCGGTCGGCTTGGACACGATGGCGGCTTCCACAGGCGAAGACCCTCAGACCATTGAGGAAGTATATGAGCCCTATCTATTGCAAATTGGCTACCTACAGCGCACGCCACGGGGCCGAGTCGTTACCCCTGCCGCCTGCCGTCATCTTGGCTACGAAGCCATTCAAAGCCGGTTCATCATGCCCGATGCGCCGCTGTTCAATTTAACCTAGTCGCCTTAACCTAGTCACCGGTTTGCCTTTACCCTAGTAAATAGGAGCTTTGTGATTCTTTACGAATGCATCGCTTCCGGGTTTTAGGCAAAAGAGGTACCAAACATGCACCTTACCGTGCGCCAAACAATCGCGATCGCCTTAGGACTGTTTCTCTGGCTAGGAAGTCCCCTGTTTGGGTTTGCCGCAGACTGGCTTTCTGCCCCCGCGCTGGCGCAAAGTAGCGCGATCACTAATCTGAGCCCGAGTGAAATTGAAAACATCAGCCAGCTTCGGCAAGCCGCCTTTGAGGCTACTAGCACCGGGCAGTTTGCACTCGCTGAAACGCAGTGGACAGCGCTAGTAGAGCAGCTCCCACAAGAAGCCGCCGTATGGAGCAATCGCGGCAATGTTCGCGTGCGTCAAAACAACTTAGACGGTGCAGTGGCTGATTACTCTGAAGCGATCGCACTCGCTCCCACAGAGCCCGACCCCTACCTCAACCGGGGCGCTGTCTGGGAAGCCATGGGCCAGTGGGAAAAAGCCATTGACGACTATAACCAGGTGTTGCAAATTGATCCTGATGATCCGGCGGCCTACAACAACCGAGGAAATGCGGAAGCAGGCCAGAACGACTGGGAATTAGCGATCGCAGACTATCAAGCAGCAATCACCTTACAGCCCAGCTTTTCACTAGCCTACGGCAACTACGCGCTGGCTCTGTATCAAGCTGGCGACACCGCTAAATCAATACAAATTATGAAAAGCCTCGTACGTAAATACCCCAGCTTTGTCGATATGCGCGCGGCCCTTACCGCTGCGCTATGGGAACAAGGACAGCAAGGAGAAGCTGAAAGCAATTGGGTCGCTGTCGTTGGGCTCGACGGGCGTTACAAAGACCTAAACTGGGTAGAAAACATCAGGAGATGGCCGCCTAAGATGGTTGGCGCGCTAGAAAAGTTTCTGACGCTATAGCTGCCGCAGATAAACTTGTGCCGGCTGTCAATAGACTTTTTCCATCCCTTTTTCTGTCTAAGGTTAGGCAACAAAGTGGATGCGGTACGCTAAGTTCCTCTGTATTGCGGCTTTTGTTAAAACTTTAAAGAAACAAAAATCATTACTAGCGGTGTTTAGCAGCACATCAACAAACCACAGGCGAAGTGCTAGATTATACCTCCAAGAGAGTCCTAGAAAGTGTACCATACGCTCTCTAAATCGTATTGAGGGATACACGGATCTATGTAGATTCACAGCGCGTTACCATAAGCAAACTCCTGAGTATCTACCTAACGTTTGGTTGTGCTTGTACAAAGGGCTGCTGGACAAGGAACACACTAAGTATCTGTCACAACCACAGGCTCTTTGTTCCTAGCACCTCTCCTCGCCTTGTGCGGAGGGTTTGACTATGCTTCATCGCCACGCTTCTTTTAACCGTCGAGCCCAGGCACCTTTAGCCGACTGCTACTGGCCACCCTCTGAGTGGGTCGCTCCGGATGTCGGCTCAGCCGGCACGTCCCTTGAGGCAGACAGCTCAATGAGCACAGCACCCGCTCAAGGTATCTCTAGCTCTGCTAGTGTGGCAGACGACGTGGTGGCAGACAGCAATGCTGCGAAAATTCGAGAGATGCAGCGCCGCGTTGCCCAACAGCAGCGTTTGCGTCAGGTAGAGCGTAAGCTGCGAAATTCTTTAGAAATCTCTAATATACTGGGCACTACTGTCGTCGAGTCTGCAAGTCTGCTGGGCGCGAAACAAGCCGTTCTGCTGAGCTATCAGGCCGAGGCGCAGTGCTGGCAGCAAGTGGCTCACTACTGTCAAAATCAATCTTTGGCTTGGCAACAGCGGTTTTCTGTTGTGCGTTCAGAGTCTCCTGATTTGATGCGACAGCTTATTCAAGGAGAAACGGTACAGCTCTATAGTGAGCAGCTATTATCGACTACCGAAACGCGGCAGTGGCTTGCTTGCTGGCCAGGTAGCTGGCTACTGGTGCCCGTGCTAAAAACGCACAATACTATTGACTATTCGCTCAACGCTCAGAGCAGTCCCCAAAGTCCTTTACCTAAGGATGCAGCCGCGTCTAAAACGGGTGACGATCACTGGGGCATCATGGCCTTAGCGTTGCCTGATAACCATATTTGGCATGATGATGCGATCGCCTGCGCCCAAAGCATTGCTGTAGAGCTATCGCTGGCGATGGCTCAGGCCGAGCAGCATCAGTCACTGATGGCCGCCAATCAGGCGCTGCAAAAGCTAGCGCTCTTAGATGGACTTACAGCCCTGGCCAACCGCCGCTGCTTTGATGAGCATTTGTCTAACGAATGGCAGCGCCTTGCCAGAGATCGCCAGCCGCTGTCTTTAATCCTGTGCGACCTCGATAATTTCAAACGCTATAACGACAGCTTTGGTCATCCGGCAGGCGATCGCTGTCTCAAAAAAGTCTCAAATGCACTGCTCAAAGGCCCTCAGCGTCCCGCTGATCTGGTCGCTCGCTATGGTGGCGAAGAGTTTGCGGTCATTTTGCCTAATACCGACACTAGCGGAGCCTGGCGCATTGCTCAAAAAATTCACAGCAGCGTTCGCGCCCTGAAAATTGCACACGCGGCGGACAACGATCAGCCCTACGTCACGGTTACTATGGGCATTTCAACTATCGTGCCGGGACATGACACCACCGCGCAGGTTTTGGTGCAGGCAGCAGATATGGCCCTATATCACGCTAAAAAGCAGGGGCGCGATCGCACCTATGTTCATGCGCACTACAACACTGTGAGTCACGCTGAGAATTTGGATGCAGGCGTGAGTGCGATCGCTAACAGCGAATCTCAGCCCAACTTAACGCCTCCAGAAGAGAATCCTGCGTCCCAGGCTGTTTAAGCCCATGGACAAGGAAGCTAACCGCATCCTTATTTTTTGTAATTCGCTAGCCTTGCAAAGCTATCAGGCTCTAAGCTAGCGCCGCCGACTAATGCCCCGTCAATTTCACTTTGCGCCATAATTTCATCGACATTATCGGGCTTCACCGAGCCACCGTATTGAATCGGCACGTCCTTATTCACTAGCTGAGCGCGAATCTTCCCAATCACTCGATTTGCTTCATCGCTAGCGCAGGTATCCCCTGTCCCAATGGCCCAAATCGGCTCATAGGCAATCACCAAATCGTACTGATTAACGCCTACTAAGCCCTTCTCTATCTGTCCGGCAATAATCGATTCTGTTTCGTTTGCATCGCGCTGCTGTTTGGTTTCACCCACACACAAAATCGGTGTCAGTCCGGCTTTCTGTGCCGCTTTCAACCGAGCGTTTACAGTCTCGTCGGTTTCTCCAAAGAACTGTCTGCGCTCGCTGTGGCCGACGACAACGTAGCGAATGCCTAGCTCATTCAGCATTGGCCCAGAAATCTCGCCGGTATACGCGCCCGAGTCTTCCCAGTGAATATTTTGCGCGCCCACCTTAATGGCGCTGCCCTGTGTCTTATCCATCAGCAGCCCTAGCGCAGTAAAAGGAGCACAGAGCACCAGCTCCCTACCCTCAGGCACCCCTTCGATTTGGGGCATCAACTGTTGCACAAACGCCGAGGCCTCAGCCTGGGTTTTATGCATTTTCCAATTACCAGCAATTACAACTTTTCGCACGTGATTATCTTATAGGCGTAGCACTCAGAATCGTACAGGTAATCGCGATCGCCACGCAATGAAAAGTGTAAAGCACGCTGCGATAACGCTTAAGAAAACGCCTAAGAAAAAGAGGCATCCATCTGGATACCCCTATTGTTCAGCCAGTTACGTAAGGGTTAGAAAACGCTCTATTCTTCTTCAATCCCAGCCGCTGCTTTCGCTGCCGACGCTTCGTCAGGGTGGATGCCTAGGCGAGTGAGGTTAACGCGACCGCGATTGTCAATTTCACGAACTTTGATGAGTACTTCGTCATCTACGTTCACTTCATCTTCTACTTTGTTGACGCGATAGTCAGCAAGCTGTGAAATGTGAATCATGCCTTCTTTCCCCGGCATAAATTCAACAAAAGCACCGATTGGAATCACGCGAGTGACTTTACCCATATACACGTTGCCCGCTTCAGCCACATGAGTGATGCCTTCAATCATCTTCTGAGCCTGCATAGCCTTCTCCGAGTCAATCGCAGAGATAGTGACCGTACCATCATCTTGAATATCGACTTTGGCAGTGGTCTTCTCAGTAATGGCCTTGATTTGCTTGCCGCCTGGCCCGATGACCATCCCGATTTGA
Source organism: Phormidesmis sp. (assembly GCA_051860365.1). Lineage (GTDB taxonomy): Bacteria > Cyanobacteriota > Cyanobacteriia > Phormidesmidales > Phormidesmidaceae > Phormidesmis. The sequence continues at coordinate 27,601 of JBHYED010000016.1, forward strand.
TCAGGATTAATTTGCATGGTGAGCAAGCGTGGCGCGTAAGGCGAAACCTCTTCGCGGGGCTTGTCAATCGCTTCTAGCATTTTCTCTAGAATGTGTAGACGTGCGGGGCGAGCCTGGTTAATTGCTTCGCTAATTACGGTCATGGGTAGACCGGTGATTTTCATGTCTAGCTGTAGCGCTGTGATGCCGCTATCGGTACCGGCTACTTTGAAGTCCATGTCGCCAAGGAAGTCTTCAATGCCTTGAATATCAGAGAGGATGCGGACTTCTTCGCCTTCGCGGATGAGGCCCATGGCTGCGCCGCTGACGGGCTGACTAATGGGAACACCTGCATCCATCAAGGAGAGCGTAGAGCCACAGACGGAACCCATAGAGGTGGAACCGTTGGAGGACAGGCACTCGGAGACGACTCTGATGACGTAAGGGAAGTTTTCCTGTGGGGGCAAAACGGGGATGAGGGCGCGTTCTGCTAGCGCGCCGTGACCCACTTCGCGGCGACCAGGCGATCGCATGGGCCGAGTTTCACCTACCGAATAAGGTGGGAAGTTGTAGTGGTGCATGTACTTCTTATCGTCGCCAGGATGCAGGTCATCCATCATCTGCGCGTCGCCGGGGGTGCCCAGTGTGGTAACCGACATCACCTGTGTAAGGCCACGACGGAAGAGGCCAGTGCCGTGAACGCGATTGGGCAATACGCCCGTGCGACAGGTGATTTCACGAATTTCGTCAAGCTTACGACCGTCAACGCGAACGCCTTCTTCAAGAATTTGCGCTCTCATTACTTTTTTAGTCAGGCTCTTGAAGGATTTGCCCAAGGCTTTTTTGTTACCATCGACAGCGACGCGTACGGCGTTGTCTTCGTCTAAAGCTTTGATTTCTTCAGCGATCGCTGCTTTAATTTCATCCAGCTTGCCATCCCGCTCAGCTTTTGTTTGTTCAAACTGCTTTAGCACTTCCTGAATAGACTTCGTGGCCTTATCGCTCAAATAAGCCTCTAACTCTTCACTGACTACTTGCGCAGGCTCAGTAGGTCGCTCTAAGCCCAGCTCTTTAACCAGCTCAAGCTGCGCCTTAATGAGGTCTTGCACGACTTCATAGCCAAAGTCAATCGCTTCAATCACATCTTGTTCAGGAAGCTGATTAGCACCTGCTTCAACCATGATCACGCCATCGGGAGAACCGGCCACAATCAAGTCAAGGTCGCCTTCTTCAATTTCTGCATAGGTAGGATTGATGATAAAGTCGTCGCCAACTAAGCCAACGCGAACTGCTGCCATTGGGCCGTTGAAGGGAATTTCGGCGAGCAGTACGGCAATGGATGCCCCAGTTGCTGCAAGCACATCAGGCGGCACGTCCTCATCCATAGAGAGCGTGGTGGCCACAATCTGAATGTCGTCGCGGATCCAGTTAGGAAACAACGGACGCATGGGGCGATCAATGAGGCGACTGGTGAGGGTAGCGCGCTCAGGAGGACGGCCTTCACGGCGGAGGAAGCCACCAGGGATACGGCCTGCGGCGTATAAGCGCTCTTCATAGTCGATCAGTAAAGGTAGAAAGTCGATGCCGTCTCTACCAGAAGATCGTGTAGCTGTGACCAACACAGCCGTATCGCCAGAGCTAATCAGAACTGAGCCACCTGCTTGGGGCGCTAACAGTCCCACTTTCAGGTGAATGTCCCGACCGTCGATGGAAATCGACTTATCAATTTCTTGCATTGATTGATGAATCCTTATTCTTTGTTTTCTCATTTTATGCTTTGGCAATCGTATCACTGATACCGAAGCCTTGGCGGATGATGGCCGCTGCCCGCATATGAAAATAAGAAGAAAATTTGATGCGCCAGTGTCGCGAATCGGCGAAATCCACCAATACTATGGTGAATTAAATATTCATACACTTCTTTTTTAGGCTTATGGCAATTCTTGTAACCGGCGCTGCTGGATTTATTGGCTATTTTTTATCGTTACGGTTGCTAGAGGCCGGAGAGCAGGTGTATGGCATTGACTGTATTAGTGACTACTACGACGTGGGCCTGAAGAAGGATCGCTTAGCTCAGCTTGAAGCCTTTGAGAGCTTTACGTTTGAACGGATGGATGTGAGCGATCGCGCTAAAGTCTCCCAGCTATTCGCCGATCACACCTTCGAGTGCGTCGTTCACCTAGCCGCCCAAGCAGGCGTCCGCTACTCTCTCCAAAAGCCGCTGGCCTACGCCGACAGCAATTTACTAGGCTTCGTCAACATCCTCGAAGGCTGCCGCCACAGCAAAGTGGGCCATTTAGTATTCGCCTCTTCTAGTTCGGTATATGGCCAAAATCGCAAGGTGCCTTTTGCCACCGACGACCGGGTAGATCATCCTGTGTCCTTATATGCTGCAACTAAAAAAGCCAATGAGCTGATGGCCCATTCCTACAGTCATCTGTACAATTTGCCGGTAACCGGGCTGCGGTTCTTTACGGTGTACGGGCCTTGGGGTCGACCTGATATGGCTTACTTTAAGTTTGTCGATGCGATCGCCAAAGGACAACCCATCGACGTGTACAACCACGGCCAAATGAAGCGCGACTTTACCTACGTAGACGACGTGGTTGAAGGCATTATGCGCGTGATGAAAAAGCCACAGCGCATTCTCAGCGCAGAAGAAGCCCAAGAAAAACGCAAAACTGCCGACTCAAGCGCGCCCTACAAAATCTATAACATCGGCAATCACAGCCCGGTGACGCTCATGGACTTTATTACCACTATTGAAAAGGTAATGGGCAAAACCGCTGAGAAAAATATGATGCCGATGCAGCCTGGAGATGTCCCGGCCACCTATGCAGACGTCCAGGACTTAATGGATGACGTCGGCTTCAAGCCTGATACACCGCTGTCTGTAGGTATCGAACAGTTCGTAGTCTGGTACAAAGACTATTACCAGTAGGCGTTAGTTCGCTGTTAATTAAAGAATATGGAGCTAAGGAGATTCGAACTCCTGACCCCCTGCATGCCATGCAGGTGCGCTACCAGCTGCGCTATAGCCCCGCATACGGTATGTGACAAATATAGTCGCGTAATAAGGCGGGTCTCGTCAACCCACCCTTTGAAAGAAACTTGGATAACCTGGTATTTCGATGCGTCCAATACAGCTCACCAGAAAAGCTATCAAGGATTTACGAAAGCTACAGTCGGTGGCGCACAAAGCGCCTGAGCGGTTGTTCAAACCGCTAGCAGTCACAGAAGACGCCGAAAAATTTGTTCATACCATACGCCTTCGTGGATATACAGACCGATGGAGATCTCGCATAGATCTCGGTGGCGGCAGCTCGCTCAGATTCGTTTGGATAGAAAATAAAGCGGATCGCTCCATTCGTTTTCTGTACGTCGATCAGCGCGACGATGATACGTACGAGGGGTTAGATCAGCTACCTCAAGAGCCCGCCTATTTGTGGAATGGTGAGCTAGACGCTGAGTGGCGCTTTTTTTTGAACAGTGGCTACCAAAAAAGTTTAGTGCTGACGGAAGCTCAAAGATTAGCGATCGCCCCCATAGACAGCAGCTATATCCACCATAGCGCCCACCATAAAGACAGTGCTCGGACTGGCTTTTTTGCCCAGATTACGCAAGGCCCCGCAGGCTCAGGTAAAACTGTCGTCGCATCAAAGGGAGCTTCTGAGCGATATGCAGCCGACTGGCGAGTCATTTTCCTGCTGCCCCAGCACTTACTCAAAGAAGTCAAAGCGTTGCCGTGGATGCAATCAATACCCATTGACGATCCACGACAGGGTTTCTTCTATGGCACTTTTTCAGATTGGATTGCCTTTGCTTGTCCTAAGATTGCACAAAAGTCGCTGTCGCCTGATGAAGAGTTACGCATCCTTAAAAAAATAGCTGTTGGAGCCGAGCGATCAAAGCAGCAGCTCAACCTTCAAGACTTAGGATTAAGAGATCTCATCCTATATGAGGCCTTTGTTTTACGCGACGGTTCAGAACAGCATAAAAACGCTGTCTATAAAGACAACAGGCGGCGAATTGAGGCGCTTAAGCACATTAAGCCTGAGTGGTGGCATGAAGAATTCTCAAAGCTAGATAAGCGATCGCGCGCTGATATTGCAGAGCAGCTTCGTGAAAAATGGGAAGACAAATCTACAACTTTTGAGATCGATAATTTCCAGTCAGAGAATAAAAACGGTAGTATCTTTATTATTGATGAAGCGCAAGACTATCTCTTAAGCGAGATTGAAGCAATCAAAAGCTTATGCCGCCACATCCATCAAGACAGTCATCTGATGACGCATCTATGGCTGCTAGGCGATCTTAATCAAAGGATTACGCCCGTTGACTTTTCCTGGCGAGCCCTACAGCTCGGTAAGCCCAACCAGCTACCTGAAAAAAGCCTGCGCAACTCGGGGCGGATTTTGGCGTTCAGCAACCTGTTACTTTCTCCCGTAGCAGAGGCTTCTAGAGACTATGACTCAAGGCACCAGCAAAAGCCCGCTGACCCTAATAATGCCGATGAGGTCGGTGAACCCGTCAAGCTGCTGGTTTATCCAGGGCAGCTTGAAACCGAAGACTTTCTCAAACAGCTTTCACAATCCATTGGCATCAATCACAAGACTATTAGCAAGGACAGATCTTTAATTCACACGCTCGCCAGCCGGGTCAAAATTCTGACAGACGAAGCCTTTGAATCACAGTTTGGCAGTGAACTAGATTTTCTGAACGTTCATGAAGTAAAAGGCCAGGGATTTGATACCTGCATTGTTTTCAATATCTTTAAGCACACAGGTAAGCGCCCTGTCTCTGAGAATTGGTGGCAGTGGTACACGCTCCTAACGCGGACACGTTCTCGTTTGCTCGTCATTGTTACCCATGAGCAGCACGCCCTGCTCAAAACCCACATACCCGCTATTCTCTCTGCGTGTGAACAGATTGATAGTCAGTGCCCAGATGCAATCGAGTCGCTGTGTCAATGGATTCAGGCAGAAAATAACGACGTTGATTTCTCGATAGATCAAAAAACCATTGTCAAGCGCTGTCTGATCGATTCACTTCAAGCCCATCCACCGATTATTTATGACGATACCTACGAAATACTCGATCAGATTGAGCTAGTGGGTGAAGAACGCACAGCGCTTGAAGAAACAATGATGCAGAAAATAAGAGACTATTCTGCCGATACCATAAAAGCAGAGCTTGATCGCCTTAAAAAATTACCCAAGGCGCATCTTTTAACCTCACTTATCTTGAGAGCAACGGATCAATATTGGGAAGGAACGCAGGCTATCAATGCGCTTAAAAAGGGCAGCCAAAGCAAAGAGTATATTAGAGTTGTTGAGGCCGTTGCAGAAAACTTGGAGAATGACGGACTACTGGTTGAGGCGGCAAGAGTCAGGCATCGAAGACTAGGCACGCCTTACCCTGAAGCCTTTCCCTTTCCTGAAGTGGCTAAAACAGAAGAGAATCTTATTAGTGTTTTAACCAATATTCTTAGATGTAATTTTCAAATAAAATAAGGAAAAGCATGAGTGCAACTACAGACCTAGAAGTACTGAAATCTTTAGATGTGTTGGAGGGATTGATAACGAGTGGAATTGAAAAGGCTGAAGCACTCCACCAAGACTTATTGAATAAAGATACCTTTAAGCAGTTAAGCGTAGAGCTTAGTCAAGCCAGGAAAGAACTACAGGAATCTCGCAATGTGCTGATCACAAGTCAGCAAATCTCTAAAAGAGAATCTGAACTGCTTCAGCTCGCAGTCGCAGAGGCTTCGGCACAACAATCGTCACTGGCAAAATCAGGATCTGACAGCAGGCAACTACACCTAGAGCTGGCTGAGAAAAATGAGTGCGGGCAAGCGTGTCTGTCTTCTTTAACAAGTGCAATACAGCGTGCAAGACAGGCCGATAGCCAGGTTGACGCATCGATACGGCGAATAGAAGCCGCTGGGGAAGCGCTCTCTGAAGTTGATAGAAAATATCAAGAAATTTTTCAAATGAAGGCTCAGATTGTAGCAATAGCGGGTCAGATGGGTGATTACGGTTCATTTGAAGCGCTGATTCTATCGCTTAAAAACGCTACTCATAAACTGGAGCAGGAGCAGGCGTTCTCTCAGGTGAGCTTACAGAATGCGCTAGAACCGATACATCGTAGGGTTAACCATTTAATTACAGTTCAGCGTAAGCCCTGGTGGTGGCCTAGTAACTGGTGGTGGAAAACAAGAGTTAGCCCAACAGCAAGGTACATGCTGCCGAGTCAGGACAGGACGACGCCTTTGGCGTAGCGGGGCGATCGCGCTAGTGAACGATTGATAGGTAGCCATTGCGATCGCTAAGTTTCTTACCGAAGTAATAAAATCCTTACATACAAATCACAACCGTTTAGCAAATAGCGATAAAGTCTAGTGATGCGATCGCTCTATGAAGCCTATAAGCAAAGTAGCGCGATCGCAACTCTTTTCGTCCTTGCTAGCCAGCGACTATGACCGCCAATCCTCCTTCTGCACCTGACTCAGCGACTAACGCCCCCGAAGCTAACGCCACAGCCCAAGCAGCCATTGACAAAATTAAAACCCAGCTACGCCGCAAAGAAGGCAACTGGGTGGAATGGGGCAAGGCCTGCCGCACGCTACAAAAGACAGGCATGGCACCCCAGGCCGTTTTTGAAGCCACTGGCTTTGAGCCTATTCAGCAAAATCAGCTCATCGTCGCTTCACAGGTGTTCGACTCAATGGAGGCTGGTGGCGTTAGTGACAAGGCCAAAGCGCACTACACAACACGCGGCAGCGACAGCCTATACGAATTCAGAATTCTCCCGAATGACATCCGCGCCGCCGCCGCCGACTTTGCCTTTGAAAACGGTCTAGACAGCGATCAGGTCAAAGACGTTGTAAAAGCGCTTAGAGACTTTGCCTATAGCGATACGCCCCCACCCGGATTTGAAAAAACCATGGGCGATGCCGCCGCCTATCACTACTGGCGATTAGCTCGGCAGCAGGGGGACTTGCAGGCCAGATCACGCCTGATCGCTCAAAGCCTCCGGTTCGCCACGTCTACAAGCGCTCGCAGCAAAGTAGAAAAGCTTCTCGTCGATTTCTCTGTCGTCAAACAAAAGCCTGCACCGCGCCTGCCTATTTTCCGTTTAGAAGACGAAGCCGACGCCCCGGTCATCATGCCAGTGGTCGGTCAAATGCCGCTGCCGACTGAAGAATTCAAAGCTGTTCCAGGCATCACGCCCGAAGAACCCTTTGGCATCGTTAAGTTCTCTGGAACAGGCGCTTGGATTCCAGTGCCTGGCTGGCTGGTCATCCTCAAGGCCGAAGACCCTATTGCGCTGCTTTCTACCTGCGGCGAGTTGCCCAATGCACCAGAAAATATGTCTGCAACCGAGCCTGTGATGATCGTGGTAGATCGCGCCAAACGTGACTGGAACGAGTTCAGCTACTTTGTCGTGGATGCAGGCGGCCAGCTAGAAATTCAGTGGTTCGATGAAGCCCCCCAAACGCAGCTACTGGGCAACGTTATTTTGATCATGCGACCTAAGCGAATTTTTGACCAGGACTACACCCACGAATATTGGCAAACAGACGAATAGGCATCTGCCTACAACGTTGTTGATCTGCATATAGACAGCGGCCCCAGATGACGGCTCAAGTCGTAAAATAGAAGTATCTAAATAAAGGCAGGAGAGTCTCTGTGGCACTAGAGCGTCGCATGGCCCGGGATATGTTCAATGAAAATGCAATCGTGCAGCTACGGCAGGTTTGCATGACCCCGAGCGGCCTATTTGAGCCGGGTAAATACCTGGTAGGTCAGCTACCAGATGCTGCCTTTGAAATGGGATTGGTCGAAGCACTGCCGCCCGTTCGCGGCAAAAGTGAAGAGGTTGCGCCACCCGCAGACAATAATGCTAGTGCCGCAGACGAGAACAACGAATAAGGAGCTCTAGCCATCTACACGCGCCCCCTTGCCAAACTTATCGAAGAATTTCAGCGGCTCCCTGGCATTGGCCCCAAGTCAGCCCAGCGCCTAGCGATGCACATGCTTAAGCGACCTGAGGCTGAGGTTCGCGCCTTGGCAAATGCCTTAGTCGCGGCCAAGCAACAGGTCGGACAGTGCTCTAAGTGCTTTCACCTATCAGCGGAGCCTGTGTGCGATATTTGCCGTTCTCAGTCCCGCGATGTGACCACAATATGTGTGGTTGCCGAATCGCGGGACGTGATTGCGCTAGAAAAAACGCGTGAGTTCAAAGGAAAATACCACGTTTTAGGCGGCTTGATTTCGCCGATGGATGGCATTGGCCCTGAGCAGCTAAACATTGGTCAGCTTGTACACAGAGTTAATAAGGAAGATACCAGTGAAGTGATTCTGGCGATTAGCCCTAGCATTGAGGGCGATACGACGACACTTTATGTTGGCCAGCTACTGAAGCCGTTTACACGAGTGACTCGGATTGCGTTTGGCTTGCCGATGGGCGGCGACTTGGAATATGCCGATGAAGTCACTTTGGCCAGAGCCTTGGAAGGCAGACGTGAGCTAGATGCTTAAGCTTATGAGCTTGTTTCGCACGCCTGCTCTATGACAGGTTGGCAGCTAGTAAGCTAACGTTTCGAGCGTATCGAGCACATACAACCGGACAAGCTGTTCGTCAGAAACGGCGGAATCAACAGAAGAGAGCTGTTCGGAGCGCCAGCGTTGGAAGCCGGAGCTAGCTGCGATCGCCATTTTTAAGCCTTGCCAAAGCTCAGTATTCTCAGCGGCATGATTCGATTCAGTCGATGTGATGTTTGACATTGTGATCTCCAGATCAAAGAACCTGCTAAACACATGCCTTACAAAAGCTATAACAAGTTCTGCTTGTACCTTTTAAGAATAGCGCAAGCACTCTGGTTTCTGTTGTAGCGATCGCCACGGTTTAAGGTTCTCTAACCAGCATCACTATTTTGACTGTCAGCATCAGCTTCCAGTACAGCTTCTGACGGTAATAACTTTTGTACGCGAATGCCCAATATTAAAAAGTCAGCCGCGATCGCCCTCTCCTCATAAGCCTCTACTCGCTTCAACGCAGTAGGACTCACCAAAATAGCGCGCGCCACGCTGACAAATATCTGTAAAAACAAACAGATGAAAAAGAAGGCTACAGCCGCGCTGATGAGCCCAGCCGTTGGCGTCATGGTTGGGAGTATTTGAGGCGATCGCCTATAAACCCAGCTCAGCAGCCAAATCAAAAAAACCGCCGTCACGCCCGCCAAAGCCTTGATCTGCCAGGACTTCATCACGGTCAAACATCGCCGCTTATCTTCAGTGAGTACAGAAGGCTTAAGAGCTATCGGCGGCAGGCTAAATATATAGAATGGTTTGACAATTTGCATGGCTAGCGTCGGTACGATGCCGAGCAGTGCGATCGCCCAAAACTGCAGTCCAAACGCCGTTGGATAGTTAAAAGCAGGGCCAGCCGAAGCCAACCCTGCTAAACAAATATCGAGCAGCAGGGGTACAGCCGCCAGTCCGACGAAATGTACCCACAAATAGCGTTCCTGCTGCAATCTGATCATTTTCCCTAGGCTGCTATTAAGCCGGAGCGAGCGTACGACGCTGAGAGATCATCCGGAAGGCGTTGATAATATCGCCCTCTTTCCAATCGTTGAAGCCGCCGACAGCGATACCACACTCGAAGCCAGAATTGACTTCTTTAGCATCGTCCTTCATCCGTTTCAGCGAATCAAGGTTGCCCTCATACATCACTTGCTCACCGCGCATGACGCGCACCCGGCAGTTGCGAGTCACCTTGCCCGAGAGCACATAGCAACCAGCAACCGTGCCTTTACGGACAGGGAACACCGCTCGAACTTCGACCTTGCCCAAAGGCTCCTCGACCAATTCTGGCTCTAGGAGACCTTCCATCGCGCCTTCGATATCCTCAAGCAGCTTGTAGATAATGTCGTAATCACGAACATCTACGCCCAAGTTATCAGCGGAGAGCCGCGCATCAGAGGACAGCGTTGTGTTGAAGGCGATAATAACCGCGCCGCTGGCCGCAGCCAGATCAACGTCTGTCTCACTAATTTCACCCGGCGCTGCCATCAGCACTCGAATCTGCACTTCACCCTGAGGAAGCTGCTGCAAAGAGCCTAGAATCGCTTCTAGTGAGCCCTGTACGTCAGCCTTCAAAATCAGGTTGAGTTCCTTCAAGTCGCCTTCTTTCGCCTGCTCAGAGAGCGAGTTCAGCGTAACGCGGCGAGAAGCCATCGTCTGCTGCAAACGAGACTGACGTTGCTCAATGGCCTTTTCGTCAGAAGCAGCTCTGGCGTCACGCTCATCAGCGAACACCTCAAACTCTTCACCAGCCGGCGGTACGTCGTTAAGGCCGAGCACCTCTACTGCAAACGAAGGCTGCGCTTCTGTAGAGCGATTGCCCCGATCATCGACCATCGCTTTCACGCGGCCGAATACAGGGCCTGCTGCAAAAGCATCGCCAATCTTCAAAGTACCGTTTTGCACTAGCAGCGTGGCTACAGGGCCCCGGGCCTTATCGAGGTGAGCTTCAATCACTGTCCCCTTTGCCAAACGATCAGGATTGGCCTGAAGGTCTTCCACTTCAGAAACCAGCAGCAACATCTCAAGAATGGTATCTACGTTCTCGCCTGTAATTGCACTCACGGGCACCATAATAGTGTCGCCGCCGTACTCCTCAGGTACAAGCTCGTATTCCATCAGCTCTTGCTTCACCCGATCAGGGTTAGCGGCTTCTTTATCGATTTTGTTAATCGCTACCACAATTGGCACGCCTGCCGCTTTCGCGTGACTGATTGCCTCAATAGTTTGCGGCCGTACGCCGTCATCAGCAGCGACTACCAAAACGGCAATGTCTGTAACGCGGGTACCTCTAGCTCGCATGGCGGTAAACGCTTCGTGGCCCGGTGTGTCTAAAAAGACAATTTGACCGGACTTGCGATCGCTATTCGGGTTCGACTTCAAATCGACGTGATAGGCACCAATATGCTGGGTAATGCCCCCGGCTTCACCTTCAGTCACCTTTGCCTGACGAATATAGTCAAGCAAGCTGGTTTTACCGTGGTCAACGTGGCCCATAATAGTGACCACGGGCGGACGAGACTTGAGATTACCGCTGTCTTCTTTGCCTACCATTTCGGTGACTTTACGGGCTTCAGGCGCTTCTTCAGCAGTAACGGCCTCAACCTCAAATTCTTGCGCCACCATCTCAGCAGTTGGCACGTCCAAGGTCTGGTTAACATTGGTGGCAATTCCCTTAAAGAACAGCAGCTTAATGATGTCAGTCTGAGGCACAGCAAGCTGGTCAGCCAGATCGTGAACGCTAATCTCACCCGTGAGAACGATCATTTCTGGTCTGTCAGGTACCACTTCCTGGCGACGTTCGCGACGTTCGCGGCGAGAAGGCGACCGAGTCTTCGTCTTCTTAGTTGTCGGCGCAGGCCGAGACTGACGCTGCCCTTTTGGCTTGGGCGGACGCATCAGCGACAGGTTCATCTGCGCAGGCGTCACATCGCTGCTGCTCGGCTCATCATCAAAATCATCATCGTCGTCAATAATGACGCGCTGACGCTTGGTTTTGGTGTTCTTCTTTGGCCGCATTTCCTGTTCGTCGTCGTCGCTTTCCCCTGCTGCCCTATCTCGGCGCTTGGGTGGGCGCGGCGCGGTAGGACGACGCAGCTCAAGCGTAGGATCGCTAAACGCACCATCATCATCACCGTCGCCGTCATCAGCATCAGTACTTGTGCTTTGAAGAGCTTCTGCCCTTGAAGGCGGCTTGCGCAGCTCTGTTGCAGGCTTAGGCGGTGCTGGAGGCGCAACGGTACTGCCGCCTGGTGAGGGGCGACTGGGGCGATCATCCCGGTCATCATTTGCCGAGCGATCGCGTTTCAGCACAGGTCTAGCGACGCGACTTGCTTCTTCAGAAGGCGTCTCAGTTCTACCTGAAGCAGGCTTAGACGATGGCCTTGAAGGTGGTTCTACTAGCCTGGGCTTAAGCTGATCGGGACTGGTCACGCCCGAGGTCGTTACGATCTTTTCAGGCTGACGAGCGGCTGCGGGCCTAGCAGGTGGTCGAATAGGTACGACAGGCTCAGGCTTAGGCGCTGCGGCCACTGGCTCGGAATTAGTCGAAGACGACTCATCAGATGTACTTTGGGCGGCTGAACGAGATACCGACGGGCGACTAGGCGGCCCTGCTAGAGAAGGCGTGCTCGGCGCACTTGACGCATCCTCTGAAGGGCGGCTCGGACTCTCTAGTGCGGTCGGCTTTTCGGAAGCCGCAGGACTACTGGACGCATCACTGCTTTGATGACTAGCCGCTGCATTAGCGGGAGTCGTAGGCGGTGAGTTGGTGGGTTCTGGAGCTGTTGCTTCAGTTGCTTCGGTCGAGGTAGCCGGACGAGGATGGCGAAGAATCCCTAGAATTTGCTGCTGACGAGGGCGAATGGGCTTATTAGCGATAGCAGGCTTGGTGCCAGCGGCACTGCGAGGTGGTTTTGCTTTGGGCGTTGGTTTTTTGCTGACAGGCTTGTAGCCGTCGGCTTTAGCGACGCTGCGAATTTTATCGGCGTCTTCATCTGAAATGGTACTGCTGTGACTTTTTACGGCAATATCCGCCTGCTCGCAAATGGCCAAAATGTCTTTGTTTTCTAGCTCTAGCTCCTTAGATAGCTCGTAAATTCTTACTTTGCCCTTGTTCATCCTTTTCCTCTTAAACCTGACTAACTGATGTGTTTACATAAGACCTATTGCCTTTATCAAATCAACACGCTTGACCCTAAAAAATAATGCCTTGTGATCTTACAGGATAGAGTAAAGCGGTGTGTAATTTCTAGTGTTGAGAACAGATATACATTATTGGTTACTTTTTATAGGTTGTGTGCGCTCCTTGGGACGGTTTTCACGACTGAACTGTTCTAGGCGGCTTTCCAAGGCTTGAAAGATGGGTGGGGGGATAGGCGATCGCAACACCCGCCCCAACCGATTTTTCTTCTGCATAGCCTGCACGCAGGCCTTTGTTGGACACACATAGGCAGAACGGCCCATACCCTCACCAATCTGAATTTTATGATCAGGGAAGGTGCGAACAATACGCCACAATTCATCTTTATGAAGCGTTTTGCGGCAGCTCACGCACAGGCGATAATTTTTCTCGGCCATTTATCTAGCTCAACTACTTTCCTTTCTTAGCGGCCTCCTTTGCAGCCCACTCTGCTTTAGCTTTAGCCTTCCACTCTTCAGCTTCAGCTATTTCTTCAGGCGTTGGCTCGTCTTCGTCTTCATCCACTTCAGGCAAAAGTTCTTCGCCTCTTGCTGCCGCTACTGCCGCTTTCTCATCGGCCTCAGCTAGTTCAGCCGCCGCTCGGATCTCTTCCACTTCAGCCTCTTTCGCTTCTCGTGCCTCAGCCTCAGCCCGCGCTTTCGCTCGCCACTCTTCCGCTTCAGCTATTTCAGCCGCTTCTTCTTCAGCCGCCGCTGCCCGAGTTTCTTCAGCAATTCGCCGCGTCTCAGCAATCTCAGCCGCCTTTTCATTCTCGGCGTCGTAGTCGTACTTAGCTGAGTCCTTAATATCAATTTTCCAGCCCGTGAGCCGAGCCCCAAGTCGAACGTTCTGTCCCTCCTTGCCAATCGCCAAGCTTAGCTGATCTTCAGGGACTAAAACATGCGCCTGTCGCCCTTCAGGATCCATCAGCCGCACTTCATCTACACGTGCAGGACTCAGCGCGTTGGATATATAGGTGGATGGATCGGGCGACCAGCGAATCACGTCAATTTTTTCGCCCCGTAGCTCGTTTACAACCACCTGAATCCGCGATCCTCTTGCGCCAATGCAGGCTCCAACAGGATCAACATCGCTCTCTAGTGTGTCTACAGCGATTTTGGTACGGGGGCCGACTGAGCGTGAAGGCGGATTGGCTTCACGAGCGACGGCCACAATTCGCACGACTTCATCTTCAATTTCAGGCACTTCGTTAGAGAAAAGCTCTACAACCAGGCTAGCATCTGAGCGAGAAACCAGAAGCTGCGGGCCACGATGAGATCCTTCTGAAACCCGCTTGAGAGCCACACGAAACGTTGCATTCGCTCTGTAGTTATCGTTGGGTAGCTGATCGCGCTTGAGCAATTCTGCTTCGGTGTCGGGCTGGCCAAGGCCGCTGCTGACTGCCATAATTACCGACTGCCGTTCAAAGCGGAGGACGCGCGCATTCAAAATAGAGCCTTCCAGATCCTGGAATTCTTCTTGAATGAGGCGGCGCTGCTGGTCGCGCAGCTTTTGAGCGAGCACCTGCTTGGTTTGAATCGCAGCCATGCGGCCAAAGTCGCTTTGCTCAGGCGTGACGTCTAAGACTACTGTGTCGCCTGCGAGCGCTTCGGGGGCCACCTCCTGTACGGCAGCTAGGCCGATTTGGTGATCGGAGTTTTCGACTTCTTCTACGATAGTTTTGTTGGCTAGTACGCGGAAGCCTTCGTCTTCGGTGTCTAGCTCAACGTAAAAGTTGTCAAAATATTCTTCGTCGAACTGGCTGCTATCGATGCGCTGAGTGCGGCGATAGCGCTCGTAGCCTTTGAGCAACGCTTCTTGCAGCGCCATTTCAACGGCACTTTTGGGGAGGTTTCTCTCTGAGCTAATGCTATCGATCATTAGCTGTAAACCGGACAAGCTCACCATTGACATAGGCACGACCTCTTTGAATAAATGAACAAAAAATGAACCAAAAAAGCTGATTGTCTCAGGACGGCAGTGGGAAGAGCGCTAAGCTGTTTCGTCGTGGCTGAGCTGGACTAATTCCACAAGTTCCCGAGGAATAGATAAGGGACGGCCCTTGAGATTGAGCGAAACTTTATCTTCGGTGCGACCGACTAAGCTGCCTTTCCAAAGCTGCTTTTTCTTGTAGATTTCGCTGAGCTGCACTTCGACTGGAAAGCCTTTGAACACGATGAAATCGCGATCGCGTGTCAGCACATCCGAAACACCAGGGCTAGAAACTTCCAGCACGTAGGCACCTGGAATAATGTCCGACTCGTCTAAAGCCTCAGTTAGCGCCTGACTAAGCCGCGCACAGTCATCAAGCCCTGTATCCTCTTGGTTTGGGTTGCGCACGTCTATTCGCAGTACCGGAGGGCTTTGATTGGTTTGAAAAACCGCTTCTACGATTTCTAAACCGATGCCACTAGCAACCGGCTCGGCTAGCTCAAGAACCTGGGGGATTAGGGGATGTGCCATAGAAACGATTCGTAAAAACGGCTTGAAAGCGGTTTGAAAGTGGCTTGAAAATAGGGGATCAGCTAAAAACGCCCAATAAAAAAAGCGGGCTCTTTCAAAGCTCCCACTTTCCGATCTTGATCCTGAAACTTGGATCAGACGAGTTAGGTCAAAACAGCCTGCAAACAATGTGATGCAAGGGCTTATTTTGAAGCAGTGAGGCGATCGCCTGCCCCAAAAGAACTTAATCTAAAGAAAGCTCTTCGCAAGACATCAATTTTCCGCTGCGTTAATTAGTTTAGCGCATGACTTCCCTAACCTATGAGAAAACCCCATAATTTATCGCCGCTGGGTCGTTCCATATAAGCGATAACGGGCCTCCTGCATTTTCTCTACATCCTCGTCAGCAATCCGCCCTACATAGTTAATTTTAATTTCTTCTAGCAGATCGTTCACCAAATCACGGACTTCCTCCATCGTTTCAGCGCTTTGCATTTCGATCCGCAGGTGATGGCTAAAGCTCGTAATCAGATCGCTCGTTAGGGCCGCTCCTTTCTCATCAGACACCATATTTTGTAGTAAATCCGTCAGCGTTTTAGACAGTTCCGTGACTACCTGCCGCGAGATCTGAGCCGAAATGCCATCAAATCCAGGCATGAACTTTAGCCCCTGATACGCCGGAGCCTGATGTAGCGCCCCGACAACGCTATGCTGCATCAGGTTATCTAGCTCGGGCTTCACCTTGGGCAATACTTTATACACCACCACATCTGCTAGCCGCTTCGCAATCGTTTGTACTTCATCAACGCCGTTGATATCGACATACTGTGTCTGATCTGTCGCTGCGACGAGCCATCGACTAATGTTGCCATCTTTGACTAGCTGCTGCACCTGATCGATGGCTCTTAGCAATACAATTTCGGTTAGCTCTACGGCAAACTGGCTGACAATTGCGCGGCTGATTCGATTACGCACAGGCTCTAGGTTTATTAGTCGGGCCTGATGTAGCCTCAACGTCACTGGAATGATTCTCAGCCAGCGCCAAAATCCTAGAAAAAGCGGCACATCATAGATCCGCCACAGCATGGCATCAATCCAAGTCGTATTGGGATGACGGCGGCTGAGCCCATAGGTGCGCAACAAAAACTCAATCGCAAAAAAGACCATGAAGCCAGCGTCAATTTGCCAAAACAAATCGATAGGGCTCCCGGTTTCGCCAATACCGCGAAAGTAGTTCGCGGCCATCAGCGGGCGAATGTCGGTGTCAAAGAAGGCGAGTTCCTGCTCGATACTGGCTGGCGGTAAGTGATCTTTGTTCCAAAAGGCGCTGAAGGCTTTTTTGGCTGAGTCTGTTCTCATGCGATCGCGCATCAAGTTTTTCACCCGCGCCAGCGTCCCCGACTTCCCCGCTACTGCAAACGGATCTTCATCAATCATCGTGGCGCTCCCTGTTCTCAGCGCTGCTAGCAACTGCTGAGCTTTCACGCCTTCCACACTGCCTGCGCGCGCGACTTCTGCCTCGAAGCTATCGACTAAAAATAGATATCGCTGTGTAGATCTATCCGGCTCTATGCCTTTGAATCGCTCGCCATACCAAACGGTTTGCTCTGGCAACACTTGCAAATAATGGTCGCGAAAGCGAATGTAGCTCAAGTCAAATAGAACGAGGATTAGATTGACAAGGGCGATCGCCGCCACAATTCGCTCCAACCAAATCACTCTGCCTTTACGGCGATCGCGCTGCCGAACTCGAGATAACACCATCACCCAATTCACTCCACTCGACTCACCAACATTCAGTCTATTGAAAAGCGTCACCTCTGGGCCGCTGCGATAAACTAAAACTAGCCCTTCATCTTTCTTTACATTACTATGATCGCGACTGCCTCTACTTACACTGTTCCGCCTGCACAAAACGGAGCCTACTGGCAGTGGCACGGCTACCGAGTGCACTACACCAAAGCCGGAACCGCGATCGCGCATCCAGAAAGGCCCGCATTGCTTCTCATTCACGGCTTCGGCGCTTCTACCGACCACTGGCGAAAAAACGCTGCCGAACTTCAAGCCGACTTTGAAGTGTATGCCATGGATTTAATCGGTTTTGGCCGATCTTCCAAGCCCAGCAGCGGCTACAGCCCCGATCTGTGGCGCGATCAAATTGCTGAATTCATCGCCAATATTATTGGTCGCCCTGCCGTTGTCGCTGGCAATTCTATCGGCGGCTACAGCAGCTTGTATGCGGGCGCGACTCGGCCTGATGTGGTTGCAGGTGTTTGTATGCTCAACGGCGTCGGCTCCTTTAGCGAACAGCAGCCAACAGAAGATCCCAATCCTTTTCAAAAGGCGGTTGGAGAGCTGATTAAAACCGTCATCCTTTCCCCATTTCCAAGCTGGATCATTTTCCAGTTTGTGCGCAACCGCTCCTACATTCGCAGAACCTTAGAACAGGTATACGTTAACAAGTCTGAAGTTACTGATCGGCTGATTGAAGACGTCTATCGCCCTGCTACCGATCCTGAAGCTGCTGCCGCCTTTGCAGCCCTTTTCAAAGCCGAACGTGGCGAATACGTCGATACGCTGCTGGCAAAAATGACCTGCCCGCTGCTGCTCATTTGGGGCGATGAAGACCCTTGGATGGATACCTACTCAAGAGGCGCACTGTTCCAAAAGTACTACAGCGCATTGGAAGAACATCATATTAATGCAGGGCACTGCCCGCATGATGATGCCCCAGCCGAAGTCGATGGGCTATTACGCAATTGGGTCTTAAAAACGGTGGTCGGCGAGTCTGTAAGTCAGTGGGTTGCACTAGGAGACTAGCTTTTGAAAATTTTCCTCAAATTTGAACCTGCCCTACAGCGCAACTTAGCCATTTTCTTCGGCGCATCTCTTTGCTTTTGGGGTGGGCTTTCAGGAATGCTGCCCAATCTATCCCTATATATAGAAACCTTCGGGGCTACCAACCAGGAAATTGGCTGGGTGATGGCTGCCTTTGCCGTTGGGCTACTTGGCTTTCGGCCTAGAATGTCTCGATTCACTGATAGTAAAGGCCGCAAGCCTGCTTTGTTTGTTGGCATTGTCGTGATTGCGATCGCGCCACTCCTCTATCTATCTGTTCAGCTAGTGCCTAATACGGTGCTGACAGTGCCGGTTCTAGACTGGCAAGTAAAATCGGCGGTATTGCTACTGGCGATGGTACGAGCTTTTCACGGCATTAGTATTGCGGCGTTTGCAACGGCTTATAATGCAGCGATCGCAGATATGGCTCCCATCGCTCACCGAGGCGAACTTATCGGCTACATGAGCCTAGCGAGCCCGGTTGGCATGGCCCTTGGCCCCGCACTTGGTGGCTACTTAGAAGGCAGCTTCACCGCTGCTTTTCTAGTCATGACCGGCTTAGGGCTCATCGGCACTATCTGCGTACTCATCAGCAAAGAACCGACTCACGAACAGCCAATTATTGACTCAAACCCCACAATTACTCAGCTAGTGGGCAAGCATCCAACGCCGAAGCCAGCATTTTGGAGCCAGCTACTTTTACCGACGGTGCGAACACCCGCGCTCATCTTATTCATGGTCGGCACGGCCTTTGGTTCGATGGTGGCCTTTGTGCCGCTGCATATTCGCGATATGAACATTGCGGTCAATATTGGCTTGATTTATACGGTGAGTGCGATCGCCTCTTTTTCCATCCGAATGCTTTCCGGCAGAGCGAGCGACCAGCTAGGCCGAGGCCGCTTCATCAGCATGGGCCTTACCTTCTATACGCTGTCTATGTTCACCCTCTGGCTCTCCACCAGCGCGCCCATGCTGTTGCTCGCAGGTGCCTTCCAAGGCGCAGGCAGCGGTACCCTCATCCCTATTATTGCCGCGCTGATGACCGACCGATCACGCCCTGGTGAACGCGGCCTCACATTTGGCTTGTGCCTCACGGGATTTGACTTAGGTATTGCGCTCGCTGGCCCCATTATGGGCCGAGTTGCAGACAGCAGCAGCTACCGCACCGTGTTCGCACTGGCTGGCCTGATGACTTTATTTGGCCTGTTTATTTTTATTACCACCTCTAGCAAAGATCTGACGCATTCAATTCGCTTTGCGCTTCAAGGTGGCAGGGACGTCTATGCGGTTAAAAGCTAGCTTCTAACCATTGCTTTCAAATGACTTCAACAAAAAAGACGCTAGGTATTGTTTACCTAGCGTCTTTTTTAAGCGAGCCTGGAGAGATTCGAACTCCCGACACCGTAGTCCGTAGCCACGTGCTCTAGTCCACTGAGCTACAGGCCCATCTGACAAGGGTTTCCCCTCGATTGGGCTTTAATAGTAACACACCGATTGCCCACACTACTCAACTAAAAAAGACTTTTTATGGCCTCTTCTAATCTCACTCACCTAGATGCTCATGGCCAAGCCCAAATGGTAGATGTTTCAGCGAAAGATACGACCGTGAGAATTGCGATCGCCTCAGGCACCATCACCATGCAACTGGCCACTTTACAAGCCATCCAGTCAGGCAATGCCCCTAAAGGCAACGTCATCGGTACCGCTCGCCTTGCTGGCATTATGGCTGCAAAGCAAACATCGCAGCTCATCCCTCTCTGTCATCCCCTGCCGTTGAAAAAAATTGAGGTCAATATTGAACCTGACACCTCGCTACCGGGCTATCGAATTCACGCAACTGTTAAAACTAAGTCTGAAACAGGTGTAGAAATGGAAGCACTAACAGCCGTCTCGATTGCCGCGCTCACCCTGTACGACATGGCTAAAGCCTTAGAGAAGTCGATGAAAATTGGCGATATTCAACTCGTTGAAAAGTTAGGTGGGAAGTCTGGCCATTGGCTTAAACCGCAGGAGGATTAATGCGTTTCCTTGCATCCCCTACAATAGTTACAATAGAAAGCTATAGTTACCCTGCTTAAAGCCTTATGCCTCCACGCTGGCCTCGCGAACCTGATCCTGCCAACGACCCTGCGCTCAAAAAGCTAGAAGACCGCATTAATTTTGCGGTTCACGTGGCTGGCTTTGCGCTGGTCAATTCGAGCCTTTGGTTTTTTAATACGTTAAATCCTGGCTCGCTACCGCAGGCAAAGATCGTTACATTTGTGATGCTCGGCATTTTGTTTGCCAACGCGGCTTATATTTTTGCGATCGCAGACTACTCCCCCAAGAAAGTAGATGTCGGTAAATAACCCTCACTCACAAACGCTATAAGCTCACTCACAAACCCTACAAAAAGGAGCACTATGTCTACAGCAAGCTCGACTGAACTACTAGAGTCGCTCGCGGCTGAAATTGGCGAAAATATTTATATGGATATCGCTAAGTGGCACCTATATTTGGGCGCTGCTAAGCTACACACGCCCTTAGCAGAAAAGCTGCTGCCGCTCGTTACAAACGATGATATTTCTGAAGACGGCGTGACTAAAGTACTGAAAGATATTCCTATTAAACTTGGCGGTGGCCGTAAAACATTGCCGTTAGCTGAGCTGCTGCCGATGCAATGTCAAGTTAATCTGATTGATTTATTAGAAGAATTTCAGCGGAATATGTAGTGCGATCGCACTGTATCAGATCGTTTATTTCTCGGCATTTGATGCGATCTCATTCCTTCTTAACCAACTTTTTTGAAATTTCTATCGAAAAGACCTTTCTAATAAAGAAGATAAAAGTTAACCTAAGTATATATGTGGTTCACTTAGCGACTAGTTAGGAAAACGATGGGTATTTTTGAATTTGTGTTCGGTAAAAGCGCGCCTAAAGATGAATCTAAAAGCAAGCAGGCTTTTTATCTGAACGATGACGACGCTAAAAGCTTTGGCGATATCGAATACATGCGCTCTAATAAAACGGTAAAGCGCACCTTCGCCAAAAAGAAGGGCCAAGATCACATGGAAAGCGTTCGCCAAATCTCTGCCACTAAAATGACCGATTTGGACGGTAACCAAAGCAGCGCTTCTGTTGCAGCACCGACTACATTCGGCAATGCAGATTTCTTAGGTGCTAGCAAGTCTGCTGCCAGCGAAAGCGAGTCATCTGCGTCATCGCCTGCGCCAACACCAAAGGCCCAGCCTGCGCGCCGCAAGTCTACTGGCAATAGCATGGACATGTTCCGTAACATGGCAAAAGATATCCGTAAGTAATCTTGGATGCAGCAGTGAAGGCTGTTGGCGGCTAGTCAGCCTTAAAAAATTACGTCAGGCGATGATCAGTAGCTATTGGTCATCGCCTTTTTTATGGCTAACTTTGGATGCCCTTTATCAGGCTTGTTTGCTAAGCCTTAGCGTGGGCGCTACCTGAAGAGCTAACGTAATAACTCTAGTAGCCATCAGGCAGCTTAAGGCTAACCAAAGTAGATGCGGGCTGTTTATGTGAGCGGCGACTAGCGCAAGGGGTAAAAACCCGACAAAAGCTGCCACCAGAGTGGCATTACGCAGCGTTCGGCCAGCGGTGAGGCCTAAGAAGTAGCCATCTAGCGTGAAGGCAATACCGCCAAAGCCGAGGACAGGCAGTAGCCAGAGGGCGTAGCTTGGGATTTCAGTGAGCAGCACGGTATGACTGGTGAGCAGGCTAAAGAGTGGGACGGGCCAAATAATGATAGAGAGGGCAATCGCCAGTCCCAACATCAGGCTGCCAACTGCCCCAGACGCCAGCAGCCAATACAAATCTCCCGCTGCTTTTCGCCCGTAAAAATTACCTGTATAGCTTTCTACCGCGAGGGCAACGCCATCCATAAAGTGAGCTGACATCAGCACAATCTGAATCAGCAACGCATTCACGCCCAGCACGGTTTCGCCCATCCCCGAGCTGAAGTTTGTAAATAGCGACATTGATAGTACCAGCGCAAACGTGCGGATGAGAATATCTAAATTGAGGCTAAGCAAGCTTTTTAGGGCCGATAGCTGCCAAAGTCGCGGCTTTATGTTGGGCCACAGGTGCCACGGAACACCGCCCTTAATTAACAAAACAACGCCCATTGCCAGCATCAGATACTGACTGAGCGCCGTGGCTAAACCCGCACCATAGCTACCCCAACCGAGCAAACGAATAAAGCTGTAGTCTAGAAAAATATTGCTGAAGTTGGCCACAACAGCCAATATCACAACCTGTTTTCCTTGCGATCGCCCCAGCAGCCAGCCCAACAAAACAAAATTCACAAGCACAGCAGGCGCACCCAAAATCCGCCCGTCGTAAAAGTCGATAGCAGCAGCTCTCACGTCCGGCCCTGCCTGCAACAGCGAAAATCCGCCCGCAGCAATTGGTGCTTTCATTAGCCACACGACGATACCGGCACCTAACGCCAGCAGCGAGTTACGAGCCAGAATTAGCCACACGTCTGTCTCATCAGCACTTTGCTTAGCGCGCCCAACGGCCTGTGCGGTCGGCCCGGTTGTGCCCATCCGAAAAAAATTAAAGCCCCAGTAGATCACGTTGAAGATGATGGAGGCTAGGGCCACGCCATTGAGATAACGAA
Organism: Phormidesmis sp.; assembly: GCA_051860365.1. GTDB lineage: Bacteria > Cyanobacteriota > Cyanobacteriia > Phormidesmidales > Phormidesmidaceae > Phormidesmis. Next base: position 50,261 of record JBHYED010000016.1, read on the forward strand.
TGTCTTCTAAGTGGCCGAGGAACGCGGTATCGATCAGGCCTGCCAGCGGCACCATTAGGTTTGAAGTGGTATTGGCAGCAGCTAGCTTGCAAAACGGCTTTATCCAACCGGAGGTTCTCGGCGCTGGCGGCAGTAAATAATTCATCCAACAAAGATAATCTTTTTTGCCAACTTGTTTTGATACCACGTTGGGAAAACTATGTCTATAGATTGCGACAAAAATATTACGGATAGATGAATGATGACGACTAAAAATTAAGTAATCTTCAGCACGCCAATACTGACGTGCGAGCTTCACACTCGGAAGTCAATGCTTCTCCCTACTTGAAAAACGTTTTGGTAAAGACCGTCATGAACCGCAGTGGCCTCACCGCTCTAAGCATCACCACACTTTTAACGAGCCTGATTACCGGAGGAACCCTTTCAGCGGCTCACGCAAATGACCTTCCTTCTCTCAGCGTTGAGGAGTCGGTTGATACCATTATTTTGCCTGTACTCAACGTAGATTCTAGCTATAGCGAAGCACCGACAGCAGAGCCGTATCCAATGGGGGCTTACCCTGCAGAAGCTGCGGACTACGAAATGGAGCCTCAGCTTCTGCCGAATTTAGATGTGGATGCGATAATCACAGAGGTGACGCCCGCAGCAGAGTCCTATCGGCGGGGCGTACGTCATTACAGGAAGGGTGAGTATGCGATGGCGATCGCTAAGTTTGATGAGGCGATCGCATCTAACCATGACTACGCCGAAGCCTACGTGTTCAGAGCCGCTGCGCACTTAGAGCTGAACAATTCTGACGCCGCTATGGCCGATTACTCAAAAGCTATCTCAGCTCGTCCCGATTACGCCCTTGCCTACTTTTCTAAAGGCGCACTCTACTATCAAATGGGCGAATTCTCAGCCGCCCTGCAGGACTTTCAACAGGCCGTCACCCTAAACCCGTCCTACGTAGAAGCCTACGACTATCTAGGTCTTGCTGAAGCCTCCATTGGCAATCACGAAGGCGCTGTCATCAACTACAAAAGCGCCCTCAGCATCGATCCTTCAGATGCACTTGCCCACGCTCACCTGGGTGCTTCTTTAATTGAGCTAGGTGAATACGACAGCGCGATCGCTCACCTTACAACAGCGATTGAGAGCAGCAAAAAATACGCCTCTGCCTACCTCAACCGAGGCGTTGCCTACTATCGCTTAGGCACCTTCTCCGCAGCCCTAAACGATCTTAATAAAGCTTTAGACATCAACTCTGATGGCATTGAAGGCTTTTTTAATCGCAGCTACATCTACGCTGCCTTGGGTCGTCCTAAAGATGCTTTGGCTGATATCAACACAGTGCTCACACGTCAGCCGACTTCGGTAGAGGCTTATATGGCGCGAGGCAGTTTGCATAACGCTCAGGGCAATAGTGCAGCAGCGATCGCAGACTTTAACCGTGTCATTGAGCTAGACACTTACTCCAGCGCAGCGTATCAACAACGAGCCAAGGCCCAAATTAATAGCGATAATGTGATAGCCGCCCTGGCTGATTATGACAGCGCCCTTGGCCTCAATCCCATTGACTATGGCATTTATAAGGGCCGCGCCGACGCCTACGCGATTTACGGCAACCTGCCTGCCGCAATTTCCGACTACACCTATGCCATTGAGCTAAACAACAACAATACCGAAGTCTATGCGGCTCGCGGTCGTGCCCTGTACGAGTCTGGCGATGCTCGCAATGCCTACGAGGACTTCTCTTATATCATCAACAAAAATCCATCTGCCAGTGCCGACGTCTATTACTATCGCGGGCTTTCATTAATGGCGATGGGTGATGGCTACGCCGCACAGGGTGACTTAGAAACGGCTGCTGAAAAGTACTTAGCTAACGGTCAAGCCAGCGGTTATCGGGCTGTTTTGAACCGAATGAGACAGCTATAAAATGCGTTAGTTTCAAACCGGCCTAATAAAGGGGCTGTACACTGAGTGCAGCCCTTTTTTATTGTTGATTGATGATTCAGCAGCGGTCTTTTTGGTTTCGACTGAGTTTTGTATTTAAGCGATGTTGCTTAGTTTTGGTTCTAGGTAGCCTGTTGTTTTCAACGGCTTTAGTTTTTGAAGCGGCACCTGCGATCGCCTCCATCCACATCTACAACGAAAAACCTGGCCAAACCACCTTCCGCTCTAAGCAAAGCCTAAGAGACCGAAAAGACCGATCCTGGCAGGTCATCCTTTTTAAGCGCTATCAAGCTGATGACTTGCAAGGTCTCTATCTCCGCCTGGTCGGTTTTCCTGGCATTGTTTCTGTCAACCCGCAAAAGCCGCTCAGAATTGCCACAGGTGCCAGCGCCCAATGGCAGGCAGAACCAGCCCTAGATCCTCAAACCCAATCGCTACCCGAAAACTCTGCTCAATATGATATCGCGATCGCCATCTCCGAGCTAGCAGGTGACATTCCTTTACAAGTAGACATTCCGCTAGCCGATGGCAGCATCGCTCAGCTAGTAGTGCCGCCGTTTGCCGTCCACGAATGGCGTGACCTCAACACCCAGTCCCCGGCCTAATGCTCTTAGGCTTCTTCACCCGCATGATAAGAGCTGCGGACTAAAGGCCCAGATCTGACGTGCGCGAAGCCCATTTCTTTGGCGATCGCACCCAATTCATCAAATTCTTCAGGCGTCCAATATTTCTGCACCGCCAAGTGCTCCAAAGAAGGGCGCATGTATTGACCGATGGTGAGGCGATCGCAATCCACCTTTCTTAAATCCGCCATCGCCTCAATCAGCTCGTTTTTCGTTTCGCCATGGCCCACCATCAGACCGGATTTGGTAGGCACGGAAGGATCCGCGGCTTTTACGTGGCGGAGAACATCGAGCGATCGCTCATACCTAGCTCCGCGCCGCACTGGCCCCTGCAATCGCTTCACCGTCTCTACATTGTGATTAAAGCAAGCCGGTTTCGCCCGCACCACCGTCTCTACCCTTACCCGCTGCTGCACCTCCGAGTCCAGCCCGCTCCAAAAATCAGGCGTCAGCACCTCAATCTGAGTTTCAGAATTTTGCGCTTGAATCGCTGTCATTGTTTTCACGAACCAGCCCGCACCGCCATCAGCCAAGTCATCTCGCGCTACAGCCGTCAGCACCACATATTTCAGCCCTAGTAGCCCCACCGACTCCGCTACCTTCTGCGGCTCATCCTCATCCAACGGCATCGGCGAATGCCCCTTATCCACCTGACAAAACGCACAGCTCCGCGTACAGGTCGGCCCCATCAGCAAAAAAGTCGCCGTCTGGTTTGCATAGCACTCCCCCCGATTCGGGCAGCGCCCCTCCTCACAAATCGTGTGAATTTGCCGCTGCTTGATCACCTTTTGCACCGCCGACAGCTCACTCGCCTTTCCAATCGGCCGTCTCAACCAATCCGGTATTGCAATAATTTCAGGTCTGGGCCGAGCCGTCTTCACCGTCTGATTAGGCGGCGGCTTTGGAGTCGTAGTCATAGGTAAATGATTCGAGCGGCAAGATGCTTTTAAGTGTACATTCATCGCCTCTTCAGTGTTTGCTCTTCCCTGCGATCTGGGCAGCTTTAAAGCAAGCGTCTACAAAGAACAAATGCCTGCTTAGGCAGGTTGCCTAAGCGGTTTGCTTCAGTCATTTGTCAAATATTTGTCAAAAGCACAAATCATTCTTCATTTTGCCAGTCAAAGGAGTTCGTCGTGGCCAATAAAATTTTAGTGATCGACGACAGCCGAGTCATTCGTGCCCGCGTAAGAGACATGCTGCCTCAAGGCAACTTTGAAGTGATTGAAGCGAAAGACGGCGTAGAAGGCATTGATGCCATTCGAGCCCAAAAGCCAAACCTAATCATGCTGGACTTTTTGCTGCCCCGCATGAGCGGCTACGAAGTTTATCAAGAGATTCAAACGCAGCCCGAGTTTCAAAAGATCCCGCTCGTGATGATGTCGGGTCGCCGCGAAGAACTCACCGAGAAAATACAAGAGCCTTTTGAGTTTTTTGAGTTCATCGAAAAGCCGTTTGAGCAAAAGGAACTCATTGGGGCTATCAAAGGCGCGATGGCCAAAGCGCGTAAAGCTCGCCCTCAGACTAACGCCCCGGCTGCACAGACGACTTCTACAGGTGTAAATTCCGCTGCTGAAATTGCAGCCCTTCAGCAGCAAATTGATACGTTGACTAAAGACATATCTGCTCTGAAGGCTCAAAACAACAAGATTTTGGCCTTCATTAAGAAGAAGCTGTCATAAGCAACTTCAGAACGGCGCAACACAGTTGAGAACAACGACGAGTCAGCGATCGCTATCTAGGTCGCTGATTTTTTTCGTTATATTTTTTTCGTCATGCAATTAGTTCAACTGGCCCAAGCGTGCTATATGCGAGGCCGACGGACGCCTCCGGCAATAAGCGAGATCACAAAGATTACAATAAAAACATAGAACAAGATTTTGGCGATACTCGCAGCACCAGCCGCAATGCCCCCAAAGCCTAAAACACCTGCAATGATGGCAATCACTAGAAAGGTTAGCGTCCAGCTCAGCATAGTTTTGATTCCTACTTTACAACAGCAAAATAAATGACAAGGCACCGCATCCTTTTCCAGTTAAACAAGTACCGTATAAAAAACTACTCTTTCTTTTGGCATAATTAGCTTCGGAATTTACTTAGAGAACGATGGTTTATAAACCTCTGTCCTAGGCCAGAGAGGTTTGTAATTGTTGTCTTGCTATGTTGGCGGGCAAGCAAATGTGGATAGTCGTTTCTGTGAAAAGTAAGTAACGTCTAGGTGGTAGCTCTCCGGTTCTTTGAGAGACTTTTGGAGGAACCAAAAGCAGACCTCAAAAGGTTTGTCTAATGCTTTGAGAGAAGGGCCTCATTAAAACGCTGTTTAGTTAAATCGAGAATAAAGAATATGACCGCTAATAATAATCCTAATGATGAGAACCTAGAGGGCGTCCATGGTAGACCGGCTACTCCAGAAGAAGTTGCCCAGCGCGACGGGTATGTGCGAGGGCGTAATGACGAAAACTATGCTCAAAGAAACTTAAGAGAGCAAGATCGAGCGATCGCTCAAGCCAGATCTGACGACAGCACGGCTAGTGGCTTGGTCTTTGGGTTAGCCATTGCATTTTTGGCTGCGAGTGTGGGGGTGGCTTTTTACTTTTTGAGTAGCGATCGCACGCCTGCTCCGGTTGCGGCTCCACAAATTCAAAAGGAAAGAGTCGTTGAAAAAGAAACCACCATTATTGAGAAGCAAGCGCCTGCGCCTGCTGAGAGCCTGCCCGACATTCAGGTGGATGTGCCTGAAGTAAAAGTGCCAGATATTGATATTACCAACGAGCCTGCATCCGCACCTGCGCCTGCTGAGTCTGAAGCAAGCGCTGAGCCCCCGGCTGAAGCTGAGCCTGCTGAATCAGAGTAGCTCAATGTTGGATTGGCAGGCTAGAAAGAGTTGCTAGCGACTGAGCCAAGCGATCGCCTCTCGAATCCAGTCCTCAGCATCGTCATTTTTGCTCAGCGTACTGCTGCTACCTACTGCCACCAGCGCCTTACTGATTTCGCTATTGGTGTAACCCAGTGCCATCAGCATAATTTCAACATCTTCCTGCACACCTGAAACCGGCCCACCCGTTGGCGCAACAATGCCAGAGTGCTGCCGCCAGTCACTCAGCTTTGTCTTCAGCTCCAAAATAATTCGCTCAGCCGTTTTATTGCCGACGCCAGGTGTTTGGGAGAGCACGCGGGTATTTCCGTTAATTACAGACTGAATTAGCTCATTAATTCCAAGCGTATCGAGCAAAGCCATGCCCATCTGCGGGCCAATGCCGCTAACTGAAATCAACAACCGAAATACATCACGTTCGGCCTTATTCGGAAACCCAAACAGTACCTGCACGTCCTCACGCGTTTGCAAATGGGTAAAAATTTGAACCGGATCGCCCATAGGAGGCAGCGTACTTAAGGCTCGAGGGTTGATCTGCATGTCGTAGCCCAGACCGCCTACGTCTACTGTCAAAATGACTCGGCCATTGGACAGCTTTTGGCTATCAGCTAAGAACCCTTTTACGTATCCAATCATGTTCGCTGACGGGGATCACGCGCGTCAGGGGCTGAGGGCCGGTCTTGCAATTGCTGACGCGGAGAGGTGGCTTCCCGGCGGCTGAGTAGCGGACGATCCGCTGATCTGGCCGCACCTGTTGCGGGATTGATTCGCTGCGTGGGGGCAGCGTTCTCTACGTCTAAAGACTGGCCTCCCTGAATTTTCTGACGACCGTTGCGCAGTACATGCAGCATTTCCATAAACTGCCGCTCCATATTCTCCAGCACCTGATCGGCGTAGGTATCAGCGTCCTCTTGAATGGTTTTTGCTTCCGTGACCGTGCGCGTGCGCGTGGCTTCCCACTCCTGACGCGCTTGGCTTTGAAGCTGCTCAATTTCGTTTAGGGTTTGCGATCGCAACGCCTCACAGTCTTGCTCAGTCGTATTTCTTAGCTGTGCCGCTTGCGCTTCGGCCTGCCGAATAATCGACATCTCATTTAAAATTGCAGTCGCCTGTTTCTCTGCTGCCGCCACAATTTCCTGTGCGTACTGCTCAGCCTCTAGCAAAATTTCTTCACGCTGCTGTACGATCTGCACCGACTCCTGCACCGCCGCAGGCAAATTCACCCGCACCACATCTAGCTGGTCGAGCAGCTCATCTTCTGAGACAACCGTTTTACCAGAGAGCGGCACTCTGGGGCTCTCCAGCACAATTTCCTCAATTCGATCCAGCTCTTGCTGAATGTTAAAGCGCTCGGGCGCTGAATCTTTATAGTATTCGCCAGGTGCAGGAGTGTTCACAAAATTGTTTGATTGAGAGATTTCCAAAAGGAGTCGTAGATACTATTATTAGTCAAGAGCGGCTCTTTCCATAACATTTCTCAACCGCCAAGGCAACATGCTGCGGAACGAAATGGTCGATAGGGCCTCCGAACCTAGCAATTTCCTTAACCAAAGAGCTGCTCAAAAAGCCATATTCTGTGGACGTCGCCAGAAAGACGGTTTCAATGTTGTCAGATAAAGTCTTATTAGTATGCGCCATTTGGAGTTCTTTCTCAAAATCGGAAAGGACTCTGAGTCCTCTTAGCAGCACGTTTGCGCCGCGAGCTTTGGCATAGGTCACCGTTAGGCCATCAAAGCTATCAACCTCAACGTTGGTTAAGTGCTGAGTCGTTTTTTCAATTTGGGCGATTCTTTCTTCAATGGTGAACAGCGGATCTTTGGTTGGGTTTTTAGAAATAACCACAATCACGCGGTCATAGAGCTTACTGCTACGAGTGATGATATCAAAATGTCCCAGCGTAATGGGATCGAAACTACCGGGATAAATGGCGATCATTTCTGCAATCACTTCCTTATCTGCAATCACTTCCTTAATAGAGCGATCCAGCTAACTGAAGCCTCATCTTACGCGGTCATCTCAGGTTATCTCCACGCTGCCCAACTCAATTTATGATGAGAAGGTTCTTTTTATCTCTTTAACGACCCATGCCTCGATCTGTTCTCAAATTTTCATCAGAAGACTGCGGCATCTGTCACAAAATGGCCTTCTACGATGAAAAGGTCGCTACGGAGCTAGATCTCGCTTTTGTTGACATTAAAATGCAGGATACGGCAACCTATCGCAAGTACCGTAAAGTGCTGCTCAACCAATATCCAGATAAGGCTGATATGGGTTGGCCTACTTACATTATTTGCGATGACCCAGAAGGCAACTTCACCGTCGTTGGCGAGGTCAAAGGCGGGCATCCTAAAGGCGAATTTCGCAAGCGTCTGCAAGCCGTAATTGAGGCTCAGATGTGAAAGTATAAACGCCTGAATTCAACAAACTCAGGCGTTTAATAAACGTTTAAGCGGTTGTCGTTTGGGCAGTGTCTAGAGCACACCGATATTAGATAAGCCCAAAATAGCCCCGACGCCAATGGCATGGCCTAGGCTAGTCACGGCAAGCAGCGCTGGTAGCCCAAGGCCTAAAAACATACCGCCAGCGGGGTCAGCATCCGGAACCTGAATTACCTGCTTGCCGATAAAAAATGCGAGAACGTTACAGATAATCATCACGATGGCCACATTAGGCCCCCACTGAGCGGTGTGAGGAACGGTCGCTTGAATGGCTAACAAAGGCAACATTGATACCCTCTCCAAAAATAATTTACTAGATAGAATAAATTTCCCAAACCATCAGACACTTTTTGAATGAGTGCCATCTATATAGTTGGGCAACTACTGCTATTTATCTTTCATGATGATGGAGATCCAGGTGTCGAATAAAAGGGTATTCGTTGTAAGAGTTAACACTCTAGTTGCAAGCAGCAACATGATTCGGTTGTAAGAGGATGAGGAAGGCGTAATGGTTCGAGGATTGCTTTGGTTGCCGCTGCTGGCAATGTTTATTGGCCTAGCTTGGGCGGGTTGGAATGAGTACAACAAGCTAGAGGCTTATAAGGTGTGGGCGCAGTCTTTTGAACGTGCTAAGTACGATATTTATGCGGCTTTGGGACAGCAAGGCGATGTGCTCACCTGGGGCATACCTACGCGGCAGGGTGTAGTCGAGACGACCACTTTGAACCTGAAGGAGGTTGAGCAAGCGGTGATTGCGGTTAATGATCAGCCAGTTGATCCCGGCGCGCTGCCTACCAAAGGGCGGTTCAGTCTAGGCTTTACGTTGAGAGGCGGTCAGCAGATAAGTATTCCTTTTACTGATGGAGAGATGGCCGCTCAGTGGCTGGCCTTTCTGCGCCGCACTTGGAATTTGTCGTAAGCTTCTGCTGTCAAACCCTATGGCACTCAGCAAATCTGGCTCACAAAACTGAGGTGGTGGATTCTATAGTGATATGGGTAGCTTTGCTGACACTGGCGTTTAATACAGTTGAATAACCATGCCCTCTAAATCTCACGCGCCCTCGTCTAAAGAACTGGCTCAGCGCAGGCAGTATCTGCGTGCTCGACGACGTTACAATTTTTATAAGGCGGCATGGCGATCGCTAGCGGTTGTAGGCATGGCGACTGGCACCGTATGGCTAGCAACTTCTCCGGCATGGCTGATCCGCAGTGCCGATCAAATCACTGTGAGTAATAACCAGCTACTCTCTGATGAGAATGTTCAGGCGCTGCTGCCGCTGCCCTATCCCCAGTCTTTGCTGAAGGTCAACACAGATGGGCTGGCCGCTGCTCTCACTGAGTATGGGCCGATTGAAGCGGTCACGGTGACCCGTCGCCTGCTGCCGCCAGGGTTGCAGGTAAAAGTCCGCGAGCGAGTACCGGTGGCAGCTACCGTACCTGATACGACTGAGCCCATTGAGGCGATCGCAACTCAACCTATCCCTTTCCAAGCGCCCGGACTGATCGATGCCAGTGGCTACTGGATGCCACGCAATAGCTTCAGTGATTTGGGCGCGGCTGTAAATCCGCCTAAAATTACGGTAAAGGGTATGCGTGCGAGCTATAGAGAGGCTTGGGGCTCAATGTACGAAAGCCTTCGACGCAGCCCGGTCAAAGTGACTGGGATTGATTGGACGCGTCCTAATAATGTAGTGCTCTACAGCGAGCTTGGTAAAATCCACGTTGGCGCCTACGGCAGAAATTTTGAAGCGCAGCTCGCCGCGTTAGATCAGATGCGATCGCTCTCTGTCAAAGTCAATCCAGAAAAAGTCGCCTTCATCGACCTGCAAGACCCTGAACATCCCGTCGTTGAGATATTGCAGGCGACGAGCGAAACAACGAGATTACCCTAAAGCCCCGCCCGCTCAGAACATCAGAAAAGCCTTATGACCGCAGAGTTTGGCTTTTTTAGCAAGTTCCCCTATAGTTGACTCAATCAATGTTGATTAAAGACAATACTGGCTAGAGCAGTCGGCTCCACCCGCAAAAGCCATTCAAGACGTAAAGGTAACTTAAAAACACCTGTCCTTAATTTATACGAGCAATGTTTTTTGCTGTCTGTATAAGAAGATGCTGACGCTAAGACTTATAATTTCTTCTTGAAGAGCTGTAGGTCGCTTTTTTCCTAGGGCTTTTAATGTTCTCAAACACGTACTTTCTTTACCTCAAAATCATCAGCCCGCCCTATGAACAACGCATCTCTTCATACAAATTCCTATGCGAACGATGGGGCTGATGAAAAAACGACGGCTTCAAGTAATAATGGCAGTGCACTGTCACCGGAGGGGCCGATGAGCGCAGATATTATTCCAAGTAGCGTCGCCAAAATTAAAGTAATTGGCGTCGGTGGTGGCGGCTGTAACGCCGTCAATCGCATGATTGACAGTGGACTAGCAGGCATTGAGTTCTGGACCGTTAATACAGATGCGCAGGCGCTGACCTATTCATCTACGACGAATGCGATGCAGCTAGGCCAAAAGCTCACAAGGGGCTTGGGTGCAGGCGGCAATCCATCCATTGGCCAAAAAGCGGCTGAAGAGTCACGCGACGAGATTTTTCAGGCGGTAGAAGGCTCTGACCTCGTATTTATTACCGCTGGCATGGGTGGTGGTACCGGTACAGGCGCAGCACCCGTCGTTGCTGAAGCGGCTAAGGAAGCTGGTGCTTTAACGGTCGGCGTAGTGACGCGTCCGTTTACATTTGAGGGTCGTCGCCGAACCTCTCAGGCAGAAAGCGGCATTGCGGCATTGCAGGCCAGCGTCGATACCCTGATTATTATTCCCAATGACAAGCTGCTCTCAGTGATTTCTGAACAGACGCCGGTACAAGAGGCGTTTAGAGTAGCTGACGACATCTTGCGCCAGGGTGTGCAAGGGATTTCAGATATTATTACGATTTCTGGTTTGGTGAACGTTGACTTTGCTGACGTTCGCGCGGTGATGGCCGATGCCGGTTCCGCGCTGATGGGTATCGGTGTCGGGTCGGGTAAGTCTCGGGCTAGAGAGGCGGCGATCGCGGCTACGTCTTCTCCACTGCTTGAAACTTCTATTGACGGTGCAGGTGGCGTTGTCTTTAACATCACAGGTGGCAGTGACCTCACGCTCCATGAGGTCAATCAAGCGGCTGAAATCATCTACGAAGCGGTTGATCCCAACGCGAACATTATCTTTGGTGCGGTGATCGACGACCGCCTTCAGGGCGAGATTCGCATTACGGTAATTGCAACCGGTTTTAGCGGCGATGTCCGCAATATTCCGGCAATGACCAGCACCAGCAATCGTGTCACACCGATGACGCGGACACCGGGCAGCAGTACCTTGGAAACCCCTGCGGGAACGGCTGCCGATAGTAGCTCCGAGGATGCCACAAATCAACCGGTCATTTCTCCCAACTTAGACATTCCTGAGTTTTTACAGCGTCGTCGTAATCGATGACCTCGGCTGCGATCGGCCACCCAATTCCAGTAGCACTTACGATCGCTGGCTCAGATAGTGGCGGCGGGGCTGGTATTCAAGCTGACTTACGAACATTTTCGTTTCATGAGGTGCATGGAACGAGCGCTCTAACCTGTGTGACAGCGCAAAATACGGTGGGCGTAACGCGTGTAGATGCGCTGCCGCCAGAAGCTGTGATTGCTCAAATTGAGGCCGTTGCGAGCGATATTGGTGCGCAAGCTGCTAAGACAGGTATGCTGCTCAATCAGTCCATCATTGAAGCGGTTGCAGGTTATTTACAGGTAAATCCGATTACTTGGCTGGTAGTCGACCCAGTGATGGTGTCGCGAACAGGAGATAAGCTGATTGCGGATGACGCGATCGCGTCTCTTACTCAAAAATTATTGCCGCTGGCTGCTGTTGTCACGCCAAACCGCTACGAGGCACAGATACTTGCGGATATGGAGATCTCAACGCTCGCTGACATGCAAATGGCTGCTCAAAAAATTAAGGCTTTAGGCCCGAAGGCTGTGATTGTAAAAGGTGGTGGCTTTAGCAACGAGCTGCTTGGTGTCGATGTTTGGTTTGACGGTGAGCAGTTGGAGGTGCTGGAAATGCAGGTGGTCGATACGCCGAACACGCATGGTACTGGATGTACGCTTTCGAGTGCGATCGCGGCTAATCTTGCCAAAGGCATTGCCCCTTTTGATTCCACGAAAAAAGCTAAAACCTTTGTCACTGAAGCGCTCCAGCATTCATTGCCTATTGGTAAAGGCCAAGGCCCAGTTGGCCATTTCTATCGTCTGCTTAGTGCAACATAGTCTCCAACCATTATTTTGAGCCTGGATTAAGACACGTCAGTCTTAGCTTCCCAAACGGATTCCCAGTCTGTACAGCTCGTATCATCAGGCCCGTACGGGTGCATTCCGCACACCAGCATACTGTCACCGTAAGCCATGCCGTGATAGTGCTTGCAGCCGATGCAAACTGGATGATGTTGGAGCCAAGGGTTCACGGTGTGCGTGATAGGTGCAGTAGTTTCAGCCACCCATGGCACGATGCGCTGATCGATAAAAACAAAGCTAGCATCTACGGCTTGTTCAATAGGCGCTGTGATCTCAGTAACTAAAGGCGCGATGGTTTGCTCAATAAAAACGAAGCTAGCATCTACGCTGCTGCCTACCTGTTGATTGATTTCATGGGTGACAGGTGCGATCGCTGCCTGAATCTCTTCAAACGTCTCAATCGACGCTTGCTCTATCTGTTCTCCTACTTGCTCTATAGCCTGCTCAGCCTCTCTAGACAATTCTTCTAGCCAGTCGCCAGAATCTCGCGCCACCGAATCAAGGCTCTCTTGCAGTTGCTTTAACCAATCATCCATCGTTATACGCCCTGCTTTTTATTTATATTTTCAAATAAATTTACTTCAAGTTCTTAAGTTCTTTGCGCAAATTCTCAACTTCCTTTCGCAGCGCCTCCGCCTGACGCTCTTCTGCAGTCAGCGTTTCGCTATCATCCAAAATCTGAATTTGCCGAGGGCCATCATCACCGGCCGACGCTGCACCTTTGGGCTCAACCGCAGCCTCTTCAGCTCGCTGCACCATGTCGTTCATCATTTTCTGCGCTTCATCGGCTGTCAGCTCACCGCGCTCCACCAGCTCATCTACCAGCTTTTGCGCCTGACCTTTCAAATCACCTAGCGCGCCGCCCGCCTTTTCACCGGCATAGGAAGCGATGCCTACCCCCAGGTAAAACGCCTTTTGCACCAAATTGCCAAAGCCTGCCATCGATTTACTGCTCCTGTTTTCCCTAGAAAGTTGCTTAGCGATGTTTCTAGGATAAGGAGGCTTTAGCCAAATTGACCAGCGCAATGACCGCCTGTAAAAGTAGGTTTTACCCGCTATGACAGCTACAAAACTGTTTAAAAACTAAAAGGCCCGGAGTCCACGCCTATCACAAGCATCCCGTATTGCTGCTACCTTCCGGTTCTGACAAGATTTGGGCGTTGCAATTGCATGAGTCCGAGCCATTGCCATAGTAACACAAATTACTTTTGTGTTAAAACGCTACGCTTAATGAAAGATAATTCCTGCTTTATAAGCCCCCTTAAAATTTGGTATCTACTTCTAAATTTTCAGCAGCCGTTAAAAAGGCTAGTCGCTCTCTAGCCATCTTTAAAAACATGCCTCGGCTGTTTCGGCTGGTGTGGTCAGCAGCACCGGGCGCATTAATTATCAGCCTTATATTGACGCTGACAAGTGCGCTGATACCGGCGGCTCAAATCTATATTAGTAAGCTGATCGTAGATACGGTAGTGGACTTGGTGGGGGATGGAGTGGCGATCGCACTGATCATTCAGGCCCTAACGCCACTCGTCGCCGCAGGCTTTGGCTTCCTTTTGCTTCAAGCGATATTACAACAGCTCGACAGCTATACCACTCAGATAATGAGCGATCGCTTCCTGCTATTTGCCAACACCCAGCTCCTTCAGCAAGCCACCCGCCTAGATCTGGCTCACTACGAATCCTCAAAATTCCACGACATTCTTGATCGCGCTCGGCAAAGCGGTAGCAATTACCCTATGCGGGTGCTACGCCTATCCCTACAGCTATTAGGTCAAGTCACTCGCCTGGTCGGACTCTTAGCCCTTCTCCTGCGTTTCAATCCGCTGGTATTCGTCTTGCTTTTACTCAGCGCGCTTCCCACTTTTTGGGTCAGCGTCCGCTTCTCTGAGCGCCGCTTTTGGATGACTCGCCGCCAGACACCTAGCCGCCGCCTCGCCGACTATTTTGGCAAGGTACTCACTGAGCCTGAGTTTGTTAAAGAAGTTCGGCTGTTTAACCTAGGCGGCTACATGGCCAAGCAGTACGAGGACATTCGTGCGGAGTTCAACGAAGAGTCTAAAGTACTGGCCCGTAGGCAAGCATTTGCCCAAGTTGCACTAGAGATCATCTCCGCGATTGGCTTCTATGGTGCGTATGCTTTGGTGCTATGGGAAACCATTCGCGGCCTGGTCACAATTGGTGACTTAACGCTGTATGCAGGCACTTTTCAGCAGGCACAAGCAGCGACTTCAGGCATTTTGCTCACCATTGCCACCCTGTACGAGTTCAATCTATATGTTTCTCAGTACTTTGAGTTTATTGATCTGGCCCCGCAGGTCGTGAGTCCTCGTAGCGCTAAGCCTTTTCCTGACCCTATTCGCGAAGGCCTTGTCCTACAAGATGTTTACTTCACCTATCCCGGTAGCGATACCCCGACCCTCAAAAACATCAGTCTCGAAGTGGGCCCTCGGGAATGTATTGCGCTTGTTGGGCTTAACGGCTCAGGCAAAACGACGCTGCTGAAGCTACTGACTCGGCTATACGACATTGACAAAGGCCGAATTTCAATCGATGACATTCCGCTGAGTGCGTTTGATTTGAGAGACTTGCGGCGAAATATTGGCGTGCTGTTTCAGGATTTTGCTCGCTACGCGCTAACGGCTAAAGACAACATCGGCTTTGGTAACTTGCCTGATCGCGAGGATGATGAGCAGGTGTTTCAAGCGGCCACGGATGCGGGTGCTACTGATGTGATTGATGGGCTAGATAGCGGCTACGAGACGGTGCTTGGCAAAATGTTTGATGGTGGCGTGGATTTGTCGGGTGGGCAGTGGCAAAAGATTGGCTTGGCGAGGGCGTTTATGTCGCAGGCGCAGGTGCTGATACTTGATGAGCCGACGGCGGCAGTAGATGCGATCGCTGAACACGACCTTTTTGAGCGCTTCCGCCAGCTCACCGAGGGCAAAATGACCTTCCTTGTCAGCCACCGATTTTCAACGGTGCGCATGGCCGATCGCATTGTGGTGTTAGAAAACGGCGAGGTAATTGAAACCGGCACGCATGACGAGCTAGTGGCGTTAGCGGGCCGCTACGAAGAAATGTTTCGATTGCAGGCTGAGAGCTATACGAGCGTTTAGATCGTTCTTATTAACATCGTCCGTTTCAAGGCTCCAAAAGGGATCAATTTCTCGATAGGATGAGAACGGCAACTTTATCCCCTTACTTGAAATGGACATTCGATTTAAGCTTTGGCTCGGCGTTTTTGGCTCACTGCTCACACTCTGGCTCGCTGTCAATTTTTTAGTGTGAGATAGCTAACTAAGCACAAACTAAGCACAAATTTAGTGATCGTCTCCTGCGTATATCCACATCGGCTCTGTTTTTCCTGCTTTTGTGAATCCGCACTTTTGGTAGAACACAACGGCTTCACTGTCAGCGACTAGCATGTGCATATGCATCTGTTCGTACTGTTTACGTAGGATCTCCATCATTGTTTTGCCAATGCCTTGCTGTTGATAGTCAGGATGAACTAGCAAATGTGGATAATAAACAACCAAAAAGCCATCCGAAATGGCATTAGCAATACCTACTAGCTGCTGATCGCTCCAAGCCGAAACAAGACTGTGAGAATTGAGGAGCGCGTTATGCAGAGCCTGAGGTTTTTGCGCTGAAGACCAGCCATTTAGCTCATATATAGGAAGAATCTGTTCAATCGAGATATCTCTTCGGTCAGAGAACGTGATCATCTTTATTGCTATTCCTAAATACAAATTTAGGCTGCTGAGAACAGGCTTTCCCAATCAATTTCAGCAGGGCGATCGCCTTTAGAAATCATCTCAAACGCCTTATTCCGCGTCGCCTCGATTCCCAAGCAAGCCACACAGGCCGCCGCCACATCAATCCGACTCATCTGACCATTTAGCGTATCGCCTGTCGCTATTACCACGCCTAGCTTTCCTTCCGTACTCGCCTGCACCAGCGTATTGAAGTCCCGCGAGGTATAAGGGCCGTCGGTTAGCTGCCCTGGGCGAACAATGGTATACGGTAAGCTAGAGCGCAAAATAGCATTCTCGCCTTTGCCCTTTGCATCTAACACGCCAAAGGCATTCAGCACGCTATAGGGAAACTGATCTTTGCGAGCAACCCCACAAGACGATACAAACACGAATCGCTGTAAATCTTCAGGCGCGGCCTGCACCAGGTTACTAACGCCAATCGCATCTACAGCATCAGGCGAATTGCGGGCGTTGGCATTGCGAAAGTCAGCGTCTAAGTAAATTTTTGACCAGGTGGCAAACTGCTCTATCGGATTGCTGCCTAAGTCCATCTTAAAATCCCACCGTTCGGAGGGCAGCGCAGTTGTTCCCGTCGCGCAAATAATGTGTGTGGTGTCTGCGACTGCCTTTGCTAGCGTCTCGGGTTTGGTAATGTCGCCCACAGCAATATCGACTTTGCCTGCAAACATCGCTTCTGCCTTTTGCTCACTGCGGGTCAGCACGCGTACGCTGTAGCCTTGCGCGATTAAATTGGCCACCGCTAGCTGGCCAACGCCACCGGTCGCACCTGCAACCAATACCAGTGTGTCAGCTTCTGTACTGTCATCCATTGAGAAATTTTGATTAGCAGTAGGGATATTCTGTCCGGCAGTCATGCGTTTACCTGTGGCCTTTATCTGAATATTTATTGAGGGATTCAACCCAACATCATGAAGGGAGGCCCCTCTGTTATTAATTTGGCGTCATGAAGGTTAATATTTCGTCTAATATCTATGAAAGGAATTTGCCTGGAGTATCGCCTCGATCCTCCGGAGGAGTAGCTCCGCCAACGCGGCTGTAGTCATTGCCTCGATTCACTAAAAAATATCAGGGTTTTGCCCGTCTGCGATTGAAAAGGTTGCAAGCACAAAGCAGCTCACTGCAAGTCATTAAATTCAGAACTATGCTCAAGCAGCCTTCTTTAAAACAAGCTTTGAATACTCTTTTTGCAAAAAGCTCAGCGACAGTATCTGATGAACCCATACAGGCGGCAGATCAGACAGCAAAGCAAAAGGTAGATGAAACGACTACAAAAATTCAGACGCCTGCTGAGCTAAGCCATACTGACAAGGAGGTTGATAGTGCCGATGCAGATAGCCAGTCGGACAAGAAGCTAGGTAAAAGGCTAGCTAGACTGCCAAAGCGAAAAATTGCCATTGGATTGGGCTTGCTAGGGGCGAGTACGGGGCTGGCTTTTACGCAGGTTTCACCAGAGTCATTGCAGGCGGCGGCGGCAATTTTGCCTGAGCGGCCTGAGCCAGTTTTGCCGCTGCGGCAGGCGAACGATCCGGCTGTAGAGTCTGTGCTCGGGGCACGGGGTTTGTTTTTAACGAATGAGATTTTTAATCGCAAAATTGAGGCGATCGCCCAAGTCCCCAGAACCCAAACCACTCCAATAACCTCAGCGACTACCGCTTCAGGCACAGCTCAGCCAAACGCAACGGCTTCTAAACCCGAATCCAAGCAGGACTCGAAGACAAACACTGGTACTAAGGCAACGGCTAAAAAGCAAGCTGAACAAGTGATGGCCGCAGCGCCCCCTGCCCCCAAAGCCGCACCCGCTGTATTTGCTGGAACGACTATCGATAGTGTGTTAGAGATGCGCGTAGCAGTAGCTAAAGATGTCAGCGCGATCGCCTTTGCTGCATCCAACGGTGGCACCGTCACCGACCTAGACGGCAACCTCCTCAAAACGCTCTCTGCTGAAACCTCATCTCTTGCCGAAATAGGTAACGGCATTGTTGTGGATGGCGAAACCCTGCCCACGGCCTTTTGGGTGTACCCCGAAGATGGCGGCTACGTGGCCGTTGGCAGTAGCTGGTACCGTGGTCGCGTCTTGGTCGCGCTTCGTGAACGCGGCCTGATCGCCGTCAACTACGTCCTCTTGGGTGACTACCTCTACAGCGTCGTTGGCAGTGAAATGTCTCCGGGCTGGGCCATCGAATCGCTTAAGGCTCAGGCCGTAGCCGCCCGCTCATATGCGCTGACTCACAACATCCACCCGGCTAGCGAATCTTACTTCGACCTAGACAATACGCAACGATTCCAGGCCTATAAGGGAATTGACCGCGAAGCCGACACCACACAAGCTGCGGTTCAATCTACCGCTGGTGAATTTATTAGCCATGAAGGCGGCATTGTCGAATCTTTGTATGCTGCATCTCAGGCCATTGTTGACGACGCGCATAAAGGCAGCGGAATGAGCCAGCTAGGGGCCCGTGACTTAGCCGATCAGGGCTACAGCTACACAGAGATTTTGGGCCACTATTATCCGGGCACCGCTTTAGGCCGAATAGAAACAGATCCACAATAAAAGGTCGTGTAAACCCGTCATAGTCATATTGAAAATAGTCGATAAAATAAAAGTATGGGGTTTGTACTTTTATGCTGGCGATCCTTTTCCGAATTATTCATTTGCACAGTGTAGATATTAGGTAGTGCCCTTAGAAAACTGCTGTTGAGAATGTTATGAGAGAGCCTGATAAGTCTGTTTATCCTGTTCAGCCTTCGGCAACAAATCCAGAAACCGCAGGTCGTACGATAGCGAGCTATGTGCTTTGGCTAGCGTGCCTATCGGGTCTTTGCGGTATTCACCGTTTTTACAATGGTAAAACGACTTCGGGCTTTATCTGGCTATTTACCTTTGGGCTTTTTGGCATTGGGCAGCTTGTGGATTTGGCGAATATTCCTGAGATGGCTGAGGTGCGATCGCGCCAACTCCGCAAACGCAAATACCAGCTCGCCAAATTCGATGAGCCCGCATTGGTATATACCGCTCAGTCTCAAAAGCCGTCTCTCACCATTCAGCTACTCCAGCTTGCCAAGCGTAAAAAAGGTCGCCTTACCGTCACTGACTGTGTGCTAGAAACTCAAGCCACTATCGCAGAAGTAGAACAACAGCTCAAAGAGTTAGTGAAATCTGGCTATGCGCTGGTGACCAATGACGCGAATTCAGGCGTTGTCGTGTACGAAATTCCTGAGCTAGAAACTTAGAACGGTAGCTAGCCTACGGAAATTATCTCTATTGACCGTCGTTCTTCCTTCTTTCGTAAAAATGTTCGAGAAGCCTGAAGGAATAGTCAGGTTAATTGCGGAAGGGATTGTTGTACGGTTATGGCCCGCAAAAGAAAATCTTCTAACAGTACAGAGAGCGGTGGAGGCGGATGTCTTTTCTTGCTGTTTTTTGTTGGATTTTCTGTTTGGCTAGTGTTGAGAGTGCAGAATATTAGCAGTAACAATGTTGAGAACTTTTCGACCGATAAAGTAGGTAATATTGCCAGCGATATTTTACAAAAACAAGACACGCCTTTGGTCTCTAAGCCATTACCTGCCCCGCCCCAGCTTTCTATTCCACCCGTACAACAAGCAGATTCCAATACCTCCACAAAACCAACGGCATGGCCCACGCTACCGGTGAATTGGGCCAGTAAAGAGAAAGAGATGAGGGGCCTTTACACCATCATTCATGGCGTATGGGGCAGCGGCTGCACCATGTACAAAAGCGAGGTCATGCAACAAACTCGTCGGCATTTATTCAGCAGGTTCGGGCGGCATCGCAGCATCATCGGGCATTGCTTCAACAGGAGGAGCCGCAGGCGCGGGCTTGAGCATGGCCTCGGTGAGCGTTTCTACAATATAAAGCGGCAGGGGCTGCTGGCCAATTTGCACGATAGACGCATCGTCAAAAGCATTTTGATAGATAACGTTGTCGTTTATTTCAGCTTCCATAAAGGCCAGACTCATTGCTTTTAGGTAGCTGTAGGCCAGCGGAACGTCGGCGTTGATGAGTTCGCTGGCCAGTGCAATATCGGTGTTGCCCTCTATTTCAGGCGGATCGTAGAGGTGAGAGCCGCCTTGGATAAGCGCGAGGAAATGATTGGGGGTGGCGACGCCTTCTGGTTTGGGGCGATTGAGCCAGGTGAAGGGGCGGATTTGCTCTAGGATGGCGGGCGCGATCGGGTCGCTAGTACCGGCCACCAGCAGGCTAGGAACGGCGATTTGAGAAAAGCCGGTGGGGCCAAATAGGCTGCTGGTCACTGGGTTAAGCGCCATGACGGCCTTGATGCGATCGTCTCGCAGATTGCGTTCAAACTGTTCGGGGGCCAGCAGCGCGGTGCATTGCAGCAGCATAGAAGGATTGGCGGCGTTGTAGATGAATGCGGATGATTCGCAGTTGGCTTTGAGGGTATCAAAGTCGAGCTTTGCGCCTGCCAGTGCTAAAGCCGTATAGCCCCCGAAGGAGTGACCAATGATACCGATTTTATCTAGGTTAAAGCGACCTGCGAGAGCGCCGCTGGATTGATTGCGCCGGGTGAGTTCATCTAACAAGTAGGAGACATCGCGGGGGCGCTCGGTAAATTCGGTGGGCCTAGCAATTTCTTGGGCGGAGCCGCTGAGTAGGGCCAAGAGCTGATCGGTGTTGCTGCCGGGATGGTCGAGTGCGGCAACCGCATAGCCGTGACTGGCTAGGTGTTGAATCATGGGGGCAAAGCCTTTGCGATCGCCTGCTAGTCCATGAGAAATCACAATCAGCGGTGCGTTAGGCGTTTCGGGTAAGTATAAATCGACCGGCATAGCGCGATCGCGCTCAGCATCCGTAATAGTCAGGTACGCCGTGGTCACCGTCTGGGGGCCTGCTTGGGCTAAGTCTGGAAGCGAGGGAACGCCCTTTAACCGAGTTAGCATGGCCTGCTCTTCAATCGCAGTGATCGCCAATTCTGTATTTTCAATGAGCTGAGTAAACGCACCAAATGCCTGAAACGCTCGGCGCGAATCAATCCGCACGGCACCCGTAGGGAAATTATCTAACACGCCTAGCAAAGAGATTCCTTCGGGCTCAGCAGCAGAGAGCACTAACGCGCCGCGCAGGCCTTTATTGCCGGCTCTGCGGCCCTGGGTTTGAATAATATCGCCCATGTAGCGCAGAATGTTTGAGCCGATAGAAGAGTATAGAAACTGAGAGATCGCAACCGGGCTGACGTCTTGCTTCGCGTTGAGGGCAGTGCGAAATTGCGATCGCTGTTCTTCATTTAAAAATCGAATATACGGCGCTAATTCCCTATCTACTGTTCCCGTTTCTGCGTAGGCTCTCAGCGCAGCGACCGAGGTAGATACTTCTGCAAAGCCGTAGGTGAGGATGACTCTTTCGGCGGCTATGCTGGGCTTGGTGGCTGTGAGCAAACTACCCACACAAAGGCTGCTCAGCAGACCCAACCGGTAGAACCAGGAATTATTCATTTTGCTTATTTTTAATAGGGGCGAGCTGAACGCATGATACGCCTTCGCGCAGTCCTTTTTGCTCGTGCAGCCAGATGTTTTGGGCAAAGCGAAACCGGCCAAACAAAGTTGCGATCGCCTTAAATCCCCAATACGGCAGTCCCGGCTTTGAAATAAACGCCACCTTTCGCCATTCAGCGAGCTGCATCTTCTGCACGGCCACAATCTCGGGCAGTCGCTCTGCCTGAATGGCCTTTAGCACCTCGGCAGCAACTGGCCCCTCCGCCAAGTCTCCAAAGTGATTGGCCACCACAATTGCATCTCGCAGCGCCATATTTATCCCCTGCGCCCGATTGGGAGCCATCGGATGCGCCGCATCTCCCAACAACAACAACCCCGGCACGCTCCACACATCACCACAGCCCACCTGCACATCCAGATAAATTGGCCCCTCCAACTCATCCTTATGCGCCCGAAAATGCGCCGTCAAGTCCGCAGGCAATGCCTGAACAAATTCTTCTATCCAGTCTTTTTCTTTTAATTTCGCGAGTGCTTTTCCCTCTCTTTTAGCCGCTTTTTCAACAATCCACCCAATCTGCAATCGCCCGTCCCAAGACGGATAAAACGCAAACTGCCGGTTGGGCTGCAGGCAAGCAAAAAACGGCGTCTCTGCTGACAGGCTCGCCAACGGCTTTTTGGGCGCAGGCAGCTTAAACCAGAGCACGTCAAACTGGGCGTCCGCTTTTGTAAGGTCTAAGTCTGCTAGCTTTCGCAGCCGGGAATATCGTCCGTCGCAGGCGATCGCACAGTCCGCGAAAAAATCTCTCTTTTCTCCATCACCCGCAGCGCTCACCCCAACCACACGCGCTGAACCATCTCGCAACAGTTCACTCACCTGCCATCCCGGATAGAACTCAAAGTTCGGCAGCCGCTTGGCCTGCGTCACCATTGCTTGAAGCAACGCCCCTTGATCAATAATCTGCGTAGCCAATCCATTTTTGACAGGCTCGTGCACTCGCATTCGCCGCTGCCCGCCCACATAAAAGTCCCAGGAGGTTAGCCGTCGAGCCGAGATTTTCTCAAATGTCTCTTTTAGCCCCATTTGATACAGCGCGTCCAATCCCGCAGGCATCAGCCCCTCGCCTCGAAACACACGTTCAAAAGCAGTTTCTTTCTCTAATAGCGTAATTTTGTGTCCTTGCTGGGCTAGCAACAGCGCAGTCGCCGCACCCGCTGGGCCTGCGCCCACAATTACAATATGTTTCATAGGCTCATTTGCTTAAACGACACAGATATATAGACAAAGCAGCCGGACGAATAGCTGTTTTACTAGCATAAACTGTCAGCTTATCTGCGTGGATCGTCAGATTGGGCGAGTGATCTGTCAATTTGCCGACGTGATTCGGCAGAGTATGTAGATGAATTGCCAAACCGTATGAGTGAGTTGGCGATGTAGGCTAACGACATAAGTAAATGATTTGCCAATGTACGTGAGCATTTTAATCAGCGAGCAAATTATTGTGTTTTTACGGATATTGTCATGTGCTTTTTATCCGGCACTACGGGCATCGTAAAGGTAGCTGAATCATTTGTACCGTGATTGCGCGGCGATTATGACTGCGCCCATGCTGTCAGTGTTTTCGGCATTTGTTGTTTATTGAGTTGAGTAGGGTTCGTCACCATGCCAAGACCTAAGAAAAAATCTGCTGCATTGCCTAATGCCAACAAGCGCCTTTCTGGAATGCGATCGATTGATCCTAAGCTGGACTTTGGCTCGGGCTTTTCTAATGCGGCGTTTGCCAAGCTGATTGATCAAGTGGGCACTGATTTGGATACTTACAACACGCTGCTTTCTAAGGTGGATGAGGCGTATAACGCGTTTGAGGCATCGGAACGGGCGCTGTCTAAGTTTTCGGGTAAGATGCTGGCGAATGTGGCGATTCGGTATGACAAGGATAGTAGTGAGTATGAGATGGCGGGGGGTGTGAGGGCGCGCGATCGCAAGCGGCCTGTTCGTAAGGCAATACCTGATAAGGCGCTAACGACTGTATAGCTTGTTTGGGCGATGAGGCGTCAGTAAATAGTGTTGCAAGTGGGGTTCACGGCTGTATGTCGGGAGCCTCTTTTTTTGTAGGAACCAGTTGAGCGCCTAATAACGATTCTCAGCCCCTCGGAACATTGAACCTATGATGAGTTGCGTTCCACTGACCTCTATTGCGGATAATCGCCACGGCGCTGCGTTACGAAGTTTTTCACCCATTTAGCATTTAATCACTGTCAAAACCGCTTATTGGCTCGTACTCTTCCAGGTGTAAATTGTCCCGAAAAATATAGGCCTGCTTCTCTAATCTCGTTACGGACAGTATTTTTACGCGATGGTCTATTATTGTGCTTGTTGTGTTCACAGTGGCTCTCTTCTACTTCTAGCAAAAAGGCAATATCCTGGATCGCTATTTTGAGTTTTTCTTGTAGCTTTTGTCGATCAGCAATAGTGTTTCCGATAATTCCAGCCGCAATTGCCGCGATAAGAGCACTTAAGAGGGTAAATATTCCAGAAATTAGCGCAGCTTGAATTTCTGAATTAGATAAGTCGAGGAAAAGCACCATGACAGACCTGATGGTTGGTTTTGAAGTAGAGACTAGCAGGTTAAATAGTGCGATCGCTGGACTAATTTAGCAGGGAATGTCTACACGTTTGACACAAGCTGACGCCGCCGAGTTCTGACGAGTTCAGGAACGTATCTGTTTTTATCTGCCTGTCCATCGAAACCAAGGCGCTCGTACACCATGCCACCAATCCCAGGAATGACTTCGCCTTGATCAGTACGCTCGTCGTCTTTGGCTAGATAGATAAATTGGAATTTTTTATGAACAGATGATTTAAACTCAGTAGCCAACCTTTGTTCGGCACCTGCGTAAATAACAGGTGCAACAACAAATATTGTCTCTGGGTTAATACTCTGGATGAGATCATTCAGGTTGGTTTTTACGACGCAACCGCTGGAAATAATAGATTTAACAATGACTAAGTGGCTGATTTTTCGGTTTGCAGGCTCTGTATACTTCCTGATGATAGGCGAGGTTTTTATTCCCTTTACACCGAAGGGTGAGAATCTTTCATTCCAGAAGCAGGCAAGCAAGACAGACTGAAGATGTTGTTCTAGAGGCGTCAGCATACCTTTAGCCAAGTAGTCTGCATCTTCAACGGTACAGGCAAGGTATAGGGTAGACGCACTGTCTGAGATTTTTGAAGCTACGACTTCACCAAGACGTTCTCCCAGTAGAGTCATTGCATCTTTGTAGGCATCTGGCACGGTCGTTTTATCCGTTAGCCGACTGAGCTGCGCCTGTGAAAAGTCTGTATTGAAGTCAGAGTATATTCTTGTCATAGCAAGACTTCGAATTCTTCAAAAGTTTTAGGTTTGGACGTTTTTATTCGTTCTTGGAATCGATTAAAGTTTGGGTGACCGATGCGGTATGAAATGGTTCCTTGATCGATATTGTTGCCATATTGCCAGTGTAAGAAGCCTTTTGAGAGGCTATAGCTGAAGCTAGCAATATTACTTAAAATACCTGTAACCTTTGGATCTAGCAATAGGGTGTCATCAAAGGAGCGAATAAAGGAGGGAGACGAGGCTTGCGCTTTTGTCAAAATATCTAGAAGCGATACGTTAGTTTTTGCATCAGCAACCCAGGCGCCTAGCAAAACTTTGGCAACGCACTCTATTTTATCAGGCGCAGGATTTTCAAAAGCACATAGGTATCTGATAGCTTCGTAAAATTCAGGGACGTCATTGACGACTTGCATTAAGCTTTCCTGATAAGGAAAGTACACCGCCTGGCTAAATGTTTGAATATTTTGAGGGCAGTTGTCTGTTAGCTTTTGCTGAAGCTGCGAGTCAGAGACCACTAAAACCATCAACTGTTATAGCTGCGTTTTTATGTTTTTTTAGCAGTTTAACAGTACACACGCTCTGACGCGTAGCTGTTTCTAGGATCTATTGTATGTAATGTCATTTAGGGTGAACATTCTTTATTTTTCACTGACACTACAGAAAGACGTTAATACTCAACGGTCACAGGCGTATGGTCGCTGGGTCGCTCTAGTCCACGTGGCTCGGTATCGATAGTGCAGCTTGTTGCAATGTCATATAGCTCGGGCGATAGATAGTGATGGTCAATGCGCCAGCCTGTGTTACGTGCAAAAGAACCCGAACGGTAGTCCCACCAGCTAAAGTGACCGCCTTCGTCAGTGAACTTGCGAAAGGCATCCGACAGGCCAATCGAAAGCACATCCCGCAGCGTCTCCCGCTCTACGGGAGAAGACATAATGTGTTTATCTCTATTCTTATCGGTGTAAATATCTTTGTTCTCTAGCGCAATGTTGAAGTCGCCGCACACGTTTAGCTGAGGATAAGCGGCAAGCTGCGCGGTTAAATACTGTTTCAACAACGCCAGCCAGCTCAGTTTGTATTCATATTTTTCGCTGCCAATAGCCGAGCCGTTAGGCACATACAAATTCACCACGCGCACGCCATCCAGCACGCCGCTAATCACTCTCTTTTGGTCGTCCAAGTTACCAACGCTCTCTGCATTCATCACCGCGCCAAAGCCCATCTGCACGTCTTCAAGTGGGGCTTTACTGATCAGCGCTACCCCGTTATAAGACTTCTGGCCGTAGGCGTATACGTGATAGCCAATGTCAGTAAAAGCCGCCTCTGGAAAATCTTTGTCGACCACTTTAGTCTCCTGCAAGCACAGCACGTCTACAGGGTTAGCCTGTAGCCAGTTGGTGACATGCTCTAGGCGAGTGCGTACCGAGTTAACGTTCCAAGAGGTGACTTGCATAAAGGAAAAGGTATAGGAGATTAAGAGAAGGTAGGAGGCACGCCGCCATGGGCATGACAGTAAGCGTGCTTGGCATGGTGAATGTACAGAAACCAACAAAAGGTCGTGAGCTGGAGAATCAACTATAAAATGAATACAGACTCGGCGTTTACTTAATTTAGGCCATGTTTCAAAAGACTAATCAGCCCCTAGAAGGCGAAGCGCTCGTAAAAGAAACCTGCCGGCGTATCCGGGCTGCCAAAGGCCTGTGGGACGCCCATCGTAACGCGGCCTGCCGAGGGGAGCGAGAGAAAGCCCTGGCCCTTTATCACCAGCTCAGCAAAGCGCAAAAAGAAAAGATTCCACAGCAGCTCAGAATTTGGCTGCGCTATCGCAGTGAAAAGTACTTTGGCACGCATCAAACCGCACCCGGCAAAAACGGACGCTCCGGCAAAGGAATCTCCGGCCAAAAGCCAACTAAGAAATCATCCAAGAAGTTTAAAAGCCGCTAAATCTAATGGCTCGGATTGACTCTCAGAGTAATCACTGAGATATTAAGGTAATTTCATAAATTGAATTTAGGCTTTATGATGCGTGCCAACCGTTCTACCCTTGTGAAGCTGTGTTTGCTGACGGCCCTCGCCATCCCAGCTCAGCGCTCTATTGCCGCTGACTCACCTCAAGGTTCGGCTAGCAATGCGGCGGGGCAGAGCGCGAACAGTCCACAGCTTGTCGCACAGAACGCCATACCGCCAGAAGAACCGGCAGCAGCCGTCACCAGTCCCGACGGCTCGCTAGTGGCTCGCACCAACGACAGCGACCTTGCCATTATTGAAGATGCCAGCGGTAACTTAGTAGCGGGCCCACTTGAAGGCGCAGGCGGAGCCGTCACAGCGTTGGCCTTTAACGAAGACGGCACCCTCTTGGCGACGGGCACAAACACCGGCCAGGTTCGCTACTGGGATACGACAACGGGTGAGGCCCAGGGCGAGGCTTTTTCTGCTGTGCTGGGCACAGATAACGCCGTCAGCGAGATGAGATTTGAAGGGAACGACAAGCTCTTTGTTGCCGGTAGCCAAGGAAGACAAGGGCTATGGGGGCTTAACGGCCTGTCTTTTGGAGAAAGGGTGCCCGTTGATGGAGCCGCAGGCGTTGTGGTTAGTGAGGGTGAAGCGGATGGGTTTCCGTGGTGGTGGCTGTTGCTGCCAATTTTAGGACTCGTTGGGGTGGGGCTGTGGCTGCTCGGACGCGATCGCAATGCCACCAACCCAGACGAACCCAAACGGCAGATTGCGCCTACAGCCACAGTGACGCCGCCAAGAACCGATCCTGAGAGCGATCGCGAAGTTTCCAGCCGCGCGCAAACCATCATCTCGACCGATCGCGTAGTTGACGACTCTCGTTCGGTTATTCCATCCGTCACGCCGCCGCCCGCGCAGCCTTTGCCCGTTGGAGAGCCGGGAGTAGATGACGAGACTATTATTACGGAAGCCAGCTTTGAATCTACCGACTTAGAAGAGTCACCTGATCTAGACGGCACCAATCTAGACTTGCTGACGCCAGGAGAAGTGACAGGCGCAACGTTTGGAGGGGCCGCTATTTTGGGAGGCATGGCAGTTGCCACAGATGAGTTGAATTCATCCATAGAAGATGACGACGACGATGAGGAATGGGACGACAATCTTGATCTTTCACTAGACGACGAACCCATTACTCCCGAAATTAGACAGGCTGAGACGGAAATGCCTGTCGCTAATATCACCGCACCTGATATCCCCGAGCCCGATATTTCCGAGCCCGATATCCCCGCGTTTGAGACAGATCCATCTGGCGTAAGCGATGATGACTTTTGGAATACGGTTTCTGATAGCGCAGGGTTTGCGGCTAGCGAGGAAACAGCGATCGCGCCCAATGACGAGAATGCGGATATTGACTTTGGCAATCTTGACACCAGCAATATCAACAGCATAGAGCCTACGCGAGATACCGTCATTGCTGAAACCGATACGGTGTTAGATATTGAACCTGACCAAAATACGATCATTGGCGATCGCGCCGTGATTTTTGGGGGGGCCGCCGCAGCGGGAACTGCGATAGCAGCGGCCTCCATCAACCCAGAAATGCCCGAGTCAGAGCGCGCAGACATCGATTCCGCAGATATTGATAGCTTCTTTGGTGCTAGTGAACCTAGCAGCACCAACGACATTGTTAATAGAGAACTTGCAGAAACTGGATTTGCCATCGTAGAGCCTGATGTCGAGTCAAATTTAAGTGTCTTTGAAGAGAACGTCTCGGCAGAGAGTGTCTCAGCAGACGATATTGACGCAGAGTCTATAGTGACGGTTGAACAGCCAATATTTTCATCATTGGAAGATCTCGAAGAATCGGATAGTGTAGAAGAACCGACTTCTTTAGACACTCTAGAAACATCAACAGAACTGGAGACGCTAGAAGGCAAGATAGTTACTGATGATGGAAATAGAGCTGTGAGTGAAAACGATTTAACTAAGCCTAATAATAAGCCCAACGATGAAGGGATGCTTGCAGGTAGCGCCGCCGAATTAGCCGCTGCCACGACGCTACCAACGGCAGCAAAGTCTCGTCTCAGCGTTGAAGAACTCGCCTCTGTAGACGATGGTTTAACAGACCTGCCTGAGGGCTACGGCGACAGTCGCATTGTGCTGCTGCCTCGCGATCCAAGGTGGGCCTATGCCTACTGGGATATTTCTAACGATCACAAAGAGGCGCTGCGACAGCAGGGTGGCCAAAAGCTGATGCTGCGACTGTGCGACGTTACTGACATCGATCAAACTTCTCAAGCCGCTCACAGTATGCAGCAGCAAGAGTGCCACGAGATGGCCCGCTCCTGGTACATTGAAATGCCGATGAGCGATCGCGACTACACCGCCGAAATTGGCTATCTTACGGGTGATGGCCGCTGGCTCATGCTGGCTCGCTCCGCCTCTGTGCGCGTGCCGCCGATCTATCCTTCTGACTGGGTAAAAGATCAGTTCGTCACCGTTGGCACTGACAGTGGCTTAGCGGGCAAAAGCTTCGGTAATTTGGGCAGTCCCAAGGCACTGGCCGAAGGCGAGCAAACGAGGGCCGATTCACCGGCTAGCTATGAGGCGCTCTTTGCCTTTACCCAAGCGCAAGAGACGCTGCGACTAGCCGGGTCTCTCTATGGCTCTATGCAAGCAATGCCGCCGGGTGCGCTATCAGCATCTGGCGAGGCGTCAGGGCTCAATAGATCAGGGCTTAATGTATCGGGTCTGAATATGTCTGGCATTGGGATAGGCGATCGCCAGCGCAGCTTCTGGCTGGTGGCTGATGCGGAGCTGATTGTGTACGGAGCTACTGAACCAGATGCGACCTTGACGATAGGCGATCGCGTCATTCCACTCAATCCCGATGGCACCTTCCGCTTCCATATGCCCTTCCCCAACGGCAATATCAACTATCCCATTCGCGCCGTCGCTGCTGACGGCGAGCAAGAACGCTCCGTCACCCTTAACTTTGATCGTGAAACGCCCGAGCGCAACACCAACACCAAAGCCGAAGCCAAAAACAAATGGTTCTAAAGCCCTATCGCTTTCAAGCTCAATACGAGCGAGCGGTGGGACAATAGGCCCAAAAAGCTGCGCAACATCGTCCCAAAATCACGGCCAAGCTCGCCCAAGTTCCAAGATATCTTTGCAAAGCCTCAGAGCCTTGAAAGGTTCAAGACTTGTTCGATATTTTTTTGAGCGCTGCTGACCTGTCTTTAGGCTGTGCCAAGAGCGATCGCAAACGCAAAAAAAAGGAGGGTAGCCTGTTACGGTTACCCTCCTTTTATAAGGCAATGTTAGTTAGCGATATCTAAGCCAAGACTCAGCCTACACTGCAGCAGGCTTCATCTGAGCTAATCGGTCAACCAGCAGTTGCTCTAGCTGTTCTAGCGCCTTAGAGAAGCCTTCAATGCCTTCAGCGAGCTTGTCGTTCGCCATCCGGTCAGCTTTGTGCATTTTCTCAAAAGTAGCCTTATCGATAGATAGCTTCTCAATCTCCAAGTCCTTCACATTGTCAGGACTCAGCTTGCGAGGCAGCTCACCGTCTGTTTCTGCCAAAGGCTTCAGCAGCTTAGGCGAAATTGTCAGCAGGTCAATACCTGCTAGCTCCTTGATCTCATCGACATTGCGGAAGCTCGCGCCCATGATCTCAGTTTTGTAACCGAACTTCTTGTAGTAGTTGTAAATTTCGGTTACAGAGAATACGCCGGGATCTTCGGAAGGTGGGTAGCTATCGCGCCCCGTGTCTTTTTTATACCAGTCGAGAATGCGGCCAACAAACGGCGAGATTAATGTGACCTTAGCTTCAGCGCAGGCGATCGCCTGATGCAGACCAAACAGCAAGGTGAGATTACAGTGAATGCCCTCTTTTTCTAAAATTTCGGCAGCCTTGATACCTTCCCAGGTAGAGGCAATTTTGATCAGAATGCGATCGCGATTAATCCCTGCTGCCTCATACTCAGCAATCAGCTCACGCGCCGTTTCCAGCGTACCTTCCATATCATACGAAAGGCGCGCATCTACCTCAGTCGAAACCCGACCCGGCACAATCTCCAAAATCCGCTTACCAAAGGCCACCGCCAAATGCTTAAAGGCCTCTCTAGCCACCGCTTGATCAGAAGCATCTGCCCCTAGCGTTTCCTTTGCCTGCTGAAGCGTTTCATCAACAATGCTCTGATACTGTGGCTGCTGAGCCGCAGCGGTAATTAAAGAAGGGTTGGTCGTGGCATCTTGAGGCGTGAACTTTTCAATCGCATCAATGTCGCCAGTATCAGCAACCACAACGGTCATCTCTTTTAGCTGAGATAGCAAGCTCATAAGCTTCTCCAAAAGGTATTGTTCGCCCTTATTGTAGTCATCACTATCCCAGTTCAGCGCCCCTCAAAAGTATCGAAACATCAACCGCTGCGAATCCGATCAAAACATAAAGAATATGTTTCATATTTTCAGCTATTTGCGATCGCCAAAAATCAGCGATATCAGTCTTTCTGCCAGTCTTTAGTCTCTCTTACATACCTGACGTTTATATATCTGATGTTTTCATGACATTTTAGGTTATTAAAATATCCTTTAAACAACGCGAGGCGATGCCGTTTCAGTCTCAATGCTGGCTATCGACTCGGCGTGAGCATCCTCGTCGTCATCGTCAGCCAAGGTATCTTCAGCGTCTACTTCTGCATCAGAATATTCAGGTAGGTCGTACTCGGCAATATCGTACACCGGCAAGTCGAACCAAAAGGTTGTCCCCACGCCCACCGCACTCACCAGATGAACCTGGCTATTGTGTTTGTCCATAATGTTTTTTACAATAGACAGCCCTAAGCCAGTGCCCTCAAGCGTGTGCACCCGATTTTCCACTCTAAAGAACCGCCCAAAAATAGCCGCCTGATCTTCGTCATCGATCCCCAGGCCCGTATCGCTAATTTCAATCCGCACGTTCTGCAGAAGCTGCGGATTGGGATTCGGCGATCGATACGCTCGAATCATTACCATCCCGCCAGCAGGCGTAAACTTCAGCGCATTGCCCACCAGGTTTCCTAGCACCTGTAGCAGCAAATCATAGTTACCCAAACTCGAAGGCAAATCATCTTCAATTTCTTTTTCCAGCGTAATTTCTTTATCACGGGCGTTGAGCTGATAGGTACGCAGCACCTGATCAATCGGCTGATGCACTTCCACCGCCGAAAATTCATACCGCCGGCTCGACTCCAGCCGGGAAAGATCCAGCACGTCGTTAACTAAGCGCGTCAGGCGATCCGTTTCGTTATTAGCCGTCGCCAAAAATTCCTTACGTTCGGTTTCGCTCAGATCTTCACCGTATTCATGCAGCGTTTCAATAAACGATTTGATATTAAATAGCGGCGTTCGCAGCTCGTGAGAGACATTGCTAATAAAGTTGCTTTTAGCCTCATTTAGCGCCACTTCACGGGTGATATCTTGCAGCGTAATCGCCACGCCTTTCACATTTTCCCGAGACTGGTCGAGCACCGTATTAAGCAGTACGCGAATAGTGCGGTTCCCGTCCATCAAAGATATGCGAAACTCGCTGCCTTCATGTTTATCGCTTTTGACCGCCTGAATCAGCGGCGGTGCAAGCTGAGCCCGAACTTCAGGCTGAAGCCGGTCTAAAATGCTGCCCTTTAGCAGCGCGCTCGATTCCCAGCCCAAAATACGCCGCGCGGCAACATTCGCTAGAACTAAATTCGTCTCAGCATCTAGCAGAATCGCACCGTCTGCAATGGTCGAGACTAAACTTTCTAGCTTGGCTTTCTCAGCCGTTAGTTCTTCAATATTTTGCTCTTCGTAGCGCTCTAGTCGCTCCGCCATGTCATTAAAGCTGTAAATTAGCTCGCCTAGCTCACCGCCTAATGGCAAATCAATCCGCTGCTTAAAGTTGCCCGCAGCAATATTTTTCACGCCCAGCAGCAGCTCTTTAATCGGTTGCGTAATCGTCAGTGCGTTGATTACCGCCCCTAAAATCACCATCACCCAGATGGAGACAAATACAGCGATCGTGACATCACGAGTGAGATGAGATGAGGCAACAACGGTGGGATTGGGGTTGATGCCCATCGCCAGCATCCCTTTATACTGACCGGCAACGTTGAGTGGGACAAAGACATCGGTGACCATGCCTGCTGGTGTGATGTGCTGGCGCACCATCGGGGTATCGGCGCTGCTGGTGTAGTTTGCAGGCAGCTTCATGCGGCGGCGCAGGGTCAGCGAATTTTGGACGGCGGGCTCGGAGTAGGGAATGCCGAAGAAAATTTCGCCGTCTTGATCGGCATAGAGCATGTAGCGGACGTTGGAGGTGCTTTCGTAAAAGCTGTAGGAGAAGCGGGCTAGCTCGGAGCGGTCGTTAGTTTCTACTAGGGGGGCGACGTTGGCAGCGAGCAATAGGCCCAGATCGCGACCAAAGCGGGTGTCGTTGAGCTGGGCGTCTTGCTGGATGGTGTTGACAGCCCAAAAGGTAAGGGCACTCATTACGAGCGACACGAGCAGGGTGGCACCGGCCATCAGCCGCGTTTGCAGGGTGAAGTCGCTCCACCATTTTGCGAATAGCGCTTTGAGCTGACTGAAAAGTTGCATGACTTTGCGGTGGTGACAGGCCTAATGACAAGTGGATGGTCGCTAGAGATGAACCCCCTTAATGGATAGTTGGTTGGGTGTTTACATTCTAGACGGTGTTGCCCTTTACATCAGCGCAGGTCATTTTTACGGGCTATTTTCTTTGGCGTTGGTAGCAGATCTAACGCTTTTTAACTCTATGGCCAATGTCGCGACGATAGTAGCTGCCGGGAAAGTCGATTTTATTAATGGCGTGATAGGCTTTGGCGATCGCACCTTCAAAGCTGGGCGCGATCGCCGTCACACCCAACACCCGTCCCCCGGTACTGAGCACGTCACCCTCACTCAGCCGCGTCCCCGCATGAAACACCACCATGTTGGGATCTTCTGACTCTGCCGTGCCAATGCCATCAATTTTTAGCCCCTTTTGATAGCTGCCGGGATAGCCCTGAGCGGCCATCACCACACAGGCAGACGCGCCCTCTTTCCAGGCAAACGGCGGCAGGCTCTCCAGCCTTTGCTCGCAGCAGGCCAGCACAATTTCGTCTAAAGGCATATCGAGTAGCGGCAGCACCGCCTGCGTCTCAGGATCGCCAAAGCGACAGTTAAATTCAATCACTTTCGGTGTGCCATCGGGCGTAATAATCAGTCCGGCATACAGCACGCCGCAGTAGTCGATGCCTCTGGATTTGAGCCCTTGCAAGGTGGGCTCCAGGATTTCCGTTTGCACACGCGCTAACAGTTCGGGCGGCATAATCGGCGTTGGACAATACGCGCCCATACCGCCTGTATTAGGCCCGGTGTCGCCCTCGCCCGCCTGCTTGTGGTCTTGCGCGGGGAGCAAAGGTCGGATGGTGAGGCCATCAGTCACCGCGAGCACGGAGACTTCCTGGCCCTGCAAAAATTCTTCAATGATAACGCGATCGCCTGCTGCTCCAAACTGTCCGCTAAAGGCTGCTTCAACCGCTGAAGTCGCCTCATCTATCGCCATCGCCACCGTCACGCCTTTGCCTGCCGCGAGGCCATCGGCTTTGATTACAATCGGTGCGCCTTGCTGCTGCACGTAGGCGATCGCACGTTCTGCATCTACAAACACTTCCGAGCGCGCAGTCGGCACACTAGCCTCGGTCATCAAATCTTTTGCCCAGGCCTTACTTGCCTCAATTTCTGCCCCGTCTTTATTTGGGCCAAATACTTTAATTTGCTTAGCCCGCAGCACATTTGCTAGGCCTTCGGCTAGCGGTTGCTCGGGGCCAACCAGCACAAAAGACATGTTATTCACCAGCGCACACCGAGCAATGCCTTCGGCGTCCATTGGGTTCATGGCAACATTGCGGCAGCCAGGCAAAAGCGCGGTGCCGCCGTTGCCAGGAATACAGACGACCTCTGTGATATTGGGCGATCGCAACAGCTTCCAGGCGATCGCATGTTCACGACCACCACTACCCACAACAATTGCTTTCATAAACCCCATTCCGAGAACTTGCGTAAGACCAGCGCTTTACAGCCTACATCGTCTTATCAAAATTATCTGATTGTGATTCGTCTGATGGCAACATTAGGGGTTAATAGCTTGCGCCATTTCGTAGGCCGCCACGACTGCAGGCCGAGCCCTCATCGTCTCAAACCAGCGCTTCACGTGAGGAAAGTCGTTCAGATCCTGCCCCTGTCCCTCATGTGGCACAATCCACGGATAGCACGCCATATCTGCAATCGAATAGTCGCCTGCAATATAGTCCTGCCCCTCTAGCTGATGGTTCAGCACGCCATATAGCCTTGCCGTTTCGGTGACGTAGCGCTCAATGGCATAGGGAATTTTTTCAGGCGCATACTTTGAAAAGTGGTGGTTTTGGCCCAGCATTGGCCCCAGCCCGCCGACTTGCCAGTTCAACCACTGCAACACCTCTACTCTTGGGTGCAAATCAGTCGGCAAAAAATGGCCGGTTTTATCTGCTAAATACTGCAAAATAGCGCCTGACTCAAACACACTAATCGCGTCGCCCGTAGCAGGCTCATCATCTACAATTGCGGGGATTTTGTTGTTCGGAGAAATTTTCAAAAACTCAGGATTAAACTGATCGTTTTTGCCAATATTAATGGGGTGAATAGTATATGGCAGATCGGCTTCTTCTAAAAAAATTGTAATTTTGTGACCGTTGGGCGTCGTCCAATAGTAGAGGTCGATCATGAGATAAAAAGTCCAGACGTACAAACAAAAGCCGAGACCTATCTTATCGGTCTCGGCATTTAAAAGCACTAAGGCAAAAGTATTAAAGATTAGGGGTTACTTCTTGTTTCGTACATCACGATTGTGCTGAACTAAGTTGTGAATGGTGGCTTCGCCTGATAGCTGATTGGGCGTAGAAAGCTGGCGATTTGCCAGCGCTGCGGGTGCGAGAACCAATGCGCCAAACAAAGCGATGGAAGCAGAAAGAATAATGCGTTTCATGTGAGTTAAGTTCCTTAAGTCGCGAATAAATTGTTCAATTCGATACTTTGATATTGGCGCTTCAACCTCACTGCCATCTGATAGGAATGATAGGTTTCAATGAGAGTATCCTGAGAGTTTTGTATCTTACGATACTTTTTTCTCAGACTTGTCCTCACTCACTCACACCACGTCCACCTACAACCTGTGGGGTTACTCTACGGTGACTGACTTTGCCAGGTTACGAGGCTGGTCGACATCCAAACCACGTCGTGCGGCAATGTGATACGACAGCAATTGCAAAGGCACCACCGTCAAAATAGGCGAAAGTAGTTCGTCTACGTTGGGCACGGGTAGCAGCGAGTCGAAGGTTTCTTCGGCATCTGGATCGTTCATGGGCACAACGCCAATAAGCTGTGCGTCTCTGGCTTTGGCTTCCTGGGCGTTTGAGAGCACTTTTTCGTAGACGGAGCCTTTGGTTGCGATCGCGACCACCGGCACCTTTTCATCCAACAGCGCAATCGGCCCGTGCTTCATCTCACCCGCCGGATAGCCTTCTGCATGAATGTAGCTAATCTCCTTCAGCTTCAGTGCTCCTTCTAGGGCAATCGGGTAGTTAATCCCCCGACCAATAAAGATAAAGTCCTGCGTTTCTGAAAAGTCGTGCGAAAGCTCCTCCACATAGCGCTCCTGACTCTCTAGCACCTGTTCAAGCTGAGCCGGAAGCTGCCGCATACCCTCAATAATCTCCGCCATTCTCTCTAGCGAAATAGACTTGCGCCGATACGCTAGCTCCAGCGACAAAAAGTAAAACGCCATGAGCTGCGCAATAAACGTCTTGGTGGCGGCTACGCCAATTTCCATGCCCGCTTTGGTGTCCACCACATATGGAACCAAACGCCCTAGCGAGCTATCTACCCGGTTGGTAATGCCCAACATTCGCGGCGCATACCGATCGTCACCGCTCTGATCGGTACTTTGGACACGGCGCGTTTGCTCCATATCCAAAGCCGCCAACGTATCTGCGGTTTCACCCGATTGCGTTACGCCGATGGTGAGCGTATTCGGCGTTAGGGGCGCAGGCGCATAGCGAAACTCAGAGGCATAATGCACCGCCGTCGGGATGCCAGAGACCTGCTCAAGCAAATATTTACCGACTAGGCTAGCGTGCCAGCTCGTGCCGCAGGCCATAATTTGAATGTGCTGAAGGTCATCTAAGAGCGCATCTGGTAAATCGAGGCGAATCGGAGAGCGATCGCTATCAACATCCCAATTCGTATCTAAATAGGTCTCTAAGCAGGTGCGAACAACCCCTGGCTGCTCGTATATTTCCTTCAGCATAAAATGCTTAAAGCCCTGCTTTTCCACCATGATGGGGTTCCAGTTCAAAGTTTGAGGATGTTTTTTCAAACGATGACCTGTGAAGTCATAAACTTCTGCACCTAAAGGCGCCAGTCTAGCAATTTCACCGTTTTCTAGCGTCAGCACCGCTTGCGTGTACGGCATAATTGCAGGCGTGTCAGACGCACAAAAGAATTCACCTTGACCAAAGCCGATCACCAGCGGAGCCTGCTGACGAACCACAATTAGCTCATCTGGAAAGTCGAGAGAAATAATTGCTAGCGCATATGCCCCTTCTAGCCGTATCACCGCCTGACGACACGCCTCCAATAGCGCAGACTGCGCCGTGAGCACTTCATCACCAGACGGATTTTCTCTGGCTGGATTTTCCAGGTACTCAGCAATTAGGTGTGGAATCACTTCAGTATCGGTAGCAGAGCGAAACTCGTGGCCTTTTGCCTTCAGCTCTGCACGTAGCTCACGGTAGTTCTCAATAATGCCGTTTTGCACCACCGCAATTCGCTCTTTCGTGTCAGTGTGCGGATGTGCGTTGTGCTCCTCAGGTTTGCCGTGCGTGGCCCAGCGCGTATGCCCAATGCCTAGTCTGGCCGGATCTTCTAACCCTTCTAGCTTGGTTTGTAAGTTTTTCAGCTTGCCTTTTGCTCGGGTTCTTTGCAGCTTACCTTCGCTAATCGTCGCCACACCAGCCGAATCATAGCCCCGGTACTCTAAGGTTTTGAGGCCCTCAATCAAAATACTGCTCGCTGTTCGAGTACCAATGTATCCGACAATTCCACACATACTTCAGACTCCTGATAACTGCAAATTAAGCCGAACATTCTCAATGAAGAACGCTTACAAGCGGCTCACACAAAATCAATCTATAAAATAATCTTGATATTAGAACCCACGCTACTATGCCCAAAGCAGCAGTAGACACCGCTTTAAAGTGGCAGACAGGAAAACAGAGTCTCTCGACAGCACGCTAAACAGACTACGCTGGGCGAAAGTTGCCTTATAGGGCTAGGTCACTCCGGTCATTACTGAAAGCTAGCAGCTACTGAGAAATAAAACCGACCAGCAGCAGCGGTATTAAAACGGCGGCTATGGTAATCGCAAACAGCGTTGGCGGCGACATCTTAATTAGATTGGCGTCTTCTTTCTTCGGGTTTTTCATGGTTTTGAGATATTTTAGAGATAAAAAAGGAGCTTCAGCCGTTGGCAAAGCTCCCAGATCATTCAAGTCAGAAATCTATAAATTTGAGTGAAATCTATAGATGGCTCGATAGCGCTTCGCTGAATGTGGAGTAGGGCTTAACGCCAACTTGAGTATCCACCAGCTCACCATCTTTAAAAAACATCACCGCTGGAATGCTCTTAATGCCAAATCGCTTAGCAACGGCCTTATTGCTGTCTAAGTCCAGCTTAGATACTTTTGCCTTGCCATCAAACTCATCAGCGAGCTGATCCATTAGTGGGGCAACGAGCTTACAGGGGCCACACCAGCTAGCCGTGCAGTCTACCACGACGACGGGTTCATCTTTAATTAACGCGTCAAATGCGGCTTCGTCTGCAATGTATTCTGCGGGCATGGTGCGATCGCTCCAAAAAAGCTATGGGTATACCTACCCAAAATCATACACCCGCACACCCATCCAAAAGCAAAGCCCTCCCCACTCTCAATTGACTCAGAAGCGAAGAGGACTCTATTTATTTACCAGTTATTCACCAGCGCTTTCAGCAAAGAACCGGCAGAATAACTTACTTACCCGCCAGCTTCTTCACCTTTTGCATAATGCTCTCAGGATCTAAACCTTGGTGATAGAACTGCTCCCAAAGACCGCCGCCGCCTTCTTCGTGCGTACCCGCGTGAGCAAACTTAGGCGTATAGCCACGCTCTAGCAACCAGGTACCATAGCGCGCACCCAAACCCGTTTTCTCGTTGAACGACTCAACCACCATCACCAAAGGCGACTTGCCTACCTTCTCCAGCATCTGCTCGTCCACTACGTTCAACGTAGACTTGTTGATGAGGCCGATATTCAAGCCTTCCTTCTTCAAACGCTCAACCGCGTCCAAAGCACGATACAGACCATCGCCAAAGCTCACAATGTAGCCGTCAGTGCCTTCACGAACCACATCGTCCTTACCAGGTACAAATTCGTAGCCGTCTGCATACAGCGTTTTGCCATCCGCATCATTCAGCATGGGCACCTTAGCCCGCGTTGAAAAGATGAAGCGAAGTCCAGGCATGTGGAAAATCTTTTCTACACAAGCCTTCATCTGATTCGCATCAGCAGGGAAGTACAAGCGCGTCTCGTAGCCATCATCTAGGCCGTTATCGGCAAACATATTGTTGATACCGAAGTGGCAGGTGTTGTCGGCCATGTCATCAATTCCCGAATGGGAGAAGTGACAGAGGAGGTTTGCTTTATTCAACCGCGCCATTGTCAGCTCAGAGATACACATTTCTAAAAACGCACTGAAGGTTGCAAAAATACCTTGCTTGCCTTCAGCCATACCAAAACCAGCCGCCGCAGAGAGGTTACCCCGCTCCATGATGCCACCGCTGATAAAGATTTCAGGGTACGCCTTGTGAATGTGGTTAAGGCCGCAGGAGCCTTCCAAATCACAGTCAACTACGAGCACCTTCTCTTTGCGCTCAGCGTCGCTCATGCGGCCCATCACTTCTACAGCTACCTGGCCAAAGACGTTGCGGTTAGAGCCTAGTTCATCGCTAGAGCCCTGGAAGTCGTAGCTGTGTGGCTGCTTCTCAATATTCTTGAGGTAGTCAGCGGCTTCCTGGCGACCGTGCTTTTCAAGGTACTTAATGGCTAAGTCTGTAGGGATCACGTCGTGGCCGTGAGTAGTCCCTTCTAGTCCTTCAATGCCGACGGTCATAGGGCGCTTACAGATGACTGCGATGGGGCCATCGGTAGCGATCGCCTCACAGATATTTGCATACAGCGCGTCAATATCCTCACCATCATTCACCAGCACCTTCAGGCCGTGGCCTTCTAGCGTCTTCTGCACGCTGTAGCCCTTCAGGTACTCAGAAGGATGACCCGCAATCGTGACGTCATTGTCATCAATAATCAGCTTGACGTTGATGCCCTGTGCAACGGCCAAGCGAGCGGCTTCAGCATCATCGCCTTCCTGCTGCGCGCCATCAGAGCCGAGGATGAAGGTGGTTTTACCAGGATTCGCGATCGCCACACCGTTCACAAACGGCCACATATGACCCAACCGGCCCGAGCTAAACTTCACACCCGGCGTCAAACCCAGCTCAGGGTGGCCCGGCAGCTTAGAATCGGCTGCACGATACTTCATTAGCTCCTCAGCAGGCAAGTCGCCATTCAGCGTACTCATCAAGTACTGAGTACCGACCCGGTGGCCCGCTTCATCAAAAAAGATAGGCACAAACTGATCTTCGCCGCCCCGAAACAGCGCATCTAAGATCATCACTTCAGGCACCGTATCGTAAGGTCCGCCAGTATGTCCGCCTACGCCCCGCGCTCCACCTGTTGCGGTGAAAAATACAATGGCTTCGCGGCAAAGCTGGATATTCGCCTTCAAAGCCTCGCGCTGGTCGTCAGTTAGCTTGTTGGTAGAAGGATCGAGCTTGATGCGCTTGTATGCGCTCAAGTCAATGGGAAAAGTTGCTTTAGGCTTAGCTTGGGTTGCTGTCATGGAGCGGTGTCCTATATGTGTCTCTACACTTCAAAGCTACAAAACGTCAGCGCAAATGGAGCGATGTCTTAAAAGAGGCTTTGAAAAAGTTAATACCTCTATTCTCCCTGATCGTGACCCTCCGGTTAAGGGCTAAGTGAAAATTTGTACTCAAAATTTGTACTCAGGGCCACGAATAGACGGGAATCAAGGAATCCATGACTGCAGCCGTTAGCGCTTTTCACCAATTTATCCATAACGTTCTCCTCTACAACGTTTCACTGCCACCATTTAGCCCCGTACGCACAAGCCATTACGCCCAACTGGCACACTACGAAACAACGAGTTTACGTCCATTGACAGAGATATTTACTAGTCCACCCATACAAAGTGTCCCCGACTACCATTCAGTCACTTGCTCCAAACGATACAACTTAAACATGCGAAACGAGCAAAGGGTTCTCACCCAAACAACACTCCCCCTCGCACCCTTCTTAAACCTTCTCCTTTTTACGTGCTGCGGCCCTAACAAGCCAGACAAAAGTCCACTATAAAAGCGTAGAGGCCACAGAAGTTCCAAATTCACTCCGACAACGTTTCCCCGTTGTTTATTCAACACCTTTTGAGGACACTTCCATGAAACTTTCTCGTATTTGGACTACCCTTGGTCTTGCTGCTGCTGTTCTTCTAACAGTTCCCTTCAGCGCTCAGGCTCAAGTTATCCGCAACACTCCTGATATCTCTAACTACAACTACGTCGGCATCGCTGGCAGCGACGACGGTTTTGCAGTGAATAGTAAGTTCTCCGTTTTCGATAATGTCTCCATTCGTCCTGAAATCGCAACTGACTTTGACTTCGACGACGCTGAAGATGTCTCTTATCTCGTTCCTATCACTTACGATTTCACTGTTGGCAGCGGTCGTGCTACCTTCAATCCCTTCGTAGGCGGCGGTGTGGCAGGCAGTATTGGTGACGACAGCGACGTTGAATTCGCACTCGTTGCTGGCACCGACTATCGCTTTGCCAACAACTACGTTGCAAACGCCTCTGTTAACTACTCTCCGTTTGCTGACAATGATGAAGTCGGCTTCACGGCTGGCGTTGGCTACCAATTCTAAGCCCGCCAAGCAAATCTAGCATTCGTCACCGCTTACAAGCTAATAAAACCAACCACCTTTTGAGGATACTTCCATGAAATCTCTATTCACTCGCCTGTCTGCTACTGTTGCGATCGCTGCTGCTGCCCTACTCGCAGTCCCCTTCGACGCTAACGCTCAGCTTATTCGCACCGCTCCAGAATCGACTGCCTACAACTACGTCGGCATCGCTGGCAGCGACGACGGTTTTGCAGTCAACAGCAAATTCTCACTCTATAACAACATCTCCATTCGCCCTGAAATTGCAACAGACTTCGACTTCGACGACGCTGAAGATGTCTCTTACCTCGTTCCTGTTACCTACGACTTCGCTGTCGGTAGCGGTCGTGCTACTTTCAATCCTTTCGTAGGCGGTGGTGTGGCAGGCAGTATCGGTGACGACAGCGACGTTGAATTCGCACTGGTAGCCGGTACAGACTATCGCTTTGCCAACAACTACGTCGCAAACGCCTCTGTTAACTACTCCCCGTTTGCTGACAATGATGAAGTCGGCTTCACGGCTGGCGTTGGCTACCAGTTCTAACTCCCAGTTCTAAGTCAGAGCTTGAGTCTCTCCTAAGTTCAAGTGTTTACACTCCCTATAGCCCTCGGCGATTTGAGAACATCGTCGAGGTTTTTTTACAATGAGGACAATCCTTTCTCAAACCAAGCGACATCCCAATACTGGCCAAACTTACGCCCAACCTCCTTAAACAAACCCACCTGCTTAAATTCAAATTTCCGATGAATGGCAACCGAGGGATCGTTCGGCAACGTAATCCCTGCATAGGCTCTGTGCACATCTTCATAGCTAAGGACTTCAAACAACGCCTGATAAAGACGGCTCCCTACGCCACAGCGCTGAGCTTCAGCGGTTAAATAAATACTGGTTTCTACAGAAGTGTCGTACGCTGCTTTCACGCGTAGCTGGCTGCTACTGGCATACCCTAAAACTTGACCGTCGCGCTCAGCCACTAGCAGGCGATAGCGACCCGTCGTTGCGTAGTGGCTCATCCATCCTTCCTGCCTTTGCTTCACCGTAAAGGGGTGCAAATCAAACGTAATTGTCGTCTCTTCAATGTATCGGTTGTAAAGTGCCGTTAGCGCTTCAATATCACCAGGGCAAAAGTCTCGAACGATGGAAGTCATAGCGTAATGTCAACAGCTCTTAAGCGATCTCATTGGGATAAGCCCCGCTTTCCTTAAGGCTCTGCCACTGGCTCATCATCACACGATTTCGCCCAGCTTGCTTCGCTTCAGATAAGGCCTGATCTGCGTGCTCGATTAGCCGCAGTGGTAGCAGTACAAAATCAGGCACAGTCACATTAGCAACGC
This sequence comes from Phormidesmis sp., assembly GCA_051860365.1. Lineage (GTDB taxonomy): Bacteria > Cyanobacteriota > Cyanobacteriia > Phormidesmidales > Phormidesmidaceae > Phormidesmis. Next base: position 93,532 of record JBHYED010000016.1, read on the forward strand.
CATAGCTAAGGGTTACCCAAGAACTTACCTGAGAGCCCTCATGGGTAATCTCTAATTTATTAACCTGCTGCTGAATTCTAGCGACCACCGTAGCGGCTGTTTCACTATCAGCATTAGGTAAAATAATCACAAATTTTTCTCCGCCATAGCGAGCCACCAAATCAGAATCTCGGACAGCTAGTCGGAGGGCATGGGCGACCTGTTGCAGGCAGCGATCGCCTGCCGGATAGCCATACAGATCATTAAACGGCTTAAAATAATCAACGTCACAGAGAATCAGCGAAAGCTGCTGATTTGTCTTAATTGACTCAGCCAAATGCTGCTCAAAATAGCGACGATTAGCCACCTGTGTCAGCTCATCAAAAGCCGCTAAGTTCTGTAGCTGCTGATTACGACCAATAACCCCTAACGTTACCGTAGCCATCATAGACACCATCGGCAGCGCAACGGGTAGCCACCAGCTCGCTAAAAACAATCCATATGAAACACCAAAAAGTCCACCGCTCAATCCAAACAGCCTGGTCACTAGCTGCCGAGCAGAAACTCCCGACTTCAGCGACTTGCTATACAGCACAGCACGAGTCATTAAAACGCTGGCTGCAACCCACAATACTGTCCACAAAAACTCTACATAGATTGGCAGCGTTCTTAAAAGCGGCTTACCTTCTAAGGCCAAATCTAAGAGCTGGCTGATCATATGGGCGTGAATATAAACGCCTGCAACCTGATCGCCGCCTATAGGCGTATCGAACCAATCATTCGTGCTCACAGCCGTTGCACCGACTAGGACAATGCGGCCCTGTACCATTTCATCTGTCAGCGCTCCTGCTAGAACTGCAGACATTGGTATTGAGTCAAAGTTCTCACAACTTTGACGATAGTTCATCAAAACCTGAAAGCCACCTGCATCGGTACCCACATAGCCACCATCATGCTTCTCAAATCGTCTGACCCGGCCCTCTCCCAACTGAAATAACAGTTCACTATCACCCACAGGCACAGGATGAATATCCAAGTCAGACAAATAGTCCAATGCCAAAACGGCAGCCAGCGTTTCTTTAACCTCACCATTCGGCGCAATCACCGAAAGTAGGCCACGCCGAATCTTGCCATCGTCATCCAAGACCAAATCAGAAGAGCCCGTCTGTCCTAGCGCTGATAAAACAGGATGAGGTGCAACAGCCTCTCCAATCACTCGCTCAATGCCAATAATATTGCGGGCTGACGCAAACGTTTTATTCAGCTCTTCAGAACCTGGTTCGATTTGCACATTTCGGTAAAGATCTATACCAATACTGGCAGGGTCATGAACCTGAATCTTCTGCACCAGCTCAGCTAAAGCATCGTCAGGCATAGGCCAGCTACCGACCGCAGAAATGTCTTTCTTCCCAATGGTGATGACCAAGACGCGCTCATCAGAATAAGCTGCTGACGATCGCGCTTTAAAAAATTGATCTAAAGCTCGTATCTCAAATCCTTCAAACACACCTAAACCAGAAGCTACTGAAATAGCACCCGCAATTCCTACGCCCAAAGCTAAGAGTTGGCGCCCGTTCTGTATTTGATATCTAGGCTGTGAAAACATCTTAAGCAAAAGACTTTCAGGCAATATCTACAGGGTGCCCAAGTCAGGAATTGCAAGCCTATGCGTAAATAGCCTGAAAACGTTGAATACGCTTTAGTGCGAGCAAGTGCCCCCTCTAAAGCTTCAAAGGGGTGTTTGCTCTGGGCTGTTTGACTAAAAGGTGCGGGTCTAAAGGCGTAAAGTAGGAAATAACCTTTTCACTTTTACTATTAAGCCGTGACCCATTCTGATTACTTAGAACGCATTCTTAAAGCTCGCGTTTATGACGTGGCTCAGGAAACGCCTTTGGAGAAAGCACCTCGGCTGTCAGAGAAATTAGATAACGAGGTACTGCTTAAACGGGAAGACGTACAGTCTGTGTTTTCGTTTAAGCTGCGTGGAGCCTATAACAAAATGGCTCAGCTTTCCCCAGAATTACTAGAATGCGGCGTGATTGCAGCCTCTGCGGGCAATCATGCCCAAGGGGTGGCGCTTGCTGCACAGAAATTAGGCACGACGGCCATTATTGTGATGCCAGTGACCACACCGCAGGTCAAGGTGGATGCGGTGAAAGCAGGCGGCGGCAGCGTTGTCTTACATGGCGATAGCTACGATGATGCTTGTGCCCACGCCCGTAAAATAGAAGCTGAAAAAGGCCTGACGTTCATTCATCCGTTTGACGATCCTGATGTGATTGCCGGTCAGGGGACAATTGGCATGGAGATTTTGAGGCAGTGCCAACAGCCGATTCATGCCGTTTTTGTCGCGATCGGTGGCGGCGGTTTGATTTCGGGTGTGGCAGCTTATATCAAACGGTTGCGACCTGACACTAAAATTATTGGCGTAGAGCCGGTTGATTCGGATGCGATGAGTCAGTCTTTAGCGAAGGGAAGCCGCGTTAATTTGCAGCAAGTGGGTCTGTTTGCGGATGGTGTGGCGGTGCGGCAGGTGGGAGAAGAAACGTTTCGCCTTTGTCAGCAGTATGTAGATGAAGTGATTTTGGTGAGTACAGATGATACTTGCGCGGCGATCAAGGATGTCTTTGAAGATACGCGCTCGATTTTGGAGCCGGCGGGGGCGTTAGCGATCGCAGGGGCCAAAGCCTATGTGGCCAGAGAAGGGATTGAAGATAAGACGCTAGTTGCGATTGCCTGCGGAGCCAACATGAACTTCGACCGGCTGCGCTTCGTATCGGAACGGGCTGAACTTGGCGAAGGACGAGAAGCCGTATTTGCGGTGACCATTCCAGAACAGCCTGGGAGCCTCGGCAAATTTTGTGACACGCTAGATAATCACAGCATCAGCGAGTTCAACTATCGCATTGCCGATGAAAATCAGGCTCGCATTTTCGTGGGCATTAAGGTGAAGGGCAGGGCAGATGTCAACAAAATAGAGCAGCGGTTCCAAGCCAGCGGTTTTGAAGCACTCAACCTGACAGACGATGAGCTGACCAAAATGCACCTGCGGCATATGGTCGGCGGCAAATCGCTTTTAGCTAACCATGAGCTGCTTTACCGCTTTGAGTTTCCAGAAAGACCGGGCGCACTCACAAATTTTGTCACGGCAATGAGTCCTAACTGGAACATTAGTCTGTTTCACTATCGCAACCACGGCGCGGACTACGGCAGAATTGTAGTGGGGATGCAGGTGCCGCCTCAGGAGATGGTTCAATGGGAAGCCTTTCTAAAGACGCTGGGCTATCGCTATTGGAACGAGAGCGACAACCCAGCCTATAAGCTTTTCCTCTGACCGTATTTCTAACCGTAGTGATTGGTTGCTAAAGCAAATCCACTCGGGTCGCGTACGCCTTGCCCTCAAGGTACTTAACAGAAGCCGACACCGAGATACCGCGCTCTAAGTGAGCGAAAACATCCGCGTTAATATATTTTTGGTGAAAGAGAATGTCTTTAGAGCCGTCATCTGGAGCAATGTAGCCGTGATAGTTGCCTTCTTTAAGGGTAAACAGCAGCTTGACAATGCCGTTTTTGACGGGCCGGTCGTCTGACTGGTCATTTGGCTGATCGTTTGGAGCGATCGCCTTTGTCAGCTCAGTCGCCTCAATGGTTTTAGATTCCACATCAGCAACCTCGTCGGGCTGCGCTACTGTCTGAAGTGGAATATCTTCTGTCGTCTGTTGCTTTGCTTCAGGAACCAGCAAAGACCAAGGGTAAGGCAGCGTTTCGACTTTGGAAGTGGGCGCGTCCTTAGTAGAACGCGCTGTCAAGTTCTCATCGCTCGATTCTTCAGCTAGTGGTTCATCACCTTGCCCATCTGCTGCACGCTCGGTAATGTCGAAGCTGAATAAAACAGCCTGCTCTGTAGCTGGCGGCTGACTAGGAACTGGAGAAGGTTCTAACTCTTCAGGCTCTGCTAGCAATTTAGGCTTTGGTTGAGCCTTGACAGGTTCATCAGAAATCGTTGGCTCTACGGCAGGAAGGACATCATGAATGCCTGGAAGCTGATTATCATCTGCGACTTTTTTCCAGCCCCGAACAGATGTTTCAGGCGTCATGATGTCTTCTGCATCGGGCGCTAGTGGAATCTCACCTTGAGAAAATGACTCATCGGGCTGAGTAGGAGAACTCAGTAACTCAGAGACATTAGTTGGAAAGCTGGGCGTTACCGTTTCAATAGTAGGGGGTGCGGCTGCCGCTGCGTCTAAACGCCTATGGGTATCCGGCTCTGTCAGTCCGGCATCGGGCAGATCTTTTATGGGATCAGCACTTGGTTCGGTAGGTAGCTTGTTCGGCAGGTGTTCTACGACAGAAACCGTAGGGCGTGATGTATCTATCGATTGCGTTTTATTCGCTGAGGAAGAGGCCTCGCCCATGCGATCGCCACTTTCACGATTGCCAGCGACTTGGCCGGTCGTTCGATCAGAAGCCTGATCGGAATCATTACGAAAGTCTTGGTTGGCTGAACGCGAGTCGGTGCGCTTTCCGTTCAGCGCACTCATGAGTCCTTGCAATCGACGTAGTAGCCAAGTCATAAACCGTTTCAGCATTTCGGCTGGCCCCTGTTAAGCCTTCTGTGTCTCTGCGCTTGTGGTAGCTTTTTATATTACCAGCCGCCCGCATGGTCAGCACTTGAGATTACGCAACCCAAATGGCACAAGCGCTCACACTACTGCTGGCGCGGCTTAATCACTTGCCAGATAACAAACACAGTGAAGGAGAGGTAGGTTACCGTAAACAACCAATTTTGCCAGCTATCCGAAATCTCCATAGGTCAAAAGGTCAAACGTTTCGCCTGAGAAACTCTTAGTTTACAACAGTCTCAATGGCTCTTAGAAAATAAGCTTATTGAGCAATATTTACTGACTGATGGAGATAACGATCAGTCAGTATTTGAATAAAAAAACTCTCTCTTATTCAAATGTAGAATAAAAAACTCTCTTTGAGCAATATCGACGAAGGCACCCTAAGCTTTATGACTCAGTTTTACAATCAGCTACGAGGGGCTTCTGTACGGACGGAAGCGCTACAAGAGCATTGGTTATAACGCTTCTATAGAACAGAACAAATGAAGAGAGCGCCGATGCCAAGGGGCTTGAAGCTAAGACTTGAAGAATAGTGGAGGTGCTAGATATTTCTTAATGCGATTGTCTCAATATCGTCCAAAGGTATTATTTTACGAGCTTCCAGCAGTCTGGAAACTCATAAAATAGATGAAGGCGCTACCAGACGCGCCACTCCTCCCAGTCAAGATTGAAGATAGACGTGTTAGGAAAAGCCGTAGGGTTGCCATTTGCATTGAGCCGTTGCTGAAGCTGTTCTAGCATGGGCTCGCGGGAAGGTAAATCATCCACCAGCTCGTAGGGCAAAACGCCATTACTCAGTGCAAAGTCGATAGTAGTGCCGGCAGCAGCACCCGCTGACCACTCAAAAGAGTGCACACGGTAGGCAGCGGCGGCAATGTTGCTAGTGGCGATGGTTTTACCCGCAATGATCATATTATCGATGTTTTGCGGAATCATGGCGCGCAGCGGAATCTGACCAGGATAGGCTTGACCGTGAGCTTTACGGATGTTCTCATACTCTGTGTTGCCGGGGGTTTCAGGCGGAGACAGTGTGAGGCAGGGGTGGAAGTCGATGGCGTACTGGGCAATCCCAACTGAGTCAGGGTAAATGGTAGAACGGGTGCGGCGAGCAATATCAGCAGGCGGCACTTTATTATCAATAGCGCTAGCCGTGTTAAGCCCAGCTAAGGCATACCACAGTTCTTGGTAACGAGTTGGGCCGAGAGACGTTTTATAGTACTCGTCTCGGTAGTCGGCGCGGGAGATATCAATTTCGTTGATCATGAAGCCCTGTGGATAGGCATAGCTGGGTCTGCCAACGGCGCGGCGAGCTTCACGAATGTAAGGAAATTTGGACAGACCGTGTGCGGTGCCCATCGGGGCGTCTAAACCTGAAATGAATATGTGGTTAGGGTTGGGTTCTTTGACACCAGGGCCTAGCTGAGAGTCGGTATCGCCAGTGGTGAGCCAGTGGTAGTAGCTGTAGGCGTTTTCTTCGGCTTTACGCAGAGCGTCTACTCGCAGGCCACCCAACCAGCCGCCGGGCTGTAGCTGCCCTGAAGACGCTAGCTGCTGTGCACTGTAGATGAGATTGTCTTCGGCAGTACCAGGGCGGTAGTCGTTCCCCCACGTCCAGTTTTGCATAGAGATATCGCCGGGGGCGACTTTGGAGACGCCAAACTGCTTGCCCTCGGGCCGAGGGTCAGGGGCAGCGATCCGGCGGTAGGTGAAAACGTAGTCAAAATAGTCGTTGCTATCGCGGGGGCGCTCGTAGCTAAAGATGGGGGCGTACTGCTGATAGTAGGCGGGTTCTGGCTGGGGCTGAGGGGTGGCGGTGCGCTCCATACCGAAGGTATAGGTGAAGCCTTGAACGCAGTAAGGATCACGTGTTTCAGTGGGGGAGGAGGGATTTAGGTGGGAGCGGGGATCTAGGCCAAGCTGATAAGGGACGCCAGAAAGGGCAATCACTTCGCCGGTTTCGGTGGCTTCGACGACGTACCAATCGGCGGGGCCTTCTGGTGTGTTGTTTGACCGACGAGAGGGCGGCGTGAACTGAATGATTTTTTTGGTGAACTGGTCAGAATCTTCGTAGCTATAGCTGTCGATAAGGGTTTCGGAGAGCAGCTTGGTGTTCAGTGGAGGCTCGCCAGGAGCGGGGGTGTGCTGGATGGCGATCGCGCCATCAATCATCCGACCGTCCGCACTGATTTGCAGGTCTTTCACCACCGTAGAGGGAAACCATTTGAGCGTACCGCCGCCTTCTTTGGCCGCGTCTTTGAGCATATTGGTCAAAATCGTGTCGGCATCGCGAGGTAGAAAACAGGAGACGCTCACCCAGCAGTCGCCGGAGTTAAGCTCGCCGTAGAATTTTTCAATCCGCTGGCGCAGGGCTTTGTAGCCTTCTGCGTAAAAGAGGAGCGATCGCTGCTTTCTCGCTTCATCCAAAGCAGACGTCCCCTGCGAAGAAATTTGTCCACCCACCCAGTCTGTCAGCTCAGTCATACACACTGTGCGACCCGCGAGCAGGCTCTCGTACGCCGTAGAGGTTCCAGACAAACCACCGCCCACAATTAGCAGCTCACACTCAACCGTTTCGTCAATACTTCTAGGCGCTTCAGAAATTTGTGCGATCGCTTGTCTGCCACTGCTAAAAGGTAAAGAAATCGCAGCTATTAAGACGCTCAATGCGCCCGCAGTATAACGACGTAAAAACAGAGAAGTAGCCATAAAATCGCAAGTATTAAGACGAGTTGAAATCATTTTCCTCTAAAGCTACGCACTTGCGCCCTAAATTGACAACCCCTCTTGTAGCAGTTGACTGCTTATATCAAAGGAGGCAGACCACCCAAAAACGACGCACCCAGCGCAAGGTACGATGGACTTTAACTCAGATTTCATTCAGGCTTGACGCATCGATTACCGCTGTGACCACTAGAGACTCTAGTGGCCAAACGCATATGGCTCAAAAACTTCTATACATCAGCAACGGCCACGGTGAAGACAATCATTCCTCGCACATTATTAGAACGCTGCGGGCAATTCGCCCTGAGCTAGACATTGCCGCACTGCCAATCGTGGGCTATGGCAACGACTACCAAAAAATCGGCGTGCCTATCATTGGCCCCACTTACTTGGTACCCTCTGGCGGATTTACCTTCATGAACCGTCTGAAGCTCATTGACGACATTCGAGCTGGCCTGCTGACGATGACCTGGAAGCAGTACAAGGCCATGAAACAGTATGTGAAAACAGAAAACGTAGACTTTGTTGCGGCTACTGGTGACGCGGTAGGACAGACCTTTGCCTGGTTAAGTGGTAAACCTTTTGTCTCTTTTATTTCTCCGCTTTCGTCCACTTACGAAGGCAGCCTCAAAACAGACTTTGTGCTGCGCAATGCCATTAGGTCTGAACGATGCAAGGCCGTCTTCACCCGCGACACTGACACCGCTAAAGACTTAACCGAGCAAGGTCTTCCAAAAATTCACTTCGGCGGCATTCCGGCTTTGGATCGGCTAAAGCCCACTGGCAAAAACTTACAGCTAGCAGGCAAAGACATCATGATTGGGCTGCTGCCCGGATCGCGCCCGCCTGAAGCAGTCGGAAACCTCCAGTTAGAAATGCAGCTATCGCTAGAGATTGCCCAGCTAAATCCAGCGATTAAGTTCAGAGCCGCGCTAGTGCCCAACGTATTTAAAGCCGTCGTCGCTGCCGCATCTAGCCCTAATTGGATGCCCGACTGGCACATAGAACACCAGCGAGCAGGTTCTAACACCGACCAGGCCGACTGGATAAAGCTCAGCTATATAGGCACCCGCGCCTATCCTCAAGGCACCGACATTTTGTGCTATCAAGATGCATTTAGCGATATTGCCTATCGGACTAATTTGGTACTAGGTATGGCAGGACTAGCCGTGAACCATGCGATGGCCATCGGGAAGCCCATCGTGCAGATTGCTGGGCCAGGGCCTCAATTTACCTATGCGTTTGCAGAGGCGCAGCAACGATTACTAGGGCTGTCGGTACAAACAATTGGAACAGCGCCTGCAACGCCTGCAATTTTAAAAGAGGCCGCTGATTGTGCTGTGAAAACGCTGAAGAACAAGGACTATCTGAAAGCCTGTGCAGAGAACGGGCGGCAGCGGTTTGGGCCGTTCGGAGCATCGGCTCGAATTGCAAATTCAATTTTGCAACACATGGATAAGGCCATGGGCAAAGAAGAAACGCTGACATAGAAAACCCTGACATAGAAAAGAAACTAAACCAAACAACTTGTGAAAAGCGCTGTAAAAGAACACTCTAGCTACCGACATCTGCGGCCATTTTTAAAGAAAGAGTGGCGATCGCTGGCTCGCACCTTAGTATGCGTGCTGGGATACGTCGCGACAGTGCCGGTTTTGCCGTATTTGGCAAAGGAAGCGACCAGCGCCATTGGACAAGGAAACGTGCAGCAAACCGCCTATTGGCTAGGCTTAGCGATTATTGACTTCACCGTGCAAAACATCTTCTTGTACGGCGAGCGAGTAGGGGCCATTGAAACCTCTCAAAATATTGTTTTAGCCGTGCGAAAAGGCGTGTATGCCAATCTCCACAACCTTGGAATTGACTACTTTGCAAATGCAAAAACCGGCGATCTGACCTACCGGCTCACTGAAGATACCGAGCGAATGGGTGAAGTCATCGCCAAAATGTCTCAGCAGTTCATTGCCTGCGTGCTGCAAATTGTTGTGCTGATGGGCTATATCCTGTATCTCAACTGGCAGCTATCGCTAACAGGTCTGATTGTTGCGCCGCTGATGGCACTGCTGATTGGGTTCTTTGGTCAGCGGCTGCTGATACTCTCTCGCAAGAGCCAGAGTGAAATTTCTAACCTGTCGTCGCTGCTCACAGAGGTGTTTGGCAGTATCCGAATTGTGCAGGCATTTGCTGCACAAGATTACGAGGTAGAGAGATTTTCTCAGGAAGCTAAGCGCAATCGAGACGCAAAATACAAAGCCGAGCATGTTACCGCTATTCAGTTTCCGGTCGTCGGCTTTTTGCAAGCCGTAAGTATCATGCTGTTGTTTTTAGTCGGTGCTTGGCAAATTTCTCTAGGAAATCTGACGCCAGAGAACTTTGTCGCGTTTCTCACAGCAGTCGCGCTGCTAATTGCACCTATTGACCTGGCAACACAGCACTACAATCTCTATAAACAAACAGAAGCTTCAACAGAACGCGTGTTTGAGCTGATGCACCTACAGCCAACGCTCATAGAAGCACCAAATGCAAAATCACTGCCAGCTATTACAGGCCAGGTGAACTACCGTCACATCAGCTTCAGCTACGACGACGCGCTGATCTTGAAAGATTTAAACCTGGTAGTTCAGCCAGGTGAGGTGGTTGCGCTAGTGGGGCCTTCGGGAGCTGGTAAGACAACGATTGTCAATCTACTGGCTCGCTTTTACGATCCGCAGATAGGCCAAGTATTCGTTGATGGCATCGATATTAAAACGGTTACCATTCGGAGCCTGCGCCATCAGATTGGCATTGTGCCTCAAGAGACCACGTTGTTTTCGGGCACGGTGGCACAGAATATTGCTTACGGGCAAACTGAGCTGGACTATGCGGCAATTGAATCTGCTGCCAAAGTTGCGAACGCGCATGAGTTTATCAGTCAGTTTTCACAGGGCTATCACACCTGGGTAGGCGAGCGAGGAACCAATTTTTCTGGCGGGCAGCGGCAAAGGATTGCGATCGCTCGTGCCATCCTCCTTAATCCACGCATCCTCATTCTCGATGAAGCCACCAGCGCCCTCGATCCAGAATCAGAAGCCCTCGTTCAAGAGGCGTTAGAACGCGCAATGGAAAATAGGACGGTATTTATCATTGCGCATCGGCTCAGCACCGTACGTCAGGCCGACCGCATTCTCTTTTTAGAAAAGGGCAAAATTTTAGAGTCGGGAACACATCCTGAGCTGTTAGCGAAAAAGGGGCGATACGCACAGTTTTACACGCAGCAGTTTGACGGCTAAAAGAAAACCGACATCGCATCAAAGCCCAAAACAAAACGTTTACGAGCGGTGCAATATCGGTAGCAAGGTGTGAGGAGCGTATCACTCCTAAAATTTATGGTGAAGGATGCATGTGGCTTTAGTATGACGGGCACATGACCGTAAGATGACGGTCTTTTAATCTATAGATTTTGCGGGTCTAATGCATCATTTGAAAGAGCGCCAAGCTGGCCAGCATCAGGTCAATTGAAAATAAAGCAACCCAGGCTGTCACCACAGCAGCCGTTGCAGACTCACCGACGCCGCGACCATGAAGCGCCGCCGTCAGCCCTCGGCTACAGCTAGCCACTGCAATGACGCCACCAAAGAGCACGGACTTTGCCATAATTGTCAGCACATCTGACACGCTTAGGTGAAGCCGTACACCGTCTAAAAAGCTCACCATCGTCAGGTCGTAGACGGTGGTGGTGATAATGCCACCACCTGCCACGCCACAAAACAACGCAAGCACCGTCAGTATCGGCAGCATAATGCCGCAGGCGACAACACGAGGCACCACCAAATAGTCAATCGGATCGGTGCGCAGCATTTTGAGCGCATCAATTTGCTGTGTCAGCTTCATCGAAGCGATTTCAGCGGCAAAGGCTGAGCCCACCTGACAGGCCAGCACACCTGCTGTTAGTAGTGGCGCTAGCTCTCGACAATAAGCAGCAGCAAAGACACCGCCAAAACCGCCCATAGAGCCAAAAAGAGCCATTTCACGCGCTGACTGAATCGCGAAAATAATGCCTGCGGCCACATTGGTGAGGACAACAGGCGCAAAGCAGCGAGGCCCAGCCGACATTAGATGATCCATAATTTGGCGTTGGCCCAGACGACCTCTTGCTAAACGATGCATCACTTGCCCGCCCAGCAAAACCGCCATAGCCGAGTGGTAGATTATGTTATCGGCCTCGGCAATATGCTTACGGCGACCTTTCTGAGGCACGGGGCGATCGCTCAGCGCCCACAGCTCCGAAATCTTTTTAGAGATCCGCCCATCAGCCTTAACCATGAAAACGAACGTGCTCCTTTATCGGCGTGCTACTAGTTTGCTCATATAGGCCTTTAAACAAAATGAGCCCAGGTTAAATAATATTAGACATTTAACGCCACCACATCTGTTATGAACGGACGATAAGTTTACCGCTGCTCGTAAATTTCCCGACAGGGCGTACACGACCTATCCCAACTTGATGCCATCACTTAGTTTCTTTTTTCGCGCCTGCAGCAGCGCCGAGCTTATAATATAGGAGTTACGCATTGACAGATATGCCCCGATGTTGTGAGGCAAACGTGGAGGCAGTCAGATTTTCCAAGATGAACTGACGGATCACGGGTACAAACAACTGTCTCGATATCTCGTAACAGTTGTTG
>JBHYED010000017.1:0-103816 GCA_051860365.1 Phormidesmis sp.
ACCCGTTCTTTGAATTTGTTAGGGCTACGATATACGGCTCTGGGCTTTGCTGCAGGGCCTTTTGTGTGGCGTGCTTATCGATACCACTGGCCGGTTGCCTTTTCATTTCGGCTTAAGTTGCTACCCCAAATCTACATAGAAAGTCAGCGCACAGCACATCAGGCTTGACATTTACATTAACTTTTCTAGATGTAGTCATCCTACTGACAAGTCGTGCCTTCTGGCTAGTTTTTTTACGTATAGAACCTATGACTGGGTATCCTTTAAAACAAAAACGCTCTTTTAGGGTGCTACCGGTAGCACTTGGCCTACTAGGTCTTTTTTTTGCCCCCTATCAGGCGATCGCCAACGACGCCGAACCCGAAGCACTGCGATGGGCAAGAGTAGACTTTTTACGCAATCGCGTACAGCTATTACCCGCATCTGAAAGTGCTCGGCGTGCACAAATTTCTGACATTTTACAAATTGGCGATTCGCTCAGAACCATGCGGCAATCGCGCGCAGAACTTCGCTTTAACGACAACTCTCTGGCCCGAATCGGCGAAAGAGCCACCTTCCGATTTACACCTAACACCCGGAACTTTCAGCTTACTAACGGCACCGTGCTACTCCTTATTCCCCCCGGTAAAGGCCGAAGCACTATCCAAACGCCAAACGCTGTCACTGGCATTCAAGGATCGGCGCTTTTTGTCCGCTACATCCCCGAGACAGACACCACCATCGTGGGCGCGCTTACGGACAATCCTGAAGGCCCAATGGTGCTATTCAACCGGGATGGTACTGAGCAGCAGGCGCTCCAAGCCAACGAAATTGGTGTTATTGAAGGCGGTCAGATCACAGAGCTGTATCGATTTGACAGTGCGCTTTTTTGGGAAAGTAGTGGCTTAGCCGAAGGGTTCAACTACGAGCAAGATAGCACCTCAACCGGCGATGACGCGCTAGATGGAGTACGCCAAGAAATTAGAGAAGCGATCTCTAAGCAAGCGCCGCTGCCGAGTAACGGTGCAGGCGTCATTGAAAATCCATCTTCATTCAGTCGCCCAGAGGCAGATGCACCCGTATCAAATACGGATGCTGGTAATAAGACGCCAGATGGATCTGAACCTTCAGGTAATGCGGCACCCAATACTGATAATGAGCGCGAGCCAAAAACGTCGAACGGTGAAGGTGCAGCTAGCGGATCTACCAATGGAGAATCCAGTGGAACAACTGGAACGGTTGGTTCTGGAGCAGCTAGCGGTACGAATACCGCCGCTGTATCCGCAGGGTCAGGAAATAGAACTGGTTCAGGCGCAGCAGGTTCTGCTGTGGAACCATCTACTGGCGATGTGCTTAAACCTGTTTCAGGTGCCGAGCCAACATCAAATGTGGTTGAAGATACTGTTTCAGAACAGGATCTTGCAGAGGCTGAAGAACCCGTTGTAGAGCTGGAGTTTAAGGGCACGCCAGCAGAAGCCTATTTGGCTGCGCCACTGGTAGATTCATCCGCACAACCTGCCACTGACGGCGGAAGTAAATTAGTTCCGACGACACCAGCGCAGCCCACAGAAGAAAGTTCAAGTCCCAATGTGGACGCTAAGCCGCTGGCTAATCAAGATGATGTACCTGCGCCGAGAGATGTTGTTGTCCCAGGCGATTCACCTATTAATGATCGCGATTCTCTAGGAGGTATAGATGGACGACGACCGCTAACAGACAGTGACTCCGAAGATTCTGACAAAACACCTGATACGACCAAAGATCCCACTGTTGAAGAGGGGCCAGAATCTCCAGTGTCTGGTTCTGCTGAACCTAATTCCGAAACCGTTAATGATCCCACCGTTGATGGTTCTATAGTCGAGGATACTGCCGAGCCACCACCTGAATCCTCTCCCGCGTCTACTGAGCCACCTGCTGAATCGCCGTCTATATCTCCTCCTACGGTAGATGATGTAGTGCCCCTCTTGCCAGCAGATGGCGAGAATCCGGAAGTACCTATTCTGCTGGAGTCCAAACCAACACCAGAAGCTGCAGTACCTGCAACACTTCCTAGCGGCCCCACCTTAGATCCGTCTACGACGCTAATTCCAGTATTGGGTGTAGAAGGCGTTGGTGAAAGCAGCGTGCCTCTCGTTCAACCGGAAGCGCCCGCTGGGCTTGTACTACCGGAAGCCGCAGAAACGCCCGAACGATCTGTACCCGCGAGGGCGTCAAACTCTGTAATAGACAACGTAACGCCGCCGCTTGCTGCGCCAGGTTCTGTGATACCAGCCAATCCCAATAGTGTACCTACGGTACCTGAGACAGTACTTGACACTGTAATTATGCCTGAAGCAGTAGAATCGCCTTTGACGACAGAACCTCCGATTATAGAGGGCTTTGATAGTAGTATTCCGTTTGATGAACCTGAAGTCGGCGGTACGCCGCTAGATGGAACACTTAATCCGGTAGATGTACCAGAGCAGATTGGAGACGATGTTCCTACGCCTCGTCCTCTTCTGGATAATTCCGACAATCTGGAAGATAACAGTCCTATAGATGAAAATGATCCGACAGAAAGCGATCCCAATCCACAGCCGCCGGAACCGTTAGAGGAAAGGGTTTTACTCTAAAGAATCTTTCTCGCAGATGCTGTAAAAAAAGAGTTGGTTGTCCTGTTGTGTACGGCTAATTCCTTTTTGTTTTTGAACACTCTAATTCAGACAGACGGTCGTAGTTTGTATAGCTTACGAAGGATCTTCTGGTTGATTAGACAGATCATAAGGCCAATCTGTAGGCAGGATCTGAGTTTTGTCTATCTCGGAATTAGTATCGATTGCGCCGGGTCTAGTCCTCTGATGATGGGTTTTGTTGGGGACGCTTTGGGAACCGGGATTCGCCGGTGGAGTAGCGTTGATTAGCTGTTCGTAATTGAGCTGCTCTAAATCACTTAAAACGGCTTCAGCGGAATGGTAGCGCTTGTTAAAGTCGTAGCGCACCATTTTGTTAATGATGCTAGACAGTGCTGGGGATATGTCGTCAATGGTGTGAGACCAGATAATTTCACCATCTTCACTGCGCTGTAGGGCATGGGGAGGCCTACCAGTTAAAGCTTCTATGGCCGTTATTCCCAACGCGTAGATGTCGCTGCGAACGGTAGGCATTCCAGCGGATTGTTCGCTTGGCATGTATCCTTGGGTACCAATGCCCACTGTTGAAGTGATCTGCGTTGCGCTACCGGCTATCTTGTTGGAAATATTTTTGACCGCGCCAAAGTCAATGAGTACGTAGCGGCCATCTGATCTGCGACGAATGATATTAGATGGTTTGATATCACGGTGAATGACGTTTCGAGAGTGTACGAAGCTCACAACGGGTAGCAAATCTTTTAGCAGATGAACCACTGCTTTTTGCGAGATCGGTCGGCTACGTGATAGCAGCTTACGCAACAATCGACCTTCGATCATTTCTTGGACTAAGTAGAAGGAGTCTTGTACTTCAAAGTAGGCCAGCAGTCGAGGGATTTGACTATGCTCTCCGAGTTTGCCGAGTACGACCGCTTCTGCTTCAAAAAGTCGCCTAGCCAAGCGGTGTGCTTTGGGATTGTCGCTGATGATTTTGAGCTGCTTTACGACACAAACCGGGTTGCCCGGACGCAGAGTGTCTTGAGCCAGGTATGTTTCGCCAAAGCCACCAGCGCCGAGAATTTTGATAATGCGATAGCGATCGCACAACAGCATTCCAATCAAGTCAGCGCGATTTGCATCTAGCAGGTCTTGAAAGTCATCTTGCTGACTAATGATTTCCTGGACTAAAGGAGAGGTGACATAGCGAGCTAGGGTCGTACGCAGGCGCTTGCGGCTGAATCTATCAACCGTAAAGCCTGCGCCAAAATCCAACAGGCCCATCGCCGCGATCGCCATCAGCGGTGTCCCTGTAATCAGCACCGTGTGAGCACCGACAAAAGCACCGTAGCTAACCAGTGCCCAGGTGCCAAATCCACCGCCTGCGATCATGGCTCGCCACAGCGGCTTTTGAGTTCGGTTCATCAGTACTGCCACCGAAAGGCCCAGCGCCAGCACCAATAGCGCATTGGCCGCAGGTCGCTTAATCAGCCGATCCGGCGAGATGTCTTGTTCCAACGTCGCAATGGTATTCGCCAATATCTCTACACCAGCCATCGACTGAGGATAAAGCAGGCTTTCCGAGAAAGGCGCAGGATGAGAATCGTGATGCATTTTCGCAGTAGATCCAATGACGACGGTTTTACCTTTAAAGAAGTCACCGCTCCCTAGCTGATTTTGCCAAGGGTCATCGTCTAACACGTGCCAGAAAGGGACGTGCTTAAAGGTTTTATTTGGCCCATAGAAAAATATGTTTTCCTGAGGAGCGGTATTGTAGGATTCTTCAGCAGCTTTTAGAGTCGCCTGGGCAAAGCTTGAAAACGACGGGCTTTCATCATCCGAAATAGTCGCAGAAGCGCTCGAAAGATCGGCAGTGTTCTCTTCTTGAGATCTTAAAAACACCTGACCTAAACGGTGAATTTGCTGACGATTAAGCTCTTTATGAAAGTTGATAAAGCCAATTTGCACACCAGCATTTTGAAACTGATCCAGTGGAAGAGAAGCTTTTAGAACCGGGCCTTGCGCCAGCATAATAGTGTTGTACTGAGCGGCTAATACAACCTGCTCGCCGTAGCGTTCGAGCACTTCAGTAAAGGCCTCATCGTCGGCTTGTCCGTAGTAGCTAGGCAGCGGAAACACCACGTCTATGGCAACTGCTTTGGCCCCTGATTCGATAAGGCGTTTAATTGCGATCGCATAGGCTTCCCGTCGCCACGGCCAAGACTCTATCGGTCGCAGCGATGCGTATCGGTCAGGATCTTCTAAATAGTATTGTCCTTGTGCTAACGAATCGTCGTCAATCGCCAAAATAACAACATCGTCTGGCGGTACCACAGGCCCTCTTAGCTCAAAAAAGAGGCTCTGCATCTGGCGCTCCCACAGATCAATAATAGGGATACTGAGCCCGACAGCAGTAGCCGCGATCGCAACACAGGTACCAGAGAGTGCAATTCGCCAGTACTTTGTAACAACACCTCGTCGCCAGGAGGTTAGCTTATCTTTCGTTGTTAGCGTAGCCGTAACGTCATTGGCCGAAAGCGAATTAGTAGATTTAGATTTAGCAAGTCTGGGCATAACTGCTGCGAACTCTTTTTATCAGGAAAGACCTGTTTCTGAAGCTGGTTGTACGTAATTCAACTAAATTCAACTATATGCCATTGGTGCCGGTATCAAATCGCACTTAACTCATCAGAAAAACGCGTATACTATTATCTCGGTACAAATTTGTACCTTTTTGTACTTTACATAGAATAGACCTAATCGCTATATTCCATCATACTCACAGCACAAATATTTTTATCTACTCGTTGCTTATAGGCAGTGCATTCTATCTTATTAATCTATGCTTCATACTCAAACATTATGCGCACTACAGCGTTCTCTTTTTTCTTCATCAGCGGTTAACGCTTAAGCATCTATACGCAGCTACGTATTTCTATCAGGAGCTTCTTGCTGTTATCTTCTCCGCAGAAAGCAGGTCTGATACGTTCTGATCAAAACTTGGCACGTTAGGTCGAAACTGTATAGTCGGGGTTCTCTCTAAAGCCATCCCATAAAAGCCATCCCATATTTTCTCTTAATGTTCGGCTCTTTCCGAACTATTTTTCAGTCTTATTAATTATCTAAACCTAAGCTTCTATACATTCCTATGACATCACCACCGCTTAACCGACTTTCTATTTTTGTAGACGGCAACAATATGTTCTATGCCCAGCAAAAAAACGGCTGGTTCTTCGATCCAAAGCGGGTTCTAGAGCATTTTGTAAATGAAACAGACAGGCTGACTCTGGTGAATGCCTTTTGGTACACCGGGCTCAAAGACCCTCAGGATCAGCGAGGCTTTCGAGATGCTTTGATCAGCTTGGGCTATACCGTACGAACCAAAGTACTCAAAGAATATTACGACGACACGTCAGGCCGCTACTCTCAAAAAGCTAATTTGGACATAGAAATCGTTGTAGATATGTTCAATACCGTCGAGCAATACGACCGGGTTGTTTTACTCAGCGGTGATGGCGACTTTGAGCGCGCAATTGAGCTGCTTCGCTCTAAAAACACGCATATTACGGTTGTTTCGACAGAAGGCATGATTGCTCGCGAACTGCGCAACGTCACCGATCGCTATATCGACTTAAACAAAATTCGTTCAGCGATTGAAAAGACAGAGGGCTAAGCATTACTCCGTTTGAAGAAATGCTTTCAGCGCTTGCTGTAGCTGTAGCTGTTCTTTATACTGCTGGCTCATGGCAGGATCAGAGGCCAACCAATGTTCAACAAGCTGCCGTTCTAGATGAGAACATTCACCATCCATGTAGGCGCTCAGCAGCTCGAACTTTTTATCATTCGTGAGTGGGTCTCGTTCAGCTTGGTTAGTGCCCTGCGAAGCTTCAGCTTCAGATGCGAGTTCATTAGCGTAAGCAGGCTGCATCATCAACTTAAACTGATTAAAGATTTTGAGTGTGGTGGCCCAATTAGCGCTCGCCTCCTTTCGTTGAAAAGGTCGAAAGGGTCGAAAGCATTCAGACATTTTAAGCAGAGACATTTTGAACATGATGCCTATAAATAAGTGCATCTGTTTGTAGCTTAATATCTCAAGACGAAAAAGCTCTAGATTAGTTCATCATTCTCAGAATTTGTCAGCTATAAAATCATATAAAATCACAGAGCCAGCGCAAATTACCCTAACGATATCCGCATGTCTTGAGGAATGAGGAAATTTTAGGTGATAATAGATACTAAGTGCGTATAGCTTTGAGACTTTTCTACGCAGAAGATAAGTGAGCTAACGCCAACCTATAGCGGCCTCGCGTAGCTGGCCATGTATCTTTGAATATGTATGAACGTTTTCAGGCGCGATTCTTTGCTAAAAGAGACGCGGCCCTAACGTAAGTGATACTCTTTTCGCCATACGCTGTTTCACGATTTTTTGCAATCTAAGCACCTATGCAATATCTCGCAAAGGTTCATACTAAATTTTCTCCCAACGGTACCCAGCTCCAGCTTTTGGCTGTGAACACCAGCGAACAAATCTGGGAGCCTGTAGCGCCCCCTAGAGTAATCGCGATCGCACAGAGTATTTCTGTCAACGAGCAAGTGCTGGTGCTAGTAGATTTAGACGCTGAAGAAAATGTTATTTCTGCTGAAGATGCGACCCAGTGGGTGCTCGACTTTGTTTCTGAGTATCTGACGCTGGGGCTCACACCTAAAGGGTTAGAGGAGGAGCTAGAGCGGGCGGAGCAGTGGAGACAGTCACTGACGTTGCAAAGCCAAGAAGTACGGCGTCGGGCGCTAGAGACAGCCGCCCGACGGGACGAAATTCAGGACTTAGAGAAGCGGCTGAAGCTGGAACGGGAGACATTGGAGAGCAGGGATTGATGCGCTAACCCGTTGGCCGAGCGAAGCTAAGGTCACGTTTGTGGCAGTACGTTTTGTAGAAGCGGCGCCAGCTCATCTTTGAGCTGACCAGCCCGAATAAATTCGGCGTAGGTATCTGATTCGATGGCCAGTAGCTCATCTCGAACTTGCTCGGCCGCATAGACTAACAGCTCTGGGTTAGAACGCTGTAGCTTATCAAGATCATCCTTAAGCTCCTCAAGCTGGCCTTCTACTAGGGCAATTTGGTATCTGGCAAATTCTTCGTCTACTTCCTGACGCTCGATGAGTTCTTTGAGTCGATCAAGCACGCGATTGAGCGCGACGCGGTGTGCGATGAGTTGTGTGTACCGCTGGCGTGTGGGCTGATCGCCTAGCAGGTCTAGCCAGGAGAGCAAAGGCTGCGTGGTGAGCCCTTGAACTAGCAGGGTAAAGAGCATGACGCCAAAGACAACCGCGATAATTTCTTCTCGCTGGGCTAGTGATTCTGGAACGCTAAGAGCTAGGGCCACAGAAACAGATCCTCTAAGACCACCCCACCAGAGGACGGTTTGACCAGGTAGGGAGATTTTTTCGCCTTTTGTGATGAAGTTGCTGATGGCTCCGAGCCCATAAACGCTGAGGGCGCGGGCGGTGATAATAATCGCGATCGCAATAAAAATCGTATCTGAGTTATCAATCAGCGACTGAAAGCGAACCTGATCGCCAATGAGCAAAAACACAATCGAGTTGACAAAAAAGGCTAAAAACTCCCAAAACTCCGAAACCACCAGACGTGTTCGCGGGTTCATGCCGATGCGCGAGCCGAAGTTGCCGAGAATAAGGCCAGTGGTCACTACCGCAATCACGCCAGAGCCGCCGAGTTGCTCAGCCACGATATAGGTACCATAGGCCGATACTAGCGTTAAAGACTGCTCTACCAGTGGAATATCAAATCGCTGGGTGAGGAAAGAAATGCCAAAGCCAATGAGCCCGCCTAAGCTAATGCCTAATCCAACGAAGATGGCGAACCGGGCAATGGTTACGGCAATATCAAACTGTTCAACGCCGAGTGCAATCCCCAGCAAAAGGTTAAAAGCAACCACAGCTACGCCGTCGTTAAACAGACTTTCGCCTTCCATAAGCGTAGTGAGTCGTTTATCTACGCCTAGCTCCCGAAAAAGTGCGGTCACTGAAACTGGATCGGTTGCTGATAGGCTTGCACCCACTAACAGTGCTGTTGCCAGCGAAGCGCCTGCAAACTGCTGCAAACCAAGGACTAAGCCCATCACACAAATCACGACGCCTAAAATAGCGTAGAGAAGAATGGGAATGAGATCGCTTTTGAGGCGGCTCCACTGAATATTCCAGGCCGCTTCAAACAGGAGCGGTGGCAGGAAGATAAATAAGATTAACTCGGGTGAAAGATTAACTAGCCGAACGTCTGCGAGGGCTAAGCCCAAACCGACAACCAACAATAGCAACGTATAAGGGATGTTTCTGAGTATGCTGAACACCCGTGAGAGTGTTGCAACCCCCAAAGACACTGAGAGCACCAGGAGAAACTGTCTCAGATTTTCTTCGATGGCAATATTTTCTAGGGCGGGCTCTACCAATACGGCTAGCCAGTGCATATTTTCGGTGAGTCCGAAGGGGACTGTTGAAGGCGTTAGAAGAGAGCTAAACAAACCAATCACAAGTAAAGACCACAGTGTGAGCCCACAATATGGGGTGCTCGTATCAAAGCATTAGATTAAGTCAAGGCTAATAGTAAGGCTTGATGGGCGCTGTATTAGCCTGCCTTACGGATTGTTTCGGCCTGCTGGAGGAGGGCGTCGGCAAAGGCGATCGCTTCACTATGCGATCGCCCCCCCGCTAGCTGAGCTAGCTCATCGCGCCTGGACTTTTCATCTAACGGCGTCACTGTCACAATCGTGCGTTCTTCCTCGTCTGAAGCAGCGGCTTCCTTTTTACTTGCCGCCTGCTTAGCCAGCATTACAACGTGCTTGCCCACGTGAAAATGAGCGTCGGCCATAGCGGCAACTAGCGGCTGGTGCGTCACGCATAGAACTTGATGCTCGCGGCCAAGCTGATATAGTTTTTCCGCGATCGCCTGTGCTACTTTCCCCGAAACCCCGACATCAATTTCATCAAAAACCATCGTGCCAATCGGATCGACCCGAGAAAAGCAAGCCTTCAGCGCCAGCAAAAACCGGCTCATTTCGCCGCCTGAGGCAATTGCAACGAGCGGCTGAAGCGGCTCACCAGGGTTGGGACTAAACAAAAAAGAAATCAGGTCTGCACCGTTCGTAGTGGGTGCTTGAGACTGAATATCTACTTTGAATTTGACTCGCTCCATCGCCAGCGGCTTGAGCTGCGCCACTAAATCACGCTCCAAGGTTTTGGCTGCTTTTTGGCGAAGCTTTGTGAGCACGTCACAGCTTTCCATCAGCACCTTTTGCTTGCTTTGGTAGCCGGCTTCTAGGTCGTCAATAGACTGGCCGTCGCCGTGAAGCGCCGTCAATGAGGCCTGAATGCCTTCGTAGTATTCAATTAGCTCGGGCAAATCGCGGTTGTACTTGCGGCAAAGCTGCTTGAGCTGGGCCATCCGCTGATCTATTTCCGCTAGCCGTTGCGGATCGGTTTCGATATTTTCGCCGTAAGTGTTAATTTGGCGAGCGGCTTCTTGAACTTGAGCGATCGCCTCACTCACCATCTCCAACACAGAATTCACCTCAGGGTCATAGCGCAGCATATCGCTCAAAATAGACTCCGCCTGCCCCAACATATCTGCGCAAGCCTCGCCCCCATCGTTTTCATACAGAATCTGATAGGTCTGGTAGCTTTGCTGCTGCAGTTCCACACCGTGGCTGAGCCGATGATGCTCTACCTGTAAGTTGTCTAACTCCTCAGGATCGGCAATGCCCGCTGCTGAAAGCTCTTTACTTTGAAACTCGAACATATCAAGCTGCTCGGCTCGCTGCTGCTCAGCCTTTCGACGTGTCTCTAACAGCTTTTTAGCCGCCGCTGCTGCTGCGTAGTCTTTTGCCACCTGCTGGCCCTGCTGCACGAGCTTACGCTCACCAAAGCCATCTAGCCAGTCGCGCTGAAGATCCGGCGATCCTAGCTGCATCGTTTGGCCCTGGGCCGTAATTTCAATCAGCAAGCTACGCAGCTCTTCCATCCGTGGCTTATTTACCGCAACCCCGTTTAGCCGAGAGCGCGATCGCACTGAGCCTGAGCCTTTGGCTGCGGTGAAATCACGGCGGCAGGTAAGCAAATTTCCCTTATCAGGAATGTCATATTCACTCAGCCAGCTTGCAATCCTTGGATCGCCCTTGCCATCTGCCATCCCCACCGCAAAAGTGCCTTCCACCATCGCCTTGCTAGCGCCGGTTCTCACCCATTTGCCGGAGGCTTTCCCCCCTAGCACCGCATCAATGGCATCAAGGATAATAGATTTACCAGCCCCGGTTTCACCCGTCAGGACGTTAAGTCCTGGCTTTAGCTCAAGATCTAGACGATCAATGAGGGCAAAATTCTCAATCTTTAAAGCAGAAAGCATAGCCCTGTATCGCCTTTTCGCAACGGTGGTCTGAATTCAAATGGGTTTTTGACGGATGAGCTTGGCTGCAACAGCACTGGCTTCGTACTAAAAATTGTACTGTTTCTGATGAACACTGCTCTCTACAAACCCTCCTAGCTTGATGGGGGTAGCTGCTAAAAAATATTTCTATCGCCCAAGACAGACGACAGCTTTCAATAGCTTGATACAATAATTTACATATTTCGTTTTCGTCTATGTATGGTTCATCTATATCGATAAATCTCACGCTTTATTCACAGCGCTTCTAGACACTACTTTCTAGATGTTGGGTAAGCAATCCTTCTTTTGAGCTTACTTTACCGCCGCAATCTAAAGGCTTTGGCCGAACCCAGTTATTTTTGAAGATTTTTTTAAGCAACTCACTCTCTAAGCACCTTTTATGAGCGCAGCTTCTCCTGATATCTTTACACCGCCGTCTAAGATTCCTTCTGAAAGTCTGAGGGCAGACGCCGCTGTTGATGAATATGGTCGTCCTGTTGTGACAGTAGATGAAACGCGTCCTATTACTGTCGCGGCTGTTGCCACTGCAAAGACGATGCCACCGAAGTCTTTGGAAGACATTTTGGTGTATGACCCTGAGGCGATCGCAGCCTTCTATCGCAAGCGCCCCTTCCAAATCCTTTTTCGCCTAATCTCAATATTCTGGCTAGCCTCAGGCTACGTGTTGGGACTCGTGTGGGACAAGGTAACGGGTCGCCAAAAGATCAACGAAGATAAGCGGGCAGAAGGCCTACGGGTGATGCTGACGAAGCTAGGGCCAGCCTATATTAAGGTCGGTCAAGCCCTATCGACACGGCCCGACCTAGTGTCTCCGGCGGCGATGGCCGAGATGGTGAAGCTGCAAGACCAAATTCCGGCTTTCTCAAACGAGATTGCCATGCGTTTTATTGCAGAAGAAATCGGTCAACCGCCTGAGACTGTTTATGAGTACCTCTCACCTGATCCTATTGCTGCCGCCTCGCTAGGCCAGGTGTACAAAGGCCGGTTAAAAACAGGTGAAGACGTCGCTGTAAAGGTACAGCGTCCTGGTCTAGCAGACCAAATCACCAAAGATATCTATATCATTCGCGTGCTAGCCAACTGGGCGACGAATAACATCAAGCAAATTCGTAGCGATCTAGTCAGCATTGTTGATGAGTTTGGTACCCGCATTTTTGAGGAGATGGACTACAACCATGAAGGCGCAAACGCAGAGCGCTTTAACCGGCTGTATGGCTATTTGCCAGAGATTTTGGTGCCCGGTATTTATGCGGAGTACACCGGTCGCCGTGTGCTGACGATGGAGTGGATTGAAGGAATTAAGCTGACAGAGCTGGACGAGCTAGCGCGTAGAGGCATTGACCCGACGCATGTGATTGAAGTCGGCGTGCAGTGTTCGCTCAGACAGCTTTTAGAGCATGGATTTTTTCATGCTGACCCGCATCCTGGAAACCTTTTGGTGACGCCGGAAGGCAAGCTTGCCTATTTAGACTTTGGCATGATGTGCGAGGTGGAGCCTTATCAGCGATACGGTTTGATTGAAGCCATTGTGCATATGGTGAACCGTGACTTTGAAGGACTCGCCCAGGATTATGTGAAGCTAGAATTTTTGACGCCAGATACGGACTTAAGCCCGATTATTCCGGCTTTAGCCGGTGTGTTTAACAATGCGCTGGGCGCTAGCGTTGCGGAGCTGAACTTAAAGAGCATCACCGATGAATTTTCGGCGCTGATGTATGAGTATCCGTTCCGAGTTCCTGCTTACTACGCGCTAATTATTCGCTCTTTAGTCACCTTAGACGGCATTGCCATTACGGTTGATCCCGACTTTAAGGTGCTCAGCAAGGCTTATCCGTACGTTTCCAAGCGGCTCTTGACCGATCCGGCTCCGCAGCTACGAAACTCTTTGCAAGAGCTACTATTTCAAAATGGCAGCTTCCGCTGGAATCGGCTTGAAAACCTGCTGAAAAATGCGAAAGAAAGTGAAGAGTACGATCTAAATAAAGTTGTCGATCAGACGTTGGAATATTTGTTTTCAGAGCGCGGTGAATTTTTGCGCGTTCGGATTGCAGATGAGCTAGCAAAAGAGTTAGATAAGGCTGGGTTTAGCCTAATTCAGAAAATTGCAAAGACACTGCGGCTTCCTGGACGTGAACGGCTGATGAAAGAGCCGACACCGATTGGCGCGCCGACTGTGCCAGCGGGGACCAGTAGCTGGGAGCAGGCTGTTCGTGTGCTACAGCTAATAAGAGATACTGAAGGCGTGAATATCGCAACGGTTGCAAACTTAGTGCCTAAGCTGGTGGCGCAGCCAGAAGGTCGTGATATTGGCAGGCGGATTGTGAATGGTGTGGCGCAGCGGGCGATCGCCCGAATGATTCGGGAGTTCTTAGTCAACGAGCCTAAGCCTGCTGTCGGCGTAGCAGCCCTACCCCCTGCGCGTGCGGCCTAAAAGCAGCGCGAGATTCAGAAAAAGAAGCGCTACTGGATCTCGCTGAAGTCGCAAACGATATAGAGCGGCGAGTAAGGACTGCAAGAGGCAATTAACCTTTGATCTTGCTTGCCGTATGTGATGGTGCTGCCAAAGCGGTTAATCCATGTCCAACCGTCGGTTTCAAGATGAGGCTCTAGGGTTGAGAATGTGCGCGTAACGACCCTTTGATCGTTGTCACCGATCATTAGGCTACTTTCTCGACTCGTCTCCATTTTGAAGATGGTGTTGAGGATAGCGAAGTTATCTTTGTGGTCTGACCACGCACCTTTAAATAACAAATAGAGCAGCACGAGGCTAGTTCCACTGGCGATCGCCATAAAGATCACAACTTGGGTCAGCGTAGAGTGACGGCCTGCAAACTGACCGATTCTACGGAGCCTGCTGTTTTTTGGTGGAATAGACGCAGCCTGCACTGGCGACAGTTTGGTAGCGGGCTCCCTGGTTTTTAATGTCGGCATAGCGCGGCATCTACATACTCAACAAACTTGATTGTAGAGCCTGACAGCGGCCTGAGTTAAGTACCTTTACTGAGAATGTGCTTTTTCAGACGACATCGATCATGCAGAAGATCACCTATGAAATAGGCGAAAGATGTATCGGTAAGCGTTTCCTCATGTTTTGAATCAGATAGGCTGCCTGGTAATCGTAGAGATCAATTGCCATATCTGAGGGCAAGTCTTGAACGAATCTATCCGCCTTTTGAGGAGAGCAATCAGCGACTTGCACCAGCAGTCGAGCAACATCGGATAGTGACTGAGCGTTATTCTGGGCGTTATTTTGAGGAGCTTCGGCAGATAGCTGCCATCGGCGCGGCGGGGTTCTTTCACCGCGTTCGATCCGGCGCAGGCCGTTGATAGAAGACAGGAGAAAAAAGCGATCGCCCGGGACAACTCGCTGTTCATCTGTTGGCATCAGGATAGTACAAAGACTACCCTGGCGATCGCGCGTCTCTCTTAAAATAGGCACCACGCCATAGCCGTAGGCAATCTGCCCAATTTGCCTGCCCACCAGCGTATCGCCTACCGTAATCAAATATTCAGCAATCAAAATATTTTGCCTGCTCAGCCGAAACAGGCCCAAAATATTTTCGCCAAAAGCCGCACCGGCAAAAGCCTCTGCCGAAAGCGCATACGGACTAAAGGTTTGTGCCTGCGGCATCATGGCCATGAGGTTATCGCTAAAGCTTTGGCTACGGGTGCGCACAATAGGAGAAAATGTGCGGCTGAGCGATTTCTCTGAAGCTAATAGAGCAACTTCTAAATTGAGCATGGAATCGTTGGTTACCGCAATGACGCTTTTGGCGGTCGCTAAATTAGCCGACGCGAGTTCTTCCAAAATATTGCCGACGAGCAGCGGCACCTGGGCATACAGCTCTGTGGATAGCTCGGCAGTGTTGGTTTGAGCATCGGCCAGTGCAACCAGCGGCTGATTGAGTTCGGTGAGCAGGCTAGTGACCTTGCGGCCAATTCGGCCTAAGCCCACAACGACAACGTGATTGCTGCGAGGAATGCGGGGCCGCTGTTGAAGAAAGTCAAAGCGTGAGTTGAGCAGGCGTTCGGCAACCAGACCTAAAACGCCTAAAACAACCAGAATGCTGATGAGCGTGATGGTGAGGCACATGAGCTGCACCCAGCCGGGCGTGACCGGATTATCGAAGCCACCAAAGACATCACCATAGCCGCCCAGCAGCAAAGTTGCGCCTAAGCTGACGGCCTTTACCCAGCTAAGCGTTTCGGGTAAGCCGTCGGGAACCCCACCCGGAACAGCGCCATAGTTGAATTTAAGCAGCAATGTGCCTATTATCCACAGCAAAAGGGCTGTAGAGAGGGCGATCGCCACGACTCTCCCGATAGATTCCTCTGAAGATCGCCGCCAGTGACTGATGCGTTTGCGCCAGTCAACATGACGCAGATCATCTATCCACTGAGTGACTACCATCACTGGATTTTGGCTGTCTTTAGGTTGATTAGCGGCGTTTTTGACTTCTATGTAGGCAACGCGATCGCCTGCTGATACCCGAACAAATGGCTGCCACCGATGAAAAATAGAAGAGGCCGTTGTGGCCCAACCCAAAGGCTGCTGAGGCTTCTCAACCGGGTTAAAATCCAGCAGCCGAAAAAAGCCTTGGTGTAGCTGCTGAACGGGCTTTTGATCAAATCGAGCATCGCCAGCACGCACGAGCCGTTCGGTAACTTTGAACTGATGACGGCCAATCGTAAAGACGCTGACAATATCATCCCCCAGGCCAGCCAGCGCAAAGGTCATTGCGGGCAGCTCGGTGGCATCTAGCGCCACAAATTTGCCCAGATGACGCGCTAGCAAAGCGTTGAGACTGTGACGAGAGGAACGGAGAATGATTTGAATATCAGGGTTAAGACGACGAGCGGCGATCGCACATTCCACATTCGTACTTTCATTACTTGTCACAATCAAAATCGCTCGAGCGATCTCAATACCAGCCTCCCTGAGTACATCATCACGCCGACAGTCGCCAATAACAGGCGGCTGCACCAAATAGCTCGGCAAATCATCTACCTCCCAGGTGCTTATCTGTCGCTGCTCAATCGCCGTAATGTGTACCTCAAACGGGTCATCGTCGAACTTTTTCAGGTTGAGCACGCACTGCTGGCCCAAGCCACCTAAGCCGCAAATAATAAAGCGGTCTTCTGAAGCGGGCGACCTTGTGGACAGATTGGGCATTAGCGTATCTGGGCCACCGGGTGGATAGGGATTAGCGGGCATTGCTAGCCTCAGCAAATATCGTGTATGAAAAGCGCGTCGTTTTATGGACTTCAGCCGCTGGGCAAATTTTACGGCAGCGAGGTACTTTCTCTGGAATCACCCGTAACGGCTGTGAAACAATAAAGGTAGCGCCCTTTATCCATGCGGTTACCATGAGCACTTTCCACGCACTCGACTGGAACAACCATCGGCTACAACTGCTCGATCAAAGGCAGCTCCCGCAGAAAATTGCTTATTTGGATTACACCGATTATCAGGATGTAGCTGAGGCGATTCAGACGATGGTGGTAAGGGGGGCTCCTGCAATTGGACTGGCGGCGGCTTTTGGACTGGCGATCGCGGCCCGTCAGTCTACCGCAACTGAGCCGAATGCGTTTTTAGCAGATTTAAATACGGCTGGGGATTGTTTGATGCGATCGCGTCCCACCGCCGTCAACTTATCCTGGGCCGTCAACCACCTACTCAAATTTGCAACCTCACAGGCCGCCGATACAAACGCCACAGTCGAGTCTCTTAAGCAATCAATCTCCACAGAAGCCCAGGCCCTGTACCAGGCCGATCTTGAGGTGTGTAAAAGGCTGAGCACTCATGCGCAAGCACTCATTCCCGACGAAGCTCAGGTCATCCACCACTGCAATACTGGTGCGCTCGTCGCTTCGGACTACGGCACCGCCCTTGGAATTGTTCGCGTAGCGCATGAGCAAGGCAAGCAAATTCACGTGTTTTTAGACGAAACGCGCCCCCGACTGCAAGGTGCTAGCCTATCAGCGTTTGAAATGAAGACACTGGGCGTGCCGCATACGGTGATTGTGGATGGCGCTTCGGGATACGTGATGAGTACGCGAAAAATTGATGCTTGCTTGGTGGGATGCGATCGCGTTGCCGCCAACGGAGACGTTGCTAACAAAATCGGCACCTACAATCTCGCCCTCGTTGCCCGCGCGCACAACGTCCCATTCTACGTGGCCTGCCCGCTCAGCACACTAGACATAAGCCTGAAAAGCGGTAAAGAAATCAAAATTGAAGAACGCGCCGACGCTGAAATTACCCACGTAAAAGGCCAGCAAATCACGCCAGATAATACGCCCGTTTTCAACCCGGCCTTTGATGTCACACCGGCCCAATACATCAGCGCGATTATTACTGAAAAAGGAATTGTGTATCCGCCCTACTCAGAAAATTTGAAGCAGCTAATCAATACGTCTAAACCGCAACAGGCTTGAGGCGCGGGTAAGTTTTGATAAGCTGTCTTACCTGTTCGGCATGATATGAGCTACGGGTGAGCGGCGACGAAACGACCTGTAAAAAGCCCATTTCCATACCAGCAATGCGCCATGCGTCAAATTGCTGGGGGGTGACAAAGGTATCGACGCCTAGATGTTTTTGGCTAGGCTGTAGGTACTGGCCAATGGTGACGATATCGCAGTCTACAGCGCGAAGATCGCCGAGTACCTGGCGGACTTCTGCATCGGTTTCACCGAGGCCGACCATGATGCCAGATTTGGTGTATGTCCAGGGGGCGATCGCGCGTGCCTGCTTCAACAGTTCTAAGCTCCGCGAATACTCACCTTGAGGCCTCGTTCGCTTGTATAGCCTGGGCACCGTCTCAGTATTGTGATTCAGTACCTCAGGCTGGCCTTCTAGTAGCAGCGTTTCTAGCGCCTCCCAATTGCCACACAAATCAGGAATCAACACCTCAATTGTCGTATTCGGCGAAACCTTGCGTGTCTCTTCTATACAGCGAATAAACTGACCCGCGCCACCATCTAGCAGATCGTCACGGTTTACCGATGTAATCACCACATGGTTCAGCTTCATCCGTCGCACGGCTTCAGCTAAGTGAACCGGCTCCATCGGATCTAGCTCGCGAGGCGTTTTATCAAAATCGATATCGCAGTAGGGGCAGGCTCTGGTGCAGGCTGGCCCCATAATCAAAAAAGTCGCCGTGCCCGCATTAAAGCATTCGCCAATATTAGGACAAGAAGCCTCTTCACAAACGGTATTAAGGCCCAGGTCTTGCAAAATGCCTTTAACATCGCCGACCCGTTCCCACTGGGGCGCTTTTACCCGTAACCATTCTGGCTTCACTACCACTGGTGCAACTGCCTCTATCTCTAACTTAAGGTCGCTTCACAAAATGCAAGCGCCGTTTGCAGCTCTAATTTTAGCAACAGCCGGTGTAAACAGATGCACTACGGTACATTTAAATCACAGGCTCGTCAGCACACACATCCCCTGAGGAGGTCATCCTATGCGTAGGCAGCCCTCTATCGCTCGCTGTTTTATCGCACTTTGCTTCAGTGCCGCTGTCACCCTAGCCGCTTTTGAATGGCGTAATCCATTCCCTGATCCGGTGATTACGCTGGGCGCAGCACCTGAACTAGATGCAGATGCCATTATCAACATCCAAGGGAGAAGATCTAGCAGCAAGCCAAAAAGCTCTGGTCGCTGGTCGCAAGTCACTGGCTGGCTTCCCTTAAATCCCTCTCAGAGAGTTGAGGCGGTTGAAGAATCTCCCGTTGAACTTATTTTGTCTTTGGGCGATCGCATGTTAGAGGTGCGGGTGCCTGGAGAAGATACCGTGCTATATGAAGTCGCCGTAGGTCAGGCCGACTGGCAAACGCCTGTCGGTGAGTTCTCAGTTATTAACAAACTCAAAAACCCCGCTTGGCAACATCCTATTACCAAAGAAGAAATTCCGCCTGGCCCAGATAATCCACTAGGAACACACTGGATCGCTTTTTGGAGCGATGGCCAAGCCCAAATTGGCTTTCATGGCACGAATCAAGAAGAGCTGATTGGTGAAGCAGTGTCTCATGGCTGCGTCCGGATGCGGAACAAAGATATTGAGGCACTGTACGAGCACGTAGCCGTAGGGACTGCTGTGAAAGTAGAGATTTAAAGCTAAAAAGCGGCCGTTGGATAATCTCCGCCGGCCGCTTGCTTAAGCCGGCCTGAATGAAAGCTGTAGGCTAGGCAGCGGCAGGCTGCTGCTCGAAGTCGTGAGCGTAATCTTTAAGCAGCTTGTTCACTTGACCTAACAAACCCGTTTCTTCACTGCGCTGAATTTCTTTACGACCGGGAAAGAACTCGGGCTGATTGAGACTGCGCCCGACTGACTCAGTAACCTGCTGTGCAATTAGCTCAGATAGCTCAGCTCGTGCCTTTTCTCTCTGGTAGCTAGCACCTTCTTCGGTCGTTGCATACAGAGGCGGTAGGCGGTTGAGGGCGTAGGCGGCAACGTCACCTAGGTCGAGCGTTTTCTCGCTATTGGCCTCTACGGCCGCCACTTGAGAAATGGCCTCAGTGAGTACCAGTTCCTCCATCACGTTAATAAACTGCTTGCGAGGAACGGCGACAACTTCTCCGGTTAGCAACGAGCCCATCAGGCGATCAAGAGACATATATTCTTCAATGGAAAGCTCTGAAGCAGTATCGCAAATGCGGCCAACTTCTGCTTCCATTGCCGGGGTTAAGTACCCGTCCTGCATAGCCTGTTCAACAATTTTTTCGATACTACTCATGCTGATACGAAACTCCACTTAAATAATTTCGTGAAAGGGGTTAGGAAGATACTTAATTGAGAGGGCGACTGAATTTATCTGACTCAGTGACATCAGTACAAAACTTTAATCAAGTATTCCCGCTGCCTTCCAAGGCAAAACACCAGCAGCTCATATTTGCGTCGCGCCGTCACTCTACGCCGTCATAGCGCCAAGGGACTGGATCGACGGCAATGTCATTTACAAATAAGCCCCAGTGAAGGTTTGGCCCAGTTGCAAAGCCGGTCGCGCCCATATAGCCGATGAGCTGTCCTTGCTCAACCGTGTCGCCTTCTTTGACCGCAAAGCCAGACAGGTGAATCATGACGCTGGTAACGCCGTGCCCATGATCGATGCCGAGGGTATTGCCGTTGAGTTCAAAGCCGTCTTCGACTCTGCCAACGAGGGCAATTCGTCCGGCGGCAGGGGCATATATCGGCGAGCCATTGCCGGCTGCGTAGTCTACGCCTCGGTGGTAGTAGTCTTCAGCGAATACGCCGTTGTAGTAGCGCTGGTTACCGTAAACGGAGCTGACGTAGCCGTTGCTGGGTTTGGCCATGGGGCCGTTCCAGTAGCGCTGTGGTGTGCGGAGGGCACGGAGTTCGTCTAGGCGGTCAAATTCGTAGTCGGTGCCTTCTAGGTCGGCGCGACCCGGTGACAGGGTGATGTACTGGGTGTTGAAGCTGCGGTTGCCGATGTTGACGGCAATGTTGTTAACGCCGTCTGGGCCGCTGATGCGCAGATCCATGCGGCCTGGGGTGGTGTTGGGGTTGGTGGGAATGAGCGCGCGGTAGCGGTTGGGGGCTAGGGTGAAGGCTTGATAGGTGGTGTTTCTGGCGGTCACGGTGGGGGTGACGCCGTTGTTGTCGCCGGTGATGACGACTGAAAGGGTGTCGCCAAGGACGGGGCGAGTGGGAGAGACTTGAACTTGATAGGCTTGGGCGGGGGTGGCGATCGCACTCCATACCAAGACAACGGTTGCTATCGTTGGCAGCAATAGCCAGGGCGTCAGCTTGCGCCAGCGATCACGCAGTTGCGAAACAAAATTGAGAGAGAACATAATAAGGACAGAAAATACAGGTCTAAAAATAACATCGGGCCAAAATGCGTATAGACAATAACACTCTCATGCTGTGTTTAGGCTGTGCCAATGTGACGGTGGCAAAATTTATATAAAAACAGCGGCGTTCTTTTGCTTAAAGGAACGCCGCTGTCCGAGGGATAGGTTTGAGACGTGAGGACTAGCTGCCTGACTTGATGTAGGCGATCGCCCCCCGCATCAAAATCGTATCTAGCCCGTCAGCATCCTTAATACACAAGGCGTTGGCATCTTGCCAAACAATCGTGCCCACCAGCGTATCGCCCGTAATGGCCTTGATGGCAATGCTTTGCTGGTCACGAACGAAGGACTGGATAAGGCGAGTGCTGGGCAGGTCGGTGTCAAATCCGTTGATAGACATATGTTTGAGCCAGGTATGAGGGTTTGTGGTCTATAGTTTTCCCGAGAATTGGGCTTTGCTTGGCTTGTGAGTGAGGACGGTAGAATACTTTGAGCTGTATGAATTAAGTCTTGTCTCTAAATATGACGATCCTTCCTTTTAGTAAATATCACGGCCTCGGTAACGATTTTATTTTGGTGGATAACCGGGCCAGCGATGAGCCGATGGTGACACCCGAGCAGGCGGTGGACTTGTGCGATCGCAACTTCGGCATTGGTGCAGATGGCGTCATCTTCGTACTGCCTAAAACCGGTGACGCCGACTACACCATGCGTATTTACAACTCCGATGGTTCAGAGCCTGAAATGTGCGGTAACGGCATTCGCTGCCTAGCCAAGTTCATTGCCGACTTGGAAGAAAAAGACGGCAACCCGCAGACGCTGCCACACGCATATAGCATTCACACGCTGGCGGGCATCATTCGGCCCGAGCTGAAGCCGGATGGCCAAGTGACGGTCGATATGGGTGAGCCAGGACTGCTGGCCAAAGAAATTCCAACGACGCTGGCTGATGCTGAAGACAAAGCCATCGATAAAACCCTGACGATAGACGGCAAAGACTGGCAGGTGAGCTGCGTGAGCATGGGCAACCCTCACTGCATCACGTTTGTAAAGGACGTAGAAGCGGTACCCCTAGCTGAAATTGGCCCTAAGTTTGAAAACCATCAAGCGTTTCCAGCGCGGATTAATACTGAATTTGTAGAAGTGGTGCGGCCTGATTACTTAAAAATGAAGGTGTGGGAGCGCGGTGCGGGGCCGACGTTGGCCTGTGGAACGGGAGCCTGTGCGCTGGCGGTGGCGACGGTTTTGAATGGGAAGTGCGACCGCAAAGTCACGGTGGAACTACCCGGTGGCAACCTGGAAATTGAGTGGGCCGAAAGCAACCGAGTCTTTATGACGGGCCCTGCCACCCTGGCCTTCAGGGGTGACGCATTTGTAGATGCGGTGGGTCGTTAATGACATGACCTTACTCGTAATAACGAATGATGACGGCATTGATGCTCCTGGAATTCGAGCCTTGCAAGCGGCCACAGCAGACCTAGGACAAAGCGTCATCGTCGCGCCAGATTTACCGCTTTCGGGCTGTAGCCATCAGATGAATAGGGGCGGCATTATTGGTATCGACCAGCGAGCAAAAGGCGAGTATGCCATCGGCGGCACGCCTGCTGACTGCACCCGAGTCGGCGTTAGTCATCTGTATCCAGAGGTGGACTGGGTGCTTTCTGGCATTAACGCCGGAGGGAATATGGGCTCAGATGTCTATATTTCTGGGACGGTGGCGGCGGTGCGTGAGGCGGCTTTGCTGCGCAAAAGTGGGATTGCAGTTTCGCAGTATCGCTATCGTTCACAGCCGTTTGACTGGGAGCGGGCGACACGGTTGACTGCAAAGGTGCTGCGTGAGCTGATGGCGAAAACGCCTGAGCCAGGGCAGTTTTGGAATGTGAACTTGCCCGCACCGCCGTTGGATGGATCGGCAGACGATCCAGAGATGGTGATGTGCGATCGCTGCACGCAGCCACTCCCAACAGACTTTATCATTGACGAAGCCGGGTTTCGCTACGTCGGGGCCTACGAGGACAGACTGCGCGATCCAGAGGGCGATGTGGACGTGTGTTTGAGCGGCAGAATCAGCGTAGTGAAGGTTCGGCTGTGGTGATTTTCATGTATCAAAAAAATATGGTTAATATGTGATTGCGCGGTTTCTGAGGCTAAGTATGTGAAGGTCTGCAACACACCGTAGTAAGATATCAGCGCATTAATGACTCAAGTGCTCTACAAATGGTTCAGCTCAATACTGGATTTACGCTGTTTCTGAGCTTGCTAGTCGAAGCGGTTCCCTTTTTACTGATTGGCGTGGCTTTCTCAAGCCTGCTGATGTTTTTTGTAGATGAGCGGAAATTCATTGGCATACTGCCTAAAAATGCGTTTTTGGGCGCGCTGTCTGGGAGCCTGATTGGTCTAGCGTTTCCGGTGTGCGAATGCGGCAATGTCCCGGTTGCACGTCGTTTGCTGGTGCAAGGTGCGCCAACATCGGTTTCTATTGGCTTTTTGCTCGCAGCACCAACCATCAATCCGGTCGTATTTTGGGCGACCTGGGTGGCCTTTCGCGGACAGCCGGAGGTGGTGTTTATGCGCGTAGGTTTTACGCTGCTGATTGCTACGACGGTGGGATGGGTGTTTAGTCGTCAGCCTGATATTGGGCCGTTTTTACAGACGGCAGTGGCGCGCAGTCGGTTTCGAGGCGATTCTGCCAAGCCCGAGGTGGATCGATCCATGCAGCTATTGCAGGGCGGCACTTTTATTCAAGGTGTGGGTGCTGGCGGCATTGGTGAGGCCATTCGGTTAGATTCTCCGATGGCTCAGCGCTTTGTGGCCAATCCTGTGCTAGAGCAGTCGTTTGAGCAAAAGCTGACGCTGGCGGCTGAAAATATGGTGCGAGAGCTGCGAGAGCTGGGTGCAATTTTGATTTTGGGGAGTGCGATCGCTGCGATCGTTCAAGTGGCCGTGCCCCGAGAGCTAATTTTGGGTCTGGGTCAGGGGATGGTGTCGTCCATCTTAGCGATGATGGTGCTAGCAGCGGTTGTCTCTATCTGCTCGACGGTAGATTCGTTTTTCGCACTGTCGTTTGCCTCTACCTTTACTACGGGTTCGCTGCTGGCGTTCCTGATTTTTGGCCCTATGATCGATCTTAAAAACATCGGGCTGCTGCTGACGGTATTTAAGGGTAGGGCCGTGTTTTATCTGTTTGCTTTGGCATCGCTGATGAGCTTTGGCGCGGCGCTGTTTGTCAATTTGTATGTGGGATAATGTGCTGTGCGATCGCCCCGTTCTCAACCTGTTACGACTGCTAGACCCTTTGGGCCGCTGCCCTGGCGCGACATTATGGACGTGCTGGCGCTAAGTGCCTGGAGCGCTATGCTATTTCGCTACTGGTTTAGTGGAAAGCTGCTGCTGCTGTTGCATCCTGACTATGCGTGGCTGTCTAATTCGGCTGCGATCGCCCTCGTCTTCCTGGTCGCCTTTACCCTCTATCGAATTCTCACCCAGCTATACGGCAAACCCACCAAGCGCCGCGCCTTAGCAAATGCGGATCAGGATCACGTCACCTTACTACCGCCCAGCATTAGCAGCGCTTTGTTACTAGGCGTTGCCGTTTTTGGCATGATTTACACGCCCCGGGCCTTTTCTAGCCAAACGGCGATGCAGCGAGGAATTTCTGAAACGCTGACATTAACACGGGCGCAACCACAGCTATTTGTTCGCGCCGAGCCTAGTGATGAGCGCACCGTGATTGATTGGATTCGCCTGATCAACGCCTACCCCGAACCGGATGCTTATACCGGCGAAGCGGTTGACCTTACAGGCTTTGTGTTTTATCCAGAAGGCTGGCCAGACAATTACCTAATGGTGTCCCGGTTTGTGCTGACCTGCTGTGCGGCGGATGCTTATCCGGTTGGGCTACCTGTCCAGGTTGCGAGTAGAACCCCCTATCCGGTTGATAGCTGGCTGGCTGTGAAGGGCGAAATCATGACTGAAACGTTTGAAGGGCGGCGGCAGGTTGCGATCGCCCCGACCGAAGTTAAAACGATACCAGAACCTAAAAATCCGTATGAGTACTAGAAGAGCAGGCGGCAAGGGCAGACCTTCTCGGAATGCCAAACGCAAAGGTTGGATCAGCAGCCGGTTCAACTCGGAGCGATATCAGCCGTTAGATCGCGCTGCGCTAGGCACCATGATAGTGCTTTCAATCATCATTTCAGTGATGCTTTTACTCGGGTCTCAGGCGCTCATTCGCGTGCGCACGTTTTCCTGGCAGGGTAACGCTGTGGGCTCGAATGATATCGCCTTTATGCTGACTTTTACGCAGCCTGTCGATCCGCAGAGCGTAGAAGAAAATTTGAAAATCGAGCCAGCGCTACTTGGCAAGTTTAGCTGGGCCGGAAGGCGCATGGCCTATACGTTAGCTGTGCCTGCTCCTTACGGCGAAAGCTACACGATTTCTCTACCAGAGGCCACCGCCCTCAACGGACGAGGCGGATTTACACCTTTTAAAAGCGAGTTTCATACGCGTGATCGCACATTTGCCTACATTGGCGCAGAAGGTGACGATCAAGGGCGACTCATTCTATTTAATCTGACGCGTCAGGAAAAAACGCAGCTAACGCCCGAAAACCAAGTTGTGGTCGACTTTAAACCATATCCAGGACGCGATCGCATCCTATATTCAGCCACTCAAAAAACAGACGATCCTGACACGATTTCCTTTCCGCAGCTTTACACCGTCTCTACCGGTATCGCCTCACCCACCCCGTCGCCACAATGGCAATTCTGGCGTAGGCGAACGGATGGCAATCCTAATGAGCAAGACAGAACCGCTGAAACGGGTAAAACCACGCTTATTCTCGACAATAAAGACTATCAAAACCTTAGATTTGACCTGTCAGCCAATGGTGAGGTCATTGTCGTTCAGCGGGTGAATCAGCAAAATCCTGCCGATTATGGCCCCTGGGTCGTGGTAGAGGGAGCGCCGCCCCGCAAGTTAGAAACGGAGCCTAGCGGTGACTTCCAAATCGCACCCGATAGCGCTTCTTTACTGCTACAGCAAGGGGAAGGCACGGCCGTGGTTTCATTAGAACCCGATCTAGACACCCAAGATAAAGGCGGGCTTCTAGACTTTTTACCTGACTATGGCCTCACGCTAGATGTTGCCAATGATGGTAGCGCTGCTGCTTTTGTAAACTTTAACCAAGACGATCCAGAAAACCAATTCACCCAGTCACTCTTTTGGGTTTCTAGTGCCGGGGTAGAAAGGTCTTTACTCCAAACAGATGGCTCTATTGTGAGCGCTCAGTTTAGTGAAAATAACGAAATACTTTACTGCCTGATTAACCTGCTAATCGAAGTCGGGGAGGATAACTATCAAAATGCGCCTTACCTTGCGGCAGTGAACATAAAAACAGGTGAAGAGCAAAAACTGATAGAAATGCCGCCTCAGCCTGAAATTACAGTCAGCCCATCGCCGGATGGACTCGCTATTTTATTTGATGAAGTGCTCACTGGCCCGCAGCAGGCTGCTAGCAGCGACTTTACGGGCGCAACGCATCGGCTTTGGCTGCTACCATTGTTTGGCACCCTAGCAGAAAGATTAGGTGGTGAGCCTGTATCTTTACCACCTACAAAACTAGAGATAGCGGGCCGTCAGCCAGTTTGGCTACCTTGACCGAAATAAAGCGGGTCAAAAGTAGGGGCTGTGTTAAAGCCCCCGGTAGACAGCGCCTATGTGTTACGACGAGATTCGCGCTGAATATAGAGCTGTAGAAAAATCTGCGCCGCAGAAGGCTCTAGCTCATCTAGCGCATTGATAATTTCGGGAATAGAATCTGCTAGGGGATCGCTGACCTCATTGACCCACTGATTAACGGTAGAACGCGCTACGCCCATCGTCACAGCGAGCCTGTTTTGACTAATGCCGTATTGCTGAAGAACGCACTTTAGTGCCTTACCTGCCCTGCCCATTTTTTTCATATCTCGATAAATGACGATTTTCAGACGTTAGGTTTGATTTTCAACAGAATTGCTGCTCACGGCTGACTCAAATCTGCGTATGTTCATAACTACTCACTTCAGCATCTATAATCCTGAAGAATTTATACTGAAGTTATATGAACATGATCAGAGATTGCACTGACTGAAGAAACGAACACCGGACAGTATGTGAATTGACACTGCATGCGAGCTGTCTAATTTTTACGCGTGCTCTACCAAGCATTACTCAAAACCGTAGGCGACTTGTGAGCCATGGAAACCTCTTCACAGAAACGGTTAAACGCGGTTAAACCGGTGGTAGATTGTAGCCTTCCCGTCGTTAAAGACAGCCTAAAGCCTAGGGTTGAGGCATGAACCGAATTATCTGCTCTACGTTTCTATGGAGCTTGTGTTTAGCTTTAATTGGCAGTGGGCGATCGCACAAAATGCGTGTGGCGGTTGCTAGAATCGGTCTGTAGCCGTAGTGTACCCTGCTATATTTATAGTAGGTAAACCCGTGAAAACACGCAATCTACTCAAGGTTAAGTGGGACAATAGACAGCGGGCTTATCATCGACTCAGCGTAGGTCTCAGCATCTTCTGAATGGGTATTTGATTGAGGCTCTAGTGAGTGAGTAGGCGCTGTTTCTATCGGCGCTATCTCTAGTGGATCTGCCTCTATTAGAGCCTCGCCGAATGGAGTCTCGTTAAACGGCGTTTCATTGAATGGTGTTTCACTGAATGGTGTTTCACTGAAAGGTGTCTCGTTAAACGGCGTCTCACCGTTAAGCGGTGCTTCGTCGGCTTTGGGCATAAAGAGTGCATCTGACTCCTGCATGATTGGATCGAGGGCAGGGGCTATAGGCGCTAGTGGAACAGAGGGCTGATGCTCAGGAGGCGGTGCTTCGTACGTCGGCTCAGTCATATCGGGCTTAGCAATATTGGACTTAGCAGCATCGGGTGAATAGTGCGGCTCAGCTTTGATAACTGTGGGAAACTGCATCGGCTGATCGAACGTTTTGGAAGCGTCGCGGATGGTGTGAAGAATCTCGGCGCCCTGCTCTCCAGTCGCTTTTTGCAGCTTAGAATCGCGAATGGTGATGGGTAAAAATTCTACCTTCATCTGCTGATTACGCAGAGACACTTTGAGCGCGGCGGTGTCGTAATCTTGGAGTGGGTTGCTGCTGAAGGTGAAGTCGCCAAGGGAGTAGGCAATGGGGCGATCGCGATAAATTTCAGCACCTTGAATATGCTGTGGGTCATAGCCCACCACCAAATCGGCACCAGCATCTATGGCCTCACGCGCCAGTGACTTTTGCCAGTCTTCTGGCATAGAGGCGACCAGTGGTTTCGGCATTTCATCCGATGCAGTTGGTTCAATAGCGTCTTCTGCTTCAGGGGTTTCTGGCGCATCGCCCCAGCGATAGTTCACGACTACCCAATCCACTTCAGCGCGAATAGCTTGAATATCTTCGGTAATACGCTGCCGGTTTTCCTCATTAATGAGCGCAACGCCGGCTTTTTCGGCTTCAGCCCCTTTCAGTGCATCTGGGTTATAGCCTAAGTATGCAATGCGCTGGCCCTTCACCTCTAGAATTTCAGGCCGATGTGCCTCTTGCTGATTCCGCCCAGCGCCCACCCGATAAATGCCCTGACGATCCAAATTGTTCAGCGTTTCTACAAGACCTCTTTCTCCGTGAGTCATGCTGCCTTCGCTCGCCAGATTCACAATATCAATGCCGCCTGCTTCCAGGGCCTGTACAGCCTGAGGGCGGGTGCGCTTATGAAAATCTTCTTGCAATGAGGTGCTGGCATTGGCAAGCGGTTCGGCCAAACCCACCATAGAGACATCTGCTCGCTGATAGGTGTCAATTTCAGAAAATAGCTGATCGACATCGCTAGAGCGTTCAAATACGAAGTCCTTAAGCGCTAGCTCGCCACCAAAAAGCAGCGTAACGGTTGGATCGGCAGGATCAACGACATCGCTGTGCGGAATGACAGCAATGGTTTCTAGGGCGGCCTCGACCGTTCTTCCTTGAAAGCGGCTGGCCGGACGGAACGACACCTCAGTCATTGCTGAAAAATCGGGATCAGTGGCTTCTCCATGCCAGGGGTTCGGATCTGCTGCTGTCTGATTGCTGGAAAATAGAGAGCGATCTGACAAGATAAGGGTGGTGAAGCAGCCGAAAAATAGGGCGGCGATCGCAGGCCCACAGATCATGGCCGCCCGCAAAAACTTAAACTGACTTCGAGCAGATGGACGATCTATCTGAGTATTGACTGAATCGTGAACCAGCCTTGTAGAAGAATTCTTGAGCGCGGTTTCTTTTGCTTTGAGAATCATGGCTGGCTGAGATTGCTTATTCTGGCGTTCTGCTGCTGTTGGAAGGCGAACAGACTTTTCCCAATCTGTTGTTGCGGTACCTATCAAGCGAGCGATGATGTGGACGCCTTCAATAACGTCTGAGTTGAGTCGGTAGAGGCGATCGCACACAAACCGAATCAGCCTTTCTTTTTGGGGCGACTGCTCAAATTCGACCAGCACTTTTAGTCGTCCCGGCACTTCATCGGCCAGCACCTGAGCATAGACATTCTGAGAAACGAGCGGTTCGTTGAGCCAGTAGGCGATCGCCTGGAAGTGGCCTTCCGCCGCAAGCTGCTGCACGTGAGAAATCTCATCAGCAGGGGCAGCAACAGCCAATGGCTCAGCCACAAGCTCGCTGACTCTGATCACGGTTTCTCGTACTGCGGTAGCTGCGATGAAAGGATTCTGTACTATCGCCTCCACAACAACAAGGTCGGTAGGTTCTTTGGCAGGTAGAGGCGTGCTCGTTTCCAGCTTTTGTTTGAGCTGCATGTTGAGCTGTGCGCTGACCTTGGCCGCGATGTCATCTAGCGCTGACGCCACCACAGCCGCTTTTTGATCGATTCCAGCTTGACTATTAATGTTTGAGAGTGCGATCGGCATTGCAGGGTCTGTTCAAATACGGTTATTAAGCGCGGTCTTGTGTGGTTGAACCCATGAGTAGTTGACTAAACGCTTCTACGCAAGTAGAAGCGTACCCAATTTATTTGATATGTCACGACCGCTTAAGCGCTGCACCTAATTTATACGGAATTTATACGGATACGAGCATTTTTTTGATACGGACATGTGTTTTTGCCCCTTTGCTAAGGATTCGCACTGGGATAAGGTTCTTCCTTCATTACCGGCTCTTCTACGATTGGAGCTGTCGCATCGGTGCCCTCAATCCTCTCAGGGCTAGCACTCGCTGCCTCAGGGCTCACGGTCTCAGGTGCCCCTAGCGGTGTCACCGCCGGACGAATTGCCTCGTCAGCCTCTTGATAAGTGCGCCCCGAAATTCGATGAATTAGCTCAGCGGCGCGACCGTCATTACTGGGTCGCTCAACCATTGCCGCGACAATATACCGTTTACCATTGGACAAATCCACGAGGGCAATGTCGCCCAGCATTGATTCAATATCA
Source organism: Phormidesmis sp. (assembly GCA_051860365.1). Taxonomy (GTDB): domain Bacteria; phylum Cyanobacteriota; class Cyanobacteriia; order Phormidesmidales; family Phormidesmidaceae; genus Phormidesmis. The sequence goes on from JBHYED010000017.1 coordinate 30,309, forward strand.
CCCGTTTTGTTGTAGGTGAGCGCTTCTTTGGCGATCATGCCCTCAGCGAGTAAGCTCTTGTTGTGAGTGCGGTTAAGAATGTTGAGAATGCGATCGCGCGATCGCGTCGTCAGCCGATTTTCACTGCTAATTAACAGCATCGTATGAACCAAATCCTTGGCACTAGTTGTATTCGTCCCTTCTAAATCGGGCAGGGGACTGCTGATTTGCGTTTTCTGTAAGCCGTAGCGCTTAAATCGCTCATTTAAAACCGCCGGCCCGCCCAGCAAATCAATCATCATATTAGTGGCCGTATTGTCACTACTGACAATCATTTGCGTGGCCACTTCTAGCGCCGTAAACTGGGTGCCTGGTGGTGATATTTGCATATCGCCAGAGCCTTTAGCAATTTGCTTAGGTGCGATCGCCAGCGTTTGATCAAAAGTGATCAGGTTTTTATCAACATCCTCAAAAAAGGCCAGCAGAATGGGCAGCTTAATCGTACTAGCGGCAGCAACCGAATCACCGCCTTCTAGATCGACGTAGTTGCCCGTTTCGACATCTATATAAAAAGCTTTTGCAGACAGATCAGGATAGAGATTAGGCAGTTCTTGCAGCTCTGACTTGAGCGGTGCAATCTCTTGCCCTAGCGTGATGGGGAATCTAGCAGCAGGTCTTACCGCAGACACGGCGGCCACTCCAGTCACCTCTGAAGTTGTGGCGTTGCCGTTGGGCAGCACCCTCAAAAACGTGCCGCTAATGACCGCAAGACCCAAGCCTGCGATCGCCAATCGTCCCATATACAGCAGCGGAACCGGCGTCTTTCTCCGTACGTTCCGCCGCCGTGCTAAGCCCAGATTAGGCGGTGCTGGCTTCCGTCCAAAAGGCTTGCCTGCTACAGCACCACTTTTAGGTACTGCGCTCTTCGATACAGCGCCCCTTGCGGCAGCACCCTTGGACTCATTTCCTTCTGCCAGCGTTAAAGCTGCTGACTTTCGCGAACGCCGGCGCATTCTCTCTGGAGAAGCCTCACCCGTCATTCTTTTACGCCTGTCCATTTTCGCCCTGTCACCAGATGGCACCCGCCGACTTTCTTTTGCTGCGCCGATTCCTCCGCGTTTGCGCTGAGTAGACGAATGGCGACGACCCAAACGTTCTAGAGAAGAAATTGTTGTACTCACACCCCGATCTGAAACAACCTTGAGCGGCGGACGCTCAATACGGCCTGGTAGTCCGTGATTAGAAGCGTCCATTTTCGGCGCGGCAGGTGCTGCCTTTTGCTCACCAGTCTCTGAGCCATTTGGGCTGTTCGAACTATCACGGGTACTCTTGGCGTCTGTCATGGTGGCAAATTAACCTGGTTGAGCTCTCAAGTGAGTTTGGCTTATATCTGATTTGGATGATCGGGACTTGTTTTGTCAGGGTTGGATAGTGCCCATTCCATCTGTCTGAGCATTCCTCTGAGTGAGGCCACTTCGCCAGAAGTCGGATTAGCCCGGTGTAGCAACTGCCTGAGCTTGCGCATACGACTAGCCGCCGTGTGAGGATATAGATATTCCACCTGTAGCAGTACGCGCGTCAGATGCTGGTAGTAACCCTCTAACTCGTCTAGCCGGGCTGTTGGTAGCGCTTGCTGCATTGCAGCAGATTCCGTTTGTTTACCAGATAGAGGGGAACTTCGTAAAGCCTTTGGTGCACTTTCTGTGTAAATTAATGATTCTTGAGTAGATAAATTGGGGGGTGAATTTACGGAATTAGCGGATTGGATACCGTTCCAGGCGCGTCGAAGTTCGTAGCAGCAAATCGCAACGGCTTGGGCGAGGTTGAGGGCGCTATACCCATCGTCAGTCGGTACTTTTATAAACTGTTGAGCGTAGGCTAGCTCCTTGTTACTTAGGCCGCTGTCTTCACGGCCAAAAAGAATTGCGGTATCGCCGGGGCTCGTATCAGCACTGGCCATCTGATTAAACAGCGTGGGTAAGGCGACTTCAGGAAGATCTAGAGGCGCGTTGAAGCCGCGTTGTCGGGCCGTTGTTGCGATCGCTCGCCAGCATCCTGCCAACGCTTCAGGCACCGAATTCACCTGCCGCGCTGTTTGGAGCACGTCTTTTGCATGAACCGCCATCTGCAACGCTTCTTCCCCTATCGGATCGCACTGTGAGTTCACTAGAACGAGCTGTGAAAGACCAAAATTTTTCATTACCCGTGCGACAGAGCCCACATTCAGCGGGCCAGCCGGTGACACCAGCACGATTCGTACTGTGCTGATTGGCGGCGTTTTAGACACGGGTGTAGAGGACGTGATTTGAGACATGCATTAGAGTCTAAAGCAAGTTTCTATTTTTTTAGCTTTTCTATGGCCCGTCAGCGCGCGAAATCTGATCTACCGTCCAAGATTTGCCCGGTGTGTGGCCGGCCGTTCACGTGGCGTAAAAAATGGGAAAAGGTATGGGATGAGGTGAAGTATTGTTCTGAGCGCTGTCGGCGCAGACGAAATCAGTCAACCGAGCAGTCGGCTGAGTAATTAGTTGAGAAAAGAGGGCTAGAGCAGCGTTTGAATGTAGGGATCGGTGAAGTTTGCGATCGCCTTCGTCGCCCCAGCTTCTAGCAAATCGGCCTGATCGTGCGTAGTTGTCATGCCAATGGTTTTAAGACCTGCCCCTGTAGCTGAGCGGATGCCTGCTCTAGAGTCTTCAAAGGCGATCGCGTCTTCCGCTACGATCCCCAACTTATCTAGCGCTGTCTGATAGGGCAGCGGATCAGGCTTTCCTCGCGGCAAATCATCCCCAATGACAACCGGACTAAACGCTTCACTTAGGCCCAGCTCACTCAGCATAAAGGCCGCATTTTCTGGCGGCGCATTCGTCACTACTGCTGCCGCTAACCCTCTGCTTTTTAGCTGTGCTAGCAAATCCATCAGCCCCGGCAGCGGCACAAGATTTCCCTTTGCCAGTTCACGGAAACTAGCTTCCTTTTTGGCACTAAAAGCCTCACCTTCTGCGGCTGACAAGGCCGGTAAAAAGTCAGCGAGGATTGCCGAATTTTGCCGACCACTAATCTTGCGGCGATAGGTTGCTTTGTCTAAAGAAACACCTTTCTTCGCGAAGAAATCTTGAAATACTTTGAAATGAACGCGATCGCTATCTGCTAGCGTGCCATCAAGGTCAAAAATTACCGCTTTAAGCATGAGCCCCTCAAACACTTACTATCGCAACAAACCCTCATCATTGTGTCCCCAGTTGCCGTGATAGTCTAGTTATTCTTACAGGGAAAGTTCGGTGCAAAACCGGCGCTGTCCCGCAGCTGTGATGGCACGTTTGGCCAATATTAGAAACGTCGAAGCCAAATTGTCAAAGCCAGAATGCCTGTAGGATTCATGCACTTAAGTGCATCTGCGCGGTACAGATGCAAAAGGTAATTTATATGGCCACTCGTAGTATTAGTATTTTGAGTCGTTTGGGTTCTGTGCGGTGTGCGGCAATTGTGAGTGCGATCGCAACCCTCACGCTAGCCGCGCCAGCTCTTGCCCACCATCCCTTCGGTGGCACAGCGCCAGCCACAATTTTTGAAGGGCTCGTCTCCGGCATCGGCCACCCTGTCCTGGGTTTCGATCACCTCGCCTTTACCATCGCAGTCGGCCTAGTAGCTGCTGTACTCCGACGTGGCATCACAGTTCCTATCGCTTTTCTCCTCGCGGCCCTCACCGGGACAGGTCTACACCTAGCTGGCGTAAATCTACCTGCACCAGAGCTAGTCATTTCATTCTCCGTTTTGTTGTTTGGCCTTTTGACGGTGACGCGGCGCGATTTGAGTGCGTCGGCGGTAGTTGTGCTAACTGCGCTGGCCGGTATGTTTCATGGCTATGCTTATGGTGAAGCCGTGATCGGCGCTGAGCCGACGCCTTTAGTGGCCTATTTAATTGGATTTACGTTAGTGCAGGGGGCGATCGCCGCCACCGCCTATCTTCTTTCCAAGCGCACCATCAGCAAAAATCATACTGCTGGCATACTTTTTGTTAGGCAAGCCGGGTTCGCTGTCTGCGGCGCAGGCGCAATCCTCCTAGGCAATTTCTTCGTTTAGCCCCACTCTCATTCTTTTCTTCCCCTCTTTTTTAAAACCTCATGAGCAAGCTTCCTGTTACGGTTGTCACCGGCTTTTTAGGTGCCGGAAAAACAACGCTGGTCAGAAATCTCCTTCAGAACAACCAGGGCCGTCGCATTGCCGTCATCGTCAACGAATTTGGCGAAGTCGGGATTGACGGTGAACTGCTGCGCGACTGCCAGGTATGTGATGAAGAAGACCCTAACTCCACTGCAAACAACAATATCGTGGAGCTAGCAAACGGCTGCTTATGCTGCACCGTACAAGAAGAGTTTTTGCCGACCATGCAGGCGCTGATTGAACGCCGCGATGAAATTGACTGCGTGGTCATTGAAACATCAGGGCTAGCGCTGCCAAAGCCTCTAGTCCAAGCCTTTCGCTGGCCTGAAATTCGCACCAGCGCAACGGTAGATGGCGTGGTTACCGTTGTGGACTGTGAAGCGCTAGCAAACGGCGAATTAGTCGGCGATTTGGAAGCTCTCGAAGCGCAGCGTCAGGCGGATGAAGAGCTTGATCATGAAACGCCGATTGAAGAGCTATTTGAAGACCAGCTAGGCTGCGCGGATATGGTGCTGCTGACCAAAGCAGATCGCGTGAGTGCAGATGAGCTAAGCAAAGTAAAAAAATGGTTGGCTCATGAGCTGTCAGATGGTGTGAAGGTGGTGCCCTGCCAAAACGGTAAGCTAAGCCCAGACGTGCTGTTAGGCTTTAGCGCGGCGGTAGAAGATGACTTAGACAATCGCCACAGCCATCACGACCATGAAGCAGAGCACGAGCACGATGACAATATCACCTCTATTCCACTCACGCTTGAGCAAGAATTTGAGCCTAAAGCTTTAGTCAAAAAGCTGACCGAACTTGTTAGTGAGCAGGAAATTTACCGCATTAAAGGCTTTGTGGCCGTACCGAGTAAGGCGATGCGGCTAGTGCTAAACGGTGTTGGCAAGCGGTTTGACTACTTTTACGATCGGCCCTGGCGCTCAGATGAGCCTCGGCAGACAAAGCTAATTGTGATCGGCCACGAACTTGATCCAACCCAGATCAAAGCAAAAATAAGCTAGTCCGGGCCTAAAGCTTAGAATAAAGGGAAGTGCCTTGTAAGTGAAAGAAGTATGACAGACAGACAGCCTATTCATGTGATTGGCGGTGGCCTCGCGGGGACGGAGGCGGCTTGGCAGGTGGCTCAGGCTGGCGTGCCGGTAGTGCTGCATGAGATGCGTCCGGTGAAGAAAAGTCCGGCGCACCATTCGGAGCATTTGGCTGAGCTGGTGTGCAGTAATTCTTTTGGGGCGATGGGGACTGATCGGGCGTCGGGGCTGCTGCACGAGGAGCTGCGACGGCTAGGATCGGTGGTGATTGGCAAGGCGGATGAGCATTCGGTGCCTGCGGGTGGTGCTTTGGCGGTAGATCGCGGCGTGTTTGGCAAGGATTTGACGGCGGCGTTGGAGAGCCATCCTTTGGTGGAACTGCGGCGAGATGAGGTGCTAAGAATTCCTGATGAAGGGCCCGAAAAAACAGTAGTGGTGCTGACGACGGGGCCTTTAACAAGTAAATCGCTGAGTGAGGACTTGGAGCGGCTGGCGGGACAGGCGTATATGAGCTTTTTTGATGCGGCGAGCCCAATTATTGTGGGCGAGTCGATTGATCAAGACATCGCGTTTATGGCGTCTCGGTATGACCGGGGTGAGGCCGCGTATTTGAACTGTCCGATGAATAAAGAACAGTATTTGGCTTTTTATGAGGCGCTGTGTGCGGCCCAGCAAGCTGAACTAAAAGACTTTGAGCGCGATACGGCAAGGTTTTTTGAGGCGTGTTTGCCGATTGAGGAAATGGCAAAGCGTGGCATAGAGACCATGCGCTACGGGCCGCTGAAACCGGTGGGATTGTTTGATACAAAGAAGTATGGGGCGTTTGATGCACCGGAGAATAAGGTGAATAAGCCGTATGCGGTGATTCAATTGCGGCAGGAGGATAAGGCGGGGCAGCTATGGAATATGGTGGGCTTTCAGACAAATTTGCGCTGGGGTGAGCAGAAGAGAGTATTTCGGATGATTCCGGGCTTGGAGAATGCGGAATTTGTGCGAATGGGCGTGATGCACCGCAATACGTTTATTAATTCACCGGAGCTGTTGAATGCTTCGATGCAGTTTAAGCAGCGACCTACGTTGTTAGCGGCGGGGCAGCTAGTGGGGACTGAAGGGTATACGGCCGCGATCGCAGGTGGATGGCTAGCCGGTACAAACGCCGCTAGAGTCGCCCTCGGCAAAGATCCGTTGGTACTCCCTGAAACCACCATGCTCGGTGCGCTGATAAATTTCATCAGCTCAGCAGAACCCAAGCACTTTCAGCCCATGCCGCCTAACATGGGCATTATTCCACCGCTGGAGAAGAGAGTTCGGAATAAAAGAGATCGGTATGGGGTGTATCGCGATCGCTCATTCACCAGCCTAAGATCGTGGGCCGCAGAAAACAGTATTTCTCTGATTGAAACGGCAACGAGCGTTGAAGAGAAACTAGCCGCAGAAAAAAGCGATTCTGCTGAGGAGAGGCTTAGTCAACGCAACGCAGAAAAAGATGTTGCCCTGGCAACGTCATAAGCGTCATAGCAAAAGCTCAGGAAAGGCATCGCGTAAGTATGAATAGATATTAGTGCCGCTTCTTTGTTCTATTCAGTTCAAAATGGCACAGTAGTCAAAAGTTCTGAATAGGTGAGAAAGATCGTGATGCAACGCTCAATAGGTCTGTTGGTTTTGCTAGGATTTTTATTTCCAACGGCTGCCCGTAGCTTAGAGTACAAACAAACAGGCACCTTGCAAGCAGAGTCTGAGATAGTTAGTGGCGATGAACCATCCGTAGAAGCCGTACCTTCTGGCGTTAATATAGAAGAACGCGTCCAGCTAGAAGCTTCAGACGAAGAGAGCAGGCTTGTGGGTGAATACACTTTTTCGGGTAATGCCAATGACTTGATCGTGGCTTACTGGGATGCTGACGACGGCTCGCACTATGGCGTATCACCGGTCATTTATGATTTTGAAGGCAATATAGTTGATGGCGGAGGACGCTATCTGGAGAGTTTTAACTTCTCAGAATATAGAGGGGCAAATAAGAAGTTTGCACTGCCAGCGATGGGAACCTACCGCATCGTATTTACAGCTTATTCGGATGGCTACAGTTCAGCGCATAGCGTCACAGAAGTGCCTGACGTAACGAACTACTTGCTAAGAGTTCGGGTGGCGTCCTCTTATGAGCAGCATTTAGTGTCCGCCCGGGATTCGCTAGATAATGAGCAGTACCAACAGTCTTTTGAGCTGTTTTCAGCAGCGATTTCCGAAAAACCTAACGAACCGTCGCCTTATATGGGACGTTTGTATTCTCAAGCTGGGCTAGCTATAGAACAAACTGAGCTAGAAGAAGACGATATTAGCACGCCTACAGATTTGTATGCGCTGTACAGCCGCCTAGATGCTAGCGCGCAAGCGCAGGTTATCTTTGATCTCAAAGCGTTTGAAAAGGCTGTAGCGGCTGCTATGGAAAAAGAAAATTTAACTGAGAAAGATCTGGGGATAGAGCTTGAGCTGTTTAGCGCGATCGCTCAGTACTTTGAAACGGGTGAGCAACCTGAATACCTGAAGCTACTTATGAAGGACAGCGAGAGGCTGTCATAAAGTTGAGCCGTATATTCGCTGATACCAAATGGCCTGAGAGTTGGCGCTAATGCTGCCGCGAGGCGGGAAGAGAGAATATTTGAGACGACGATCGAAGCGAACGTGTAGCCAGGGCACGCCATGTCCGTGTGTGTTGCACCAAATGCGTCTTTCTTGTGCGATCGCCTCCAGACATATCTCTCCTACTTTCTGCCATAGTGCTTGATACATCTCAGCGTTTGCCGCTTTACAAAAAGCCGCAATGTGCCCATAGTCTCCTATATTGGCAGGAATGAGTAGCTTCGCGTCGCCTGAAAAGTTATTGAACGTTGCGGTACGTTCATCTGGCTTCAGTGCGTTGAGATAACGCTGAAAGTCGTGCGGATTAGCCGGGCGAAACTGGGCGGGGAAGGTGATCGCGAAAAAAGGATGTGTCCCGGCTGTATAGGGATGAATCGGCACTGGCTTCCACTCAAAATCAAACGGCAGCTCGGCCCAAGTTTTGTTCCATAAGCTGCGAAAATCAGCCTTATTCGATAAAGCCTCAGCCACCTGCTGCCAGCTCAAAGGACAATCCTGCTGATCGTTAAATGTCACTAGCTGAGCGCTACGATGAGCCACCTCAACGGCCCTTTGGTGAGCCGATATTGTCTGAGGCGTTTGCTGAGATACGTTGAACATTAGGAACTGAGAAATGACCTCAAAATCATAGCGACTAATCGGTAGCTGAAGCTGAGCGATCGCTGGGCGAACGTGTCAGAGTGAAGAGAAAACTGCCTTCCTACTCTTCTCAGTTAATATGAACGCTCTTTTTGTATTTACTCGTTTTCCTCAGGCTGGACGTACCAAAACCAGGCTGATTCCAGCACTAGGCGAAAGCGGTGCGGCTGACCTACAAAGGCAAATGACCGAGTATTTACTGTCGCGACTAGCGATTGCAACCCACCCATCCTTACCTTTACAAGTCCATTTCACAGGCGGCACTACGCAGCAAATGAAAAGCTGGATAGGCAGTCGGTTTCGACTCGTGCCTCAAGCTGAAGGGAGCTTAGGCGATCGCCTCGTTACGGCCTTCCAGCAGGGTTTCACCAGCGGCCTAAGAAAAATTATCATCATTGGCAGCGACTGCCCCAGCCTAGAGAAAGAGAAAATTCTAAAGGCCATAACGCTTTTAGACGCGCATGATGTTGTTATAGGCCCAGCGGTAGACGGTGGCTACTATTTGATTGGGCTGACTCAGCCCTGTGCCTTTTTGTTTGAGAATATTCCTTGGAGTACGGAGCAGGTGTTGACAAAGACGCAGGCGATCGCCGCCGAACATGCGCTATCTGTAGCCCTCCTCAATACGCTTTCAGACATTGACACGCCAGCAGATTTGCCGCTGTGGTATGCCCTACGGTCAGATCAGAAATAAGCATTTTCCATAGAGGTTCACTAACGCAATAGCCCCCATAGCTTGCTGTAAGGATGCACCTGTGTAGTCACCGTTTCCCCTGTTGTCAGCGGTCTGCCTTCATGAGCCCATTGAAAAATAGAGCCCTCTAGATTCATCACTTCGTAGCCTGCCGACTGTAGCGCCGCGCCCAAGCGCCCGGAGCGATAGCCGATAGAACAGTACAGCACAATCGGCGTTATCCGAGCAGGATTTCTCTGTTGTGCAACTTGCTGAATAATAGATGCCGCATCAGCGACCGTCTCTGCGCGATGGGCTGAGGGCAGGTGGCTCAGCGCATATTCCTCCGGCTTGCGAACATCGAGCAGTAGCGGCGTATCGACTTGCATCCATTCGGCGAGGGTCGATGTCGTGATTTCTGGCACCGAGGGAAAACTTTGCCGCACCCACGTTTTGACACCTTGCCAAGCGATAAATCGACAGGGATAGAGGGCAGTTTTAAGCCAACTCATTGATAATACGGATATGTAGATTGCCAAAGGACTTTAGCGTTGATTGACTTTAGAACATGGGATGAAATGCTAAAAGTATATGTGGATAGCGGTACTGTAGATTACGAAAAGTGGCAAAAAGAGTCGGCTCAATCGCTGCAGCAGTGGCTAAATGAGGTTAGTCAAATAGACATTGAGGGGTTGCCAGAGCCGGTCGCGATCGCCTTCCTCCTCAATCTGTACAACGCTTTAACGATTCAACAAGTTCTGCAAAAGTATCCCATCGACAGCATTCGCCCAAAAGTGCTAGGCATTCCTAACTTTCTGAGCTTCCTAGCGTTCTTCAAAAAAGAGATTTATTCGCTGTGCGATTGCACCTTTAGCCTAGACAACATCGAACACGATATTCTCCGAAAGCAATTCAACGAACCGCGCATTCACTTCGCTTTAGTGTGTGCTTCTACCGGATGTCCTCTCATCCGAGACAACGCTTACCGTCCTGAAAAGCTAAACGCGCAGCTAGAAGAAGACGTTCGCCGCTTTATCAACAATCCTGAAAAGGTAAGATACGACGCGCCAAATAAAACGCTCTACTGCAGCAAAATATTCAAATGGTACGAAAGCGATTTTCTCACACAGGCAAACTCTATTCCAGACTATATTCAGAGATATACAAACAATGTTGAGTTCGCCACCAATCCTCATATCGAATACCTCCCTTATGACTGGAGCCTAAATCAACGAACATCTTCATAAAACTGCTTCAGCGTCTTAGCCGAAACGCCTAGTCCCCAAAGAGAGCCGATGCAAAAGTAAATAGCATTCGCTTTGAGCCCACCCCATTTAGCGACTCTGCGATCTGAAGACTGCACGATGCGATTAATCTGTTGAATACGGCCTTTTTTGGCTAGCCGAACGCAGAGATCTGCATCTTCCATAATGCTGAGCGAGTCATCAAAGCCGCCACAGCTCATAAAGTCTTGCCGGCGACAAAACATGACCTGATCGCCAAACAACAGCCTCAGACCTTTGAAAAACTGTAGAGGTCGAAAGAACAGCGGTGCGTAGTAAGTCTTTAGGCTGTTGTGCAGTGAGGTGCCCCAACGCGTTTTTGCACCTGTCATCAGTGAAATGAAGCCACCGCCTGAAATGTTGGGATTCGCTAAGGTACTGGCTATCACGGTCGCTAAGTCATCTGGAACTAACGTATCGCCATGTACAAAACATAAAAAATCTCCGCTGGCATGTTTCGCGCCGAGGTTCATTTGAACTGAACGGCCCGCTGTAGGGCTATGGAGAACAAAGACATTTTCAGATTGAGCGACAGATTGAGTGACAGATTGAGCGATCGCAACCGTTTCATCCGTACTCCCGCCATCTACCACAATAATTTCCTTCGCAGGTGGCTCCAATATGCTCAAATAACGCAGCGTTCTGGCCAAACAGCCCGCTTCATTTAGCACAGGAATGATAATAGAAACGTCAGCCACTTTTTCCTTCAATTCTTATTTATGCAGCGCAACAACCTCTCTTATTATGACCAGTGGGCCGATCGGTGGTGGCACCAAAGCGCGAGCATATGGATGATGTGGGGGCAGCGATCAATCGCCCAAGTCAGTCGCGTCCTCAAGCCCGGTGGCTACTTCTGCTTTGATACCATCAATCGCACCTGGCAGTCGAAGCTGGTGATGTATATCGGCGGGGCTAACCGTTCTTCTAATAGCATGTGCCAATAACAACTTTGGTTAGCGAACACAGTGTCTGCCAACATATCTTTTTCAAGCGTTTCAAGCTGGCCAAAAATCGCCAAATGCTAGCGATAACGTAGCATTTGCCAGCTCCGAGAAGTCACGGTATCGTCCAGTACAACATTTCAACTAATCTTATTTTGCAGTAGCCGGTTGCAAAATTTGGCCCATGCTTTTACCCACCAAACCGTAGCGTGGATAGAGTGAACAAAACCGTTCAACTGCATCTCATGACCCGTTCAAGCTATGACAAAACTTCGTATGTTAATGCCTTCGCAGCCGCTTTCCAAACTATTGAAATTGTCCGTGAAGGCGTCACTGAGCTTAATCGGGGGTCTGGTCGTATTAGCCCAAGCTGATGCTGCTTTTGCCGGAATGTGTCGGGCGGATTTGCCTGGGAAAATTGATGCGATCGCCAACGGCTACACCCTCAAAGGCTCAAAGGTCGGCATCCTGATTGAAGACGCCAACCCCGACACCCGCACGCTTTACACCCGCAACGCCCAAGAAAAATTTGTCCCTGCTTCTAACGTCAAGCTGCTGACCACCGCCGCCGCCCTCCACAACCTCGGCCCCAACTTCAGCATCCGCACATCCGTGTTCGGCCAGCCCAACAGCCCTAATCCAGATCTCTACGTCGTTGGCCGAGGCGACCCCACTTTCACCAGCTACCAAATCAATTTGCTGATAGGCCAGCTCAAACAGCAAGGCGTCCGCCGCGTTAACAGCCTTACTGCTGTAGACAACTACTTCACTGGCCCTGCCGCCAATCCCTATTGGGATGCTGAAGACTACCGTGCAGGCTACGGTGCACCCGCCAACAGTTTGATCCTTAACCGCAACGAACTCGGCTTCACTCTCATTCCTAATCGCGTCGGTCAACCGCTCAGCGTCGTTTGGGATCGCCCCGAATTTGTACGCGGCTGGCGCGTCGAAAACAACTCTCGCACCATCGGCAGCGGCGGCGAATTTATTGATGCAGGCCAAAAGCCTGGACAAAAGGTCATGGACGTACGCGGCGCCCTCATCGCCGGTTCTGCCTCCGAAAACACCTCCATCGCCGTTCTCGATCCTGGCAGCTACTTCGCCGAACAGTTCCAACAAAGCCTAAGTGCCTATGGTGTCCCCACTGCCCGCAGCCAAGCCAGCAACAACAACCCGCCCAGCGGCCTTGCTGAACTCGCTGCCATTCAGTCTCCGCCCCTCCGCGCCTTCATCGATCCAACAAACCTCTATAGCGTGAACATTTACGCCGAGGCCATGCTTAAGTCTCTGGGCCGCAGCGTCTACCCCACCACTACAAACACCTATCAAGCTGGCTCAGATGCCGTAAGCACCGTCCTCACTAACCTAGGCGTTGCCCCCAACAGCATCGAAGTCGTTGACGGTTCTGGGCTCTCTCGCAAAAACTTGGCCACCCCCGAAGCCTTGGTAGACACGCTTCAGGCCATGGCCAAAACAGAAAACGCTTCTACTTACCGCAATTCTCTCGCGGTTGCGGGCCGTAGCGGCACCCTACGTAACCGCATGAGGGGCACTATGGCCGACGGTCGTTTCCAGGGTAAAACCGGCACCCTCAGCGACACGTACACCCTCAGCGGCTACCTGAATCCACCCAATCATCCGCCACTAGCTTTGAGTATTTTAGTGAACAACACCAGCGCCAGTGGCCAAGATGTTCGTAGCCTGATCGATCAAATTATTACTCACGCGGCCAGCCTGAATGACTGCTAAATGCCCTACTCTCAGCTATAGCCTTTTCTCTATTGTCAACAGATGTTAACAGCGCTCAATGCGGCATTTCTTTACCAAACAAATATTCAAAACATATCAAAATTACTTGAAACTAATGAAGGTAATCGGTCAGGGTAGTAGTACCTTTAAAATCAGTTCTTTAAAGTGCTTTTTTAAACATGTTTAACAAGAGAGATTCGTGACTCTACCCTCAACCTAATTTGTCTTTTTGCTTGGACAATCTGATAAAAAGTGCTTTCAAAGCATGAACTTTCTAAAACAGTCTAGGCAAATCGTTGAGACACAGATTATGAGTCGTTTGTCTACTTGGATTCGCAACCTATTTACTGAAGGAGAAGATATGGATCCGACTTTAGCCCAGAACACTTTGCGTAGCCAGCTAGGTGACTTTAACAGCATTGTCTGTTTTCGAGCGGTTGTAACCGGCATCGAGAACGCATTAGGCCCTAGAGCGGCGACAATTGCCCTAGTCGCCGCTGGCCGCGCCAGAGGAAAACAGCTAGCTCAGGAGCTAGGCCTCTCAGCAACCACCCAAAACCTGAATGAAATTCAAGCGCTGATGAATTCAGCGTTAGGCCTTGAGGGCACTCGGCTGTGCATTATCGATACAATTGAGCCGGCTGAAGAAGACTGCATACGCGTTTACTGTCGAGAAACGGTGTGTTCTTCAGGAGAAGCGCTCGGATCTGACCGAAATTTGTCTTATACGATGGGCGCTATTCAAGGCGTGCTAGAAGAAGTGACCGGTAAGCGGCTTCGAGGAAAGCAGACAGCCTCCGTGTTGAGAGGCAGCGACCATGACGTTGTGGAATTCATCCCCCTGGTTCAATCCCACTAACCTCACTCAATTCCACCAGCCTGATTTATACAGGCTTCATCATCATCTTACTTAGGAGTCGTTTTTCTTATGGTTATGGACGTTCAAAAGGTACAAGCAACCCTACAAAGTCTTGTTAGCAATGGCCCGGATATTCAGGGCGCAGCTTTAGTGACCCTTGATGGGTTGCCTTTAGTCTCTACGCTACCGTCCAACATGGATGAGGAAAGGGTTTCAGCGATGGCGGCGTCAATGCTGTCTATTGGTGAACGGATTGGTGGAGAGCTGCAAAGAGGTGATGTTGGTCGTGTGTTTGTCGAAGGGAACCAGGGCTACTGTATGTTGACGAGCTGCGGGCAGGATACTGTTTTGCTAGTTTTGGCCTCTGCTGCGGCCAAACAGGGCTTAATTAACCTTTTCATTAAGCAGACCATAGCAGAGCTAGAAGCGGTGATGTAGGGGCGACGCTTGCTGCTCAAGTCTTTTAGCACGGTAACAATATTTGGTGACTATATTTGGCGACTATGGAAGTTATGAGGTTGGTGGTGACGGGGCCAGTGGGCGCAGGGAAGTCTACGCTGATTCGGGCGGTGAGCGAGATTGACGTGGTGGATACTGATCGCAGGGCTACTGATGAAACAAGCCTTCTGAAGGAAAAAACGACCGTTGGGTTTGATTTTGGGCGGTTACAGTTTGATCCTGAAATGGTTCTTCATCTATATGGCACCCCAGGACAGGCGCGTTTTGACTTCATGTGGGATGAGCTAATTACGTATGCTCACGCCTATATTTTGCTGGTGCCTGCTCACAGACCGGCTGAATTTCGGAAAGCTCAGCTAATTTATGAGTTTATGGAGAATAGGGTGAACCTGCCGATGATTGTAGGAGTTACGCATACTGACCATGAGAATGCTTGGGACTTTGATAGTGTTGCGATCGCGACAGGATTCACCAACCATCATCAGCGTCCGCCCTTTGTCTCCATAAACACATTAGATCCTGCTTCGGTCACTCATGCACTAGAAGCACTAATTAGCCAATACGTTCAATTTGCTAATCAGGAATAGCAGATACCTTTAGGCAGTAACGTCACAGCTCGCTTTTAAGGGGACAAGATCTATGGTCTTTGTCCCTTCTTTATTGTTTTTCCAATGGCTGATAGCGGTAATTTCTCAATAGCATAGCCAGTCTGGGTTACACCAATAATATTCACTTTAGTTCGCTATGTTTTGAAAGCATCCTTATCAAAAGTATATAAAAAAACCATTCATAACAATTGTCTCGCTCAGTATAATCACGGCATCTCCTGAATTGATGCCATCACGTTCTGCTTTTGAGTAAGCACGGTACAGCGATGGTTCTTACGTCCTACGCCTAGCCAAAAATATATGAATCTTCAAGGTCTGACTTCTGAGTTTTCGCTACCTGAGTTATTTAAGTTTTTGCAAGAGAGTCAACAGACAGGCCGTCTCTCTTTGAAGCCCGTAGAAATGTCAAATCCAGAGAATAGAGAACGGGAAGAGTCATACTTTTTCTGGTTTGAAAAGGGAAATTTGCTCGCGGCGTCTAATCGACTAGACGGGCTAGGTTTGTTGTATAAGCTCCAAACGCGATCGCTCATTCAGGGCGCAACACTGCCCCGACTGCTCAGACAGTGCCCACCTAAAGTTGCCCTCGGAAAATTTTTGAGAGAGCGCGCTGTACTCACTAGCAAACAGCTCAAGTCGCTCTTTGCTTCTCAAGTGCTCGGACAGGTATGCACGCTACTAAAGGCGCCAGACGTCAGCTTTGCTTTTCACGAGTCATACCCGCTTCCTTACTTAGAGATGACAGGCGTTAGCATCCGAGCTACTGATGTCACTCTGCCGAGCCTGCGCGTTCTAAAAGACTGGGGTTCTTTGATAGATAAGCTGCCTAGCTTAGAGTCCGGATTAAAGCCGGTAGCGGGAAGCCTTTCTGCCTATCAGCTTCAAACTCAGGAAAAAGATGTGCTTCGTCTAGCTCAAGAGAACATGTCTTTAGCTAAGATCTCAAAAGTCCTGCAGTTGCCTGCGTTAGATGTTCAAAAAACCGGATTTCGGCTGATTTTTGTGGGACTTGTTAAAGAGGTGCCATTAATACAGGCTGTCAAATCTACTTATCAGCCGAGAAGGAAAGCTTCCGCCAAAATCAGCGGCTCTTTCTTAGGCAGACTATCTGGCTATCTTAAGAAAATACCTTTGATGGTTCAAAGAGAGCAAAAGGTTCCAGATGTGATCAATGCGACATTCTCAGGCAACACTTCTACTCGCTATCAACAAAGCGTTAATCTAGAGAAGACCGCTAGAAATTCTGCGGTTAAACGATTGACGAACGCTATCAGTGGCGATCGCGCTGAGCGACTGACCGACATAGCGCCGAGCTGTTTGCTCACTAAATATCCTAGCTGCGTATTAGCCAACAGTGCCGTTCAAGCCTAAACATCAGCAAATAACCCCTACTGCCATTTCTAGCAATAGGGGTTACTTATTCAAACGTAGCTCGTCAATCAGGCAGAATAAGAACGGGCGATTAAGAAAGCTTGCTGCCTTCTAGCTTTTCTTGCTCGGTCATAGCTTCGAGGCGATCGCCTTCAGCTTTGTTAAGACCAAGCTTGCTGCCAACGCCTGAAAGCTTGGCTTCTACGTTGTTGTTAATAAAGTAGCCCGAGAGGAATGTACTCACGGCAGATAGCACAATGGGGCCACCGATAAAGCCTATCAAACCGCTAACAGTAAATCCAGGCACCAAAACGGACGCAAGCCAGAAGCAGAAGCCGTTAACAATCAGCGAGAATGCGCCCAGCGTAAGGAAGGTTACGGGCAGCGACAACAGCTTTAGAACAGGCTTAACAGAGCCGTTGACGACGCCCAGCGATACCGCTGCTAGTAGCGCCGCCGGAAAGGTGGCAATCCCCACACCTGGCACAATTAGGTCAACAACTAGAATGCTCAGGGCCGTAACTAGCGTTGTAATGAAAAATCCCAACATATTTTTGTCTCTTCTTTTTAAAGGGGTAATCAATTTGAATGAATTTGGCAGAAATCTAACCCTATTTAGTCGTGGTTAGGCTCTTCTAGAATCTTGGGGTAGCTGTGCAGTTTCGTAATGCTTAGCGATCGCCCATACCGCGTGAATGCTGCCAGGTACCCAACCTAAAATAGTCAGACCCAAGCTGATAAAAAATGCTGGGCTAATGCCATAGGTGAGAAAGACGCCAACGGGAGGCAACACAATGCCGAGGCCGTATCGAATGAGTTTGTTCATGTAAGTTTAGCTCCTTTTCTTTATGCTTAAAGCTTAGAAGACCTCTTAGGATCAAGAGGTGTAGAAAACCCACTAGAGCACCGTAAAAAATACTTAGATGGCGGCTTTCTCTACTCATTTTTAGCGAAAGGTTCGGTTGAACGCATCTACCTAGCGGTTTGATCCAAAAAACCGCTATCCATGCCTTTAGATTGGATAACTGATAATCTAATCGCTTTCAGGGAGGAGCTAGGCGTTTAGCGATCGCTAAGGTGTTACTAGCATAAGAGTGTGCGTTTGCCCTGCCTCAGGAGGGATGAACTGTTGCCGCCTTCCCGCTATGATAAGAAACGTAAAATTGCGTGGGTAAATTGACCATGAGTGAAAAAGATAAGTCTCAATATTCTTGGAAAGGTAGCTGGGACGCAGGTAAAGCCTTGATGGTTTTAGTCGGCGTGCTCACCGTTGTGCTGTTCGCTTCCGGCTTCGTGTACTAAACTTGCGTGCACCGAATTCTTAGCATACTCAAGCCGTCAAAAGTTTGGATTAAAAAATCAGTCAGGGATTGCGATCGCTATGCGTTTTCCTCGGCTGATTTCTGGTGTAATAGAAGCGTGTAAACGCTTGCCATTACCGTTGACAGCTCAAAGGCTTGTAACCGAATGCGCTTATCAGAAGACACCGACATCCAACGCCCCAGCGTAAACATTCTGCCAATGATCGACGTTATCTTTGCGATCCTGGCATTTTTTATCTTGTCCACGCTGTACCTCACCAAAGCTGAAGGCTTACCGGTCAACCTACCCCAAGCCGTGACCGCGACGCCTCAAAATCAAACAGACGTTACTTTAACCATTTCGCCTGAAGGTGAAATGGTTTTGGGCGATCAATCTGTCGCGATCGCAGACCTTTCAAACAAAATTACAGACTTAGCTAACGGCCAACCCATACTAGTCACCATCCGCGCTGATGAAGCCACCGCACATGGGCGTGTCGTCACCGCGATGGATCAGCTCCGCAAAGTCAGCGGCGTAAAGCTAGGAATTGCGACAACCCAGCCATAGCTACCTCACAGGGGGCCGTATAGCTATTTGGTAGCTATTTGGTGCAGCCGACAGAAAAAGAACAGATTGAGAGTGGTTTTTCTTTGGCGCATGGAGCGGGGCGTAAGTGGATGCGCTCGGATGTGAAAGGTCGGCTGGCTGGAAATATCGGCCTGATGACTTTTTTCAGACGGATTTGGGTGGGCTGGTTGTTTGTGAGGATAAGGCGCTGATCTATGAGGAGGATCCGCAGGCTTATAAGAATAGTGAATCATCGGCAGGCGATCGTGCACAGAGAAAACCATGAAGCATACCCCCAAAAAAGACAGTTTTCTGCGAAATCTGGTATTCCAGAGCTTAGGCAAAAGACGGGTGAAAACAAACAAGATATTTGGCAGATTAGAGAGCTGTTATCGGGCGCTGAGCTGATTAAGGAAGGCCACAACTCCTTTAAAAGTCGACGTTGTACTCTATCCGAATGATGCTTTCGTCTAAGTTGGAGGTGCCTCGTAGTTCTAAGCTGTCAGTGAAGCGGTATTGTACGCCTAGCTGAGGGGGCGTGCTGCTGTTGAGGATTTCTAGCACGCTGATGTCGAAGCGGTTGCCAATGCCAGCGGTGGCTTCTACGCCAATGCCAATGCCGACTGAGCTATTAGGAGAGGTATCTGTTGTGGGAAATACGCTGAAAGATTTTAGACCCACGACGTCGGCGACGGTGTTACCAAAGTTGGCTAGGGTGCCTGCGCCTAAGAAGCCAGTGAGCTGAGTTAAAGAAGCTGTTGTGAGATCAGAATATGCGCCTCTGCCGAGTAAGGCTAACAGTTCGCCCTGGGAGCGAGATCCGTCGCTGCTGGTGATTTCAAGGTTATCAACAATCTCACTGGCTGGCCCCTGGGCGATCGCCTCTACTCGAATAAATTCAACTTCACCAACGGTTTCAACGCTTGAGCTAACCTCTGCTTCAGCGGTCGCAAAGCCACTGACAACCGGAGGAGCAGGTTCAGATTTGCGATCGCGTACCCGAGCTTTCAGCGCCACGTCTAAAACGGGATCAAGACCGTTTTCAGGAATGAATGTCGCTGTATTTGGCGCATTCTTGTCTAAGCGAAACTGAGTGGAGAACAGGTTAATTAGGCCAGACTGTAGCGCAATCGTGCCTTCAGGGCGCAAATCGGTTAAAGCGCCGTTAACGGTAAGGCTTCCTAGGGCGGTGAGGTTGTAAAAGGGGCGGCCAATAATGTTGAGGCGATCGCCAAACGCAATCTCTAAATTCTGTACTGTTACATCGTCAGCAAATCCTTTCGGCTTTTCTTCTACAAAGTCCGAAGGCTCTAGCCCTAGGTAGGCTACTCGATATGGGCTTATTGTCTCTATTTCTTCCTGCGCTTCTTCGGTTGGCAACAGCGAACTGACTTGGCCCAGCAGCCTATTGGTCAGAATCTGTCCATCATCAATCTCAATGTTGCCGCTGATGGTGGGAGACAGCGCCGCGCCCACGATGAAAAGCCGCCCTGCTAGCACGGCTTCTACCGCATTTTCATAGTCAATCGGAAGATCGTTCAGCGCGATCGCGATTCCACTGTCGTTACTAACTGGAACACTCGTAGGGCTACCCAATCCAGCTCTTGTCAGCACAGACTGACCTGAGGCCAAAAGCGGTAGCTGACCGCTCACGATAACCTGACCGTCGCCCATATTGGCCTGTAGCTGCTGAATACCGACTTGTGTTAAATCAAACTGAATATCGCCGCTGATATTGGTAAGATCGTCTTCTAGCAACGTGCTGCTGACAAGGCCTTCTCTAATGCTGGCTTGGCCCACCACAATCGGCGCTTGCAAGCTACCGTCTACTTGAACAACCACTTCACCCGTACCGCCTTCCCAACGCACCCGATCTTCAGTGAGCGTGTTGATAAAGTCGAAGCTGTCACTAGGAATCGTCGCGATCGCCTGCACCGTTTCAACCGGCGGGCGGATCACCATAAATGGAAACGCATACAGCAAATTTCCCTCCACCGTAATCGGTTCATCCGTCGGCTCTAGCGCCGCTTCAGCCGCCAAGGTGAGTTCAGAATTGCGATAGCTAAAGTTGGCCATTGCTCGATCTAGCGGGTATTCCCCAATCTGGGCATCTGCGATCGCTGCCTCGCCTCTAAGACCAGGATTGGATAGGCTTCCACTGAGTGTCGTAACGAGATCTAAATCGCCTGCTACTTCAATAGGCAGTGGATAAACAAGTTCTGCTAGCTCTACGGGTAAATTTTCAACCTTAAGCTGACCATCTAACCGATCTGCGCTGGCCGTAGCGGTAAAGTCAACCTGCGTTTCTCCTGCATCGACCGTGAAGTTGTCGAGAGAGAGCGTCTGTTGTTTCACGTCGCCGCTAATGAGGAACTGGTTGGGCGGGGTATTTGCGCCCCATGTCCAACTATCGCCCTGAAGGTTGAAGTCAGCCGTAAGATCTGTGGGAGAAAGAGAATTTCCAGCAACTTTGATCGCACCGGTAAACTCGCCTTCTAGATCTTCTAAGGGCGGCAGGGCTAATGAACCGGACTCAGGCACGTCTTCAGGCTGACTTTCTACAAAAGCAGCAAAGCTTTCTAACCGCTGCAAAAATGTTGTTGCAGGTAGCCCTACTGGCTGTGTGTTCAAATCAGCCGCAGATCCTTCTGGTGTCGGCAAATCCCCAGGCCCGAGCGCGCTCAAGTCTAAACTGTCAATAATAGCTACAAGATCTTCAACTCGGCCCTCTGGAATGGTGAGTTCGCCCTGGTATTCAATATTAGGGGCTACTAGGGTGGCGCTGCCGGTGAGTAAGTAGCGGCTGTCGTCGAAGAGAAGTTCGCCCTGGTTGATGGTGGCGGTGTTGTTGGCGTAGCGAAAATCTGCGGTGGCTTTTTGAGCTGTGAGCGGGTCAACCGACGGATCGATGACGGTGACATTGCCAGCGATCGCAGGATTAGAAAAGTCTTGAAGATTGGCGTTTATGCTTGCCGTCAACAGGCCCTGAAGCTCACCAAGCGTGGCCCTTAGCTGGGAACTAGTCGGGGGCTGAATGTTCAACGCACCGAGTGGTAGATTCGTAATATCGGCATAGAGCTGACGGTTTTCTTCTCCATAACCTTCAACCGTAAAGTCTTGGTTTTGGACTTCAAAAGAAATCGGCCAAGCATCTCGATCAACCGCTAGCTGAATTTGATCTTGCTGGCCTTGTAAATTGACGCGGCCACCATCAGAAAAGGAGAAAGCAATCGGGCCAGATAAAGGCTGAAACAACAGCTCATTAAGGGCGAGATTGTTGAGCTGGGCGTTGCCTGCGATGCGAGGATCGTTCAGAGTGCCGGTGACGCGGCCATTAAAGCTAGTAAGGCCTGCGACCTGTACATATTCTTGGGCTGCGGGCGGTGTAAAGTTGTTGAGCGGTGCTAAATCAAACGAGCGTAAGTCAACATTGAGCGCGAGATTGCCAATTGGAACAGATTGGTTGAAATCTAAGCCGATGGTGCCGTTTGCGTCGATGCCGGGAGCTGAGAATGAATCGACAACGAGGCGATCGCCTTCAAAGCCAAAGGCCGTTGTCCAAGTGCCGCGCTCTATGACAGACCCTCCAGCCTGATCGACATAGACTTCTGCGTTGGCGATCGCCGCCGTTCCATCCGCTCGCACCTGACGCAGATCAAATTCATCAAACTGGCCGAACACATTCACATCAGCGCTTAATATCCCCGCTACCTGAACAGCCTCTTGTGCAGCAGGCGATGCAAGTTCATTTAAAGGTGCTAGGTCAAATGAGCGTAAGGCTACGTCTAGATTTAACGAATCAATTGGGATTTTGTTGTTAAAGTCTACGCCGATGGTGCCGTTGGCATTGATGCCAGGAGCGGTGAATGAATCGACAACGAGGCGATCGCCTTCAAAGCCAAAGGCCGTTGTCCAGGTGCCGCGCTCAATCACAGACCCGCCAGCCTGATCGACATATACTTCGGCGTTGGCGATCGCGGCTCTCCCCTGCGCTCGAAGCTGGCTCAAGTCGAACTCGTCAAACTCACCAAAAATATCAACATCAGCGTCTAACAGTCCCGCCACCTGAACCGAATTTTGCGCAGCAGGCGATGCAAATTTGTTTAACGGTTCCAAATCGAATGAGCGTAAGGCTACGTCTAGATCTAGCGCGTCGATTGGAATCTTGTTGTTGAAGTCCACACCGATAGTGCCATTTGCGTCAATGCCAGGGGCGGTGAATGAATTTACGGCTATGCGATCGCCCTGCCACTCAAATGCCGTTCGCCATGTGCCCCGATCAATCACAGACCTGCGCGTGTCGTCAATATACACTTCAGCGTTTGCAATCACCACCGAGCCTTCAGCCTGAATTTTTTCTAAATCCAGCTCATCAAAACGGCCCGAAGCAACAACATCTGCGCTCAACAAACCCTGGGCCTGAGTCGTAAACCGGTCAACAGGCACCTGCTCGGTCGCGGCTGTCGCCTGCCAAGTTCCTGCCTCTAATTGCGCAACCGCTTTTGCTGTAACGGTTCCTGCTTCTATACGCAACCGCGTATTGTCTAAAGCAACAACATTGTCAGCAAAAGTTATTTCACCCCGACCCGGAAACGTTGAATCTGATAGCTGCCACTGTGCAAAAGCAGTCGGAGACTTTAGAGATCCAGCAGCCTCTATGTCTGCGGTTAAAAAGCCGATGACCGTATCTTTTGGGAGCTGAACGCCAAAGGTTTCTGTTAAAGGATCAACGGCTAGATCGGCCTGTGCCGTGAGCTGAAAAGTAGGGTTGGTTAAATCGGTTAGGTTGGCCCCACCGCTAGCGGTGACGCTGCCACCGTCTGAAGTCACAAGGCGAAGCTGGGTGAGATCAAACTGAAGCGGAATTTGATCGGGGTTTTGGGCGATCGCTTCAAACAAAGGCTGATCAGACGTCAGCAAAAAGTCAGCAACCGCCGTTTCGAGGCCAACTTTATCAACCAGCACAGGCTGCAAATTTGCCAGACGCCCTTCTACCTGCGGATTTTCTATCTCGCCGGTTATCTGAGTTGTAAACTGAAAACGTCCGCTTGCGGCAACTGGTAGCTCCAGATCGGCGATCGCCTGCACCTGATCAACAGAAATATCAGGAATTTGAGCTGTCAAATCGTAGCCCTTATTCACATCTACATCACCGGAAGCAATCAGCGCAATATCACCCACTTGCAGGCCAGTCTCTTCAATCGTGACCCTTTTCCCTTTAAACTTTAGCCGGCTGCGAATATTGCTAATCGGCTCCGGCAGCTCAGCGACCTTAACTTCACCTGCTTTAAGATCAACAGTGCCTCGAACATCAACTGCCGATTCATCAAACTTGTTGTCTTCAGTAAGCGCGGCCTCTACTTTCAAATTGCTGTTGAGCGTGCCTGAGCTGATGCCAACGCTGTCAGGTAAAAGGAGATTGAAACCGGCTATTGGGAGATTTTGCGATCGCACGCTCGCCTTCACCGCCTTCTCGTCTAAATTCGCCTTTCCTTCAACGTCAAACTCACCTGCTTTATCCTCACCGCTCAGCTTCCCGCTCAGCTCAAAGTCAATCTTCTCAGACTCCTCTCCATAAAAAGAAATCAGCACGTCCGTCTCAGTGGCTTCCAAAGGCTCTCTCGGCACCGTTGCCTCAGCATCCTGCTCATATATCGAAGCGACTAGCCGCGCGTCTTGAACCTCAATCGTCTCAATATCGAGCGTAATGAGCGGCTCTTTATCTGAGGGTTCTGGCAGGCCAATCTCTAGCCACTGACCGTCTTCTGACTGTGATAGCGATATGTCGGGCCGCACAAACGTAATTTTAGGCCTAAGGCTTCTTTGAAAAAGGAGCGATCGCACGTCCGCTGTCACATCGACTTTATCCACCACCGCCGTAGAGTCATCTGTTGCCGTTGGTGGCAGGGTTGTTGTCCCTAGCCTTACGCCCCAAAAGTAAAAGCGCTCAACGTTGCCCAGCTCGATCGGTCTATCGATTGTCTTTTCAATTTCGTCTTCTAGTCGGGGAAGAACCGTTTCGTTAATGATGCGATCGCCCCAAACCACGCCCACTACACCGACGGTCGCAGCCAGAGCCCCTACCCCAATGCCTGCCCTGACTAAAAAGCGACGCAGGCGATGCGGGCGATGCGGGGGTGGCGTTGGACTCAAATTCTCTTCGGAACTTCCCTTAGCTTCTTCTCTATTTGGGGTCTGATCTGAAGAATTAGCATCGGGCGAACTTGGCATGGCTCACAAGAACGGGGGTGGACTATGACAACTATTAAGTGTCTTTACATACTACAAGAGGCCGTACCAGCACTCAGACAAAATCCCTGTGCGGCGGAAAACATACGCATTAAGAGAGCCCGTATAAAAGTCTTTTAGTCCCTAGAAAATACGAAAATTCCTGCGGCGTGAAAAATCACCACAGGAATTAAGAAGTTAATAGATTGCCACAGTACGGTTTGAATGAATTTAATCGCTCATACGTGCTGCGCAATCGTTTTAAGCAGCGCCGCTAGCAATTAGAGCGCCTAGTCCAACTAGAGCGATCGTAATCTGCTCTTTTAGCTGCTGACGTTCAGCTTCGGGCGAAGGTGCTTGTGCTGAAGCTACAGCAACTTTTACCTTCGACTGATTATGAGAAGCATTACGCATATTAAATATCCTCAGTTACGGTTCTGAATGGCTGTGCGTCTGTCGCATTTCAGCGTAGAAGCCTGCAAACGCTACAAAGAAGCGCTTGGTTTGTCAAACAAGGCTCCCAAAAAAGAGCTTTCTTTAACTGCCACTCAGTTGTCTATGCATTAACAATATATGAATAAATGTAAATTGTGTGAGTGTCTTTAGATACATTTTATGAGAAACGGGCACTAAGCCTCCGTAATACCCCGCAAATACCCCGCAATAAGAGGCTTTAGCGATTATTAAATGAATATAGAGGATTCTCAATCCCAGGTTTCTAGTGCTGATGTCCAAGTGTCGAGGCGGTGGGTGAGGTGCGATCGCCTTGACTCAAACGTCGCCGCTACCCAAATAAACACCAGGCCTAGCACAATCCCAATCGCCCACAGCAGCAAAGAATTTGCGCTGACAAACAGCCACAATACCCGAACCACTTGCAGCACAAACGTACCGGTACCCGCGTATAAAAACGCCCTTGTCTTCAGCATTAGCCCCGCAAAAATAAGGCCAATGCTTAGCGCCACAGCAATCGCGGCATACAGCAACATAGGGCTAGAAACCTCAGTTTGATAAAGCGCCGTAACACCAATTAGGCCACTTGCTAACGTTCTCATCCAGTGGCGCTGCTGCCGCTTATCCAGTCCTTTAAAATAAGGCTCTATTTGCGCAACATACAGCAACGTCAGGCCGACCACAAAAAGCTCAATGGGATCTGTTGACCAGCCTCGCTCGTAAAGGTAGCGAAGCAGCGCCCAGTCCAATAACAATATGCTCAAGTAGCTAAGGCGAACCTGGCTACGTTGCTTTGCCATCCAGGCATAAAATGCACCGACAATCAGTAGGCTCTGTGTTGGCACGCGGTAGGTTAGCGCAATGCCCAATACAGACAGTGGGAGCCACAGTGAGAGTAATCTCCATGGACGCAGCGGCCATCCTAATCGTTCCCAAGAAATTGAATAGAGAACAAAGCTCGCAGCGCAGGCCAAAATACCGCCCCAGGTCACGAAAAACAATCTATCGGGGAACCACACAAGGCGGTTATGCGCGGCGCAAAAGAGAAGGCCAAGAATACCAAAACTTGTCCAAACAGAGTGGGTGGAAAAGAACAGTTTGGGTGTCCACAGGCGGTTGCCGTTGATCAGAGCGTAGGCTGCGAGGAGAACAGTCGTAACTGTCCAAATGGTGATGCCTCGGGGCTGGCTGAGTCCGGCAAATGTGGCTGTAAGGGCGAGTAAGCTGCCGAGTAGCCAGTGGGCGTTGACCGTGTCTCGTAGGCCTTTGGCTGAAATTTGGAGGTAGCGGAGTAGCCACTTGCTGAGGAACTTTTGGATGCAGGCGATCGCTAACGCCAGCAGTGCCAACAGCGTAAAGCCATCGCCCGCCGCGCCGCCGCTCGCCTGCATCATGCGATAAATCAGCAGCTCATAGGCTCCCATTGAAAGCGTGGCCAAACCGATGTAGCTCAGCAGGTTGAGCGAGGATTCTCTGCGGCCGACACCGATAGTGATCGCCCCTGCAAAAATTGTAAACAGCCCAGTATCCGATCCAAAATAGCTGTGCCCTAGCATCACGCCCAACAAGGCAAACGCCAGCGGAATCCCGTGCCAGCTTAGTCGATACGGCGGTCTGCGCAGTACCCACACATCTGCCGCCACTTGCGCCACAAAGCCCAGCGCCAGCGTCGCCACCGCAATGCCATCCGAATCTAAGCCCCGCAGCGCCAGACCTAAGACAACGATAATTTCAGTTGCCCAGGCCAAACTCCAATAGCGCCACTCAGCAGGCTGATTCCGAATAGCTTCAAATAATGCCGCCACCAGCAAGGCCATTGCCGCCAGCACATAGCGCAGGCCCGAGCCCTGAACATTCACCGTATAAAAGAGTGAATAAGCGGATGGCGCCAAACCATAAACAGCTTGAGACAGCACCAGCCATGCCACCCCAGACCCCCACAGCAAAAGACCTCCCATTAATATCAGGCTCCAGATTTGAGCGGCCCTTTGATAAAGCTTTGATAGGGCATCAGAGCGGTGATTGAGCCTGCGCTGTACTAGCCACAGCCCCCAAATGGCAAAGGCCCAAACAAGCATCATGCGTCCGCCACTGTCGCTTATGCGCATAATGAGGCCGTACCAAAGACCGCTGGTGACTAGCGATAGCGCTGCGCCCACCGTGAAAAATGTGGCCATCAAATTTCTTAAAACTCGACTGTTGAAGCTCATGCAGACAGCCGTGACGGCAAAGCTGATAATCACCACCGGCCAGCTTGTCATCCACGGTGCCTGTAGCACCAGCGCAATCATTGCAAACGTTGCCGTTTCTTTGGGCTTTAGGGCCCGACGCTGATTTGCAACAAAGGTGAGAACTATCGGTATCGACAGCCACTGGTAGCTTGGAGCGCCGTTCCAGCTCAGCAGCAGCAGCAGCCAGTAGCCAATGCCTGAAAGTAGCAGGCCTGCTTGCCAGGTGCTCAGTCGCCAGTGTTCGCTGCGAATCGTGAGATGGATGAGGAGTTCTGCGATCGCGCCACCCAAAACAACGTAAGCCCACAGTTGCACATCCAAACCAGGCGCCAAATAGTTAATCCACGCAATCACCGCCAGCAGCCCCGCGCTATGCGTCAGCGTCACAAATTCGAGAGAAGACTGGCCTTGGGCAGACCGACGACGCAATATAACGACCAGTACTACCGTAGAGATCAGCAAATTTGCCGCTGCCGTAAAGCGATTGCCCGCCCCCATCAAAGTCAGTGCGGTGCCGATACCTAGCGCCACATATTCTGTTGCTTTTGAAAGATCAGCTTTGTTCCACTGACGCAGCTTTCTGGCAAAAAACAACAGACCGATAATGAATGGAAAAAAGCCGATGCTCATCCATTCGTAGCGGCTGACGGGCACTGAAGAAAGCCGTGCCGATAGCTGCGTGAGTACGGTGTCGCGGGTGCCGGGTGGAATGAGGCGAGCGCCAATCCAGTAGGTTTGAGCGGCGATCGCAATCAGCCCCAGCAGGGATTCTTTGCGCCAGTTCGCCCGCAGCGAATCCCAAACCAGCCAAAGCGCCAGCAGGCTGACCCCAATCGCCTGCAACGGTGGTGTTTTCATCACGCAGATCGCCCAGCCAACGCCCAATAGCCCAAACCCAGCAACCGTCAAAGGTTGCCGATTCACTTTCTGCCGCGTTAGCCGCACCATCAGCCAGCCACAAATCCCAGCGGCGAGTCCTAGCTGGGCTACGGGAACTTGTGCAACAAATAAGCTGCGGAACAGCAAAATGGCGATCGCAAGGCCAACCGTCATCACATCAAAAGACAGCAAGCGCGATCGCGCAGATCCCTCCAGTAAAGTTGACTGTTTATCTTGATAGGTTAAGTTTGCAGCCGTACCGATGGTGCCTAAATAGGTTGCCACAACGGGCCAGAATGCAGCACCATTAGGCAGCCAGAGCAACCATCCCCAGTGCAGCCAGCTCAGCCCAATTAAATTAAGCTGATTGGATCGATGGTTGAGCAGCTTGAGCGGTAAGCAGCTTAATAAAATTGCTGAAAGCCCGCCAACACCTATTCCCAGTGGGCTGAGCAACACACCTAGCGCATCCATCATCCAAAAGTTAATCGGAATCAGCAGCAGCGCGGTCAGCGTCAGCATTCTAGCGGTTGCCTGAAGATTCTCCTTTTGGTTTGTCCAAACGCTT
The DNA here is from genome assembly GCA_051860365.1 of Phormidesmis sp. GTDB lineage: Bacteria > Cyanobacteriota > Cyanobacteriia > Phormidesmidales > Phormidesmidaceae > Phormidesmis. Next base: position 58,924 of record JBHYED010000017.1, read on the forward strand.
GCTGCCCAAAACGCTAACGTGTAGGCCAGCAAAACGGCATACTGACCCACGGGAGAAAACGACTGCCACTGGCTAGCGGCCAGCAGTCCTGAAGAAACAACAACAAGAAAAACGCCTAGAAATAGCAGCCAGATCACGCTGATTTCATCTAGGAACGATCGCAATGACCGGCCTATTTTCTGCCCAATTTGCCTGCCTTTTCGCTTTTGAGGGTCAGGCGCTGGTACCGCTGACTCATCAAGGTCAAAGTCCTCAACCAAGTCGGGAGCGACGTAAGGCGGCAGTACAGCAGCTTGCTCAACGTCAGTAATCGCAATCGGCTCGCTCATTGCTTTGGCGAGCTGACGAATCTGCCATTCTTCTAACAAGCCGAGCTGAACCCAGTAGTCTAGGCCTTGCAAGATGCGCGATCGCCTATCGTCAGAATTCAAATTCAGTCTAATATCAAGCTGCATAACCAAACGTCCTTAGCTGGCCCCAAGCATAAGCGTACAGCCTATGAAATCCTTCAGTTAAGAACCAGATGTTTGAATGGCACGCGGGTTTTGACGCAAAGTTCAATCTAAAAAGGCACTGCGATCGCGATGATTGCAGTGCCTTGCCTGTTATTTAAGGATCTAGCAGTGCCATGTCCCTACTTTGCGATGCCTCTACTTTCGGTAGTACACCTTTTGCCCTTCATTCGGCACGTAAATGCACTCTCTTGCAGAATTCCACAGGCTCATCCAAATTGTCTCCTTAGACTCTCTAAAATGCTCTCCCATAATCGGCTTAATTGCCGCAGTCGCATCCTTTAGATAGTAGTGAGGCATATTCAAAAACACATGGTGAGCAACGTGAGTACCAATGTTGTGATGAATGCTGTTGAAGATGCCATAGTCGCGATCAATCGTTGAAATCGCGCCCTTGAGAAAATACCAGCTATCGTTGCGGTACCAGGGGATATCGGCCTCAGTATGGTGCAAAAAGGTGACCAAATCTAACCAGACAATAAACACCAAATACGGCATGATGTAGTAGTTAAACAAGAAGAGTGGGCCTACTGCAAACCCGATCCAGGCAAGGAAAGCAACGAATAACACTATGCAAGTGGTGCTGGTGATAACGTCCCACTTTTCATTGGGGCGAAAGAGCGAGCTGCTAGGTAAAAAGTGAGAGCCCTGGCGACCTGGAGAACGGAAGAACAGATAAAACGGATAGGCAAACAAAAAGAAACCAAAGCGAAGCGCCTTAGCAGAAGGACTCATTTCGTCGTAGGTTTCTTTAGAAATCGGATACCAGCTTTCGTCCGTATCAATATTGCCGGTGTTGGCATGGTGCGTACGGTGGCTGATGCGCCAGCCGTGGTAAGGCACCAAAATTGGCGTGTGGCTGAGGTGACCAATCAAGTTGTTGAGCCACTTGTGCTTAGAAAACGAGCCGTGGCCGCAGTCGTGCCCAACGACAAACAGCGCCCAAAACATCGTGCCCTGCGCTACCCAAAAAAGCGGGAAGAATAGCCAGGAGTTGATGCTGTAGGCGACTGCGTACAACCCAGCAATAATTCCAATATCAAGAAAAAAATAAGCTAAGGAGCGAGCAGTAGACGGCTTAAAACAATAGTCAGGAATGGCGTCTTTAAGATCTTTGAGCGTGAAAGGGAGATCTTGCTCTGAAGCAGACGGAACAGTTGGCCGGGTACTTAGTTGCACGTATTACCTATTAGTCAAAACACAAGCAAACCTGAGAGCGTAATGACTTTTAGCTCTCAGGCTTCGTTTACAAAGCTTCACAATACTACATTGGTGTCCTAATAGTTCCCATTAGCTTATACACAGATCAACTTTTTTTGATGAATTAGCGATCGCATTCAACTAAAATCGCCTTTACGAATCACAGCAAGCAACATAATGCAACTGCTAGTTTGGTATAACTCACAACGGTTGATCTGGCTACTGCCTGCAAACTCGAAAAGAATAGCGCCTGTATCGCCGGTTACTTTTATCTTGTCTTTGTCTCAGAGTGTTACTGTTCAAAGCTTTTAGGCGCAGCTTGCGTTAAGCAGATTCTTCCCAATTAATTAATTTTTGATGGCATAAATATTGTTACATTTGGGCAGTGAAAGAATGCCCAGTGGACAAATATGAACTCTCCAGCCAACGCTCTGGCGAACGCTCAGCGAATTTGCCTTTATACGCATATTGCTGCGCTTGTATTTGGGCTTGCGGGCCTATTGCTCGTACTGCCCCATTCAGAATTTATTACTCAGCTACCTGAGGTTGGCAAAACTGCGTTTCGATGGTCGATGGCAGGCGGCGGCGCGGTCTATATGATCTCAGGCGCTCTGGCCGTTGCAATTTATGCCTATCGCCAGCTCGGCCTGTGGCACACACTCACCTTTATGATCCCCGCGCTAGGTCTCTCACTCGGTGCAGAACTCCTCGGCACCAGCACAGGCTTTCCCTTTGGTGAGTATCACTATCTCAGCGGCCTGGGCTACAAAATCTCAGGCTTAGTCCCCTTCACCATTCCGCTCTCCTGGTTTTACCTCGGCTTTAGCGCTTATTTAATTGCCTACATGGGCTTTAAGACTATTGTGGGCGATCGCCTCTCCGAACTGGGCGCAATTATCATTGGCGCACTCCTCCTCACCGCCTGGGATTTTGTGCTCGATCCGGCCATGAGCCAAACCACAATGCCCTTTTGGGCTTGGGATCAGCCCGGCGCATTTTTCGGTATGCCCTACCAAAACTTCGCTGGCTGGTTCGGTACAGGTCTCGTTTTCATGAGCGTGGCCACCCTTCTTTGGAGAATGCGACCCAAAACATGGGACTCAAATATCCCTTTAGAACTGCCTCTCAACATTTACATCGCCAATTTTGCCTTCGCCATGCTCATCAGCATCGACGGCAAAATCTACCCTCCTATTTTCTTAGGCCTGCTGCTTGGCATCGCGCCGCTGATCTGGCTCTATCGTCTGACTACCAAGGAAGAAAAACTCACTCAAGATTCTGCTCAATGGCCTCAAGGTGGCGGCTTTGCTGTCAAAGGCTCTAAGTGAGACTAGTTGATCCGGTTGCCTTAGCGCTACTGCTTTTGCAGCTCCCTTTTACCGCCGTTTTGCTATCTCGACTGCTAAGAGGGGCCAGTCGTCAGCCGCCTATTTCTCCTAAAATAGCGACGCTCGAACAGACCAATAGCGTCAGCATTATTGTGCCGACGCTCAATGAAGCGCATCGCATTGAGCCCTGTTTGCAAGGACTCTCTCAACAGGGAAAAGAAGTTAGAGAGATCCTGATTGTTGATAGCCGCTCTACTGATGGCACCAGAGAAAAAGTAGAGGCGTTTGCCCAGCAGGACAGCCGAATTCGGCTAATTACGGACGATCCCTTGCCGCCGGGATGGGTCGGACGTCCGTGGGCACTGCATACTGGCTATTTGGAAAGCTCGCCTGAAAGCCAGTGGATAATGGGCGTAGATGCTGATACTGAGCCACAGCCAGGGCTTACAGCAGCGGTATTGCACGAGGCTGAAAAAGGCTACGATTTACTCTCGCTTTCGCCACGGTTTAGGCTGTTTTTTCCCGGTGAATGGTGGCTACAGCCGGCGCTGTTGATGACGCTCATCTATCGGTTTGATTCGGCGGGCGTACGCTTATCTGAGCCAGAACGCGTAATGGCCAACGGGCAGTGCTTTTGCTGTCGGCGGTCGGTGCTGTCGGCGGTCAATGGCTATACCAGTGCGGCCAATTCATTTTGTGATGATGTGACGCTGGCGCGGCGGATTGCGGCGGCGGGCTACCGGGTGAGCTTTTTGGATGGGGCTAAAGTGATTAGCGTGCGGATGTATGAAGGGGCGGCTGAAACGTGGCGAGAGTGGGGGCGATCGCTCGATCTTAAAGATGCCGCTAGCCCTCAACAAGTGTGGGGCGATTTGGCTATGCTAGTCAGCACCCAAGCCCTTCCTATCCTGGTCGCTCCTATCTTTTTGATAGACCACAGTAGCCTGATGACCAAGCTCGCACTGGGCCTCAACTTATTTTTACTGCTAGTGCGGTGGGGAATGCAGCTCGCCGTAGCGTCGTCTTACCACCGGCCCAAAAAGCTGTTCTCAGCCGCACAGTTTTTCTGGCTTTCTCCCTTTGCTGACCCGCTAGCCGTCACCAGAATTTTGCTATCGTCTCTGCAAACCAGCATTCAGTGGCGAGGGCGAACCTACAAAAAAGGCGCTTAAGTCCTTTTCCTGGATGCTTAAATTTCTACCGGCTCAATGCACTCTGGCGTTTCATTGCGCGGGCTGTTCACCGTTTTACTCACAGAGTAAAGCGCCATCGCATCCTCCTCATAAGGCCTGAGCAAATGCTGAACGTGCCTGCCGTCCTGAATTTCTGGATCGAGCCACAAATCGTAGTCTTTAGGGTGAATAATCACAGGCATTCGGTTGTGAATGGTCTGCATCAAATCGTTGGGCTCAGTCGTCAAAATGGTGCAGGTTTCTAAATAGCTGCCGTCGCCGCTTTCCCACTTTTCCCACAGGCCAGCAAAGCTGAAAAGATCGCGATCGCCCACCTGAATGTAATAGGGCTGCTTTTGCTTTCCTACCTTCTGCCATTCATAAAATCCATCGGCCAAAATCAGGCAGCGCCGCCGCTTAAACGAGGCTCTAAACGACGGTTTCTCAGCCGCTGTCTCCGCTCTGGCATTGATCATGCGGCTGCCAATACTGGGATCTTTTGACCAAGAAGGGACGAGGCCCCATTTGAAAGGTTTGTATTCTCTTTCTTGGTTGGGCTGAGCGATCGCGCCTACTACCTGAGTCGGTGCAATGTTGTATCGAGGCTGCGCCTCTGGCGTTGCGCTGAGGTTAAAGGTGCGGGCGATCGCCTCTCCTGATTTTGTTTGGGTATATCGTCCACACATAAAAACGCTCCGCCGCAAAGCTACTAACTGCTCAAGCGTACAGCGTCCTTTTAATATCCAGCCACGTTCCCAAGAGAGAACTTTAGAGAGAACTTTGTAGCGTTTCTCATTCTGCTTAAAACGACGCACTGCTCAAAAAGCATTATCAGGGCTCCGTAGTCGCAGCAGTGAAATGCAGACTGTAATCCACAAAAAGCCGATGGCGTAGCCGCCGATAATATCGGTTGGCCAGTGTACGCCCAGGTACAGCCGGCTGAAGCCGATGGCCAGGATAAGGAGTGTTGCGATCGCATAAGATGCCTTTGCATACTGTGGAAACAACCGCGCCACCAAATAAGATAAAAACCCATACAGCACCATCGAGCCCAGCGCATGTCCGCTCGGGTAGCTATACGTTATTTCATTAATAGACGAATCCCAAAGCTGAGGCCGATCCTTGTTGAAAGCGAGCTTAAGAAAATAGCTCAAAGCTGCACCGCCCGAAGTATCGAGTGCAAAAAACTTAGCCTCTAAGAAGCGTTTTTTCCATAGGAGTAGCGCAAACACCACCAGCGTCAGCGGTACGACCGTATGCGGATCGCCAACACGAGTAATCGCAATCATGACCGTATCTAACGTGGGGCTTGCAAACTGATGAATGCCCAGCAAAATAGCTTTATCAAAGGCAAAGGCCTCTTTTTCTATCACCTCATCAGATATCTCTGCTAGCGCATAAATGGTCAGCCCGCAAACGCCTAGCCAAAACACGCCAAAGAAGGCGATGAATGAGCTGATCTTAGGATTGAGTGTTTTTGTCCAGACATCTGCTAGGCGGCGGAGAAAAGTCAGCATACAAACGTGGTACAGAATATATAGATTCGCCTAGCATCTCACTTGCCTTTCGCTAAAAAAACCCTCTACATATAGATATAAATATATAAATGTGTTCACCCTAAACTGGCTTTTTTATGGCTGACGCTTCTGTTTTAGATCCCTACGGTCACATAAAGCGCAATCTTGATCCGTCCATTCGGTTCGCCTCTGTACCAGAAGTCACTATTGAAAAAACGCACCCTGAGCCATCATCTCTAGATCAAGACTCAATTAAAGTGTTGAGCTGGAATATTAATAAAAGTACCTACGAGGCAGGCTGGATTAGAGACTTTTCAGCCATTGTTAAGCAGTACCAGCCCGACAAAATATTTTTGCAAGAAATGCGCCTGTGTGCGCTTTCTGAAGAAATACCCGAGCTGACTAAAATGGGCTGGAGCTTTGCGCCGAATTTTATCGATAAGACGAAAAATATCTACTCGGGCGTGCTGATTGCAACTAGAGACAATCCACTCAGCAGCAGGGCCCTGCTGACGCAGTATTCAGAGCCAATTTCAAACACACCAAAAACGTCTCTTTTCACTGAATATGCCCTGACAGCAGGAGATGATAGCCTGCTGGCGGTGAACACGCACCTAATTAATTTTGTGGACTTAAGCAAGTTTGAGGCGCAGCTTGAGGCGATTGAGGCGGTATTGAGCACGCATCAGGGAAGGCTGATTTTGGCAGGTGACTTCAATACCTGGAACCGCGCTCGGTACGACAGGCTGCACAAAATGACGGCTCGGCTCAAGATGAAGGCGGTCGCTTTTTCCGCTGAGGATACGCGAAAGATCAAAAGCTTTTTGCTTTCGCCGCCGCTAGACTACATCTTTTATCGAGGGTTTGTGCAAAAGCCGCTGAGTGCTAAGGTTTTAGACAATTTTGAAGCTTCTGATCACAATCCTCTGCTGGTAGAGCTTTGTGTATAAAAAATAGTTGCTCAGCGCTTAGGAAATCTTGCATGTGGTCAACGCCCGTCTTACTGTCTATTTACAGCGCGCTGTCGCTGATTGTTCACGGGTTAGGCATTTTAAATGCAGCACATGCGGTGATGACTGTGCAATCTTCTCGGGCGGCGATCGCCTGGAGCATTTCTCTGATATCTCTACCCTGGGTTGCCATTCCGCTGTACTGGACGCTGGGCAAAAATAGGTTTCAAGGCTACTCAGAAGGGTTGCAAAAAGCCTACAGCAACCACCGCGAGCTGGTGCATCATGCCTACAGTGAAATATTAGAGTTCAAGGCTTCCTTGCAGCCAGAGTTTGCCAGCTTAGCAACCATTACGAGCGCTTTCTCTACGCTGCCGTTTACTGATAACAACAGCGTTGAGCTGCTGATAAACGGGAGGCAAACGTATGACCACATGCTGAGTGCGATCGCCCAGGCCAAGCACTACATCCTTTTTCAAACGTACATTATTCATAGCGATGAAGTGAGCTGCCACTTTCGCGATGCGCTAGTCGCAAAAGCCAAGCAGGGTGTGAGGGTGCACTTGCTGTATGATGGCATCGGCGCACGCACGCTATCAAAAAGCTACATTGCTTCGCTCGAAGAACATGGCGTCACCGTCGAAAGCTTTCGCAGCACCAAAGGTTTTGGCAGACGCTTTCAAATCAACTTTCGCAACCACCGCAAAATTTTAATTGTCGATGGTGATATTGCCTTTATGGGCGGGCTGAATATTGGCGATGAGTACTTAGGCAAAGACCCTAAGTATGGCCCCTGGCGCGACACCCATCTTCAAATCAAAGGCACAGCGGTTAAGTGCTTGCAAAGAACGTTTTTGGCGGACTGGTATTGGGCGACTAAAGACGTCCCTGAGGTGTCTTGGACGACGCGATCGCTTCCCGATTCCTGTGGTGATCAAACGGCCTTTGTTCTGGCTACGGGCCCTGCTGATCCTATTCAATCTTGCGCGCTATTTTTCATCACGGTGATTAACCATGCCAAAGCGCGCCTTTGGATCGCCAGCCCTTATTTTGTCCCTAGCACATCGGTGCTTAACGCGCTCAAGCTCGCGGCCCTCAGAGGCGTGGACGTACGCATCATTTTGCCCAATAATCCTGACCAGATGCTGGTGTACTGGTGTTCTTTTTCGTATTACGAGGAGCTGAAACAGGTGGGTATTCAGGTCTACCGCTATCAGCCAGGATTCATGCACCAAAAGACAATTTTGTGCGATCGCGACATTGCAGGCGTCGGCACTACTAACCTCGACAACCGCTCCTTTTTCCTCAACTTTGAGGCCATGACCTTTATCCTCAACGAAGGCATCGCCTCTAGCAAAGACGAGTCCGCATTCATCAATAGCGTCGAGAAAATGCTCACGGACGATCTTGATAGCTGTAAGCTCGTCGACTTAGAGAAGTATCAGCACAGGCCTTTTTGGTTTAAGCTAGCCGCTAGAGTATCGCGTCTGCTGGCCCCTATCCTGTAAGCTCATTAAGCTCTGAGTATAAAAAACTCGCTTGTGATAGGCCTAGCCCATGCTTGTCCTCGTTACGTCTATTGCCGAAACGCTAAATTCGCCGGTAACCACGTTCGTGCTGCTGCTGGCGATCGCGCTGATCATTCCCCCTATTTTTGAGCGACTTAAGCTGCCTGGACTGGTGGGGCTGCTCGCTGCTGGCGTTTTATTTGGCAGCAGCTTTCTGGGCTGGCTAGATGCCAAAGATGAAAACCTAATCCTGCTCTCAGAAATTGGCAAAATCTATCTGATGTTTGCTGCCGGATTAGAGATTGATCTGGTGTTGTTTAACAAAACGAGAAATCGCTCGATCAGTTTTGGCATACTCACCTTTATTTTTCCCTTTATTGGCGGTGTCGCCATTGGTCTCTACTTTGGCTTTGGCCTACTAGCCGCCGCTTTAATTGGCTCTTTGCTTGCCTCACATACGCTACTGGCCTACCCCATTATTCAAAGGCTGGGCGTTGTTGGCGATGAAGCCGTCACCATTACCGTGGGGGCCACTATCTTTACAAGCGTTGCTTCGCTAGTGGTGCTGGCGATTTGCTTAGGCATTAGCAAGGGAGACTTTACAACAGCTAAGCTCATTGTCCTTTTAGGCTCGTTATCGCTGTACGCACTGGTGATTCTGTTTGGCCTTAAGCAGCTAGCCAAAGCCTTCTTTCTCGCGACTGGAAAAGACGAAGGGAATCAGTTTTTGTTTGTGATGCTCTCTTTGTTTCTGGCTGCTGTTGTTGCGCAGCTTATTGGCGTAGAAGGTATTATTGGCGCGTTTCTCGCGGGACTGTCTATCAATAGCGTCATCGGTGATGGCCCTGTAAAAGAAAAAACAGACTTTTTAGGAAACGTTCTGTTCATTCCAATGTTTTTCATTTACATGGGAACGCTCCTTAATGTAGATGCGCTCAAAAACATTGTTTCGTTTATTCAGCTACCGCTGCTGATTGTGGTTGGGTTGCTGTTCACTAAGTTTTTAGCCGCGATCGCAACAAAAGCAATATTTGGCTATAGCTGGCCGCAGTTTTGGACAATGTGGTCACTTTCTGTCCCTCAAGTGGCTGCTACTTTGGCCGCCGCACTCGTTGGTTACGAAGTGAACATCATTAACGAGCAGGTTTTCAATAGCGTCATTTTGCTAATGCTGATTACCTCTGTCATCGGGCCGCTGGTCACTGCTCAATCTGCCCGTCATTTGGCCATGACAGAAACTATGCTGGCCCCTGAGCCCCTAAGCTGGCTCCCGCTTCCAGACACAGGCAGCGACTCTTTTACGGTGGTGGTTCCGGTCTATAATCCTCAGACAGAGCGGCAGCTACTGGAGCTAGCGGCCATTGTGGCTCGCTATGAAAATGGTCGGGTGATGCCCTTGGCCGTGACGATGACGCAGCCGCAAATGGATTCACCTAAAATGGCCCGCGCGATCGCCCACGGCCACAGACGGCTAGAAACAGCCAAAGCGCTCGGCAGCGAGCTATCTGTGCCAATAGACCCGATGCTGCGAATCGAAAGCAATGTGCCGCAGGCCATCTATCACTTCAGCCGCGAGCAAAACGCAAACTTGATTGTGCTAGGCATGAGCCCCCAGCCGCAGCTTCGGCCCTATACGCTCAATAGCATTCAGAGCGATGTGCTTTGGGCCGCACACTGCCCGGTGGTTGTGGCCAAATTGCAGGTGCCGCCTGCCCAGCTCAAAAACATTTTGCTGCCGATAGAAAATCCGTCGCCGCTGACGGCCAGAGTGCTCAGGTTTGCCCAGGTAATCGCATCGGCAAATCGTGGCAGAGTGCGGCTGGTGCACGTGTGCAGTACGTTTTCTTCAGAGCGCTATCGGGTGCGGGTGCAGCGGCAGTTGGAGCAGCTAATTGCTGAGCTGCCAGCGGCGGACTGTACGCTAGAAGTGCGGGTGCTGGTGCAGGAAAATGTGGTGGGAGCGATCGCGAAAGCTGCTCAAAATTACGACCTGGTTATATTGCGATCGCAGCGTCGCCGCACGGGCACTGGCCTAACGTTAGGAACCCTAACCCAGCCGTTGCTATCGCGCATTCATAACTCTGTAATTCTGGTCGGTGAACCCCATCCTCGTCACCGTCAGTCGCCTTCAGTCAAAGCTTAGAATGCCTTCAGCCAAAGCTGAGAAAAATCGCTGTTAGAAAAACTGCTGAATGATATCAGGTGACTGCTGAAACCACTGCTGTATGGCTTCAGGCGATCGCCACAAAAAATAGCCCACCGACAAAAACAACACCGTATTCACCCCCACCAAAAAATAGCCCATCAGCATCAGCAGCCCGTCCATTTCTATCGTCGAAATTGCCAGCAGCAAAATGCCAATCGCCGGAATCGGATTCGTAAACGGCACTGGCAACATTAGCAGCAGCGTCAGCCAAGCAATACAAAGGCCGTTTATCTGCCACACGACATGGCCACGCACCAGCTTCGACCAGCGCGGCTTTGTCAGCCACTCAAACACTTTGGCCCCTTTGCCAAGTCCAACCAACAGCTTGTCTACAAAAGCCTTGGAGAGCTGAAAACGAGCGATTCGATCCGGTAGCCAGGGCACGTCTTGTCCTTTGGCCATTTGCAACGATAAAAACAAACAGGCCGAGCCGAAAACCACCGATACGCCAGGAATCATCGGTAGTAAAAATGGAAATATTAATAGGATAATGACCAGAGAAAAGCTGCGCTCGGAAGTTTCGATCAAAATATCACCCAGCGTCAACGGGCGATCGCGCTCCTTTGCAAGCAGAAGAATCAGCTCCTGTGAAAATCTAAGTGGCATAACAATCTCAAAGCAGGCTAAAAAGCAACGCGTATCTTCCAATGACAACACATCTAAGATCACTTAAGTCTGACAGCTCAGCCAGTAGATGTATCGCCCGTTACTTTACTTACTTACTTTAGTTTTGCTGAGCTAAAGTGAAGGCACCCTTAATGCCTGATGAAACGCCTATGAATTTTCGTTTTCCCTATCTCTGCGGACTATTGATAGCCCTATGTCTGTTCATAGGTGGAAACAATGCGATCGCTAGCAATAATCTACAAGCAGCCGACACCCCCAACGAACTTACTGTTTTTCGGAGCCCAACCTGTGGCTGCTGTGAAGACTGGCTAGATTACATAAAAGCAGAAGGCTTCCAAATTAAGGACGACAACGTTACTGAGAATATGGACGCTATAAAGCAAGCACACGGCGTGTCTGCTGGCCTTGATTCTTGCCATACCGCATTAATAGACGGGTACGTTATTGAAGGCCATGTGCCCGCAAGCGACGTCCGGCAGCTACTCACCAGCAGGCCCAACGTCATTGGCATTACAGCGCCCGGAATGCCAATGGGCTCACCCGGCATGGAAATGGGCGATCGCGCCGACAGCTACACGGTCTACGCCTTTACCGCTCAAAACAAAGTCATTCCATTTGCCAACCACCCGCACTAGCTCAGGTGGAAAACCGTCCGTTTGAGATCCATCACAGGAATTGTCACATTTGGTAAACTAAAGGCATAAAGACTTCGCAAAGGACTCGCCTCCCGCATGACAGCCGCCATTTACGACCAGCCTCTCCGCCTAGAGCAAATTCCTTCCCTGACGTACCAGTCCACTCCAGACCGGTTCGATGATACCTGGGAAGCGCCCCTTTCTACACTCCTAGGCTTAGGCCGCGCTGTCGGTGCCGACTTCGTAGAGTTCTTTTTGGAGCGCAAAAACTACATTAGCTGCCTAGCCGAAGACGACGCCATCACCAGCATTTCACCCAGCTTGGTGTCGGGTGCAGGTGTACGCGTGTTCAAAGGTAAGTCCGACTGCTACGTCAGCACTAACGATCTATCGTTTGACGGGCTCAAAGCCGCGCTCGAAAAAGGGCTTGCCATCATGGGCCTAGAGCTACCAGGGCCAAATGCAAGCATCCCTGAAATTAACCTGGAGCCGCTGCGAGACTATGGGGCAAGCCGCGCCAAGGAAAACTGGCTTGCTAGCTGCGTTTCTATGCAGACGATGGGTGAAGTACTGCTAGAAGCCAATGCGGCTTTGGCCAAAAAAGCCGATCACGTTCAAGCTCGCCGTGCCGCGTATTTTCGCGACTGGCAAGAGGTTTTGGTGGCCTCTAGTGATGGCACCTTTGCTCGCGATATTCGTCTCACGCAGTCTGTTGGATTCAACCTGCTTTGCGCAGATGGCGAGCACCGTTCTTCAATTGGTGAGCGCTTAGGTAATACCGGCGATCCAAGCTTTCTTACGGCTTGGGATTACGAAGAGACGGCGGCAAAAGTCGCTGAAGCGGCTGGCAAAATGCTGTATGCCGACTATGTAGAGTCGGGCAACTATCCGATTATTATGGCGAACCACTTTGGCGGCGTCATTTTTCATGAGGCCTGTGGTCACCTACTCGAAACTACTCAAATTGAAAAAGAGACGACGCCTTTCATGCACAAGAAAGGTCAAAAGGTTGCGCACGAGAGCCTAACGGCCTGGGATGAAGGCCTTTCTACGGAGTCTTTCGGCACAATCGACATGGATGATGAAGGGATGCCGGTTCAGCGGACGCTGCTGATTGAAAACGGCATTTTGAAAAACTTTATCTCCGATAGAGCAGGTGAAATGCGCACAGGTCATCCGCGCACAGGCAGCGGGCGGCGTCAAGGCTACACGTTCGCAGCGGCTTCTCGGATGCGGAATACGTTCATCGCACCGGGTGAGCATACGGTAGATGAACTGTTTGCTTCAGTAGAAAAAGGCATTTACTGCAAGAAGATGGGTGGCGGTAGCGTTGGGCCAACCGGTCAGTTCAACTTTTCAGTGGATGAAGCCTACCTGATTGAGGATGGCAAAATCACAAAGCCATTGAAGGGCGCGACGTTGATTGGTGAGGCCACTGGCATCATGAACAAAATTTCAATGTGTTCTAACGACATTAGTTTGGCACCTGGGTTCTGTGGCTCTGTGAGCGGCAGCGTATATGTGACGGTAGGTCAGCCGCATATTCGAGTAGACGATATTACAGTTGGTGGTCGGTAAGAAAACGGCTGAATAACAACTTACAACAATTCTTTCTCTTCATTTAACCTACCTCACCTAAAAATGGCTAAAATTCAAACGATTGCGCAGCAGGCTGAGGCGATCGCGCAAAAGCTCAGCATTTCTAAATACGACATCTATGGCTCCTCAGTAGACGAAACCAGCGTCCAGGTAGACAAAGGTGAACCTAAACAGGTCAAAGCCTCCAACCGCTCCAGCGTGATTGTTCGCGTGTGGAATGAGCAAAACCAAATCGGCGTCACTTCAACTACAGATGTCGATGAAACCGGTTTGGAAATGGCGCTAAAAACGGCTTATGAAGCGAGCGCCTTTGGGGTAAAAGAAAACGCACCTGACTTTAGCCCAAAGGCGACTGCGCCCACGGCTGACGTGAACGTGCCTGTCGCAGAACCGGCTCCGGTGCCTGAGCTAATTGAAGCGTTGATCGGTGCAGAAAAAGATGTGTTGGAAGCGCACGAGGCGATCGCATCTGTCCCCTACAACGGTATCGCCCAGCGAGAAATCGAACGCTTCTATCTCAACAGCCAGGGCGCACAGCGTAGCGAAGAACGCTCCTACGCCTCTGTCTATCTGTACGGAAAAAGTGAGCAAGAGGGTCGTAAGCCCCGTGCCGCAGGTGCAATGCGTTTTAAAAACGGACTCGCTCAGCTAGACGTGAAAGGCTGTGCAAAGGAAGCCGCTGACAAAACAATTAGCCACTTAGACTACGAAAAAATCGAGTCGGGCAAATATCCGGTTGTCTTTTCAGCCGAAGCTTTCTTAAGCCTGCTAGGCGCATTCTCTAACATGTACAACGCTCAAAGCGTTTTAGACAATCGCAGCCTTTCTACCAAAGACTCGATAGACACCCAGGTCGCGAGTCCGCTGCTCACGGTATATGACAACGAGCTGCATCCTGAGAATGTTTCAGCCGAAACGTTTGATGGTGAAGGCACACCTACTCGTGAACTGCCCTTAATAGAAAAAGGCATTCTCAAGAACTTTCTGCACAGTGCTGGTACTGCCAAGCGCATGAATGCTGAACCGACCGGTCACGCCAGCATCGGTGCTAAAGTCAGCGTTGGGCTCAACTATATGGTGGTTGCAGCCGGGGAAAAAGCGGATAGTGCCTATGACTTAAATAGCGCTGACGGCGTTGTTCTCATTGACGATTTGCAGGCACTTCATGCCGGTGTAAATGCCCTACAAGGATCTTTCTCTTTACCCTTCGATGGCTGGCTACTCAAAGATGGCAAACGTATCAGCGTAGAATCTGCGACCGTAGCTGGCGACTTTCGCGAAGTGCTTAACAGCATTTTGCATATCGAGCCTGAAGCAGAAGTGACTGCTGGCGGCATTTGCCCTCGCATCTGGGTAAGCGAACTGTCAGTTACAGGCGAAGCGTAGGCTTTTGTGGCAGCCTTAAGCTTACAGCCTTGAAGCTAAACACCCCAAACGAATGATTTCGTTCGGGGTGTTTTGTTGAAACGACGAATGCTCTATTTATTGGTGTCTAGAGACAAGATTGAAGCTTTTTGGTCGCTATCGTTTCGCAGTTCTTAGGACAGCTTAGGAAACACAGATTTGCCAATCTCTTTAAGCCGATTGAGCAAAGGTTGCTGCTCGTTCAAAAATGTTCGCGCACAGTTACGCCCTGGCATTCCAGAAATAGCGCCGCCGGGATGCGTACCGGCCCCCGTCAAAAAGAGCCCGTCAATCGGCGTTGTATAGTTGGCAATTTCAGGTAAAGGCCGGAAAAATACCATTTGATCAAGCGTCATATCAACGTGATAGTAGTTGCCCTTGTATGCGCCTAGGCGATCGCCTAGCTCCGCCGGACTTTCTACATTTCGCGCAATAATCGACTGCTTAATATTAGGCGCGTAGTCAGCCAACTTATCGATCACGCGATCGGCTACTTTGTTCTTTAGTTCATCTGTCCAGCCAGTCCCAGCAAATCCGGTGCCTTCTGCTCCGTTAATTTGATACGGAGCAAAGAACTCTACCCACAGCGTATGCTTGCCGTCTGGAGCCATGCTGGGATCTCGCATCGTAGGTACCACCGCATAAAAGGACGGATCTGAATCAGGAATATTACCTACTGCAGGCTCCGTATGCGCAATTTCTACCTGCCGCATCGAGTCAGCAATCAGTACCGAACCAATCAGATAGTCATCTCTGTGATTGTGATTTTCAAACCGAGGGGCTTCTGATAGCGCGCAGTCGACTCTTAAAATTGTCTCATTGTTGTTTACAATTCGCCGATCCAAACGCTCTCTCAAGTCCTTGTCAACAGCCGCGATCTCACCAGTTTCTAACATCTGCAAAAACACCCGCTTTGCATCAATATTAGAAATCACACCCAGCTTTGCTCGATACTCAGTCCCGTCAGCAGTTTCTACACCCACCGCTCTTTTCCCATCTAACAAAATACGCTTAACGCTTTTGTCAGTGAAGATATCGCCGCCTTTCGCCTTCACTAAATTCACCAGCGCTTGTATCAGTGCGCCTGTACCGCCTTTTGGCCTCGCCATACCAGGGTTATGACGCATCGACATCATCATACCGCCCACCGATATTGTCTTTTGGGAAGGTGGCGCCCCAAATTCAGAAGCGAGCCTCGACAGAGGTGCTTTTAGAAACTCTGAGTCAAAATACTCGTCCAAAATATCTTTTGGGCTGCTGAGCATCGTCCGAATTAAATCTAGAGACTTGTGAGGCCCGCCTAGAATACTCAGCAGGTTTTGAATACTCTTAACGTCGTAGTTTCCAAGAATATCGAAAATAGCCTGTGGTGGCGCGTTGAAGACGGGCTTAATAGCTTTTGTAAATCGCTGCCAAAAGTCAATAAACTCTCTGTATTTAGCAGCGTCTCTAGGACTAAACTGGGCAATTTCTTCACAGGTTTTGTCAACAGACTTATGCGCTAAAAAGTACTTCCCATCTGGATGGGGGCAAAACACGGTCGGATCACAAAACAGATATTCCAAGCCGTACCTATTTAGCTCTAGCTCTTCAACGACTGGCCCTAGATGAATAAACTCATGGTCAATCGCGCAGCGGTTAAACATAAATCCGGGGGCTTCGTCAGGCAGTAGCTCTTCCGTGGTCGCAGCGCCTCCTGGAATAGATCTCTTCTCTAAAAGTGCAACGCTGTAGCCTTCTTTTAGCAGATAGGCAGCACACACCAGTCCATTATGTCCTGCACCAATAATAACAACGTCGTAGTTTTCCATATGCACGGCCTTCTTCAATAAATACTTTTCGGGCATCATGCTTAGCTAACAATAACTCTTGAATAATTAAACTCTGTCGTAGTACAGAGATACAGCATCATTGAAGTCTTATCAGCGCCCAAAAAGAAGAAACCTACGCTATCGCAAGCGAAGCATAAGCAAAAAACGTCAGCTCGAATTTGGAATCAGCCTGTAGCCTAAAGAAATTCGAGCGAGCGTTTTGATGATGTTGCGACGTCTGTCATCCAATCAGGTTACCTACAGAAGTCACTAGCTTCGTCAGCGAGTCAGTAAAGCTGTCTTTTAACCACATGGACAGTCCGCCACAGACAAAGGGAATTGCGCCGACAATTGACAATTTGAGCCAGCCAACTTCAGCGATCGCGGTGTGAGTGTACTCCATTGAAGCGCCTACCACAGCGTAAAAAATCAATCCTGATAGAAAGCCAGTCATGAAATAAACAACCAGGCTAGTATCAGACTTTTCAATTGCTTCAGGCTGAGAAACTTTACTTAAGATAGACTCAGATTTAGTAGTCATAGCGAGATGTTGTAAAAGATTCAACACTGAACACTATAAACAGTCGCTAAAGGTTGTAGAAAATAGGCTGTGACAGCGCTTGTTTTGCAACGTCGTAATTTATCAAGGTAATGTAACATAACAGAAGCTTGCTGCTGAAAATTTCCTTTTACAAGCCTTTCAATAACAGCTAAGCAGATGGCGACGGCTAGCTAGTCAATGTACTGTACAACTTTGTCAGTTTCATAACGCACTTTAGCCAAGCTAGCTGTGCGATCCGCTTCGGAGCGATAGCCTGCGGTGCAAATGACAACAGATGAATAGCCCTGCTTTTTGAGTCCTAAAATTTCATCAAACTTCTCAGGCAAAAAGCCTTCTATCGGACAAGTATCGATGCCTAACAAAGCTGCGCTGTACAAAAAGAAACCCAGTGCCAGGTAAACCTGTTTGGCAGACCATTTGTCTGGAATAAGGTTGAAAGGAGGCTCTTGTAGGTAGCCTTCAATCATATTTGCCATCCCTTCAAGTTTGTCTTCAGGCAGGTTACGCACTTCTTTAACTCGGTTGATGTAGTTTGGCACGTCGTCTGCACCAATATCTGTTTTGATTGTGAAAACGACCAAGTGCGAGGCTTCTGCAACTTTACCTTGGCCCCAAGCCTGTTCTACTAGCTTTTGCCGAATTTCTGGATTGCGAACGACGACAAATTTCCAGGGCTGCATACCAAATGAGGATGGCGCTAGCACTAAGCTTTGTTCTAGCGCATGCCAAACGTCATCTGGAATTTGCTTGCTGCCGTTGAACTTTTTGGTGGCGTAGCGCCAGTTGAGCGCGTCAATAATTTGGTCGGGTGTGATGTTGGGCTTAGTCATTTTTTGTGTTTTGTATGGAGTTAGTAGGTGTCGTTGAACTATCGAAACTTAGTGTACTAGGCCGTGCTCGTTTGCTGTCCTATGACAACGCTGGTGAGCACGATTGCGATGCCGGCTAGCTGGATTGTAGTAAATGTTTCTTGTAAAAACATAGAGCCGATTAGTGTAGCAACAACCGGGCTGAGCAAACCTAAATAAGAAGCCGCTGTTGGGCTGAGCTTACCGATGCCTCGAAACCAAAGCGCGTAAGCTAAGCCGGTGCCGATCAGGCCCAGGTAGATGAAGCCCCACAGGTTTGTTCGAGTGACCTCAGTAAACGGCCCTTCTGCAATCAGTGCAACCGGCAGCAGCAGTAACCCGCCAATTGTGAGCTGCCACGCGGTGAATACGATTAGGGGCACAGGTGGCGTCCATTTTTTTACGAGCACGATACCCAGCCCCATAGCGCCTGCACCTGCTAAGGCCGCAATAATGCCGATGGGGTCGAGCTGTGCGCTAGGGTCAAGTGCCAGTAAGCCGACACCGATAAAGCCAGCGATCGCAGCTACCACTGAAGTTACAGAAGGCCTTGTATGCAAAAGCCCCCAGGCGAATAGTCCTGTTAATAAAGGCTGAATTGCGCCCGTTGTCGCGGCCACGCCACCTGGCAATCGATACGCCGCAACGAATAGCAATGCCTGAAAAATACCGATATTCAAGCCGCCTAAAATCAACATGCGCCCCCACCAAATGCCGGTAGGAAGCTTGCGCAAGCCGAGAGTGAGCAACAGACCGATGGGAAGCGATCGCAACGAAGCAACCAGTAACGGATGTCCCGGCGGCAAAAACTCAGTCGCCACCGCGTAAGTTGTACCCCAAGAAATAGGCGCGATCGCTGTTAGCAAAATGTCAGATAAGCGCGTAGACAGTCCATTCATCTTTTATCTCGACATTAAAATACTTATGGCTACAACAATAGACATGCTTTGTTAGCGAATGCGAGTATGACTAAAGATAGAGATTCCTTACTCACCCTCATCAGCATTACTAGAAGCGTTAAGAAATACCCTACGATAAGTCGGTAAAACCCTAAAGAACGACAAAACTTTAGAGCATAGCCTTATATCATTTGCGGAGAACTGCGTGAGCTATCAGCCCATTGAAAACTATGGCCTTATCGGCAATATGCGAACCACCGCACTCGTCGGCCTAAATGGATCAATCGATTGGTTCTGCCATCCTCGTCACGACTCACCCAGCATTTTTGGCGCGATTGTAGACAGCGAGAAAGGCGGGCACTTTAAAATTGAGTCGATGGTCAGTGAAGACAATCACAAGCAGTTTTACTACCCTGAAACCAACATTGTTGTCACCCGCTTTTTGTGCAACTGCGGCGTCGGTGAAGTGGTCGACTTTATGCCTTTGGGCAATTCAGTCATGCGCAACTGGATTATCCGACAGGTGCGCAGCGTTCGCAGCGAGCTGACTTTTAGAGCCGAGTGCTATCCTGCTTTTGACTACGCCCGTGCCACTCATAAAACAGAAAAAACCGACAAAGGCGTGCGATTTACCTGCACAGACGATCCATTTAACAACACGCGTCTGAACGGATCGGTAGGCGATACTGACATTGAGCTGTGCCAGCAATTTGAGCTGGTCACTGAAGTGCCTTTGCAGACAAACAAGCGCGGCGCGTTTGCCGAGTTCACTCTAAAAGAGGGTGAGACGGCTACCTTCATCTTTAAGCCGGCTGACTGTGAAGAGGACTGTGAAAAACCGCCCAGCGTTGAAGCCCCGGATAAAGGCAAACCTAGGGCGCAGCAGGTTAATCCCGCGATTGAACTAACGCCCTATCAGCGAGAGGATCTCAACCAAACGGCTGCGAATTTCTTTACAGAAACCACGCAATACTGGCGCAAATGGATTTCTCAGTGTGTATACACCGGTCGCTGGCGCAGGCAGGTAGAACGCTCGGCTTTAGCGCTAAAGCTCATGACCTATGAGCCTACCGGGGCTATTATCGCTGCGCCCACGACCAGCTTGCCCGAGCAAATCGGTGGATCACGCAACTGGGACTATCGCTATACCTGGATTCGAGACGCTGCTTTTACGGTCTATGCGCTCATTCGCATTGGCTTTACCCAGGAAGCCAGAGACTTTATGGGCTGGCTTGAAGAGCGCTGCCAGGAGCTAGGCAAAGGCGGTAGCTTACAGGTGATGTATCGCATTGATGGAAAGCTGGATCTAGAAGAAGAACATCTCGATCATCTGGATGGCTACAAAGGATCTAAACCGGTTCGGGTGGGTAATGGAGCCTTCGATCAGCTTCAGCTCGATATCTGTGGAGAGCTGATGGACTCTGCCTATTTGTACAACAAGTACGGCAGCTTCATATCGCATGATTTTTGGACGCATTTGCGCTATCTCACCAATTGGGTGTGCGATAACTGGCAGCGAAAAGATCAGGGCGTGTGGGAGTCAAGAGGTGGGAAGAAAGCACATGTTTACTCTCGGCTGATGTGCTGGGTGGCAATTGATCGGGCGCTGCGAATCGCAAATAATCGGTCATTTCCGGCTGAGCGATCGCACTGGGAAACCGTTCGCGATGAAATCTATGAAGAAATTTTGGAAAAAGGCTGGGATGAAGATCGTCAGGCTTTTGTACAAGCCTACGGCAGCAAAGATCTAGACGCGGGCTGCTTGATTATGCCACTGGTCTTTTTCATGGCACCCAGCGATCCGAAAATGCTCAAAACCATTGAGGCCGTCAAAAAGCCGCCGCAGGAGGGCGGACTGACTGCGAATAGCCTGGTTTACCGATACAACCCGACGAGCGCTGATGGGGAATCTAGCGACGGCTTAGAGGGCGAAGAAGGCACCTTTAACCTCTGTACATTTTGGTTAGTAGAAGCCCTCACGCGGGCAGGCCGCATCGATCCTGCACAACTTAATGAAGCCCGCCGAATTTTTGAAGAAATGACCACCTATGCGACGCCTTTGGGTCTATACGCAGAAGAAACCGGCATTAGCGGTGAAGCATTAGGGAACTTTCCGCAGGCGTTCACGCATATTGCCCTGATTAGCGCGGCCTGGAATTTGAGCGAGGCGCTCGGTGAGGATCAATCTACTTAAGATTAATACTCTCGAGAGTCACTAATCAGGCAGCGAGCATTTTTGGCCGCTGCCTCACTGCTGGTGTAAACCTCGCCGTCATCTAGCACGGTAAAATCGGGAGTGAACACCCAGCAGCGGTAGCCTTGCTCTGTGCGGCCAATGGCGATCACCCAGCCAGGATAGGTTAGAACATCAACGAGTTCGCAGTTTTGCATGAGATAAAAGCGGCAGGATTACAAGATGGCTAGTAAATGGGCGGCTATTGCGACCTGAGGAAAGGCCGCCGTACTGATATATTTTAAGAATGCCAATTTAGTTCAGTTGTACTAAAATAAGTATAGCGAATTTAGTATTAAACTTCGTAAAAACCATTCTCGGAAATACCTATGGCTGCCAATGCCTCTTCTGACAAGCAAAAAGCCCTTACCTCAGTGCTCACCCAGATAGAGCGAAACTTTGGTAAGGGCTCCATTATGCGGTTAGGTGAAGCCAACCGGATGACGGTAGAAACCATTCCAACGGGCGCACTGACGCTGGATATGGCATTGGGGGGTGGCCTGCCCAAAGGCCGCGTAATTGAAATTTATGGGCCGGAGAGTTCGGGCAAGACGACGCTGGCGCTGCATGCGATCGCAGAAGTTCAGCGGCAAGGTGGCGTCGCGGCCTTCATTGATGCCGAGCACGCCTTAGATCCTTACTACGCAGAGAATCTGGGCGTCGCTATTGAAGACCTGCTTATCTCGCAGCCCGATACGGGCGAAATGGGGTTAGAAATTTGCGACCAGCTCGTCCGCTCCTCAGCCGTAGATCTGATTGTGATTGACTCTGTAGCCGCCCTTACCCCTCGCGCCGAAATTGAAGGCGAGATGGGCGACTCTCACATGGGTTTGCAAGCCCGACTGATGAGCCAAGCCCTCAGAAAAATTACCGGCAACATCGGCAAATCGCAATGCACGGTAATTTTTCTCAACCAGCTTCGCCTCAAAATTGGCGTTACATACGGCAACCCTGAAACCACGACAGGTGGCAATGCGCTGAAGTTTTACGCCTCGGTTCGGCTGGACATTCGCCGGATTCAAACCCTGAAAAAAGGCAACGATCAATTCGGCATTCGCGTAAAAGTGAAGGTTGCCAAAAACAAAGTTGCGCCCCCGTTCAGAATTGCAGAATTTGACATTATTTTTGGCGAAGGTATCTCTATTTTGGGCTGCCTGTTAGATATTGCAGAAGAACACGATATTGTGGTGCGAAAAGGCGCTTGGTATAGCTTTGAAGGCGTCAATGTGGGTCAGGGCCGCGACAATACCATCATTCGCATGAAAGAAGATCCAGAGTTCGCGGCAAAGGTAAAAACGCTGGTAATGGCTAAGCTGAAGCCAGAGACAATTCCGATTGAGCCGGGTGAGGAGCCTGTGAAACCGCCTGTTGAGGTAGATATAGACGCGAAAGAAGCTGTTGAGGAAGCTGTGGCTGAAGCTGAAGAGAAAGCCACTAAAGCTAAAGGCAGGAAAACGAAAGTTAAGTAGTTTTTCCGTTTAGCTGGCTGCTATTTGAAGGCCAATCGTTGTTTACTCGGCGGTTGGCTTTTCAGTCTCTATGAAGGCGCTGTGAACAATCTTTAAAGTGATATGAGGCTTCAAGCCCAGCTACTTTGCATTCAGTAGATTCACTGAATAGAGTGGGTGTAATTTTAGTAATAAATATTACATGCGCTCTTTTATTATCGCTGGGTTTAGCTTGGTTCTGCTGACTCATTTTTCAGTGCCAGCCTGTGCCCAAGGCAGTTTATCGGCTATGCAAAGGGGCGTTGCTGCGCAGAGTGCGGGTGACTACTTGGATGCTGAAGCCGCATATCGCGAGGCTATTCGGCTTAATTCCGACGGGGCAACGGGCTATTACAATTTGGCTAATGTGCTAGCCGATCAGGGGAAGGTGGATGAGGCGATCGCAACCTACCGTAGTGCCATCAGTCTCGAACCCCAAAATGCTGATGCGTACTACAACTTAGGCTACTGGCTCAAAGTGCAAGGGCAGCTTGAAGCGGCTGAAGCGGCCTATCGAGAAGCCGTGCGGATCAATCCTTTTGATGCCACAACTTATTACAACCTAGGTGCCTTGCTGGCAGAGCGATCGCAGTTCTCAGAAGCGGAAGTCATATTTCGTAGAGTCATTTTGTTAGATTCAGCAAACGCTAATGGCTACCAGTATTTAGGCATGACGCTTTCTAATTTGGGGCGATTAGAGGAAGCCGAAGCTACTTTTCGCAATGCCATTGAGCGTTTCCCAAACCAATCCAATTTTTACTACAACCTTGCTTTTTTGTTGGACAAGCAAGGCCGTAACGAAGAGTCAGCGAGCCTATATCAATCAGCCAGCCAGCTTCAGAATTGAGAGCTGAGCTTTATTGAGCAACTTTGCTGCGCTGTTCTAAATCCTGGAGGGCCAGTCGAATTTGCTCAATCCGGCGGCGGTTTACGCCCAGATCAGATTCACCCATTCGAGCGGCCGCTCTGGCATGAATGATATTTTCGCTCTTAGGCAAATAAAATTCGGTATCGTCGCGAAAGCCCATCAGGCGACTCTCTGACTCGGCCAGGATATAGTCATTGCTTTGTTCAACAATTTTTGTACGAGGCACAACGCCGAGAATGTCGATCAGGTTCTTAAGGGCCGTTTCACGATCTGTGGTGTAGGCGATGGGCGCGATCGCATGTTCCTCATCTGCTTCCTGACTCACCACGCAGTTAGGAGAGGCCGGACAGCTCGCGAGCTTGCCGTCACTGACTCCAATATTGTCGGGTCTGATGCCTGCTGTAAGCCCGCTAATGCCTGGTAGTGCAGCTATAGCAGAGGCGTGTGCGACTGTCGGGAACGTGAACATCATCAGTGCGGACAGAGCAATCGTTAAAAAAGTAGATAGAACAAATCTCACAGCGATCGCGAACTCCTTAATATAGAGGTGACATTAAAAGTACTCAAACCGTCCTTAGCATAGCGCTAGCGGCGCTGCCGATGTTATGGCATCCTCTCCTCTCTTCTCTGCCTTTTGGCGCTCAACGCCTCTGCCGCTTGCACTTCCCTGGGCGGGGCTGCCCGATTCTCTCGATACCCTGGCCAGCATGGCAGCGCGGCTGCAATCAGTTATTACGCTGGCCTTCAACCATCCTGTTTGGGCTGTCGTTGCTGTCGTTTTTACCATTGGCCTACTGCAAATACTGGCTGACTTAGTAAAGCGCCTGATTAAGTCCAGCGTGACGTTTGTGCTAAAGCTGCCGCTAGCCCTCAGCCAGTGGATATGGAAACGTGCCACCACCACCACGATTTCGACTGAGGCCAAAATCGATCAGCTCATCTGTCGGCTAGATACGCTGCGCCTAGAACAAGACCAAACCGTGGCAGAACTCAAGCTGCTGCTATTGCAGTCTAGAAAGCCCAAGCTTGATTCGGTTGGATTGAAAAAGCTGATTGCCCGCTCGGCCGAAGCTGAAGACAACGCCTCTACTGCCGAGTCCGTGTCTAGCTAGCGGTAACGGATGACCGCAGCACGAGATCAAACGGCTCTCCAGACACCGGCTGAATAACTTGAGTATCACTATTAATCGCCTGAAGCTGCGATCGCAACTCTGCCGATCCTCCCGACGTTTGCAGTGCTGAAGAGATCAGCCCTTCATAGGTCACTCGCCCATTCTCAGCAGTAGGTACCACGACCTGCGGCTTAAGCTTTTGCGCAATATCCAACGCCACACTGCCGCCGCGAACGACCGGTGCAACTTTCATGAGCCTAATGTCTGCAACCGGTGTGATCACAACGTCAATTGAGTCAATTTCTTGCAGGCGCTTAAAGTCTGGGTAGCCGTGAGGCTCATAGTACAAGCGAGTGTGCGAATCTGACTGCGTACCTGAGAAGGTAATGACATAGCCGTTTTCTCGCTTAGTTGCGCCGACTACCGCGCCTTCTAGGGTTTCTATCGTCAGGCTTTTGTTTGAAGCTTCATCTGGGCCTTTTTTGGAGATGCGATCGCCATGATTCGCCACCGTCACCGACGCATAGCCAATGTCCTCAGCGACTTTTGCCCCATCAGGAGAGGCAATCACAGGAATAGATTTATCGAGCTGCTTGAGCGTTTCAGGATGCGCATGGTCGGCTAGGCCCTGAGAAAGCAAAATGAAATCGATATTTTCTGGAATGCTTATAGGGTGCGATCGCACTCCCTTGACTAACCAAGGCACATTCGCAAACACCAAATCGCCTACTAGCCACGGGTCAATCAGAATTCGCCAGCCCTCTGCTTCAACCAGCCAAGAGTTTGCATCGAACCAGGTAAGTCTCATACGGATTTGCCACTGAAAAATTAAAGATATCTGCCTACACTGTGACGAAAATTTGTGGGCGATCGCAACTATTTTCAGACGTAAACTTAAATAAAAGCAATTTTCTCATGTTCTAATGTCGATGGAGCCATACCACATGCCAACCAACTTCACATCTGTACAGAAATACGACTATGCCTAAATAATTAGGCCAACCATTTCATAAGAATGTTGCAAAAGTCACATTTTTATTATCTAGAAGCACTACTGCATCTGGATATGGCCTCATAAAGCAACTGTAAAATTACGCAGACACGACATTAAGCTCTGCTTATGCCTGCTCCGCTCTCCGTACACATATTCAGAAGCAATGAGTATTTGGGGTGTGATCCCCGTATAATTTCGTAACTGTAAAGAAGAAATAAGTTTGCCGGATTTTTTTCAAATGCGTTGCGCAAGCAAACGCCTTTAACAATTCATGCGACAGCAGTTACACAGCAGTTACACAGCACCTAATAGCCAAAGGCTCAGCACAATAAAGCGCGGTGCTCTGAAGCAAAGCCATCAAAAGCAGCAGGCGTATACCCATCAAGAGTTCGCCAAAATCACGGTAACCCCAATGCGCGGCTTCTTCATCGCGCTTTTGTTCCTGGGAGTGCCTACCCTTTCGTTAGGTGGTCTTTGCTTCTCCCTTCTGCAAAATAACCTTCGCCTAGCTGAAACTAACAGCGAGCTTAACGAGATTGCCAACGAAGTCAAAGCAGACATTGATAACCTCGGAGAGGAAATTGACTTTTTGAAGGAGCGTGCAGGCGTACCTGGCGGGCTATCTTCCGAGCCATCTTCCGCTAAAAGCAACAATAGTCGCGTGCCTAAGTCCTTGAATCGCTCGCAGGACAATATTCAGCAGGACAATGTACAAAGCGTCTTGCCAAGTGCGTCTTCTGAAGGAACTTCTCAAAGTGCTGCGTTTGTGTTTCCTGTGCGGGGCGGCGGATTAGCTAAAGACCTGACGTCAAAAGGTGGCCCATCAGCCGCGATAACAGCTTTAGATTTATTGAGAGACGCCAAGCAGCAAGTCCCCGAGCTGAACAAAGCGCTCGACTCAGCGGTTAAGCCTGCTTTAGAGAAGGCGCTGGCAGAAGAAGCTGCCTATCCTGATGGTCAGCCCATAGTAGGCCAAGTGATTGTGTCCTCTGAGTTTGGCATTCGCAGCAATCCTTTTGGCGGCAGCGGCTACGAAGTGCATGAAGGCATTGACTTTGTTGGCGAACATGGCGACATTATTGCGGCGACTGGAGATGGCGTGGTAACGCTAGCAGGCCCCAACGGCGGCTATGGCAACACTGTGACGGTTGAGCACGGCTATGGCTACGAGACGCTGTATGCGCATATGTCTGAAGTGAAAGTGAAAACGGGCGATCGCGTTAAGCGTGGTCAAATTATTGGTCACATTGGCAGTACGGGTCGTTCTTCGGGGCCGCATTTGCACTACAGCCTGTACAAAAATAAAAAGGCCGTTGATCCGCGATCGCTGCTGAAGCTGTCTGAGAATATTCTGGCAAAAGACCCCTAATAGCCCCCGAGTGAGTCTTGAGGTAGACACGTTTTCAAGGAGCGATCGCGCAATACGGTAGGATCAAGGTGGTCTTTTTAGCGATCGCACATTTCACTTAACGCACAACATGGGCAACACTTTCGGCCACCTTTTTCGGATTACCACCTTCGGAGAGTCTCACGGCGGCGGGGTTGGCGTCGTCATTGACGGCTGTCCGCCGCTGCTAGAAATTTCTGCAGAAGACATTCAGGTCGATTTAGATCGTCGCCGTCCTGGGCAAAGCCGGATTACAACCCCTCGAAAGGAAACCGACACTTGTGAGATCGTTTCTGGCGTGTTTGAGGGCAAAACGTTGGGAACGCCGATTTCGATTCTGGTGCGCAACAAAGATGCCAGATCGCAAGATTATGACGAAATGGCCAAAAAGTACCGGCCTTCTCATGCCGATGCCACCTATGACGCTAAGTACGGCATTCGTAACTGGCAAGGCGGTGGACGATCTTCTGCGCGCGAGACGATTGGACGCGTAGCGGCGGGTGCGATCGCCAAAAAAATTCTCAAGCAAACCTGTGGCGTAGAGATTATTGGCTACGTCAAACGCATCCAGGATATTGAAGCTCCGATAGATCCTAATAGCGTCACGCTCGCGGACGTCGAAAGCAACATCGTCCGCTGTCCTAATCAGGACGTTGCCGAGCAAATGATTGAGCGCATCGATCAAATTCGCAAGGAAGGCGACTCGATTGGGGGCGTGGTTGAATGCATGGCGAGAAACATGCCAAAAGGGCTAGGCGCGCCTGTGTTTGATAAGCTCAGCGCTGATTTGGCTAAGGGCGCCATGTCGCTGCCTGCCACAAAAGGCTTTGAAATGGGCTCAGGATTTGCCGGTACGCTGCTGACGGGCTCTCAGCATAACGATGAAATGTATCGCGGTGAAGATGGCACCTTTCGCAATCGCACCAACCGAGCAGGCGGCACGCAGGGCGGTATTTCCAACGGTGAAAATATTGTGATTCGCGTTGCCTTCAAGCCCACAGCCACCATTCGCAAAGAGCAAAATACGGTTGATAATACGGGCACAGAAACCACGCTCGCTGGCAAAGGTCGTCATGATCCCTGCGTGCTGCCTCGGGCGGTGCCAATGGTGGAAGCAATGGTGGCGCTCGTGCTGTGCGATCATTTACTCAGGCAGCAGGCACAATGCGGTACGTTGAGCGCGGTACGTTAAATGCGGCACGTTAAATGTGGCACGAAAATGCAATGAGCGATCGCATTTCCTGGGAAGCCGGCAGCCTTTGGCAAAAGCTAAAAGCTCAGCACGAATATGCGCTCAGCACAGGCGCTTTGCAGCCAATAGAGACTAAAGTTGAGTATTTGTCTAAAGGCGATATCCAGTTTGTAGTACGAATTTTAGCGAATCTTTCACGCAAGGAAAAGGCGCTGAAGCAGCAGGGCAAAACAAAGCCTAGCAACCCTTTCTTGCCCTACGAGCAAGACCTCTATGTCACAGATATTTCACAAACACATCTGTGCTTACTGAATAAATTCAACGTCGTTAACTATCACTTTTTGATCGTGACGCACCAGTTTGAGCCGCAGGAAAGCTGGCTTACGCTGGTGGATTTTGAGGCGCTGGTTCGCTGCTTGGCAGATGTAGACGGATTGGCTTTTTTTAATGGCGGTACAGTCGCGGGATCAAGCCAGCCGCATAAGCATTTACAGGTGGTGCCTTACACGCGATCGCTAAAAGCTTTTCCGACAGAAAGTGTTATCAGCGAGGCCTGTGCAGATCAGCCAAAAGATATTTGTACGGCAGAAGCACTGGAATTCCGCCATGCGATCGCCCCACTAAAACCATCCTCATCTCATCCGCTCTCTCAGCCAGAAAAAGCTCAGCAGTATTTAAGAACTTATCGCCAGCTCTTAAGCGCTGTCGGTATTAATAGCGCGGCGCAAACGAACACCTCGCTATGGGAAGGCGAGCAAACAGCAGCCTATAACCTGCTATGTACTCGCGAGTGGATGATAATCGTGCCTCGCAGCCAAGAGAAATACGCAAATATCTCAGTCAATTCGCTAGGTTTTGCAGGCTCTCTTTTTGTGAAAAATTCAGAGAGTCTAGATGCGCTTAAATCCATTGGGCCGATGGCGCTGCTGAAAAAAGTGAGTCTATAGCCATCAGAAGATCTGAAGTGTGGCTGATGGCTATATATAGGAAAAAATGGCGATCGCTCGGGTGCGGCTAAAGAGGCTCCAAGCGATATTTTTTGCGATATTTCTTATAGGGTCAGATGCCTTATGCCAAGGCCTTTTGTCTTCAAGCAGCTTACGAAAAGGCTGCGATATCTTCGCCACATTCGTCTACTAGGTAGCAAAGCGCCTTAAAGCGAAGCATGGTGAGCTGCTCGTACAGCGGGTTGATTTTGCACATTGGTGGAATGTGGGCAATGACGCGGCCAAAGAGCTTGAAATCTCTTTCAAAGGGGCAGACGGCAGGAATAAGGGAAACGATGCGATGAGCCGTTTGTGGGTTTTCAACAGGGATATTTTCTATCCGACGCTTAACAGGCTCTAGAATGTCGATTGATCTTTTACTGGACTGAGAATTTCTGGACTGAGAAAAAGCCATAACCACAGAAGTTGTGAACAACTTGAAAATGCTTAGGTGAAACGAAAAGGTAATTGCGATTCTTAAACAACATACCCACAGCCTTACGCAAATCAACCGGGATAATCATGATTTTATCGAGCGCGCTACATACTCTTTATAAACAACGCGACTAATGACAGACTAACGTGACTAGATTGTCTCTGACAGCATAGACGTAGCCTGTTTCTGAAGCGTCATAGCTAGCAGATATGTCTACTAAAATAAATCGGCTCAACAAGTCAGTAGAGACAAAGCGGCAGAACAGTGCTTTTTCCTCTCCCGATAAATATAGTAGTCACTTCGACGGAGTTTGGCCGGTTCACAGCGAACATTTTGGAACTCATTATGCAAAATTCACATACCTTTCATCCGTTCTCATAATGAAAGCCTGTTTTCTTATAAACGTGGTCAATACAAGCTGTGTGGCCTGTTGTCGTAAGTATTTATGCTCTAAAAAGCAACAATTTATTTAGAGATCTCTATGTGAATCAATTATGTCATTAGAACAACTCTATCGATAGCTTTATTCAAAATACTAAAAGCCTCTCAAGACAATCTCTTGAGAGGCTTTTATGAGAGAAATTTGTTGGGGATCAGTTGTTAAATGAGAACCCGTCAGAAAACCCGCAAGGAAGATTAACGCATGGTGACGAATTCTTCTGCGGAGCTAGGGTGAATGCCAACGGTGTTGTCGAAGTCGGCTTTGGTAGCACCCATCTTTAAGGCGATCGCTACACCTTGAATAATCTCTCCTGCAGAATCGCCTACCATATGTGCGCCCAGCACTTTGTCCGTTTCGGTATGCACCACCAGCTTCATCAAGGTTTTTTCATCCTTGTTCGGCAATGTGTAGTACATCGAACGAAAGCGCGAACGGAAAACGTGAATATTATCTTCGCCGTATTGCTCAATTGCCTCCCCTTCAGTGATCCCGACGCTTGCCGACTCTGGCGTGGTGAATACGGCAGAAGGTACGTTGTCGTAGCTCATTGTGCGTGACTTGTTGCCGTAAATCGTATCGGCAAGGGCACGGCCTTCGTTAATCGCAACGGGCGTGAGGTTAATGCGATCGGTGCAGTCGCCAATGGCATAGATGCTGGGCTCGGCAGTTTGGCTGTATTTGTCAGATGCGATCGCGCCTCGATGTGTCTCCACCGCCGTATTTTCAAGCCCCAAGTTTTCCAGCTTAGGCCGACGCCCCGTTGCCGATAGGCTGACCGCATCCGCCACAATAATCTGCTCAGTGCCATCGTTAATGGTCACCGTCACACCGTCAGCCGTCTTCTCAATCTTGACAATCTCAGCTTTAGTCATCAGATTAATGCCCTGCTTCACCATCGCTTCGTGCAGCTCGTTACGAACGTCCTTATCAAAACCGTTCAGAATCTGATCTTTACGAATCACCTGAGTGACCTTAGTACCTAACAAATTCATCACAGAGGCAAACTCACAGCCAATATAGCCGCCGCCCAAAATTACCATGTGCTTAGGCTGCTGGGTCATTTCAAACATGCCGTCGGACGTAATCGCGTGCTCAATGCCAGGAATATCCGGCTTAACTGGAATCCCCCCCACCGCAATCAAAATCCGCTCGGCAGTAACCTTCTCTTCACCGACTTCTAACGTATGAGCATCTAATAGTCTGGCGTGAACCGGAAAGATTTTCACTTCAGCATTATCAACCATGCGCTGATAAATACCATTGAGCCGCTTGACCTCATTGTTTACATCGGTGAGCATTTGAGTCCAGTTAAATGTCCCCGGATCTACCTTCCAGCCGTAGCCCGCTGACTCTTCGGCATATTTAGGAAAGCGTGAGGCATATACCATTAGCTTTTTAGGAACGCAGCCTTTATTCACGCAGGTACCACCGAGGCGATCGCTCTCAGCCACCGCCACCTTCGCCCCATAAGAAGCCGCCCGCCGTGCCGTCGCAATACCGCCAGAACCACCACCAATCACAAAAAGATCAAAATCGTAAGCCATAAGTCGCTTCCTCGTTAGCTAAAAAAAGTTTCGTGTCCAACTCATTGAATAGGCCCGTTGAATAGGCAAAAAATTATAAGAAGTATCGATACTTAGATCATAATAAATTTCAAACAGTAGGGCTAACGACAATCACTTGCCGCTAGCCCACTGCTTAGCCCGCTTTAATGATAAAGAAGGGCTACTATTAATTAAGCCGCAGCACTGTCTAGCTTTTGAAAGTAAGCTTCCAAATCATCAGCGCCACCAACGAGGTGACCGTCAACAAATACCTGAGGTGTTGTACCTGCCCCAGAAACTGCATAAAGCGCCTTAGTCGTCACGCCACTACCGGTTTCAACTTGCTCGTAAGACATCCCGTGATCGTCTAGCATTTTTCTAGCTTTCTCACAGAATGGGCAGCCGGGCTTGCTAAACAAAAATACGCGATGAGGCTTACCTGCCTTCTCATTGATATAGTTCAGCATCGTCTCAGCATCGGACACTTCAAACGGATCACCAGGCACTTCAGCCTCAATGAACATTTTCTCGACGGTGCCATCTTTTACCAGCATAGAATAGCGCCAAGAGCGCTTGCCGAAGCCGAGGTCTTCTTTGCCGACCAGCATACCCATGCCTTCTGTAAACTCGCCGTTACCATCAGGGATCACGGTGATGTTCTCAGCTTCTTGGTCTGCAGCCCAGGCGTTCATCACAAACGTATCGTTTACCGACATACAAATAATGTCGTCAACGCCGTTCTTCTTGAGAAGATCTGCGTACTCGTTGTAGCCCGGAAGGTGAGTTGTAGAGCAGGTGGGCGTGAACGCACCGGGCAATGAAAAGACAGCGACGGTTTTACCTTTAAACAGGTCGTCGGTCGTCACATCTGCCCACTCATCATTTTGACGCGTGCGGAAGGTTACGTTAGGGACTTTTTGGCCTTCGCGGTTCTCTAGTGCCATGAAATAAATATCTCCTTATGATGCGAATGTAATCTATCGCTACAAGCCAGCAACGATAGATTGCTTTAAATGTTCGTGTTGCTTACAAATTAAATCATACTCGTAATGAGTACGCTTTAGCAAGTCAAAGGTAGGCACGGAAGAAACATACCCATTTAGATATAGATAAGTCTTATGCTTTAATCAATTCGCTATCGACGAGCTGCTGAAACATTTCCGTAAGTGAGGTTTTTAGCGGACGATAGCTGAGTCCTAGCGACCGAATGCTTTTGCTATTGTCGGCTCGAAAAGGCAAACCGATATTGCGGGCGATGTACTTTCGCGTGGTGTTTTTAGCCAGAAATGGCCCCACTACCCAGACAAGCCACTTAGGCAATGTCTTTTGTGGAAAAGGATACGCGTCACCGAAGCGATTTCTGAGGATTTCGGCAAATTCCGGAAAATTGGTGTTGTGTCCAGAAATAATGTAGCGCCCTTCTGCATTGGGCGCGAAAGCAGCGGCCATGTGCGCGTCTGCCACCTCTCGGACGTCTACAGCGCCGATACCCAAATCCACCATGCCAGATTTCATGGTGCCATCACCAAACTGCTGTACAAGTGAGAACGATGCTGACGTAGCGTAGGGATTAATGCCTGGGCCGAGTACTAAGGACGGGTTGATTACGACTAATTGCCAGCGGTCTTGCTCTTTGGCAATTTTCCAGGCTTCTTTTTCGGCGAGCAGTTTGGAATAAGAGTAAGGCTGGTGCGATAAAGACGACGTGGTATTCCAATCATTTTCGGTAAAGCTATTTCCGGTCACCAAGTCTAAATCAGCGTTGTCGCCGTAAATGGCCGCACAGCTACTGGTGAGGACAACGCGCTTCACCGAGCTTATTTGATTGGCCTGTTCTAAAACATTTCGGGTACCTAGCTGAGCAGGCTCTATCAGCTCTTTTTGCGGATCTTTAGCACCAAGCGTGAAAGGAGACGCCGTATGAAAAATGACTTCGCAGCCCTGCATAGCTTCAGCATAGGAATTTTCCTTAAGCAGATCAGCTTTAAAGTATCGGATACTGCCCGCAGCCTTTTCGGCCAGTTCGTTCAAGTACTTTAGCTTGTCTGAATCATCAGGGTTGCGTACGGCGGCATGTACCGTAAAGCCCTCATCCAGCAGTCTTTTAACGATCCACCCTGCGACATAACCCGTTGCGCCCGTGACCAGTACGGGATTTGAGGTGTTGTAAGTTAGCGCTGCCATGACTTTCTGTATAGCTTTTAGGGTAAGACTAGCCCAAAGTGACCTTTAAAAAATCATCACAGCGAACCTAATAAACAGTCCAAAGGTGCCGATCATTCAGCCGTTCCTTAACTGGGTAAAAAATCGTCAGACCACAGCCCTTTCGATTCTAGCCATTCGCGATTAAATATTTTGGATTGATAGCGCGAGCCGCCGTCACACAAAATCGTAACAATGGTATGTCCTGGCCCCATTTCTTTGGCCAAAGCCACCGCCGCTGCGACATTAATGCCGACAGAGCCACCCATGAACAGACCTTCTTCATAGAGAAGCTGATAGATAACGCGTAGCGCCTCATGGTCATCTATTTGAATGGCATCGTCAATCGGCGCTCCTTCCATATTGCCAGTAATCCGACTGTTGCCAATGCCTTCAGTCACCGAATTACCCTCAGGCTTGATCTCACCCGTTTTTACGTAGCTGTATAAGCCGCTACCCATTGGATCTGCAACAACGCACCGAGCCTCTGGATTCTTTTCTTTAAGAAACATCGCGACACCTGCATACGTACCGCCTGTACCTGTTGCGGCTGTCCAGCCATCAATTTTCCCGCCTGTTTGTGCCCACATCTCTGGCCCCGTCGTTTCGTAGTGCGACTGACGGTTTGCTAGGTTTTCAAACTGATTAGCCCAGACGGCATTGTCTAGCTCATCGGCTAGGCGGCCCGAAAACTTGACATAGTTATTGTCGTCTTTATAGGGGACTGCTGGTATGGGCCGTACATCCGCGCCTAGCGTGCGCAGTAAGTCTATTTTTTCCTGGGACTGCGTTTCTGGAATGACAATGACGCACTTGTAGCCTTTGGCATTGCATATATGGGTAAGGCCAATGCCCGTATTGCCTGCGGTACCTTCTACGACGGTTCCACCAGGCTTCAGCCTACCGTCTTTTTCAGCCTGCTCAATGATATAGAGGGCGGCTCTGTCCTTTACCGAGCCACCTGGATTCAAAAATTCAGCCTTGCCCAAAATTTCGCAGCCAGTTTCTTCGCTAAAGCTATTGAGCCGAATTAGGGGCGTATTGCCTACGGTGCCTACAAATCCCGATTTAATGTCCATTACGTATGCGCATATGCCATTCAACTCTTTTATCGTAATGGCCAGCGGGCGATAAGCGGAGAGGCTTATTGGTGCTATTTGTCATATAGCGCTATCAATTGTCAATAATTAAGTAGGTTGTAGCTGTTAAGACGCGTGAATGCTTTGTGCCCATTGAAGATTAGCTTTGTCTCTCTGTCGAATAGGACTTTCGATGCCCCAGTACTGAGCTGCTTCTGAGGCAACCATGTTGAGGAGGCGCTCGTCACCTGCAGGTAATACTTTTTTGGGTGTGGATGGTTGGTGTTTTAGCGCCTGTAGAAGCTGTGAGGCGATCGCCCGCGCCAATGGTGGCGGTACCGAATTCCCAACCTGCCGAGCCCCATGCCATTTTGTTTGGTGTAGTCGAAACCAATCTGGAAACCCATGCAGCCGCGCCATTTCTCTTACGGTAATACAGCGAGCATAGCGATAGTGAATTGGCCTAGGGCTCGTGAAAGATCCTCTAGCGGAATCGGTGCCTGCTCGAAGGGTGGTAGAAATGCCGTTTGCGGGCAGGCGAAAGAAGTGAGAGATGGGTTCGCGAGTGCCGGGTTGGGTGTTGGCAAATCGGGTGCGTGATGTTTGAGAGTGGTTGGTGCGGATACTGTTGGTGAGTAGGTTGGGATCCCAGTGCCTACGATAGCCATAGTGCCAGCCTTCATCTGAAAGGCAGCGTAAGCGGGCTGCATAGAGACTTAACGGTTCGGAGGGCTGTGAATAGACCTCGCCTACTGTTATGAGTTGGGTGAACAGTTCGGCATCAGGAAGATCTTCTAGTGCGTCTGCACAAGTAGGAGAGTCTGCTTGTGAGACGGGGTAAGAGGGTTTTGGTAAGTTGTTTTTAACGCCGATAAGAAACAATCTTTCTCGGCTTTGCGGAACGCCGTAGTCGTGAGCGTCGAGGACTTTCCAAGGGAGAAGATGATAGTTGATACTGGCAATTTCGATAGTGATGGCGTTGAGTACGTGTTTGTAGCGATCGCCCGTCAGTCCTTTGACATTTTCAAACACAAAATAGCTCGGCTGAAGCTCATCTACCAGCCGTAAAAAGTCCTTTACCAGCACATTACGTGGATCGTCTAGCGACTGACGACCCATCACAGAAAACCCTTGACATGGCGCACCGCCTATCACCGCCGCAATCGGCTGATTCGGTAACAGCTTGGCACGTGCACGGATTTCGCTGCCGGTGATTTCTGTGACCGATCTAGGAATGGTCTCGCAATGAGGAAAATTAAACTGATGAACGGCGGCATGTACCGGATCAATTTCAACCGCCACGGGCACGTCAAATCCAGCCTGCTCAAAGCCTAGACCAAGCCCTCCGGCCCCGGCAAATAGGTCGATAGCGATAGGTCTGTTGTTTGCAGCAGTATTCATGGAAATTACTGTACTGCAAAAGGTGAAAAATAGCGATCGCACCCGAACAAACGACTAAAGAGTTGGATTCCTTTGTGTAACAGGATAAAGTGCAGGAGAAGATAGCGCGCATAAGGGCATTTAGTCGCTGTAGCGGAGGAAGATGTTGTAGATGAAGCTGGGGTCTTTTCGCTTACGGATTGCGCTGTTGTTGGTGGCCTTAGCCGGTGGGACGTTGGTAGGCTTTGGGCTAGTGGCGTGGCGGCTGATTTATGAGGCTAAGCTGCGTACGCTCAATGCAAATTTGAACAGCCAGCTTCAGCGGATGGCATTTGTACGAGAAGCTGAGTGGTGGCAAGAGTTTGGCCAAGAGCTGCCGCAATCACTAGGCACTCAGGTTGATACCAACACTCCTATTACGGTGCTTGCTGTTGATGCCAAGGGCCGAACGCTTCATTATTCGGTCAATGAAGCGCAGTTAGGCAGCGTCACCTTAGAGGTCAAACAGCTCCTTTCTACGGTGTCTGAAGCGCTGGGCGAAGAGGGTAAGCCTGCGGAAAATTCTTCCGATAGGGGTATTTCCAAGCAGACCTCTACTCGGCATACGGCCACAGGAAGCTGGCAAATTGGTACGGTGGAGTCTGAGTCGGGGAAAGGCGCGATCGCGGTCAGCTTACAGATTATTGATCAGGATATGGCGATTATTCGCAATATCTTTTCGGTGGCCATTCCGAGTACGTTGCTAGCGATCGCAGCCGGCGCATGGATACTCTCTGGCAGCGCGCTCAAACCGGTTCGCGAACTAACCAGCGCCATTAAACAGGTCACGGCCACCGGGCTCGATCAGGAAGTGCCTACTGAAGGCATTGACGAAGAGTTTGTTGAACTTATTGAAGTGTTTAACGAAATGCTCACCCGATTAGAGCGTAGCTTCAAACAGTCTTCTCGATTTAGCGGCGATGCTGCGCATGAGCTAAAGACACCGCTCGCCATTTTGCGTGGTGAACTAGAGCTAGCGATGCAGCAGGCTGAGTCGGGGTCAGAGTTGCAACAAAGCCTAAGCAAGCTAATGGACGAGGTGTCTCGGCTAAGTACGATTGTACGAAAGCTGTTGTTACTCTCTTTAGCCGATGCCGGACAGATGAACGTGCGACAAACAAAGGTTGATCTCGGTGAGATTTTAGATGTGCTGGTCGAAGATATTGAGCTGTTAGCGCCTGATTTGCCGGTGATGATAGAGCTAGAGAATAATTTACAGGTGAGAGGCGATCGCGACCTGCTCATCCAAGTTCTACAAAACCTAATAGATAATGCCATTAAGTACAACCTGCCAGAAGGATCTGAAAAGCGGTGGGTGTCGATTGTTGGACGCAGGCAAAAAAGTAGCGTGCAGGTCACGGTGACGAATGCTTCGCAAGATATTCCGACCGAAGAGTGCGATCGCCTATTTGACCGCTTTTACCGAGGCGACCTCTCTCGCAACCGCAAGCGAGAAGGCTTCGGCCTGGGCCTGAGTCTATCTCGTGAGATTGCCCGAGCGCATCAGGGCAATTTGCGCTTGGACGCCACACTAAAGGGGCAGACAGCTTTTACGCTGACATTGCCTCATAAGGCTTTAGACCAAAGTAAAAATGTCAAAAAGAAAGGCATCTCAGCCCGCTAAAGGTCTTGATATGTTCTGCTTCACTAAATAGCAACGTTGCGAGCAGTAGGCTACCTTTATTTGTAAAGATAACCTGGTAATGTCAATGACTGCGATCGCACCCCAAAAGCCCTTCAACGCTTCCAATCGCCAGCCTCAGCCCTGGCACAAAGCCCTAGCTCAGCCCGCCGCTGAATTTGTAACAACGCCTTTAAAGACTATTTCAGGCAAAATTCCGAGCGGACTGCGCGGCACACTTTATCAAAATGGAACCGGACGGCTGCAAAGAGGCGGTGAGCCAGTAGGACATTGGTTTGACGGTGACGGTGCTATTTTGCGCGTTGGCATTAGTGAAGAAGGTGCAACAGGTACCTATCGCTATGTACAAACTGAGGGATATAAGGCCGAAACTGAAGCCGACAAGTTTCTATACAGCAACTATGGAATGCGCTACCCAGGGCCGTTGTGGGAGCATATCGCTGGACTGATAAAAGGCACTAGCGTTAAGAACTCCGCGAATACATCTGTGCTAGCGCTACCGGATAAGCTGCTAGCGCTTTGGGAAGCGGGAAACCCTCACAGCTTAAATTTAAAGACGTTAGAAACGTTTGGCCAAGAGTCTTTAGGCTGGCTAAAGTCCGCTCAGCCTTTTTCTGCGCACCCGTTACAAGATCCTATTAGCAAAGAGATTTATAGCATTGGCGTAGATCCCATGTGTAACTTGAATCTTTATCGATGTGATTCAAGCTGTCATCTCATTAAAAAAGCGGTGATTCCGCTCAAGGATGTGCCTTTGGTGCATAGCTTTGCAATGGCGGGGCCGTACTTAGTCTTTTTAATTTCGCCTGTCAAAGTCAATTTGTTACCGCTGCTGTTGAACCAAAAAAGCTATGCAGACTCTATTGAGTGGAAGCCAGAGCGAGGTACGAGAATAATTGTTGTTGAACGTGAGAGCCTGGAAGTTGTTTCTGATAGCGTTACCGATGCTTGGTTTCAATGGCACTACGGGAATGGATGCGTAGAGTCAGATGGCAACGTGAGACTGGATTTTGCTCGGTTTGATGACTTTAACTCCATTAATGAAGTGTTGAGAGAAGTGCCTTCTGGCCAAATGAAAACAACTGCTTACGGTCGCCTATGGCAGCTTAGACTAAATCCAAAAACAGGACAGGTGCTGAGCAATGAGTGTGTGCTCGACAGAGACTGTGAGTTTCCTCAGGTGGCAGATGCGCAAAGGGGGCAGCCCTGGTCAAATACTTATGTGTTGATGCACAGAGAAGGGGTGTTGACCGGACAGGATTGGTTTGGTGCGGTTGGTCGGTTTGACTACGGATCGGGCGAGCTGGCTCAGGCTGATTTGGGTGAAGGCAACTATGGGAGTGAGCCGCTGCATGTGGCAGACCGGCTTAATTCTGAAGCGGGCTGGCTATTGGAGATTGTGTACAACTCATCGGCTGAGCGCAGTGAGCTGTGGATTTTGAATGCTCGGACGTTGGGTGAGCCGGTGTGTCGGCTGGCGCTGCCAGGGATAATTCCGTTGGGATTTCATGGGACTTGGCAAGCGGCTTGAGCGTATTGTGCAGAAGCAAGGTTGCGTAGAGGCAAGGTTGCGTAGTGTTTCCGATTGAAAGTATGTCGCTGGGGGCTGCTAGATGAGGTTGCTAGGTAAACAGGTGAAAGCACTGGCGGTGGGTGGTCGTGGCTTTCAGGTGGCTTTGATTGGGCTAAGCATGGTGGCGACGGCGATGTGTGCGGGGCTGTTGTGGCGATCGCAACACACAACCCATGTTGTACGCCTCGCAACCGGTGGAAAAACAGGCGAATACTATGCCTTTGGAGAGGCGATCGCCCAAGTCACCCAGCGCCACTCTCCTGACATCCGCATTGAAGTGCTTGAAGCCCCTGGCACCATCGAAAACATGAATAGCGTCGAAGCCGGTGAAGTTGATATGGCCCTCGTCCAAAGTGACACGCCCGTACTGCCCGCCGTAAAAGCAGTCGCCAGCCTATATCCAGAACTTTTTCATCTGATTGCCGACAAAGAAGCCAACATTCAGAACATGAGCGACCTCAAAGGCAAACGCATTGCGCTAATGCCGGTTGGCAGCGGTTCATATCAGCTATTTTGGCTGCTAGCAGGTCACTACGGCCTGTCGGAAAAAGACTTTGACACGCGGCCCATGACCTCCAAACAGGCTCACGAAGCCCTGCAAAAAGGAGAAGTGGACGCACTATTTCGCATTATCGGACTCGGCAATATAGCCGTTAGCGAACTCCTCCAAACGGCAAAATTCAATCTGGTCAGCATCGATCGAATCGGGGCTTTGCAGCTCACTCAGCCCTACTTACAGGCCACCGTCATTCCTCAAGGCAGCTACGACGGCAGCCAGCCTATTCCGCCTCAAGACCTACCCGTGGTTTCAGTTAGCGCGCTGATAGTAGCCCATGAGAAAGTCAACCCTGAACTTGTTAAAGCCGTCACCGCTGTCCTTTACGAGCGTCGCAACGAGCTGATTAATATCAACCCCAAAGCCGCTAGCATCCAATCTCCTGAAGTTAGTCAAAATCTTGGGTTCCCCCTCCATCCAGGCGCAAGAGCCTACTACACACAAGACAACCCGCCATTTTTTGTTCAGTACGCTGAAACAATGGGCCTACTGCTCTCCTTAAGCATTCTTGGTTTTTCGGGCATCTGGCAGTTTCGGCTATGGCTCATCGGACGACAAAAAAACCGCGCCGACGACTACAACCTAGAAATCCTCGCCGTGATTGAACAGGTAGAACAGGCCTCAACCTATGAAGAACTAGAGTTGCTTCGCCAAAAGTTGTTTTTTATTCTGCGTCAGGTGGTGGTTGATCTGGATATAGACAAAATCTCGCCCGAATCCTTTCAGTCATTTACCTTTCCTTGGGAAGTCGCGATAACGAGCCTACGCCATCAGGAAACCGTCGTCCGAAATAATCAAGAGCGTCAGATCCACTAAAAAGCGTGCTATGAAGAGATCTCACAGCACGCTCTTTGCATCTAACCCAAGTCAGCTTTCTACTTGTTAGGCTGAGGCGTCATCCGCAGGTATGGCTTCACTTCAGTAACCCCTTTAGGAAACTGCTTTTTCGCATCTTCAGTAGAGATAGAAGGCACAACAACGCAATCGCCGCCATCTGTCCAGTTACCAGGGGTTGCGACCTTGTGGTAATCAGTGAGCTGCAAGGAATCAATCACGCGCAAAATTTCGTCGAAGTTACGGCCTGTGCTCGCAGGGTAGGTGATCGTCAGACGGATCTTTTTGTTGGGATCGATGACGAATACAGAGCGCACGGTGAGCGTGTTGCCTGCATCGGAGTTCGGCTGAAGCATCCCGTAGAGGGTAGCGACTTTTTTGTCGTCGTCGGCCAAAATGGGGTAGTTGACGCTAGTGTTTTGAGTCTCGTCAATGTCTTTTATCCAGCCTTTGTGAGACTCAACGCCGTCTACACTCAAGGCAATGGTTTTGACGTTGCGCTTTTTGAACTCGTCTTGCAGGGAGCCGACAAGGCCTAGCTCGGTGGTGCAGACAGGGGTGTAGTCAGCAGGGTGCGAAAAGAGCACGACCCAGCTATCGCCTGCCCACTCGTGAAAGTTGATGTCGCCTGTTGAAGACTTTTGTGAGAAATCGGGAGCGATGTCCCCTAGTTGAAGTGCCATAGTTTAGAGTTACCTCTTGAATTTCGTAATGTGATGTTTTGGAGAACTTCTTCAGTGATTCTGCCATAATCCCCGGTATCCCGATGGGACTTTAGTAGGTTTTTTAATATATGGCGCAATCAATCTGGCTAAAGCGTCCCGGTAAGGCGATTTGGCCAGACCAAACTTGTCAAAGTAAAACCGGTAGTTCTCCTGGCAATCCTAAGGCCAAGGCGTAATTGTACCAGCTACGCATATCTTGTACGGGTTTCTGCATAAGGACTGATTTCTTCAGGCGTAAACATAGCGGTACTATCTATATACAGATATTTCACCTTAAGCACCATGGCTGATACCGTCGCCGAAAAAGCACCTAGCAAAGTTCTACTGGTTGATGATGAGCCAGGTCTGCGTGAGTCGGTGCAGGCCTACTTAGAAGACAGTAACTTTGAAGTGCGCGTAGCTAGCAATGCGGCTGAGGGCTGGGATTTGCTTCAGCAGGATACGCCTAGCGTACTGATTTCAGACATTATGATGCCGCAGGTAGACGGCTACCAGTTTTTGAAGCAGGTGCGTGACGACGATCGGTTTCAAGGCTTACCGGTGGTGTTTTTGACGGCTCGGGGCATGACGAGCGATCGCATTCAAGGCTACAACGCAGGGGCCGATGCCTATTTGCCCAAACCCTTTGACCCCGAAGAACTCGTCGCCATTCTCAATAGCCTAATTGAGCGTCGTGCTGCCCAAGCCCCAGAAGCTTCGGGTACGCCGGATATTGCCGTAATGGCCCGCCAGATTGAAGAAATTAAGGCGCTGCTCACTCAGCGCGGCAGCATGATTAAGCAAAATAATAGCGGTATCAAAATCGACTTTACGCCGCGTGAGCAAGATGTGCTTGACCTAGTGGCTGAAGGCTTGATGAATAAAGAGATTGCAAGCCGGTTGGGAACGACGGTGCGTAACGTTGAAAAATATGTGAGCCGTCTGTTTGGCAAGACAGGAACCAATAGCCGAACTGAGCTGGTGCGCTATGCCTTGGAGAACGGTTTAGTAACGACGTAGCTTCATCAACATTTCAAGTGAGGCTGATACGAATCACGGCTACGGCCTATGTTTAGCTGCCAACATGAAGACTGATCTTTCTCTCTTTTTCAATGGCGGTCAATTTAGCGGCGAATCAAAATCCAGAACAGATTGCACGCGATCGCATTGACGCCATGCTGCTCGCTGCCGGTTGGATAGTGCAGCCTAACAAAAGTATTGATCCGTCGGCGGCGGTGGGCGTGGCGGTGCGTGAGTATCAAACGGACGTTGGCCCAGCCGATTACGTGCTGTTTGTAAATCGTCAGCCGGTGGGCGTGATTG
Source organism: Phormidesmis sp. (assembly GCA_051860365.1). Taxonomy (GTDB): domain Bacteria; phylum Cyanobacteriota; class Cyanobacteriia; order Phormidesmidales; family Phormidesmidaceae; genus Phormidesmis. The sequence goes on from JBHYED010000017.1 coordinate 101,715, forward strand.
AGGCGAAAAAGGAGACGGAAGCGGTGCGCCTGACCACGCATGAAACGCAGACGGCGGACTATGCAACTGCAAAATTAAAGTGGGTGAAGAACAAAGCGCCGCTGCCGTTTTTGTATGAGAGTACGGGAACGGTAACGCAGTTTACAGATGGCCGGGAGCCCAAGGCCCGCTCGCGTGAGGTGTTTCATTTTCATACGCCGCAGGCACTGGCTAAGCGGCTGGCTCAGGAGCCTTTGCGATCGCGCTTGCAAAAGTTGGCGGCGCTGAACCCGCAAGGCTCACCAGCCTCTGATTTGGGTTTGTCTGATTTGGGTTTGTCTGATTTGGGTTTGAGAGAGTGTCAGGCGCAGGCGATCGCACGCCTAGAAAAATCCTTGAAGGCGGGGAAAACGCGATCGCTGATTCAAATGGCCACGGGTGCGGGTAAAACCTTCACCGCCATTACCTCAATGCACCGTTTGCTGAAGTCGCCGGTTAAGGCAAAGCGTATTTTGTTTTTGGTAGATACCAAAAATCTGGGTAAGCAGGCCGAGCAGGAGATGATGGCCTTTACCCCGCTAGACGATCCTCGAAAATTTTCTGAGCTATATGCGGTGCAGCGGCCCACGTCGCCCCATATTGCTGAAAACGCGCAGGTGGTGGTGTGTACGATTCAGCGGCTGTATTCCATTTTGAAAGGGACGGCGCTCAGTGAAGCCGATGAGACCGATACCGCAGAAGCTTATATAGGACGCAAAGAACCGCTGCCCGTAAGCTATGACGAGCGGATCACGCCCGACTTTTTTGACTTTATTTATATTGATGAGTGCCATCGATCTATCTACAATGTGTGGCAGCAGGTGCTGGACTATTTTGATGCGTTTTTGATTGGGCTAACGGCGACACCGGATAATCGCACGTTTGGCTTTTTTAATAAGAACGTGGTGTCGGAATATAGCCATGAGCGGGCAGTGGCTGACGGGGTAAATGTGGGCAATGAGGTGTATGTGATTGAGACGCGGATTACGCGGGAGGGCGATCGCATCATTGAAGGCCAGCAGGTGCAAAAGCGTGAAAAGCTGACGCGGCGCAAGCGGTGGGAAGTGAGCGATGATGTGCAAGACTATGCGGGCGCTCAGCTAGATAGAGACGTGGTGAATCCCGACCAGATTCGAACGGTTGTGCGCGAATTTAAAGAGAAGTGGCCGCAGATGTTTCCGGGGCGAACGGAGGTTCCGAAGACGCTGATTTTTGCGAAGACGGACAGCCATGCGGATGACATTATTCGGACGGTGCGGGCTGAGTTTGGCGAGAGCAACGCGTTTTGTAAAAAGGTGACCTATAAGGCCAATCGCGATCAGGTAGATGAGACGGGTGTGGTGGTGGAGTCGGGCAGCGATCCAGAGACCATTTTGGCGAGCTTTCGTAATGACTACTATCCTCGGATTGCGGTAACGGTGAATATGATTGCGACGGGCACGGATGTGAAGCCGCTGGAATGTTTGTTGTTTATGCGCGATGTGAAAAGCCGCAATTATTTTGAGCAGATGAAGGGGCGGGGAACGCGGACGCTGGGCGAGGATGACCTGAAGCGGGTGACGCCTTCGGCAACCTCGGCAAAAACGCACTATGTGATTGTGGATGCGGTAGGGGTGACGCGATCGCTCAAAACGCCTAGTCAGCCTCTCATTACCAATCCTTCGGTGCCGTTTCGTGAGTTGGCAATGGGGGTGATGATGGGCGCGGGCGATGCGGATATGGTGTCGTCTTTGGCCGGAAGGCTGGCCCGACTAGACCGGCAGCTTACGCCACAGGAGCAAACGCGGGTGACTGAGCAAAATGGCGGCGTGCCTTTGCGGTCTTTAATTCGGCAGCTTTTTGAGATGATTGATCCGGATGTGGTGGAGGCGAAGGCGCGAGAGACTTTGTCTGCGGGTGTGGTGGAGCCGGATGAGGAAATGCTGGAGGCGGCTCAGATCGCGCTGTGTGAGGATGCGGGCAGTTTGTTAAGTGGGGATTTGATTACGCTGCTGGAGCGGGTGCGGTGCGATCGCGAACAAACCATCGACCTGGATAACTTAGATGAGGTGCTGGGCTCGGGTTGGGCGGGCGATGCGCAGGAG
>JBHYED010000018.1:0-97060 GCA_051860365.1 Phormidesmis sp.
GGCGTAAGAACATTGAGAGGAGCCTTCCTTAGTACGAGAGGACCGGGAAGGACGCACCGCTGGTGTACCAGTTATCGTGCCAACGGTAAACGCTGGGTAGCCAAGTGCGGAGAGGATAACCGCTGAAAGCATCTAAGTGGGAAGCCCACCTCAAGATGAGTGTTCTCATGGAGTTAATCCAGTAAGGTCACGGGAAGACGACCCGTTAATAGGTTCTAGGTGGAAGTGCAGCAATGTATGTAGCCGAGGAATACTAACAGACCGAGGGCTTGTCCTAAACTTTGGATAGGTCTTACGCAAGACAAAGCAGTTGTACGGCAATGTACGCAACCTAAGCTTTCTAAATGAATCTATGCAGTCTTTCAAGGCTCTATCTCTGTTCAGAGAATGACTGTCTTAACAGCATTCCTGGTGTCAATGGCACAGTGGCCCCACTTCGACTCCATCCCGAACTCGACTGTGAAACATTGTAGCGGCGAAGATAGTTAGGGCGTTGGCCCTTGTGAAAATAGCTCGATGCCAGGTTAATTAGTTAAAAGCCGACTCAATCATAATGATTGAGTCGGCTTTGTATTATATGTCCTCAGTGTACTTCGATAGTCGCATCGGCTTTGATGGTGGGCACCTTTAGTTTGGCTACGTTTGACAAAAAAAAGGAATTAGCGATGGCGAGTACTAGACTTAACGTATGCCTACTCTTCGTCATATTTCCTTTTCGACTCCCACATCGACCGAACTAGCTTAATCTCCTGATAGTCGTAGATTTCTCCAGCAAATTCGCGGATATTCTTCAGTGAGTTAGAGCCTATCTGCTTAATTGCCGCAACGATTACATGCTGTCTTTCCTCTGCAACTATTTTATTCAAGTCAATCTCGTATCCGGCTTCTACTAATTTTGCAATGTGATCGTTAACTGTGTTGAGCCGAATATTGCGCTTTAGGGAAATATCTGAGAGAGAAAGTCCATCTTTATAGAATTGTTAAGTACTGAGGTGCGTAGTGGTAATATCGTTTTTAGATACTGGTTTACGAGTAAAACTAGCGGACGTACTATTAATCTCTTCTTCTGGTTTATTTACCCTATAAAATTCCCGAATTGTTTTAGTGAATGTTTCTCCATACTGACTGAGCTTGTGATCGCCAACGCCAGATATACTTAAGAATGCTTCTGCTACTTGTGGTTTAACCTGTGCCATCTGTCGCAGACTAGCGTCTGAAAAGACAACATAAGGTGGAACGGACTGTTTGTCTGCTAGACGTTTACGGAGTTTTCTTAGCTCGTTCATGAGCGAGCTTTCTTGCTCTGTAAGCTCTGCGTTGATAGATTTTTTATTAGAGGCGGCTGGTTTTCTTATCTGAGTTGAGACTGCTATTTCAAAAACATCTGTCTTCTTAAGAACTCGATTGCTATTTGCGTTTAGCTTTAGTACCGAATGTCCATCACCAGTTTCGTCTAGATACCCTTGATTAATGAGTGCACGACAGAGTATTCTCCACTCATCAACGCTGCGATCTGCACCAATATTGTGGGTGGACAGTTGATGATGATTAAGCTCTACAATGCGCTTTTTGTGGGAACCTCTCAATACATCAATAATGTGGTTCATTCCGAAGCGTTGATCGCAACGGTAGACGCAAGATAAGAACTTCTGAGCTTCGATTGTCCAATTTTCTATCGGGGCTGGATTAATACAGTTATCACAGTTATTGCAAGGTGCCTCAAAGTGCTCACCGAAGTAGCCGAGTTGGATCTTTCTGCGGCAGATAGAACTCTCCGCATAGTCAATAACTTGACTGAGCTGTTGCCGAGCAATACGTTGCTCGCCTGGGTTAGCTTTCTGTCCGATGAGGTATTTGATAGTGTGGACATCCCTCCATCCAAAAAGAATTGTGCACTTAGCTCCTTCATTATCTCGTCCTGCTCGCCCTGACTCTTGGTAGTAGCTCTCTAGGTTCCGAGGCAGATCGTAGTGAATAACGAACCGGACGTCTGGTTTGTTGATGCCCATGCCGAAGGCAATAGTTGCAACAATAATTTGAACATCGTCGCGAATAAATTGAGTTTGATTTTTCTCACGTTCCTCAGAATTAAGCCCAGCATGATAGGGAAGTGCTGAAATGCCATCTTGTCTGAGCTTTAGAGAGACTTCGTTGACGTGCTTGCGGCTAATACAGTAGACAATGCCTGATCCTTTCTCTTCATCTTGGTACTCGTTGATAGTATTGAATAACTGATGGTAGGCCCGCTTCGATTTCTGTTTTACTTCGTAGTACAGGTTTTGACGATTAAAGCTAGAAACATAGACTTCAGGGTCTGCGAGGCGGAGTTGTTGCACAATATCTGCGCGGACTCGGCTAGTGGCAGTTGCTGTAAGTGCGATGATTGGGATTTGGGGATAACGTTGTTTCAGTCGGAAAAGCTGTCGGTATTCTGGGCGAAAGTCGTGGCCCCATTCCGAGACGCAGTGGGCCTCGTCAATTGCGAAGGTGCTAATTCCAACTTTTTGGCCGAGCCTTTCGATTAGTCCGGTAAAAGATGAAGTGAAGAGCTTTTCGGGAGCAATGTATAGAAGCTTGATGTCGCCAGAGAAAAGAGCTTGTTCTCGTGATCGCCCCTCTTCCATTGTCAGCGTACTATTTAAGAATGTTGCGCCGATACCATTGTCTTGTAGCGCAGTTACCTGATCTTGCATGAGTGCAATCAAAGGTGAAACCACGATAGTAATACCGTCTTTTATGAGGGCAGGTAGTTGATAGCAGAGCGATTTCCCCCCGCCAGTTGGCATGATAACTAACACGTCCCTATTTTTGAGAACCTGCTCGATAATGCAACGTTGGTCAAATCGAAACTGATCATAGCCAAAGTGATGCTTTAAGGCATCTTCTAGTGAAGACGATAACTGTAGATCAGGGGCATGACCTTCTGAGAAAGACTGAAGTGACTTTGCTGAAATACTACTCATGCAAGGAAGAATTGAGATATCTAGAGGTTGTCCGCAGGTTTGCTCGCTTAATACAGGATAGTCAGTGGCGCTAGCTATAGTTGAATTTTCCAATAACTCTTCAAGTGAAACTGTTAACTTATGTGTACATATTGACGTCAAAACGGCATAGTGTCTTGACAGCTTAATTTGAACCCGCTAATTTGTTATTCATATCCGGGGCCACACCTCACTTAAATCTGATATGTCAGCTAAGCAAAAAGTAACCCTTTACATTCCAGATGACCTGCATCGGCAGTTCAAAGTCCGTTCTGCAGTTGATGGCGAAACAATGTCTTCTATTGCACGGCGTGCGATTGAGTTTTATCTGGATCATGCAGATGTTGTAGAAAGTTCAAGTGAAGACTCGGGCGCACAGCTTGGTCAAACACATCGCATTCATACTTGTCCAAACTGTACTGCGCTAGTTGCTTTGCAAGACGGAAGGTTGTCGTTAATTCAGGCGCACTCTAAGCAATGCTATGAAGATATGACTGGTCTAGAACGGATGGTGGAATTAGGTTCGGAATCTCGTAGTCCTGATGAGGAAGAGCTAGTGTCTTGCTAGTGTGTTTCATTACAATCTGACTATGTTGCTTTTATAAAAATTTTGTCGGTTTTGCTACGGAACTATTGTTGTTACTGTTTTATTCTGTTACCTCTGCTGTAGATAGATAGTGATAGTTAAGTCGTCTTAACTGAGGGCGTTTGCCATGAAAGAAGATCTAAGCGTATTAATTCAGGCTCAGTATCCACTGATCTATCTGGTTACCTTTGAGGAAGAGCGAGCAGAGCGTACGATTGCTTCGCTCTCTCAACAAAACCCTCAGCGACGTATGTATACATGGACAATGACCCATGGAATGACCGAGCACGGTCAAGAAAGGGGTGCAGGACAGCAGAATAATACGGTTTCTCCTCAGGCTGCTTTCAACTGGGCAGTACGTCAGAAGGAGCCCAGCATCTTTGTGTTTAAGGATCTTCATCCTTTCAAGGATAGTCCTGAGGTTACGCGTAGTTTGCGAGATGCTATCGAGGGATTTCGAGGCACGCAGAAAACAATCATTTTGATGTCTCCAGTTCAGGAGATCCCGATTGAGCTAGAGAAAGAGGTGGTAGTTCTGGACTTTACGCTTCCCAGTATGTCTGAGCTGAATCAAGTCCTTTCTGCTGAATTAGAGAGGTCTCGAACGATAGCAATCACTACAGAAGGTCGTGAAAAGCTGTTAAAGGCTGCCTTAGGTCTGACTCGTGATGAGGCTGAGAAAGTCTTTCGTAAGTCTAGAGTAATGGCGGGACAGCTAACCGAAAATGAAGTTAGTATTGTTCTTTCTGAGAAGAAGCAGTTAATTCGTCGTAATGGCATCCTAGACTACATAGAGGAGGACGAAACGATTGATTCAGTGGGCGGATTGGAAGAGCTAAAGCATTGGCTAAAGCAGCGATCTAATGCGTTTACTGAAAGAGCCCGTGAGTATGGGCTGCCTCAGCCCAAGGGGATGCTAATTTTAGGCGTTCCTGGTTGTGGAAAATCTTTGATTGCTAAAACGACAGCTCGCCTGTGGGGACTACCTCTGCTGCGTTTGGATATGGGCCGGGTCTATGACGGCTCCATGGTTGGACGATCGGAGGCAAATCTGAGAGGCGCATTGCGTACGGCAGAATCTATTTCTCCTGCCGTCCTATTTATTGATGAAATTGATAAAGCTTTTGCTGGAAGTGCGGGTTCGGCTGACTCGGACGGGGGTACGTCTAGTCGTATCTTTGGAAGCTTTTTGACTTGGATGCAAGAAAAAACGTCGCCGGTATTTGTAATTGCAACTGCAAACCGAGTTGAACGATTGCCGAGTGAGTTTTTGCGGAAGGGTCGATTTGACGAAATATTTTTTGTTGATCTGCCTAATGAAGAAGAAAGAAAAGAGATTTTCAAGATTCACTTGAGCAAGCGCAGACCGGATGCAGAGCGATTTGATTTTGACCAGTTGAGCAAGGTATGTGAAGGGTTCTCGGGTGCTGAGATTGAGCAAGGGCTAATTTCGGCAATGTATGAGGCCTTTGCTCAAGGACGAGAGTTTACTCAGCTTGATATTATTGCGGCGATTCGCGCTACGATGCCGCTGTCGAAGACGATGAGTGAACAGGTGACGGCCTTGCGTAATTGGGCTCGCCAGCGGGCTCGCCCAGCGGCTTCGTCGGTCGCAGAATACCAGCGAATGGAGTTCTGAACCGATGGGCGTTCCAACAGTCTTTTTCCTGCTTCTACGGGAAATTAGGCTAGCTAAGTTGTTTTTTGAATATACTCATTGAATGACTGATCTAGCAGTTTCAAAACAAGTCAGGTTCTATCCCATTTGATAGCTGACAGACTTTCGATTTCTAAACTCGTTGTCTCTCAATTTCTCTTCAGGAGGAAATTCACATGTCTCACTTTAGTACTCTACGCACTAAAATCACTGATGCTGAAATTCTGAAGTCTTCTCTTAGCGACCTAGGTGTCACTATGAAGACTGAAGCTAACATCCGTGGCTATAACGGTCAGAACGTCCGTGCTGACATTGTAGCTGTGCTTGAAGGTGATTACGATATTGGCTGGTCTCGCAATACTGACGGTTCATTTGACTTGATTGCTGATCTTTGGGGTGTTGCTAAGAAGCACAACCAAACTGAGCTAATTAATTCCATCAATCAGAAGTACGCCGTTAATAAGACTTTGGCGGAAGTGAAGCGCCCTGGTTTGCAGAATGCAAATGTGCGCCTTGTTCTTCAGTAGCCTACGGTTCGTTTTTGTGATGCTGTTCCCGTAACTACGAGGGGCTAGCCAGTTGGCTAGCCCTTTTTTATGGCTTGGACTAAGTCGGTTGATGCTATTTGGCAATGGTTTGATTGAGGAGTTCTGCGATCGCCCGGTGCTCAATAGGAGGTTCTGCCACTATCGCCTGACGGGTATCTGTAATTAACCAATCTAGAGCAGCGGCTTGAACATCAATAGAAGCCCCTGTCTTGTCAACGCAGTAGCGTCCGAACACTAACTTATCGACTAAGCGAACGCCAGAACCAATGCGCGAGTACTCAAAGATAACGCTCTTATCGATAATAGTTCCGTTGGAGATTAGGCAATTTGAGCCAATCATACTAGGGCCGACAATTTTTGCCCCATCTTCTATGTGAGTCATTCCGCCAACGTATACCGGACCTTCGATTTCTATTTTATCCCAGTTTGCTTTGACGTTGAGTCCTGCAAATACGCCCGGTCTGACTTCGTTCCCAGGTACGCTAACGCCTTTAACTTGACCGGTAAGAACGTCTTGAATCGCCTGCCAGTAGTCAGGTACTTTGCCAATATCTACCCATTCGAAGTCCATACGGATACCGTGGAAGGCGGCGTCATCAGCAACCAGCCTAGGAAAGAGATCGCCACCGATATCGAACTCTTCACCAGACGGAATATAGTCAAAAATTTCAGGCTCAAAAATATAGATGCCTGTATTTATATCAGTACTCAGTGCTTCTTCAACGGTTGGCTTTTCTTGAAATGACTTAATGCGACCATTCTCATCTGTAACAACAACACCATAGCTAGGTACCTGCTTCAGAGGCACTTGCTTCATAATAATAGTTGCGATTGATTTTTTTTCTTTGTGCTGACGAACGGCTTCTGTGAGATCGAGATCAATGAGAGCATCGCCGCAAAGCACAATGAACGTGTCATCGAAGAAAGGGGAAAAGTCTTGAATTTTTCGCATTCCACCGGCTGATCCGATCGCTTCGCCAACAAGTTTGCCGTCAGTGATACGACCTTCAAAGGAGTAAGCAAGTTCTACCCCAAACCTTTGGCCATCTCGAAAGTAGCCTTCGATTTCGTTGGCAAGATGGCTGACGTTCGCCATAATCTGTGTGAATCCGTGCTGTCGAAGTAGCTCTAGTAGAAACTCCATGACGGGTTTTTGCATGATCGGAATCATGGGTTTGGGAATGGTGTAGGTAATGGGGCGTACCCGCGTTCCTTTCCCGGCGGCCAAAATCATGGCTTTCATCTTGTAAGATTCCTCATGCGTAGACTTAAGTTAATTGATGGTGTGATTTGAGAATGGCTGTGTAGGCTTTCCCAACATGACTACTAGCTATGCTATCAAGGTTGATATCAATATACCCTGATTGAATTTGAGACTTCATTACTCCCTTACAAGTTTCATGGATCAACTTCGAGATCAGATAGAAATTTATTTTTTATTATGTAGAAAGCCCAAGGTCTACACAAGACCTTGGGCTCTAGGAAGTTAAGACTAGACTGCTTTTAGTAAAGCTCTTCTTCTTGATGAGTTTGAACGGTGCAGTCGGAAGTTGGGTATGCCACACAAGTAAGCACGTAACCTGCCTCGATTTGATCGTCATCTAGGAATGACTGGTCGGACTGGTCAACAGTGCCTGCTGTGATTTTGCCTGCGCAAGTGGAGCAAGCGCCTGCACGACAAGAGTAAGGCAAGTCGATGCCTTGCTCTTCAGCCGCATCCAAAATGTACTCGTCTTCAGCCACTTCAATGGTGGTGTTTAGGTTCTCAGCTTCGTTAACAAGTGTGACTTTATAGCTAGCCATGCGAAATCCTCTCGGTTAGTTCTATTCGTTCTTTTGTGCAAGGGGCTATCTGCTAACGGTTACTTATCTTGCTGGTCATACCCAACAGATAGGCTTTAGCAGAAGCATAGTTTGATACTACGAGAAAACCATTCTGCTGTAACTATCGGCAGATGAAATGTTGAATGGTATTCGTAATATAAATTTGTGGATATACCCCGATTTGCTTATGATTAGCACGTTCCAATCGTTACTGTTTTAGATGAAAACCTGCTTGCCGCAAGGGTTTTATCTCTTTAACTATTGCTTTTCTCAAAAAATACTACGACCTTTATTTTATCAGTAATTGCCTTTGCGATAAGCAGGGCTTATACGCTATAAAATCAAAGGATCTTAACAGTAACCTACCTTTATTGAGACTATTTTCTAACTAAGGATAGTGGCCTTAAATCATGTATTTAATATTTGGTTGGAAGGAGAAGTGAGGCGATCGCGACTGCGCTTTTCTCTATAGAAATCGTTGCGACTAACAAGAAATAGGCTGACTGTAATTTATGAGCATTCGATTTGGACTTGTCGGTACGGGCTATGCCGCTAGGATTAGAGCCGCAGCCTTGGCAGCAGCAGAACGCTCTGAGCTGCTGTTGGTTTCTGGGCATAGCAATACGTTAGATTTTGCTAATACCCATGGGCTAAAGGCCGTAGATCGCTGGCAGGATTTGGTCAGTGACTCGTCCATTGATGTGGTGGTGGTGGCAAACGTGAGTTCGCTGCACGGCGCAGTGGCTGAGGCAGCGCTGAGAGCGGGTAAGCATGTCGTTGTGGAATATCCGCTGTCTTTAGAGCTAGCTCAGGCTCAGGCGCTGCTGACACTAGCCGCAGAACTTAAGCTACTGCTGCATGTAGAGCATATTGAGCTATTAGGCGGGCTGCATGTTGCAATGAAAGCGCATTTGCCTCGGGTTGGACTGCCTAGATACGTTAGCTATCGAACCTTAAACCCTCAAAATCCTGCACCTGTAAAGTGGACGTATGACTTGGATCTTTTTGGATTTCCTTTTTGTGGCGCGCTTTCACGGGTTCACCGACTAACGAATTTGTTTGGTCGGGTTGAAACGGTAACGTGCTGTACTCAGGTAGCCGGTAGTGAGGTTGATGCGGCTTACTTTAGAGGTATTTTGAGTTCGGGTCGGTTACAGTTTAAGAATGGGATGATCGCAGAACTGACCTATGGAAAGGGTGAGAATTTGTGGGTTCATCGTCGTGAAATAGAGGTGCAAGGAAGTGAGGGCGCGCTGTCGTTCAACGGGAATGAGGGAATGCTGACGACTGCAAAAGGAGGCGAGGCGATCGCAGTTGCCCCACGCCGGGATCTGTTCGTCCAGGATACAAAGCGAGTGCTGGATTACTTAACGAAAGGCACACCGCTGTATGTCAGCGCAGATGAAAGTGTGTATGCGCTGAAGGTGGGTGATGCTTTGCGACGAGCTTCTATAAGCGGTGAAACTATTTGTCTAGAGTAGCTCTCTTCAGAGCGTGTTAGAAAGCAAGACTACTTTTTAGATAACTATTTCCAGACCAAAATACCTGGGCTTTGCTGAACAGGCACAATATCAAGAACGTCTAACTGGGCACAGTAGTCAATGTCTACAGTGTTGTCTTTACGGAGCAGGCGCTGACCATGGCTCGCTTTATAGAGCAGTTCCGTGAGCTTTGTTTGCCACTGTAGATAGAGGCTTACAGCAGCGAGTGCTGAATCGTTTCCAATAATGTCGTCGTCGCTGAGCTGGGCTTTGTCCATAGCCGCTTGAATGACAGCGCCCGCACAAACGGTATCTTCTAGTGAGTATTCGCCTTCCCAGCCGGAGCCTACGAGCCAAACGGTTTCGGGTTTGTGTTCGAGTAAGTAGCTGACGACAGCTTTGCGCGTCGTGAGGGCGACGGTGAGTACGACGGGGGCGGACTGAATTCTTTGTAGGCAGCGGGTACCGTTGGTGGTACTCATGAAGAGGCGCTTGCCTTTAGTGACTTTAGGAGAGTGGTCTAACGGGGAGTTCCCAAGATCGAATCCGTCTACTTTTTGTCCGCCACGTTCGCCTGCGCGAATCCGATCTTTTTCAGGCCATTCTTGGCTGATTGCGAGGAGTTCATCGAGGTCGCTAAAGACTTGGATGGCTTCGGCACCTGCACTGAAGGCTGCGGCCATAGTCGTGGTGGCTCTGAGTACGTCGATGGCGATCGCACAGTCAGGCAGTGTCCCAGTGGGGACTTCTTCAGGTGTGTGATAGACGGATATTTTCAAATGACTTCGGTGGCTCACGCCTATTTTGGTTGCGTATACAGTTTCACATTCTACAGAGTAAGACTCACAGTCTGCGGCTATAATTTCAGCACTTTTCCTTATAGGGTGTATTAATAGACGCAACGATGAGACGCAACGATGCGAAACGGAGAGGGTGGGATTCGAACCCACGGTACCTTTCGGCACACTCGATTTCAAGTCGAGCGCATTCGACCACTCTGCCACCTCTCCAAGGTGATATTAGATACACACATCAAATGTCCGATATGACATGACCGCAGCTAATAGGCTTGGCTATACTAGCCTGATTTGTCCAACGGCGTCTACTGAAAACTAGCAAGCAGCGTAGATAGTTTCTTCGGAGACGGTTTCAAAGGCTTCGTTGAGCCATATTAAGACGATAGATTCGATGCTGCCTTGCTTGAGAGTCACAAGAGAAAAGCTGCGCCGGTGCCCATGATCTGTTTCTTCAATGCGGGGGACGTTGGCAGCGTTGAAATAGAGTGTGCCATTGGCGTCGGTGGCTACGCGCTTGCGGATGTGGTTTTTGTTCCTGAGCTGGTGGTGCATGTGACCGAAGGTGACGAGAGGAACGCGTTTTCCTGATTCCTGGGTGAGGGCGATCGCCTTAGCGAAGTCAGGATCGCCATAATCTGCGCTATTTTTCCCCCAGTCTTTCCCGCAGGGGTCGTCAGCTTGGTCGCCGAGGCCGTAAGGGCCAGCATGGCCGACAAATATAATGGTGTTGTGTTCGGCTTCATCAGCGGCGGCGAGAATGAGATCAAAGGAGTCATCAAAGCCACTGACACCGAATCTATCTTGGTAAAACTTTTTGTAGCGCCATTTGGAGCCCCCCCAGCTAAAAGGACGACCGCCGACGATAGTGAGGCCAAACTGAGAAAACTCCTTTTTGCTAAAGCCGATATGGGCTTCGCCTAGCAAATCCATTTGGAGCTGTACCCAGTCTTCTCGGGTGCGGTCATAGGGACAGTTGTTAATGCCTTTGTTGCTGGCTGAGTAATAGGCGTCGTGATTGCCCATGACGGCCACTTTAGGAAGTTCTACGGCGGCAATTCGACGCACGACTTCCACTGCTTCGTTGCCGTAATCGCCCACAAATACGGCTAAATCAACCTCAAGGTGTTTGAGCGCGTCGTTGTCTTTTAGCTCCCATAGGTCGTGAATGTCTCCGATGACGGCAATTTTGACGATTGGCTGATGCACAGGCTAAACAACCTTGTGAAAGTGCTTATCTAGCATAGTCAACGAATGTGGCTTCACGGGGACAAAGGGCTCTAATCTTTTAGAAGGTGTTAAAAACTGCAATTTTGCGGTTCAAAGGGTTGGTGTGGGAAATATGGTTAATCAAATAGTTTTGACTGTTTGGGACGGGCCGTTTGTAAGGGCTGTGGAAGCAGATTTGGAGCTGCAGTCTTCGGTGAGTGCGGCGATCGCGAAGCTAAAGGCAAAAGATGTGCCGGTGATTGTGGTGACGGAGTGCGATCGCGCTGAGCTAGAGTCCATTCGGCAGCCGTTGAACTGGATAGATCCCTTTATTACTGAAAGTGGCAGCGGTATTTTTACGCCAGTCAACCATAATCCGTTCGCTATTGCCTTGGGCGAGCAAGACGGCAACTACTATGTACAGGAATTAGGCTGTCCGTATGTGCAATCGCGAGCGGCGCTCAGGGTGCTTGCCAACGTCATTTCCCATCCGCTAAAAGGTTTTGGCGATTTTACGGTGCCGAAGCTAGAGCAATTTATGGCGGTTTCAGAGGGGGCAGCGCATCGGGCGAAAGCTCGGGAGTTTAGCGAGCCGTTTATGACGCCAAAAGCAGTAGAAGCGAACGTTTTATCGGCGGCGGCGAAAGAAATGGGGTTCGATACTATCTTGCGCAACCCAGCGGAGAATCGATTTTCTGAGCTGGTTGCAGCGGGCGTGGGGCTGCCGGCAGCAATAGTGCAGGTTATAGATGCCTACCAGGCGCAGATGCCTGCTGGTGAGACGTTATTGGTGATGGGGATTGCTGCGCACCCAAAGGAACTAGGAATGCTGGCAGAGGCCTGTAGCGCTGTGGCTTGGAAGGGCCTGTCTATTGCGCCGACTGATGAGATTGGAGCGGGATGGCTGAATGCGATCGCTTCCTTCTTTGAATAGACCAGAACAGGCAAGCTGAATTTTAGAGATGAATTGTGCCATTATGCAATTTTGGTAAATTTGACTATAATTAAAATCCAGTAAATGGTAATTCAGAACATTTAGAGAGGAAAATCCGTGTTTGCCACTGTTAGCGCGCCTGCCCACGATAAAGCCCTGCCTAAGGATCTTTTTGCAGCAATTGAACAGCTCAAAAAAGACCTAAATGCGGTGGTTTTGGCTCACTATTACCAAGAGCCTGACATTCAAGATATTGCTGATTATATTGGCGATTCTCTAGGGCTTTCTCAACAAGCTGCGACGACAGAGGCAGATGTTATTGTGTTCGCTGGGGTTCACTTTATGGCAGAAACTGCCAAAATTCTGAATCCAAACAAGCTGGTTTTACTGCCTGATTTAGAGGCAGGCTGTTCGTTGGCTGATAGCTGTCCGCCGGATGAGTTTGCCAAATTTAAGGCGGCCCATCCTGACCACATCGTGATTTCCTATATCAACTGCACGGCTGAGATTAAGGCGATGAGCGACATTATCTGCACTAGCTCGAACGCAGTAAAGCTGGTGAATCAGCTACCGGCTGAGCAAAAGATTATTTTTGCGCCAGATCGAAACCTGGGTCGCTACGTGATGGAGCAGACCGGGCGAGAGATGGTGCTGTGGCAGGGTAGCTGCATTGTGCACGAAACATTTTCTGAGAAGAAGATGCTGAGCTTAAAAATGGAGCATCCTGACGCGGAGATTGTTGCGCACCCGGAATGTGAAGCAGGGGTGCTGCGTCATGCAAGTTTTATTGGCTCGACAACGGCGCTACTGAAGTATGTGGAAACGAGTGAGAGCGATCGCTTCATCGTCGCCACAGAACCTGGCATTATTCATCAAATGGAAAAGCAGGTGCCGAAAAAGTACTTTATTCCTGCACCGCCTGAGGCGAACTGCGCGTGTAACGAGTGTCCTTACATGCGATTGAATACATTGGAGAAGCTGTATTTGGCGATGAAAAATAAGACGCCTGAAATTACGATTCCAGCAGAAATTCAGGCGGACGCGCTAGCGCCTATTCAGCGAATGTTGGAGATGAGTCAGTAGGTCATTTCGGCCCACGGCTACGTCGCTAGGTGATCGCGGATCTGAAAGGCGAGCATATCGATAATGTTTTTGCCGCCTTTGTTGAGCGAGGCTTCGGCTTCTTGTTCGGCTCGGGTGACAACTTCGCTAGGCAGGGAAAGCAGGCTGATAAGCGTTTTATAGGCTTCGCTTTCAGATTGGTTAACGGCGGGTTCGTCAGGGGTGCGCGTGCTAGCGTTGATGACCTCGTAAGAAAGGCGAAGGGCGACTTCTTTTTCGGCGTCGGTAGTGAGTTTGGCGACGGACTCTTTGAGAGGAACTTCTTGCACGAAGTATTCCTGGAGCTGCTGCCGTAGGCTAGTTTGCTGCTTAAGGTCGGTGGCGAATAGCTGACTGAAGCGGGTGAGCATCGTGTCTACTTCCTTTTGCTCTAGGCTTTGGTCGGCCCAGGCCATAGAAAGGACAACTCGCAGCAGGTTCATTTGGCGAGGTGAAATAGGGGGTGGCTGGATGTTCATGGGCGATCGCACCTTTACTTTGCAAGAGAACTGAACAGCGAGACGTCGCTACAGACTAATCTTTACTGTAGAAAGGAAGCTGGCAATATTAACCAATGCATTGGAAAACTTAAAGATGCGATCGCTCAACCTAACTTCTTAACCTAATTCCTCAACCTAGCTTAGAAAGATGTCTCAGACTCTTCATATCCAGTAGCTGAATCACATCCCTATCCGTATCAACCTTGAGCCACTTTCGAGCGGTGAGCTTTTCTAAAATTTTGGAAACTTCTGTGAGCTTGACGTCAGAGATAGCAGCTATATCGCTGACTGGCACATTGAATATTTCAATCGCATCACCTCTTTTTTCTCCGTAAGCTTCCGCTAAATCCACTAGGGCATAGACCATCTTGACGCCGGGTGGCTTGTTGCGCAGTTGAAAGCGTTTTTGAGTTTGTTTGAGGCGCATCACCATGCTTTGCAGCATTTTGTGGTGGAGCTGAGGATCTTTAAACAGCGTTTGAATAAAGAGCTGGGCCGGAATGCTAACCAGCTCGACTTTAGAGAGGGCGGCGACGTCTGTGGAGCGCGGGGCCTCGCTGAGGACAGCCATTTCGCCAAAGTATTCGCCTTTGCCCAAAATAACGAGGGTGACGTAGCCATCACCTGATTGAACGCGAACTTTGGCCCAGCCAGAAACAATCAGATATACGGCGTTGCCCCAGGAGTCCTCCATGAGGACGGTGCGACCAGCAGGGCATTCGTTGAACGTTGCGCCTTCATGAAGCGTTTTGAGGGTTTCTGGGCTAGCGGCTTTGAAGAGGGGAAATAGCTCGCCAAAGTTCTCGGGTGACATCGGGAGTGACAGAGCAGTCAAGGGCATAGCGCAAAAAAGGCTGGGTAGAAGACGCGGATATTTGGTCTTTAGGTTACCCAGTGGACTCTGACAAACTTTCGTTGATGCTCGATTTACAGGCGTCTCTGGTACTAGCCAGTTCCTTTGAACTTGGCAGCTCCAGCAGCGGCGATGGAGACGAGGATGCAGGCGGCGAGCGATCGCACCGAAAGCTGTTCACCCAAAATTAAAAGGCCTGCCAGCACACCCATCATGGGTTCTAGGCTGAGCATGACGCCAAATACTTGGATAGGGAGCGATCGCAACGCCACCATTTCAAGGGAGTAGGGAAGCGTTGTTGAGAGCAGTGCTACACCCGCACCCATTGCCAATAACTTAGGATTGAGCAGCGCGCTACCGGCTGTGGCAATGCCAATGGGCAGTAAAAGAATGCTGCTGACAGCTAAAGCCCAGGCCAGACCTTCGATCCCAGAGATCCTTTGGCCGACCTTTGCCGATAGCACAATGTACAGCGCCCAAAAAAAACCTGCGGCTAAGGCTAACAAGATGCCCCAGCCGTCAATATTAGCTCCGCTGAGTGGCGTGAGTAGAATGATACCGATGGCGGCCAGTAGTGCCCATAGGCCGTCTAGCCAGCGTTGGGATTTAAGGATAGACAGGCTGAGCGGGCCAGTAAATTCTAAGGCGATCGCCACCCCTAAGGGAATGCGATTAATCGATGCATAAAAGCAGGAGTTCATGGCCGCAAAAACGATGCCGAAAACAACGATGATTTTAATATTTTGGCGAATGGTGTCATTCCATCTCAGTCGCCAAAGGCTGAACAAAATGAGTGCAGAAAAGCTGACGCGTAGGGAGACAACGCCCCACGGCCCCAGCTCTGTAAAAAGTGATTTGGCCAGAGCAGAACCGAACTGTACCGATACGATGGCAAGCAGTAATAAACCTGTTGGAGAAGGCTTCTTGAGCATGATATTCATCACACAAGCTTACGTCTTATGCGTCAACCAGACTCTAAACAGGTCGCTAAACGGGCGTCTGAGATTTTTCGGATGGGGATGTGGTGGATGTTGGCTCAGCGTTTAGATGGTAGATGGGGATCGATGCCTTGGGATGTTGGAATTAAAGCAATGCCTCTCTTTTTTCTGGGTGCGAGCTTCCAGTGGTCGAGGACGTCTTTGATGAGGAGTTCTTGCAGCCAGGTTTTGGTGACGACGGTGAGGGGAAGCGCTAGCAGCAGTCCGAGGAAGCCAAAGGCAGTGGCAAAAAAAATTTGGGCAATGAGGGTGAAAGCAGGAAGCAGAGAAACCTGGTGCGCCATGATGGTAGGCGTAACCCAGTAGGATTCGACCTGTTGGATGATGATATAGAGGATGATGACGGCGATCGCCTTCCAAGGCTCATCAGAAAGCAGCGTCACCACCAAAGGGAACACCATGCTCAGTGTTGGCCCGATGTTTGGAATAAAGTTGAGCACGCCCGCTAGCAGTGCATGAGCAAAAGCAAGATCAACATCTAACGCGACCAGTCCAACAAAGCTAAATGCGAATACAAAGAGTGAGCTGATGATAATCCCGCCGAGCCAGTTACCCAGTGCTAGCTCACACTTATCAAAAATTTCTCTGGCGCGCTTGCGATAGAAAGAGGGAAACAGCAGCAAAATGCCTTCTATGTAAGCAGAAGGATTCGCCAGCATCATAATCGCGAGGACGATGACAAAGAGCGTTTGGATCAGAATCTTCAGGGAGGAGTTGAAGAAGGAGAAAAAGTTGCTAAAAACGTCTAGGACGGCGGAATCGGGGGAGGTGAGCCAGGTGATAAATTCGCTGACTTCTGGTAGTCGAATGCGCTCAGGAAGATTGGCCTGTAGCTGCATCAGCCGACTGGGCAGCGTTTGCGAAAAGCGAACAAGCAAATCTATAAGCAGCCTGAATTGATCGATAAAAGGCGGCACGATGCCGAGGATGAAGAGCGATCCAATGATGATAGAAAGGGCGATCGCAATTGGAATAGCGAGCTTTCGTGGAACGTTAAGCTTGCGGATTTGACGGGTGAGATTGTTGAGCGCGATCGCAATCACGACGGCGGCAAAGGCCAGCAGCAGCAGCGCTCTGATATGCCACAAGATGTAGGCTGCTGCTATAAAACATAGCAAGCTCATCCAGTCACCTAGCTTCATGCCTATGTCTTTCCCTCCAAATTGCGATTATTGTATCTGAGCTGCTGCGAGCGTAAGGCGTTTGGCAGCAAATGTTCAAAAAAACAGTGAAAAATTAGATGTTTTTAGACTGCCCTGGTTCTGATTTCAGATTGGTTTAGGTATGTCGGATTGATTGGTCGCTAGCGCGTGTTGTACTTTGGCCTGAAGTGCTAGCTTGAAAGAATACCGATCTGGACTCCTTTGCTTCATGGCTAAAGATCTCTCTGCACAAACCATAGATCCGCTACAAAAAAATTGGCAGATAGTCTCGGCTGGCCTTCAGTCCGAGGCTCAGGCTAGTGAACAATTTAGCGAGTGGGTGAAGATAGTTGAAAAGCTGTCGGAACTGCCGACGCCTGTTTGGGGAGCGCAATTGCTGTGGAACAGAGGGCTGAGGTCGGCTGAGACGCTGAGAGGGTTCTTGCGAGCTGAAGACTATACGCCTGCGAGTCCGTTTGAGTTTGGAGAGGAGATGGTGTGGGCAATAGAGCGGTTGGTGGCGGCACGCGATGCTCGCCAGAAAGTTGCTATTTGGGGCGACTTTGACGCGGATGGCGTGACTTCGACCGCCGTACTGTGGGACGGGCTCGGACAGTTTTTTACTGACCCTGAGCAGCTTAGCTACTTTATCCCGAACCGACTTAAGGAAGCTCACGGTTTGTCGATGATAGGCATTGAGAAAATGGCGCAGCAGGGCGTAAAGCTGATTGTCACCTGTGATACGGGCAGCACAAATCCGCTGGAGATTGAGCGGGCGAATGCGCTGGGTATTGACGTAATTGTGAGCGATCACCATACGCTGCCGACTAAGCGGCCTCCGGTAGTCGCGATTGTAAATCCTCGAGCGCTGCCGTCAGACCATCCGATGGCGCATCTGTCCGGGGTGGCGGTGGCTTACAAGTTAATAGAGGCGCTGTATGAGCGGCTGCCGAAAGTGCCGACTAGGCCGCTGAGCGAGCTAGTGGATTTGGTGGCAATTGGTTTGATTGCGGATTTGGTGGCGCTAAAAGGCGACTGTCGGTATCTGGCACAAATTGGAATTAAGCAGTTGCAGACGCATTTGACAGCGGCTGAGCCGGTGCGGCCTGGGGTGGCGAGATTGTTGCAGTTGTGTAAACGGGCGGGCGATCGCCCCACCGATATTTCCTTCGGCCTTGGCCCTCGCATCAACGCCGTCAGTCGTATTTATGGCGATACCAGCTTTTGTGTAGAGCTGCTGACCAGTAAAGATTCAGAGCGCTGTCGGGCATTAGCTGAAAAAGCTGAGCTAGCCAATGCACGCCGCAAGGCATTGCAAAATGACGTGCTGCAACAGGTGCTGCGGCAGCTAGAAAATCGCGATCTTTCAACAATAGGTGTGATTGTGCTGTGTGACCCGCAGTGGTCGGTTGGCGTGCTGGGCTTGGTGGCAGGACAAGTGGCGCAGCAGTATGGAAAACCGACTATTCTACTAACGCTAGATTTTCCAGAAACAGAAGGTTGCGTGGGTGAAGGTACAACGCTGGCGCGGGGATCGGCACGCTCGGTGAATCAAATCGACTTGTATGACTTGGTAAGTTCTCAGGCGCATTTACTATCTGGCTTTGGGGGACATCCCTTTGCAGCGGGTTTGAGCCTACCTGCGGTGGATCTGCCAATGTTTACGGCAGCGATTAATCAGCAGTACCGGCAGCAGATGGGTTCTCAGCAAAGCCTGCCGACGATGAATGCTGATTTGATCGTGGCGGTGGCTGACTTGGGCCGCGAACTTTTTCAGGAGCTGAAGCTGCTAGAGCCTTGCGGCATGGGTAATCCGGTGCCGAAGCTACTGATTCAAAACTGTTGGTTTGAGGATGTGTGGCATCAAAAGCTAAAAGACCGAACGGGCTCAAAAGTAGGCTATATTAGGGCAAGCTTTTCGCTGTGTGATGAGAGTATTAATGGCCGGCATGACCTGCGATTTCCGGGGCTGTGGTGGGGGCACTACAAAGACGATTTGCCGCCAGGTCGGTGGGATGTAATTGCAGAGCTGGACTATAACAGCCATCCTAAAAGCCGTCGATATGAGATTCGGCTGGTGGATATTCGACCAGCGGTGGACACGATAGGTGAGAAAGCGCCTTTGAGTATGAATAGTAGCGATCGCTGGCTGCTAGACCGCCGCATTGCTGACGGTGCAAAAAATATTTCTGAAACCAATCTAATTTTGAATGAGTGTCCGACGCAATGGCATGATCTGATGCTATGGCGGCATCAGTCCGACCAAACGCATCAGCCTGTGGCATTGGCCTATCCTTCTCCAGCGGAAGTTGATCCCATATATAAGTGGAAAATGATGTTGGGAATCGCTAAGTATCTCAGCCGGGAGCAGATGGCGGTGACGGTGGAACATCTGAGTAAAAAGCTAGGAGTGTGCGATCGCACCGTATCTCTGGGCCTTGCTGCTCTAAAAAAAGCAGGATTTGACGTCAATCAATCGGCCATCGACATTCGGTTGACGTATCAGGCTAGCCGAGCCGAGCGTTCAGAAAACCACACTTTAGATGATGCGCTTGCCAGATTTCTGTTAGCTGTGCAAGAAGAACAGTTTCGGCGGCGCTATTTCTACGAGGCTCCGGTGACAACGCTAGAGCGTGAAATTGCTGCAGAACAAGGGCTGTAGCTGAAGCGAAGTAAATACTCAGAAGTCAAAAAACTGACAGATGAAGTCAGGGCGTATTCATCAGAGTGCGCCTTTTTGATTGCTGTATTATGAGCGTGATTGCCGTGTGGGAGCGCATAAGCCAGTGCTGGAATTCGTCATAGGGCTATCGATTGGACTGGGGATACTAAGCGTTTATCGTAGGCGAGACGATGCGAAAATGAAGCGGCTGCTGAGTCGATTGGAAGATCGTCAAATGCCGTCTACGTTGGGATATGATGCGCAGCTAGCCAGTGCGATCGCTGAACAGCAGGCTCAAACTCTCACGCTCAACGAACAGCTACAAGATTTTCGCCAGATTCTTCAGCACGCGCCTATCGGCTATTTACAGGTAGATGAGGAAAACCGGCTGCTGTGGTGCAATCAGCGAGCACAGGACTTTTTAGATATTGAGCAAGGGGACTACGAACAGCCTCGGCTTTTGCTGGCAATTGTGCGATCGTATGAGCTTGACCAGCTTGTAGAGCGCACTCGCCAAACGCAGCAGATAAGCGAGGCGCAGTGGACGTTCAATTCTATTTCCACCGATCCGTTCAACTATTTGGAGCGGCCCGCCTATCCGCTTCAGGGCTACGGCTTGCCAATAAGTAACGGCCAGGTGGGGATATTTTTGGAGAATCGGCAGGAGGCGGTGAGCCTGGAGCAGCAGCGCGATCGCTGGATTTCAGACGTGGCACATGAGCTAAAAACGCCGCTGACCTCGATTCGACTGGTCGCAGAAACGCTACAGCCGCGAGTAGATCCCTCGCTGACGAGCTGGATAGATCGGCTGCTAAAGGAGGTGATTCGCCTGAGCAAGCTAGTTGATGATGTGCTGAATATGAGTATCTTGGAACAGGGGCGATCGCAGTCCACCCAAGAAAAACCCGTCAACCTTGTTTCTATTGTGCAAGCCGCATGGCAAAGCGTAGAGCCCCTAGCTAAGCTCACGCAGCTCAGCTTGGATTATCAAGGCCCAGCAGAACTTACCATTAAGTTCAATCCCAGCCTGATGCATCGGGTTTTATTCAACCTGCTCAGCAATGCGGTGAAGTACTCTCTACCGAAGCAGATGATTCAGGTGCGATTAAGCGTTGTATCACCGGTTTCATTCACGCCCTCTGCTCCTACTGGATTGGGAAACAGCTCAGTAACGACCAGCGATCCCACAGACGAAGCATACAAAGACAATATTCTGATTGAAGTGATTGACGCAGGTATCGGCCTAGATGAAAAAGATCTCCCTTTTGTGTTTGATCGATTCTACCGCGCTGATTTGGCTCGCAGTCATGAAAGCAGCATAGCGTCAGCCGCTTCAGGCGAAAATGCTGTGGAAATAGCTGAGCTCTCTAGCAGTGGTACAGGGCTTGGTTTAGCAATTGTCCGCCAGATTGTGGAGTCACATCAGGGGCGAGTAGAGGCAAAAAATAGTCCTGAGACAGGTGGTGCCTGGATGCGAGTGTGGCTACCTAAAAAGTGCCTAGTCAAAACTACGGTGAAAGGGTAAGTATTTAGCGTGTAGCAAAAAGGTAATTTATCTGTTGCCTGCCCCTTGTTAATCAGCCTAAATTGCTCTTGAGCACATAAACGGGGCTAATTTCAGATACTTGTTTAAAGCAACTGTAAGGATACTATAGACGTCAGTTCCATGGATTAACGTAAATACAGGCGGCTGAAACCTACTTTCTCAAGGATTATTAAAGGAATTTATGTATTTGTAAGGTTCCCAATAATAACAAATGTATGAATTTTTTTCTATCCAATAGAATTTTCCTTGTAAATACTGAGAGATAGCTGCTTGAATGGGTATGTATTCGCTGCTCAAGTCGTTTCACGTAGCTAGCAAGACCTATTTATGTGCCTGTGTAATAGTAAAGTCCTAGTGGCGGCGCTCATTTACAAATCGTTTAATTTCCTATTCCTAAACCTTCTTTTATTTTTATGGCCGAAAGGTTGCAAAAGCTGTTAGCGCAGCGAGGAATTGCTTCTCGACGTCAGTCTGAAAAGCTGATTTGGGCTGGTCGGGTCACGGTCAATGGAAAAGTTGCTGAAATTGGCCAGCAGGCAGATATTAGCTGCGATCGCGTCTGTGTAGATGGCGTAGAGATAGGCAAGCTACCCTGCTGCGTCTACCTTTTGCTCCATAAGCCGAAGGGATTTGTTTCAACTTGTAAAGATCCCCGAGCCCGTAAGACCGTTTTAGACTTACTGGATGATTCTTTGCAAAGCGGTATGGGTATTCACCCTGTTGGCCGCTTAGATGTAGACTCAACCGGAGCGCTCTTGCT
The DNA here is from genome assembly GCA_051860365.1 of Phormidesmis sp. Classification (GTDB taxonomy): domain Bacteria; phylum Cyanobacteriota; class Cyanobacteriia; order Phormidesmidales; family Phormidesmidaceae; genus Phormidesmis. The sequence goes on from JBHYED010000018.1 coordinate 21,577, forward strand.
GACTAACGATGGCGAGCTAACTTACCAGCTTACGCATCCTCGCCATCAGATGTCTAAAACCTATCGAGTACGGGTACAAGGTGTTCCTACAGAATCTACGCTTATAAGGTGGCGTTCTGGACTGATATTAGATGGCCGTAAGACGCTTCCAGCGGGGATCACGCTGATTCCGCAACCTTCTGCCGATCAGACGTTGCTGAAAGTGACGCTGACTGAAGGCCGCAACCGGCAGATTCGCCGCGTTGCTGAGGCGCTAGGCCATCCTGTGACAGCCCTTCACAGAATAAAAATTGGCTCACTCGCACTAGGAAGTTTGCCCCGTGGCCGCTATCGTTTACTTAAGGATGAAGAGGTTACTCGGTTGAAGAACGATGCCGCCGCCACAAAGGCCAACCGGTCAGAAGCCAATACTTCCAAAGCCGATCCTTCTCCTCCTATACTGTCTGCTAATCGTTAGAGTCTAGGCTGCTCACAAGCCCGGCCACATACGCTAGAAATATTTTCACTGCCTTATTTAACCGCGCCGAACCCATGAAGCAGAAAGCTCGCACCAAGGAACCTACCGCCCAACAGCTACAGCAAGAGCAGCTATATTCACTGGGCAATATGCTGAAGCAGGCGCGACTGCAACGGGGACTGTCTTTGGAGGCCATTGAAAAACGGACGCTGATTCGTCAGATGCTGCTAGCTGCTTTGGAGCAGGGCAATGTGTCTGAGCTGCCTGAGCCGATCTACATTCGAGCGCTTTTGCGCCGGTACGGTAACGCCTTAGGCCTAGATGGAGAGACGCTTGCGAGCCAGTTTTTCACTCGGCCTGTGGTGAATCCACCGCGTTCATCTTGGAAGGATTCACCCGCCGCTCAGCTTCGTCCGCTGCATTTGTACGGTGCTTATGTGCTGCTAATTATGGGTGCGGTGAGTGCACTTTCTGGCTTTTTGCAGCGCAGTGCCCCAGATATGACGGCTCAGCCGATTTTGGATCCGGTGGCGATTGAGCAGCTAATGCCTAAGCAAACGGCGCAGGCAACTTCAGCAAAAGCAAAGCCGACTGAGAAAGCAAAGCCAAAGGTACAAGAGAAGCCAGTTGAAGTGAACCTGGTGCTGACGGGTCAGTCTTGGGTTCGGGTGGTGACGGATGGCTCGACTGAGTTTGAAGATATTTTGGAGCAGGGCGAGAAGCGGTCTTGGGCGGCAGATCAGTCGATTACGGTGCGCGTGGGGAATGCGGGTGGTGTGATGTATTCCTATAATCAGTCGAAGGCTGAGCCGATGGGTGAGATGGGAATGCCTGAGGAGCGGACGTTTGGCCCCAAGGTGAGTATGGCGGTAGCGGAGTAAATTCGCCCCACACTTAAAAGTTATGCATTGGGGAGCGCTTTGGCTGCAGGTAGATGACCGGGCGCTTCTTTTTTGAATGATTTGATCGGGAGGATAATAGTGGCGGTAGTGCCTTGGCCAGGTTGGCCATATTGGCTGGTGAGGGTGAGCTGGCCCTGATGATTTTCGGTAATGACTTTGGCGATCGCAAGTCCGAGCCCTGAGCCACCTGCTTTCCGACTACGAGCTGCATCTACGCGATAGAAGCGGTCAAATACGTAGCTAAGATCTTTTTCAGGAATACCGATGCCGGTGTCTTGAACGGTGATAATGATTTGGCTGGTGGTGGTTTGTAGGGTGACATCGACGGTGCCAGCGGGCGTGTAGTGGATAGCGTTAGCGATGAGGTTGGTAAATAAGCGGATGAGCTGATCGCTGTCGGCTTGAATGGGAAGATCTGAAAGGAGGGCTGTATAAGTGAGCGTGAGAGACTTTTCTTGGGCGATCGCCTGCTGTTCTTCTACAACGTTTTGCATGAGCTGAACGAGGTTTGTGCGATCGCGTCTCGTAGGCACCAGACCACTTTCTTGACGAGCAAGAAACAACAGATCGTCTACGAGCCTGCCGAGCCTGCGAGTGAGTCGTTCGACGACTTCTAGCTGCGATCGCTGAAACTGTTCGTCGGGATCGTCTAGGGCAACCTGAACGTTGGTTTGAATAACGGCGATGGGATTGCGGAGTTCGTGAGAGGCGTCGGCGGTGAACTGTTTGAGCTGCTGATAGGACGCTGCAACCGGTCGCATGGCCAGGCCGGAAAGGAACCAGCCAATGCTGGCCACGGTCATGAGCATGGCAGTGATACCCAGACCCAGATCGATAATAAGCTGGCGGCTGGGCTTGGAGACTTCAAACCACGGATGGCTGACGCGAAGATAGCCGAGGAGCTGAGTGCCTACAGTGACACGTTCAGTAATTTGCCTGAGCGCAAGGCCGTTTTGCGAAATGATGGTCTCGCCTTTGGGGTTTACGTGCAGGGGAATGTTTTGAACTTTGGCAAAGGTTGTCCATTGCAGGTTGCCTTCGGGATCAAACCATTCAAGATCGATGCGGTCGTCTTCGCTGGTTTCTTCGCTGTTGCGGAAGCTGGCTTCAATGTTGACGCGAAGGGTGCTTTCGGTGGTGATGCCAGTGGCCGTGAGGAGTCTGCCGCTGGTGTTTTGAGTGGGTTCTATGATGAGCGATCGCTCCACAATCTCAATCACATGATTAAGTGTGTCATCGACTCGTTCGACGAGGGTGCTACGGACATAGATGTAAACGCCGCTAGCGAATAATAGCAGCAACACAGCGGTAACAGCGGTGTACCAAAGCGCGAGACGACGACGGGTGGTTTGGAACATGAATAATTACGCCGCAGCACCTGCGTTAGGCACTATCGCATACTTTGCTTTTTCTCTTTTTTAATATCGCGCTTGCCCACAGCGGCCATTTCAGCATCCATCAGAGTTCGGCCTGTGGCCGCAAGATACACATCATCCAGGCTGGGCTGACTTTGAGAAATGCCAAAAGTGGGAAGGTTAGCCGACTTAAGGGCGGCTTGCACGGCGGCGAGGGCGTCGGCATTTTTATCTACTACCAGGTTTAGGGAGTTGCCTTGGGCGCTGTTAATGATGGCCTCTTGAACCATGGGTAAAGCGCTGAGAAAGGTTTGAGCTTTGGCCGCTTCGTCATCGGGGGTGAATTCGCGAATGCGGAGGGTGATGCGATCGCCCCCAACCTCAGCCTTAAGCGCAGCCGGTGTCCCCGCTGAAATCACCCGCCCAGCATCAATAATCGCCACCCGATTCGCTAGCACATCTACCTCTTCCAGATAGTGACTCGTCAGCAAAATCGTCGTGCCTTCATCCCGCAGCTTGCGCAAAAAATTCCAAACCGCCGTCCGACTCTCAATATCTAGCCCTACCGTTGGCTCATCCAAAACCAATACAGCCGGCTGATGCAATAGCCCTGCCGCCAAATCTAAGCGCTTCTTTTGCCCGCCTGAATACGTACCCGTTTTTTTGTCAGCGATATCTGAAATCTCCAGCAAATCGAGCATTTGCGCAATTCGAGACTTCGCCCGATCCCTGGGCAGATGATAAATCGCCGCCTGAAGCTCCAACAGCTCGCGCCCGGTCAGTACTTTGTCTAGCGCCACTTCTTGGGCGATGTAGCCCAGCATTTGCCGTGCCCTACGCGGATCGTTTAATACAGAAACGCCGTTCAGCTCCAGCTCGCCAGCATCCGGCGTCATCAGCGTGCAAAGGCATCGAATCGTCGTCGTTTTACCTGCGCCGTTAGGGCCGAGCAATCCAAAAATCTCACCGGGCTCAATGGCAAAAGAGACATCTTTGACGGCCTCGACATTGCCATACGATTTCTTCAGATTTTTGACTAAGACAGCAGGAGCCATGGATTCCCTTAAAGCTATTTCTATTAAGATGCCGCCGCCCTAGCCGATCATCGGAATGGCCGCTAAAACAGATTGCACACCGTTAACAAGAGACGCAACGCCATATCGAACGATAGGCAAAGAGTCCACTATCATCATCACAGAAAGCAGCATCATATAAAAGATGGAATACTTAAAGGTGCTTTTAGCCAGGTCGCGATCGTCGTAATTATTCCGCAGTGCCCAGGCCTGCTTGAGAAACAAATAGCCTAAGCCAGACGCACCCAGCGCATACACCGTGCCACATACGCCCAAAGGATAAACCAACACCAGCGTCAAAGGCACAAGTCCAACGGTATAGCGCCAAATCTGACTAGCCGTTGCTTTATTACCCACCACAACCGGCAGCATCGGCACGTTTACTTTGGCGTAGTCTTCTTGAATAAGCATCGCCAGCGCCCAAAAGTGAGGCGGTGTCCACACAAACACAATTGCAAAAATAACCCAGGCGGCAAGGCTTAGCTCACCCGTAACTGCGGCCCAGCCGACTAAGGGTGGAATGGCCCCAGCCGCACCGCCGATCACAATATTTTGCGGTGAAGACCGCTTGAGCCAGGTAGTGTATACGCCGATGTAAACCGCGATTCCTAGCATTGCCAAACCAGCACTGAGCAGATTTGCGAACACAGCTAGCAGCGAGAAAGACATTGCGGCCATGATCAGCGCAAATATCAGTGCGTCCTTTGGCTGTATGCGACCAGAGGGAATAGGACGGTGGCGCGTGCGCTCCATGTCATAGTCAATGTCGCGATCGCAAATGCAGTTGATAGTTTGAGCAGATGCAGCAGCTAACGTGCCGCTAAGTAGCGTAATGAGAAGGAGCCCGGGGCTCACTCGGCCTTGCCCAGCTACCCACATCCCAGCGGCTGTCTCAATCAGCAGCAGTGGAATAATACGAGGCTTGGTGAGCTGCAAGTAGCTTTGAACGACTTCGCCAAAGCTGTCGTGATGTCTTCTAGAAGCCCAAGTTGGGGAAGTTTGCATGGTGATAAGAGAAAAATGATCTTCAAAAGGTTGTGAAAAGCTAAGCGGTAGGCGTCGCTACTGATAGCAAAATGTCTTTTCGAGCTGCCCTGTGGGTCAAAAAGTCCCGGAAGGAAAGGACTGTGAAGCAAACTAAAGTACCAAGCAGCGCTGCCCCAATGGCCTGATGGCAAACGGTGAGTGGCTCTACCTGAAGCCGAAGCTTGAAGGTGGCAACGCCGAGGGCAATTTGGAGAACAACTAGCAGACCTGCCATGTTTGCTAAGTTTCGGAGCCAGCTACTGAGCGCAGGCCGACGCCATACGCTGATGACTAAGGCGACAACGGCTAACGTCGGCGGGACAACCCCTGCAATGTGCGTATTCATGATATTGCACAGATCAGCAACGCCGAAGCACTGGTGTGCGGCCCAGCGAGATCCGACAAGGCCGCCAATAATGCTTTGTCCATATACCAGTACGGCTGCGGCCATTCCTAACCAGGGGAGGTTGCCTGCGTTCCCTGATGCTTTGTAAGGCAGCAGCGCCATGCCAATGGTGAGCAGCGTGCAAAAGAAGATCAGCGCGGTGCCAAGGTGCGCAGTCACAATGTCGAACCGCAATAGCTCAATGACCGTTAGACCGCCTAAAATGCCCTGTACGACAATCAAGAAGAGGGCAACGAGCGAGGCCCAGGGAAGCCACGTAGGCAGTGACTCCCGATACCATGCGCACAGCCCTACCAAGCCGATGGCCATCAGGCCAATAAGAGAAGCATCTAAACGGTGAAACCACTCTAGAAAGACTTGCAGGTTCATTTGCGCGGTCGGGACAAGCTGGCCGTAGCATAGCGGCCAGTCGGGACAAGCGAGTCCGGCGTTCATGACGCGGGTAGCGCTGCCAACGGCCATGAGTAGAAGAGTTGCGATCGCCATCTTCCACACCCATCGTCTAATCAAAGTCTGGGCACAAAAACCAGACGAATCGGCAGAAGACTTTTTGCTGGCGAAAGGGGTGCTCGAAAAGCTATGGTTTGTCATAAAAAACGACGTTTAGGCAGAACGTACGATGATGAAAGAGAGGGGGCTTACAGTTACAAAGGTGTGCGATTAAAAGCTGGGCTTATTCTTGTTGCGAAGAATCTTACGACGATGAGAATATAACGCACTAGAAAGACTATTCTCCTGTTGTAGATACTTTCTTCCAATTAAGTACTTATGATTTTACGTTGCTTAACAATTAATGCTTTGGCAGTGCGTTAAGCCACTGATCCGTGATACGGATCACGCTGGCTCTTCGATGAGAACAAAAGAACAAACCCTTTATGTAGTGGCCATTTCAGTAATATCTGCTGCATGATTTCAAGCTCGGCAGTAGTGTCGTATACAGTCTTTCTTGCCAGATCTTAGCTAAATACTATGCGCATCTCAAAAGTGCTAGAAGTCTCTTAAGAAAACTGCTTTGTTGCGATTTGTATCCAGAATTAAAAAAGCCTCATATACAGTCAGTTGATTATGTGAAAAGACTCTTTTTATACTAAATGCTTAGCTCGCTCATTGACCAAAACTAGCCGACTAATTTTGCTTTTATGCCGATAGGATAGATGCTCAATTCTGTAGAAAAAGTTAAAGCGCAAAACATACCTTAAAAAAGTGCTTATATCACTCAAAAGAGCGCTACCTTGAATAAGCAATATCAGAAAGCAGCATTAGCAGGCGATGAACGCAGCGACGCTTCGCATATCCTTCGCCAGCGAAACGCCTCAACAAGGTTAAAAGACCTTAAACAGACCCAAACGACAGATCTCTTGAGATCTGCAATGAAACACTGTGAATATTCCCAGCCCCATTCTGACGCTTCTAGTAGGTATATTTATTACCTTGGCCAGCCTTTGGTACGGCCAAAACCATGGCCTTATGCCAGTGGCAGCTTCTGGTGAAGCCGAGCTGGTAGATGGCTTATTCGACACAATGATGACCATTGGCTTTGGCCTGTTTTTGTTGGTAGCAGGTGCGCTTGTGGTAATTGCCTTTCGCTTTCGCCGTGAAGAAGGCGACATGGGTGATGGCGAGCATATCGAAGGCAACATTCCATTAGAGATTGTATGGACAGCGATCCCTGCTGTGGTTGTGCTTGGAATCTCTCTCTATAGCTTTGATGTTTACACCAGTATGGGTGGCCTCGACCTGATGAACCACAGTATGGCGCCCGCTGAGACTCCTGGCGTTCAGGTTGCCTACGCTATAGGTGAAGACGGTCTAATGGCAGATGCAGGGGCGGGTATGGGAATGATGCCCGGTGAAGATCCGAACGCTGTTCTTTCTATTGAGGTTCAAGGACTACAGTACGCCTTCTTATTCAACTATCCCAACGGCATTTTGGATGGTGAGCTGCATGTTCCTGTAGATACTCCTGTAGAGCTAAACCTGAATGCTACAGATGTTCTTCACGCTTTTTGGTTGCCTGAGTTTCGCATTAAGCAGGATATGATCCCTGGGCAGGAGACAAAGTTAGTATTTAATGCCATTCGCGAAGGGACTTATCCTGTTGTGTGCGCTGAGCTATGTGGGCCTTATCACGGCGGTATGAGAACTCAAATTATTGTGCAGTCGGCTGATGAGTATGCAGCTTGGGTGGATAGTCGAGTAGCGGCGATGGATGCTGGCGATAACACCGTAGCGAATTTGCCTCCTGCTTATTTAAAGGCACCTGCTGATAGAACAGAGGCGGAGTATCTGAATACTTTTGTTGAACCGATGCAGCTAGCCGTTGCGCCTGAAAGCTTGATAGCGCTGCATGAGGGTCATCATCACGCCAAATAATTAGTCATTGAGTACTACTCAAACCCTGAATTTTCTTTTTTCAACCGATATAGCTGTAGCGATCTAAGGCTTTTAGCAACAACATAATGACAGCAACTACAGAATCACCTAAGTCAAGGTCAGACGTGCCGATGCTTTTGGGCAACGAGCGCAAGTGGACTGACTATTTTACGTTTTGTACCGATCACAAGGTTATTGGCATTCAATACCTGGTAACGGCCTTTTTCTTCTATTTAGTAGGCGGTGCGCTGGCGACGGCGATGCGGACTGAGCTGGCGACACCTGCCCCCGATTTTGTGACGCCTGATGTCTATAACGGGATGCTGACGCTTCACGGCACGGTCATGCTGTTTCTGTGGATTGTGCCTGCGGGCGCGGGGCTGGCGAACTATCTGATCCCGCTGATGATTGGGGCGCGGGATATGGCCTTTCCTCGTCTGAATGCGATCGCCTTCTGGATGATTCCGCCTTCCGGCCTTTTACTTATCAGCAGTTTCTTCTTTGAGCCACCTCAAGCTGGCTGGACGTCCTATCCACCTTTAAGCCTAACAACGGGCGCTCTGGGTGAAGGGATCTGGATTATGAGCCTTTTGATTGGTGGAACTGCCTCTATCTTGGGTGGGCTGAACTTCCTGGTTACCATCTTAAAAATGCGCATTCCTACCATGTCTCTGACGGATATGCCGCTGTTTTGCTGGGCCATGATTGCGACTTCTTTGCTGATTTTGATCAGTACGCCAGTTCTGGCAGGGGCGCTAATTCTGTTGGCCTTTGACCTGCTAGCGGGTACCGCGTTTTTTAATCCCACGGGTGGCGGTAATCCGGTGGTTTACCAGCATATGTTTTGGTTTTACTCGCATCCGGCGGTGTATATTTTCGTGCTGCCGCTGTTTGGCGCGATTAGCGAGGTGATTTCGGTTCATGCGCGTAAGCCTATTTTTGGATATCGTGCGATCGCCTACTCCTCCATCGTGATCAGCTTCCTTGGCCTAATCGTGTGGGCACACCACATGTTCACCAGCGGTACGCCTCCCTGGTTGCGCATGTTCTTCATGATTACAACCATGGTGATCGCCGTTCCCACTGGCATTAAAGTCTTCGGTTGGGTCGCTACGCTCTGGCGCGGTAAAATTTCTTTTACCAGTGCCATGCTATTTGCCTTTGGTTTTCTGACGCTGTTTCTCATTGGCGGTATCAGCGGCGTTATGCTCGCAGCCGTCCCCTTTGATATCCACGTTCACGACACCTACTTTGTCGTAGCCCACTTTCACTACGTTTTGTTTGGAGCCTCTGTATTCGGCGTATTTATGGCCGTTTACCACTGGTTTCCTAAGATGACTGGCCGGATGATGAACGAGTTTTGGGGCCGCGTTCACTTCGCCCTTACCTTTGTCGGGATGAATCTTACCTTTATGCCTATGCACCAGCTAGGCTTGATGGGCATGAACCGCCGGATCGCGCTCTATGATCCGCAGTTCACCGATTTGAACGTACTGGCGACGATTGGTGCGTACATCATGGCCGTCTCTACCATCCCTTTCCTCATTAATGCTGTGTGGTCTTGGAAGTATGGGCCAAAGGCTCCTGCTAACCCATGGCGGGCACTCACGCTAGAATGGCAAACTCTCTCGCCACCGCACATAGAGAACTTTGAGGAGCTACCGACGCTTAAAACCGGGCCTTACGACTACGGCTTAGGCTACATTGCTGAAGAAGATCCTGAAGAGCTATACGAGCACGGCATCCCTATTCCGGCTGCGACGTAGATAATTTAACGCTCATCGTCAGAAGTCAAACACTCACCGCTCTCCCCGCTAACTATGCAAGGTTCTATCGACACTACCACCCAGGGTACGATCAACATCGCCCAAGAAGGTGAAGCTACTAGCCATCATGAAGAACATCCCGACCATCGCATGTTTGGAATTTTGGTATTCCTGTGCGCTGAAAGTATGCTCTTTATGGGCCTGTTTGTGGCCTACGTCACGTTTCGGTCGGTGGCAACCGAATGGCCACCTGCCGGAACGCCCGAGCTGGAGATTTTGCTTCCGGGCATTAACTCTCTTATCCTCATCTCCAGTAGCTTCGTCATTCACAAGGCTGACACGGCGGTGAAAAAGAACGATATCGGCGGGGTTAAAACCTGGTTTACCGTGACGGCGTTAATGGGCGCTATCTTTCTGCTAGGTCAAGGCTATGAGTACGCAAACCTAGAGTTTGGCCTTCGCGAAAACCTGTTTGCTAGCACCTTTTATGTGCTCACAGGCTTCCACGGACTGCACGTATTTGTGGGACTGTTACTGATGCTCGCTGTGCTGTGGCGTGCCCGCAAGCCCGGTCACTATTCTAGTGACAATCACTTTGGCATTGAAGCCGTAGAGCTTTACTGGCACTTCGTTGATGTAATTTGGATTATCTTGTTTATTCTGCTGTATCTCTGGTAATGCCATAGGTAAACATGCAGAAGAATGTCCTTTCAGAGGCTTGCAATAGTGGGCCTCTCTTTTTGTGTTTAATGGGTTGTGACAGACTCAATCCAATTTATGTATTGCGAAACGCGAGTGTAATATTCTCGAACGCCGTAGTGGCCTTCGCCCAAGCCGTCTGATTTTTGACCAGAGCTGATGCCTGCGATCGCCCATCCCTCATCTGTTTCTAACAGCGCCGGCCCGCCGCTATCTCCCGGCCCCGAAATCCCTTCTAGCTCAGTCCCATCCGGCGGCGCATCAAACTTGAAAATTAGCCATTGCTCGTCAACTGTTTCAATTTGATTAGTCGCCTTTCGCATTTTGCCATCGACTTGATCTGGCCCAATCAGCCCTGTGCCAAAGTCACCTCTGCCTACAAAGGTCGCTATCTTTTCAAGCTCATCAGTCTCTCTGTACAAAGACAGTGATGGAATGTCTTCAACAGATTTTTCAAGCTGAATTAGCGCAATATCATGCTGGGCCATATCGTCATTTAGGCCATAGTTGCGAAAGTTAGGATGCAGCACTATTTGTTGAATACTGTAATCTGTTGAGCCCAACGTAATCTGTTTCCCTAGAGAGAGTTCTATTGCGACATGAGCCGCACTGAGAATCCAATTAGAGCGAATTAAGCTGCCCATGCCGTCATAGCGAGTATAGGATTGTGGCTCTATTTTCGCAGCCGGGATCAGGCTAGGTTTTAACAGTTCGTCGATTTTGTCATATATCACTAGTTCCTGTTCTTGATCGCTATTAACAGCAACCACAGCCGGATAAGTTTCCGGCTTAACCAAATATAGTGCAGCTTCAATGTCGTGACGAATGATCATAGCTTTGCGTTTGTGTTGCTACTCATAGTCTCCGCCTGATCCATATTTGAGGGCTTCACGCCAGCGATTAGCTGCATATTGTTTTTTAGCGGACCTTTTGGGCGATCGCTCAACAGCTTCCTCAGCAGTATTCCAGGCATTATATCCACCCAAGCTCACAAAGTGCCGCATCCAGCTAGCCACCGAGCCCAGCCCAACCTGAGGCAAAATACTTGCCACCAATAAAGGATGACGCGTAGCGGTTCGTAGCATTGTTTGCGCCAGCGCCGGGAACTGTACAACATCCTGTAAAAAGGGTCGCAGCACATCATCACCCAACGCTTCCATATCCGCAAAGATAGTCAAGAGCACCTCGTTAATTTTGTTAGGTGATAGCTTTTGATTTACGCCGACGCTCATAGACTTTTGAAAGAGCCACGTGACAGAGAGATTGGGCTGATAGGGCTGAAGCAGTCCCAGCGATTTACGCTCTAAAGCATCCGCACCTAGAGCCTCGTTAATACCGTAAGTTAAACGCTCTAAATGTCGTACCATCGCGCCAAAGCCACCGAAGCTGAGCGGTGACTGACTGCCGCTGCTATCGCCTACCGCTAGCGTGCGGTTCCACGGGTACTGTAGCGGGCTGTCTTTGTAGCAAGGGAAAAAGCCAAACAGCGCGCGAACAAAGTTTAATTGCTCTAGCGAGACGTTTTGATATTCTGGCAAGAGCGAAAAATAGTCTTCAAAAAACTGTTCTAAACTAGGTCTGCTAGGGTGTGCATCCAAATAAGTGAACATGTACGTCGTGCGACCATCACGGGCCGGAAAGGCCTCCCAAAAGTACTGACACTGATTTTTAATCGGTGTAAACGAAGCAATTAAGTCGCCTGTTTTGTTGTGGTCATATCCTTTCGCACAGGTGCCAACAACCATACAGACCGCATCTGGTTTCTCTCCTTTTCGTGCCTGCTGCACCATCGGAGAAAAATGACCCATTGCATCTATCAGCAGTTTAGCTGTGATAGGTTCAGCGTCTTTGGTTTGAATAGCAACGCCGTTAGGATGAATCTTGGCTGATTGAAATGGCGTGTGCTCCAATAGTGTACCGCCGCTCGCCAGAAACTTTTGCTTGAGCGTTTCGAGTAAATACTTTGGATCTACGCCAATGTTGAGAACGTCTTTTACCCAGAGGTCTTGGCCACCGTTAAAGGTGACGCGAGCGGGGTTGTATTGTGAGGCGATCGCCTCATCCAATTCCTGCCGGTTCAACAACCCCAGCCGTACAAAAGCCTCCAGTTCTCGCCGCGAAATATTCCATTCCTGATCGCGTCCTTGCAGCTCACCCCGCTCTAGCACCGCAACTTTCCAGTCTTGCTGAGCAAGTGCCGCTCCTAACAAAATGCCGAGCGTTCCGCCACAGATTGCAACATCAAAATCAACCTGCTCCAAAGGTTCACTTTTTTCTGTTACCACTGCCTTTACACTTCGCTTCCCAGCTTTGTAAGTGCTCCAAAGCTCATCCGCTTTTTTGAGCCCAACCCAAGGATTGCCAGAAATTTGAGACAGAATTTGTTCAGTTTTGCTCTCAGTTTTACTCATGATTTCATTATAGGAAAAGGGGCATCAGTTCCCTGTAATCTATTACATGTAGCAATAAAGGCGTTTTAATATGTCAGCAGGCATTATTCGCGTAGCCGTTGTGGGTACTGGCTTTGGGCAAAAAGTGCACATTCCAGGATTGCAGGCGCATCATCGAACTGAGGTCGTTGCCGTTTGGAATCGCGACTTAGCCAGGGCTCAAAAGGTCGCAGACGATTGCGGTATCAAAACAGCGTGCTCAGATCTGTCTGAAATTCTGGCTGACGACACCATACAGGCCGTTACGCTAGCGACGCCGCCTTTTGCCCACTACGGTATGGCCGCCGACATTATCAAAGCGGGCAAGCACCTTTTGCTCGAAAAACCGATCACGCTGACGGTTGAGGAAGCCAAACATCTTCAGGCGCTGGCAAACGAGCACAACGTGATTGTCACGCCCGATTTTGAGTTCCGCTATATTCCGGCATGGCAGCATTTTTCTGAGCTGCTAAATCAAGGCGTGGTGGGCCAAAAGCGCCTGATCAAAATTGACTGGCTCGCTTCTAGTCGCGCTAATCCGCAGCGAGCGTGGAACTGGTACGCGCAAAAGGATCTTGGCGGTGGTGCTTTGGGCTCTATTGGCTCGCACACGTTTGACTATGTAAATTGGCTCTTTGGCCCAGCGGCTGATATTAGCGCGACGCTGAGCACCTCTATTCCAGAACGGCCTGATCCTGAGTCGGGAAAAATGAAATCAGTGGACTCTGATGACGTATGTGCGATCGCTCTCACCCTCACAGACGGCACCCTTTGCCAAATCACCCTCAGCGCCGTCAGCTACGCTGGACGCGGCCACTGGATAGAAGTATACGGTGAAAAAGGCACCCTTGTTATGGGAAACTCAAGCCAAACAGATTACGTAAACGGCTTCAAGGTGCTTTTCAGCGAGCAAGGCGGCGACCTCAAAGAAATCTCCACGCCTGAAAGATTCAACTTTCCCAAAGTGTACTCAGACGGCAGAATCGCCCCCTTTGTACGCGTCGTAAATCACTGGGTAAATTGCATCGACGCGGGCAAATCAACGGCACCTGGAATGCCAGAGGGCATCTACTCTCAGCTTCTAATGGATTTAACGCATCGCTCTCATCAAAGCGGTACAAGGCTAAACGTTCCTGAGCTGTAGAAGATCTTTTTCTCTATGTCTTTCGTTGTATTGGTTGAAAGTAAAACTCTATCGGAAGAGAGAATACTGGAGGTGCGATCGCCCTTTAGCCATAAAAATTGTTACTTTTGAGAAGATGTTTCCCTATAAGAAAATGGCATTATTTGGCAAATCCAGTAAAACAGATTACGAAGCAACCGCAGAAGCAAAAATGCAGAAGCTAGGGGCTCAAATTGACGAGCTACAGGTCAAAGCAAACTTGGCAAAAGCCGATGCTAAAGTCAAATATCAAGAACAAATCGACACGCTGAAAGTGAAGCAATCAGAAGCTAAAGTAAAGTATGAGAAATTAAAAGGCTCTACTGAAGATGCTTGGGAAGAAATGAAGGCAGGTGTAGATTCCGCATGGCAAGAGCTACAGGTTGCGTTTGACAAAGCCAAGTCCAAGCTAGACGCGTAACCCATAAAAACAGCCCACTCAATAAAACAGCAAAAAGCGCCTGCCAGAAATTAAATCCTGACAGACGCTTTTTAATTGCTTTAGTTAATCACCTATCTGTCTACAGAGCCCATAATAATATCAACGCTGCCTAAAATTGGCATGATGTCTGCAAGCTTTACGCCCTTGAGTAGGTTAGGCAGAATTTGCAGGTTGTTGAAGTCAGCCGCCCGAATTTTCCATCGCCATGGAAAAACGTTGTCTTCACCGATGATATAAACGCCAACTTCACCCTTGCCTGTTTCTACACGCACGTAGTGCTCGCCCTCAGGAATCTTAAAGGTTGGCGCAATCTTTTTCCCCGAAAACTGATAGTCAAAGCTATTCCACTCAGACTTCGGCCCTTCCATCATCCGCTTCGCTTCCAAGTTCTCAAACGGCCCACCCGGAAGCTGCTTCATCGCCTGACGAATAATTTTCACCGACTCACGCATTTCATTAATACGCACCATATAGCGGGCAAAGCAATCGCCTTCAGTGGCCCACTGCACATCCCAGTCGAGTTCGTCATAGCGCTCGTAATGGTCTACTTTTCGTAAGTCCCACTTCACCCCCGACGCTCGCAGCATTGGGCCTGAGCAGCCCCAATTAATGGCATCTTCACGCGACATCGTGCCCACACCTTCCACACGGCGGCGGAAGATAGGGTTGTCAGTAATGAGCTTTTCGTACTCGTCTACTTTAGGAATGAAGTAGTCGCAGAAGTCTTCGCACTTGTCGATCCAACCGTAGGGAATGTCAGCGGCAACGCCACCAATGCGGAAGTAGTTGTTGTTGATGAGGCGAGCGCCAGAAGCCGCTTCCCATAGGTCATAAATGAATTCGCGCTCACGGAAGATGTAGAAGAAAGGCGTCGTAGCCCCACAGTCGGCCATGAAGGGGCCAAGCCAGAGGAGGTGGTTGGCAATGCGGTTCAGCTCCAGCATAATCATGCGGATGTAGCTGGCACGTTTGGGCACTTCAATGTTGGCTAGCTTCTCGGGCGCGTTGACCGTAATCGCTTCGTTAAACATGCCAGCCGCGTAGTCCCAACGGCTAACATAAGGGACGAACATGACGTTGGTGCGATTTTCGGCAATCTTTTCCATGCCGCGATGCAGATAGCCGATCACTGGCTCACAGTCAATAACATCTTCGCCGTCGAGGGTGACGATCAAGCGGAGCACGCCGTGCATAGACGGATGGTGCGGCCCCATGTTGATAACCATGGGTTCGGTTTTGGTTTGCATCGTGGCCATTGTTTAGTCGGCTTCCTTCTTGGGGTTCCTCTACGGCTCTTATTGTCGTACGTTTACTTTAGTATTTCAACGTCCAAAAGCTCTGTTTGCCTAGATTATACGGCACTGACTAAAAATTAAAAATTATGTCCGAAGACAGAACTGACTTGGGTTTCTTTCATTTGCCTGTACTTTCCGAGCAGGTACTACAAGGACTAAGCATCAAAGCAGGTGGGCGATACTTAGACGCCACGGTGGGCGGTGGGGGGCATAGCCTCATGATTTTGGAGTCGGCTCCAGACGTAGAGCTGGTGGCACTTGATCAGGATTTACAGGCTTTAGCAGCGGCGAAGGAACGGCTAGCTGAGTATGCAGATCGCGTCACCTTCCATCACACTAACTTTGCTCGGTTCGATCCTGGAGAGCTGCGCTTTGACGGTATTTTGGCGGATATTGGCGTTAGCTCTACTCAGCTAGATCAGGCGCAGCGAGGGTTTAGCTTTCGCCAAGAAGCGCCTCTGGATATGCGAATGGACGATACGCAGGCGCTAACGGCTGAGGAAATCGTGAACTATTGGGATGAGAAGACGATTGCCGACACCATTTATGAATATGGCGAGGAGCGGTTGAGTCGGCGGATTGCGCGGCGGATTGTGCAAAATCGGCCCTTTAGCACAACTACGGAGCTGGCTTGGGAAATAGGGGGTGCGTTTCCGGCAAAGGCGCGGCACGGGCGGATTCATCCGGCCACGCGAACGTTTCAGGCGCTGCGGATTGCGGTGAATGGTGAGCTGAAAGTATTAGAAGAATTTTTGGCGGTAGCTCCTGACTGGCTAAATCCAGGTGGACGGATAGCGCTTATCAGCTTTCATAGTCTGGAAGATCGAATTGTAAAGTATGCCTATCGCGGGGATGAGCGGCTGCAAATTGTGACGAAGAAGCCGCTGGTGGCAACGGCTGAAGAGATTAGAGAGAACAAGCGATCGCGCTCTGCAAAACTCAGAATTGCCGAACGCAAAACTTAAGCTGACTAACGCTCCTGCAAACTGCGAGGATCTAACGCATCACGCAGACCATCGCCAAGCAAATTGAATGAAAGCACGGTCATCACAATCAGCGCAGCCGGGGGCCACACGAGCCAGGGATTGAGCACCAAAATGGAGGCGTTAGTCCCGGCTGAGAGCATATTGCCCCAAGAAGGGTCAGGCTCTTGAATGCCGAGGCCAATGAGGCTGAGGACGGCTTCAGAAACAATGTAGCTAGGAATGGTAAGTGTGGCAGCGATAATCACATAGGTGGCCGTTTGCGGCAGAATGTGGCGCGTAATAATGTGCAGACTCTGCCCGCCCATTGACTGAGACGCCTGCACAAACGTTCTTTCTTTGAGTGAAAGCACTTCGCCTCGAATCACCCGAGCCAGCCCAGCCCAGCCAATGAACGAAATAATCAGCGTAATTAGGAAGAAGCGCTCAGAGCTGGTGAGCTGAGGGGGCAAAATGACGCCCAGCGCCACCAGCAAATAAATAGAAGGAATGGTCATGATGACTTCAACAATGCGCATCAGCACAGAGTCAACAACGCCACCAAAGTAGCCGGAAATGCCGCCGACCAGCAGTCCTAAGGGAAAAGAAATTGCGATTCCAATCAGGCCGATACTTAGGCTAATACGACCGCCGTGCGCCAAGCGGCTAAACACATCGCGTGCGGCATTGTCGGTTCCCAAAATGTTGATATAGGCCGATGCAACTTCGACGGCTTCAAGCGTTTCTTCGTCATCTGCTTCTACAGTTTGGGTCTCTACAATCTGGGCTTTGGCTCCGTACAGGTGCCAGTTGCTCGGAATACCATCAAATATTCTTAGTTCCTTAAGCATCAGCTCTCCATCAAATGAAAAGCTAGTGATGATGGGCAAAACCAGTTCAAACATCCGGTAGTCATCGCCACGAACAAATAGCCGTAGCGGCGCTGGGCGGCTGTAGTCTATTTCTAACTCCTGAATGCCTGTGTCAAGATCGATGGGGCCTTGAATCGTGGGATACACGTGGGGGCCAACGAATCCACCCGTTTCAGCGCTGCGCCAGTAGATTTGAGACGGCGGTAGCAGCGAGCCGTTGGGCTGCTGAGCTAGCGGATTGTACGGGGCGAAAAAGTCAGCAAAAATCACCGTAATGTAGAAAATAGCCAGCACGATTGCTGCAAAGCGAGCCAGCGGATTGGACTTTAGTTTTTGCCACCAGGATCGTTCCATTTGCGCCGCTGAAGAATTAAGTTCATTTTGGAGTTCACAGTAGCAGCAATCTAGCCCTCCATCAGCACATAAGATGCTTCTTGCTAGCGCAACTTTCTCAAAATGCCACCAGACTATGGCTGTTTTGGCAGTGACTCACAAAGCGGCACAAGTGGTTGAAAATGCGCAATAATATCAATATTAAATTTTTGTAAACACAAATCAACCCTCATTAATTAGTTCGCGAAGGGCTATATAAAGGCACCCCTAATACTCTTTACAGCCGCACTTTCATATTGCTATACCGCTTATTAATAATCGCCTGTGACCTACCAAAACTTTCAAGACGAAAACTTTCAGGCGGGTGAAGAGCCTGCCCTGAGCGCAAGCCACATTTCTACAGACCTACCCCCCGAGCAAGAGACTTCGACAGGCGGATGGCTCAGCGGCTCGAAAGGACTGCTGATTGGGCTTGGGCTGGGCTTGGGTCTAGCTTTGGTGGGCACTCGTCTTGCGCAAAGACAGCCTGAACCGACGGCGGTAACGGCTGAAGCGGAGCAGGTGTCTAGTGGGAGCGTGACGACGGTGCTTGCTGAAAGTGCACCGATTCGCGAAACGATTACGGCCAGTGGCACGGTAGAAGCTTTTGACCTGCTGTCGGTGGCGTCTAGGGCAAATGGATTGCAGATTCAGTCGGTAGCGGTCAGAGAAGGCGATCGCGTCTTTGCTGGACAAGTCTTAGCTGTTTTAGACGACTCCGTTCTAAGGGCTCAAATACAGCAGGCTGAGGCCCAGGTCACGTCGGCCCAAGCCCAGGTAGTTCAGGCCGAGGCTCAGGTGGCCGAAGACAGGGCTCAAGCGGCTGAAGCAAAGGAAAAATACGATCGCTTTGCCTCGCTATTTTCTCAGGGTGCCATTAGCGAGGAAGCTTTGGTTGAGCGTCGAACGCAGCTCGTAACCCAGCAGCAAGCAGTCGGCTCAAGTATTGCCGCGATTGACAGTGCAGAAGCGACGGTTCGCAGCCGGCAGGCTGAAGTGACGCAGCTCAACACGCAGCTCGATCAAACGCAGGTGATCGCGCCCGATAGCGGTGTGATTGCCGAAAAAAGCGCGACGGTCGGCGACATTGCTTCAGCCGGGACGCCGCTGTTCAAAATTATTAGTGGCGATCAGTTAGAGCTGGCGCTGACGGTTCCACAGACGCAGCTCCCTCAAGTGAATGTGGGGTCTTCAGTGCAAATTACGTCAGGCTCTGATCCGAACTTGCAGCTTCAGGGCACCGTGCGCAGCATTGATCCGACGGTGGATGCGCAAAGTCGGAAGGCGACGGTGAAAGTGGGGCTGCCGGGAAGCGATCGCCTGCGCCCAGGCATGTTTTTGCAAGCGGCAATTGTTACCGGCTCCCGTCAAGGCGTCGTCGTTCCGGCTGAGGCTGTTCTGCCCCAGACCAACGGCGGCTTTATTGTGTACGTGCTGAATCCCGACAATACGGTAAAAGCAAAAGCTGTGGAAGTGGGCGTTCGCGTTCGCGCTGACTCGTCAGGTCGCACTCCCGCTGCTGGCGATACCCCGGCTCGAATTGAAATCACGTCCGGTCTACGCCCCGATACGCCTGTGGTCGTCGAAGGCGCTAGCTATCTGCAAGACGGCGACTTAGTAGATGTTGCAAGCCAAAGCTCTACGACGCCTGCAACCGCTTCCTCTGACGACGCCCTCTGACGACGACACCCCGCAACGCATTCGCCCTATGTTCAACATTTCCGCCTGGTCAATCAAAAGGCCCGTGCCTACCATCGTGCTGTTTTTGGTGCTCACCGTGTCTGGCATGGTGGCGTTCACCAACTTGGGCATTGACGCTAATCCCAACATCGATATCCCCGCCGTCCTGGTAGAAGTGACCCAAACGGGCGCAGGGCCTGCCGAGATGGAAACTCAGATTACTAAAAAGGTAGAGGACGCGGTTGCGGGCCTAGGCAACATTGACGAACTCTCTTCAACGGTGTCGGATGGATCTTCTAGCACGGTGATTTCGTTTGACTTGGGCGTTGATACTGAGCAGGCGACCAACGATGTTCGCGATGCCATCACGCGTATTCGCCAGGATCTTCCTCAAGACGCGCAGGATCCGATTGTGCGACGGCTTGAGTTTGCTGGCGGTGCGACCGTGATTTATACCGTGGGTTCTGAAGAGCGCTCTGTTGAAGAACTCAGCGACTTAGTGGATCGCACCATTAGCCGTAAGCTGCTAGCTGTTGATGGGGTTTCACAGGTGAGCCGGGTCGGCGGGGTAGATCGCGAGATTCGGGTGAATCTTGAGCCTGAGCAGCTAAACGCGCTAGGGATTACGGCCTCGCAGGTTAACGATCAAATTCGCCAGTTCAATATTGACTTGCCGGGTGGACGTAGCGACATTTCAGGCATAGAGCAGGGCATTCGTACGCTCGGTAGCGCGGATACTGTTGAGGCTTTGCAGAACTTTAATGTGGTTTTGCCTGCGGGTGGAACGGTGCCGCTCACAAGCTTGGGCAGCGTTGAAGATGACTTTGGGGAGATTAGAGCGTCGGCCTACACCAACGACGCGCCGGTTGTGGGCTTTACGGTGTCGCGCAGTAAGGGCAGCGTGGTGGTGAGCGTAGAAGATGGGATCAGGGCGGCGATCGCCGATCTCGAAACCACCCTTCCCGACGACATCACCTTCCAACTCGTCTTCACCAGAGCCACCGAAATTCGCGACTCTTACCAGGCCTCTATCGATGCGCTCATACTGGGCTGCATACTGGCCGTTGTTGTAGTTGGCATTTTCCTACGCGACTGGCGCACGACCCTCATCACCGCCACCGCCCTGCCGCTTTCCATCATCCCAACGTTTTTAGTCATTCAAGCACTAGGCTACACGCTCAACAGCATGTCTTTACTGGCATTAACCCTGGCTGTCGGCAACCTTGTAGACGACGCCATCGTCGAAATCGAGAACGCCGAGCGTCATATTCAAATGGGCAAAACGCCCTTTCAAGCGTCGTTAGACTCTACTGCTGAAGTCGGTTTAGCGGTGGTCACAACTACGGCGACTATCGTGGCAGTTTTCATTCCCGTTGCCTTCATGGGCGGCATTCCAGGCCAGTTTTTTCAGCCTTTTGGAGTCACGGTTGCAGTGGCCACCATGTTTTCTACGCTGGTGGCCCGCCTAGTGACGCCGATGATGTCAGCCTACTTACTTAAGCCCAAAGTAGAAGGCGGCGTTGATAATACGGTGCTGGCCGCAGATGGTCTGCGCGTACCGAAATCACTCCTGCCCTATCACAGGCTTTTGAACAGTGCGCTCAGGCATCGCCTCGTCACCATTGGGCTAGCGTTTGCCTTTTTCGTTTCGAGCCTAATGCTGGTGCAGTTTATTCCGACGGCCTTGTTCGACTCAGGCAACACAGACTTAACCACAGTGTCTATTGAGCTGCCGCCCGGATCTACGTTGGAGAAAACGGATGAGGTGAGTAAGCTGGTGAGCGATCGCCTTTTAGCCAACCCCGCCACCGAGCGCGTCTTTCGCACCCAAACACCCGGCGATTCCACCGCATACGTTCAGCTCAAGCCCAAAAATGAGCGCGTCACCCGCAGCGAATTTGAGCAGACGCTACGCGCTGAGTTTCAGAAGATTCCAGGCACGCGAATCAACTTCGTTAGCCAGGGTGCAGGCGGCGGTGGCGGTAAAGGATTAGAGATTGTGCTGACGGGTGAAGATCCAGAAAAACTCGATGAAGCTGCCCAGGCGCTGACGCAGCAGATGAGACAGGTGCCAGGGCTCGTAGAAGTGAGTTCTACGGCTGCTCTGGTGCAGCCAGAAATTTTGATTAAGCCTGATCCTGTGCGGGCTTCTGATTTGGGGGTTTCGGTGAGTAGCATTGCCAGAACGGCTTCTTTGGCGACGCTGGGAGATGCTGAGCAGAATTTGGCTGACTTTGATGCGGGCGATCGCCAAATTCCCATTCGTGTCCGCCTTGCTCCCGACACCACCACTGACATCAGCACTTTAGAAAACCTACAGGTGCCTGCCCAAAACGGCAATCTCGTTCCTTTAATTGCAGTCGCCGACATCGAATTTGGCAGCGGCCCCGCGCAAATTTCTCGCTTTGACCGCTCTCGTCAGGTCACCGTGGGCGCAAACCTTCAGGGCATCGAACTCGGTGAAGGCATTAAAGCAGTAGACGCCTTACCCGCCATGCAAAACCTACCCGATGGCGTTCGTCAGCAGCCCGCCGGAGACGCCGATATTCAAAAAGAGATCTTTTCTCGCTTTGGGATCGCTTTAGGCACCGCGATCATGATGATTTACGCCGTGCTTGTCCTGCTCTACAACGACTTTCTCTATCCTTTTGCGGTCATGATCGCTATTCCGCTTTGCATCGGTGGGGCGCTTATGGGCCTGCTCATTGCCCAAAAGCCGCTTGGGCTGTTTGCCTTAATTGGTATTGTTCTGTTGATTGGGCTTGTGACTAAAAACTCAATTTTGCTCGTAGACTACGCGCTCATTGCGGTGAAAGAAGGTAAATCTCGCCGTCAGGCCGTGATTGAAGCGGGCATTACCCGACTGCGACCGATTTTGATGACCTCAATCTCTACCGTGGCTGGAATGGTGCCGATTGCGCTGGCGATTGGGGCAGGCGGTGAAACCCGAAGCCCGATGGCGATCGCAGTCATCGGTGGTTTTTCTACCTCCACGCTGCTTACCCTAGTGGTCGTTCCCGTCTTCTTCACATATATCAGCGGCGCTCGCAGCCGCACTGCCCGCGTCCTCAGTCGCGCTACCGGCATCGGCAAAACAAAGACAGTCAGTCCATCTATTTCTTCATAAAAGGGCTACCTGACTGAACTATTCTGGTTCGCAGGAAGTAAGTGGCAGCAAAATCTCAAACTCAGTCCCCGTTGCAATTTTATTTGCCTCAGTCGGTGAGACTTCGCTGGCGTGACATGATCGTATCCATAGCTTCCCACCATGTTTCGCTGTCACAATTTGATAGCTCATTGCTAAGCCTGTCTCTCTAATAGAACGGCTTTCAGGCGAGAAAGAATCAATGATGTGAGCCTTATCTCCAGGGAGAATGCCGGGGCCATTGTCACTGATGATAATAGAAACCCAACGCGGCTGACTGGTATTTTTATCAGGGGTATCTGGCTCAGAACAAATGCAGGTGGCGACTGTGATCTGGGGTGCACTGCCTAATGAAATGTCGTTTGAATCGTCAGAGTAGCTAGCAAGATGTGCTTGCGCAAGTAAAGGATCAATTGCGCTGGTGAATATAGTCATAAACACCTGACTTAGCTGCCCAGAAAAGCAAGGCACTGGTGGCAGTTTGCCATAGCAGCGCTTTATCTGAATTGGGCTGCTCAGACGACTTTTTAGTAGTCTGAGAGTGCTGTCAATGAGACTATTAAGGTCGGTTGGGCGCGGATGAATCTCGTCAATGTGACAGAAGTTTTGTAGACTGGTTGCGAGCTGGCGAAGTCGGTGCGCGCCACCTTTTGCGCTCTTAATTGCAGCGGGAAAGTCGCTGCGTAAATAGTCAAGCTCAACGTCTTCTTGTAGCTGCACAATACTGTCTGGGGGGCTGGGCAAAGCGGCTTCGTAGGCGGCGATGAGTTCGGCCTGTTGCTGAGCGTAGCTGGCGATATAGCTAAGATTGCCCCAGATGAAGCCCACTGGATCAAGAATTTCATGAGCTACGCCGTCTACCAGTCGGCCCAGTGCGGCCATTTTCTCGCTTTGCAAGAGCTGCATCTGTAGCCGCTCGTAGCGAATTTGAGTTTCAATGCCGCGAATTTGCCAGTGGGCGATGTTGAGCGTGTGGGCATTGAGAAGCTGATAGCGATCGCCACTCTGTACCAAAATAGGATCGCTCTGCTGCTCGTAAGGGCGTCTTAGCGCCTGCTGTGCCCCTAGTAAAACAGGCGTATCTCCAGGCAGACAAAGCGTCTTACGATTGCCTTGATTAAAAACGATATGAATAGAGCCGTTTCTTAAAAGAGTGGTATGCCCTAGCTGTAGCAAGCATTCTAGAAACTGCTGTCGCGAGAGAGAAATTATCCGCCCTGCTTCTAAAAGCACAACGCCTGGTAAGTCTGGAAATTGCGTGAAGCGATCCATTAGCGTTTTGATGTCGCACTCGGAGGTGACTGAAAACGTGTGAAGCGGTAGCTCGGCAAGCGTAGAACCAATGCCTAGGGCATCAATAGCACCCTTAGTTAGATCAGGAGCAGATACAGTTGTTGGCGTAGTCTCTTTGAAGGCGTAGCTTTTCGGCGCAGTAGCGTGCATAAAAAAGGCTGGCGTTGTAATTCACACAGATATTGACGGACAATTGAACGTAGGAGAATGGGGCAAAGGAATTTGATTAAGTGTGCCCGGAGCACCTTTTAGACGCTGTAGGAAACGTAAAATTTCATCGAGGGTGGGTATGAATACGGACGATTTGCGAATAGTGTCTTTAATTCCGAGCGCAACTGAGATTGTGGCAGCGCTGGGCTATGGCAATTGTTTGGTGGGGCGATCGCACGAATGCGACTATCCTCCTTCAGTCAAAGCCCTTCCCATCTGCACGGAGCCCAAATTTGATCCGGTTGGCACCAGCGGAGAAATTCATGAGCGTGTGAGTGAGCTGCTAACATCCGCACTCAGCGTATACCGCGTGAAAACTGAAGTGCTTGCAGAGCTACGGCCCACGCACATCATTACTCAGGCGCAGTGCGAGGTGTGTGCGGTCAGCTTGAGCGATGTTGAAGCCGCCGTGTCAGAACTGGTGGCTAATAATAGCGCCACCACCGCCACCGCTATTCAGGTGGTGTCTTTACAGCCAGAGCGACTAGCAGATGTATGGAGTGATATGGAAAGGGTAGCGGCGGCATTAGATAGTTCAGCAGAGACTCAAGCCGCCGCCGCCAACGTAATTCGGTCGCTAAAAGACAGGCTAAATCCTGTAGACACAGATCAATCAATCCCAAAAGTCGCCTGCATAGAATGGACTGATCCGCTGATGGCTGCTGGGAACTGGGTACCTGAACTTGTAACGATGGCAGGCGGTCACGATTGCTTTGGTAAAACAGGTGCACATTCCGCCTGGATGAGCTGGGCAGATTTGGCCGCAGCCGATCCAGACATTATTGTGGTGTTGCCCTGTGGCTATGACATGGCACAAACTCGGCAGGCGACTGAAGCAATGGCGACACGTGCTGAGTGGGCGCAGCTAAAAGCAGTACAAAGCAAGCAAGTGTACTTAGCGGATGGCAATCAATTCTTTAATCGTCCTGGGCCGAGGTTAGTTGAGTCTTGGGAGATTTTGACTGAGATTATTCAGGGCCGGGAGGTTAATAGCAGCCGATCGTCGAAAGGGTGGTCGCTGTTCTAAATTGACTTCAAAATAGTCAAAACCGTTTTTTCAGAGTCATCTAGCCACTGATCAGGATCTGCCAAAATCTCTTTTTGAGCTTCGCTGAGCTGAGCAATGAGCTGTCCTGCTAAATAATTCTCAGGCACAATTGGGTGAACGTAATATTTTCGGCAGGTTGCAGGCCGATTGCCTAACTGCGCGGCGGCGGCTTTAATAGCGGCCACCACATTCTGTTTTGCTTCTGTTTCTTTGGCCCACTCACCTAATTGATTAAGCGTATCGGTCGCGACAGTTGTTCCCGCCCATGTGCGAAAGTCTTTAGCGGTAAAGTCTTCCCCGGTCACACTTTTTAGATAGTCGTTAACGTCACCAGAATCGATAGTTTGACGGTTGCCATCTTCGTCAAAGTATTGGAATAGTTCATAGCCTGGAATGTCTCGACAGCGCTTAATGATCTTTGCTAGCTGCGGGTCGGCTACTTCAATATCGTGCTCAACGCCGCTTTTACCAACAAAGTGAAATTTGACGCGGCCCTTGTCGGAGCCTTGCCCGATGTCCACATGGCGATCGCGCAGCGTCGTCAGCCCAAAAGACTTATTTCGCTGCGCATATTGTGCATTTCCTACCCGAATTAGCGTTCGATCTAGAAGCTGCACAACGGTCGCAATCACCTTCTCGCGTGAGAGCTTTTTTAGCCTCATATGTGCCTGAGTCTGCTCGCGCAAAGCAGGTAGCGTCACGCCAAAAGGCACCATTCGATCAAACTTCTGCAAATTGCGAAACCTTCGCCAGTCAGAATGGTATCGATACTGCTTTCGGCCTTTGTCATCGCGTCCAGTCGCCTGCAAGTGTCCGTTCGAATCTGGGCAAATCCAAACATTGTCCCAGTTCGGTGGAATTACTAGTGCTTCAATGCGCTTACGTTTTTCGCCAGGGTCTAATCGTTTGCCTTCTGGCATCACATAGCTAAAGCCTTTGCCCTTACGCTCGCGGCGAATCCCCGGCATATCGTCACTCACATAGCGAAGACCGGCGGCGGCAGCGGCTTTTTCAGGATTCGCCTTCATTCGTTACACACCGTAATTGAGCAAGAGGCGCTAGCTGGTATCGTATAGAGGATAATATTTTTGACGGGATAGAGCCTAAGCATGTATTTACTCGCGCAGGAAGCAGCCGTTCCTTACTCTTTGTTTTTAACGATTGTAGGCGTCGTTGGATTTGCCGCCGCCGTAGGCATTGGTTCTATCGCCTGGTACAACTCCAAGCGCCCTGCCGGTTGGGAAGGCAAAGAGCGCCCCGATATTGTGCCTGAGATCGATAAGAATTCTGACTCATAGAGAGAATAGTTCAGCTCTCAACGGCGGTTTCTAACTCGATAGCTGACCGCCGGTTACATCTACCAGCGCGCCCGTCATAAAGCTGCTATCTTCTGCTGCTAAAAAGACATAGGCCGGTGCTAGTTCTTCAGGCTGTCCGGCTCTCCCTAGAGCATTGTCGCTGTCATATTCAGCTACCTTTTCCTTCGGCATTGTCGCAGGAATATTTGGCGTCCATACTGGCCCAGGGACAACAGAATTTACGCGAATCTTTTTATCCGCCAAGTTTTGAGCGAGTGACTTAGTAAAGGCATGAACAGCACCTTTACTGGAGGCATAGTCTACCAACATGCCCTTACCCATTTTGCCGACAATAGAGCCTGTATTGATAATGACGTCGCCTTCTTTAAGATGGGCGTAGGCTGCTTTGAACATATGAAAGTAGCCAAAAATATTTGTTTCAAATGTTTCATGAAACTGTTTGATGGTGAGATCGGCTAGGTCTTTTTGCACCATTTGAAAGGCTGCGTTGTTCACCAAAATGTCGAGCTTGCCAAACATCTCAACGGTCTGTTTTACTGCGTCCTCGCATTCTTCTGGTTTACGCACGTCCATTTTAATAGGCAAGCACTTACCGCCGCGTTCCTCAACCAAGCCTTTGGTTGTTTGCGCGTCGTCGTCGCTGGCGTTGTACAAAATGGCGACATTGGCCCCTTCCATTGCATAGGCGATCGCAACTGCCCGCCCGATGCCCGAATCGCCACCGGTAATGATCGCCACCTTATCAATTAACTTGCCAGCGGCCTTATAGTTAGACAAATCGCTGTCAGGCGCGATGTTCATATCTTCCTGACTAGCTGGATAGGCTAGCGTTTGGCCATCCATATCTTCGGGCTTAGGTCTGCGTTCTTGCTGATCAGTGGTCATGAGATTTAGGAGCGCGTTCTTAGGTTTACAGTGTTTACAGTTTTGCGATACCTAGGTCTTTTCTGAATTGCCTAGGGCCGATAAAGAGAGCCAATAAAAAGGCCAAACAAACCGAGTAACAGGTTTGTTTGGCCTTTTGTGCCAGTGCCGCTATTAATTAGCGTGCTTCAGTCCCTTGATTGGGGCTACCTGCTACGGTGCCATCGTTGCCGGGCGCTTCAGGTTGAGCACCATCACGAGTATCGGTTTTGGAGCCTTGGCCCGTTGTACGATTTTTACCTTTTAATGGCGTTTGCTTGCCTTCAGTGTCTAAATTGACGTCTTTCTGTTCTTTATTTTCAGTGTTCTCAGCCATGGATATTCTCCTTGTGTTGTGTGTAAGGCGAACATACCTGCCTTGAAACAAGGAATAAAGTTCAGGTGCGATCGCTTACTCCCCCAACAATAGAGAAAACAGCTTAATTTCAGACTCTTCCTTGAGTCACAAACAAAGGTCAACCGAACCCCGTCAAAAGAATGATTTGCCCGCTAGCGATCGCTGATCTCATACCGCTTTTCTGGTACAGGTCTTTTGACCTTGCCCAGTTACGGCCTCAGATAGACTCCAGTTTCTAACGGTACCGTCATAGCCACCGCTCACGAGCGCAGCGCCACCATCTGTAAATTCCACGCTATAGACAGCGCCAGCGTGACCGCTCAAAGTGCACAGTTCGGTCGCATTTACCCAGTTCCATAGCTTAATAGATCCGTCAAAGCTGCTGCTGGCCAGCGTTTTTCCATCGGGGCTAAAGGCCACATCAGAGACTACAAGGCTATGTCCCGCTAGCATCTGCACAGGTTTTCCCGTTTCTAGGTTCCAAATTCGGACGAGATTGTCGTCGCTGCCGCTGGCGACATACTGGCCGTCAGGGCTAATAGATAAAATGTTGATTTGATTGGCATCGCTAGTGAGGGTGAGGGTAGGCTTGCTGCGCTGCAAATCCCAAATCTGGATAGTGCCATCCTGGTCACCGCTGATTAAAAGATTGTTGTCTGTAGGGTGAAAGGCAAGGGTGCTAATTTGTGGGCCGCTGGGTGCAAGGACTTTACCGCGAAGGTTGGTTTGGCTTTTCCGTGTGGCGACGTCTGCAATCGGCCATACTTTGAGCGTACCGTTGCTGCTACCGCTGGCAAATTGAGTGCCTTCCGGGCTGGTAGCGATGCTTACAATGCGACCAGCCTGATCGGCAATGGTTGCAATCGCCTTGCCGGAAGTGAGATCCCACAGCGTAATTTCGCCTGAGCCGCTACCGGTGACAAGCTGCTGCTGATTGTTGCGGGTAATAAAAGCGAGATCGTTCACGCGGCCGTTGTGAGCGAGCGATCGCACCTCAGAACGAACATTAGGCCGCTCGCGGCTATTCGCATTTAGTCCCCATATTTTGACCGTATTGTCGTCACTGCTGCTCGCGACGATAGAACGATCGGGCGTACCATTCGGGACGGCGACCCGCAGCACAGTTGCCTCGTGAGTGCCCAGCGTCATTCCCGGTGTGAGCGCAGCGGCACTGCCTACAGATGTGACCATCTGTGCTTCTGAGTTGGCCTTAGCTTCAGAGGCGATCGCAACGTTACTCTCAATTGCCAGATCAGATTTAGGTGTGTTGGGCATCGTACGAGGGCCACTGCCGATTTTATCTGAAGCTACAAGGACAGCGCCGCCAATGCTGACAATAATGCCAGCGGTAGCCAGTGCGGCGGCAATCGGAAATAAATTTCGGTTGTTTTGGTGCATCTTTAGTTATTTCGGTGCATCTTCTATGGTGCTATTAGTGCTATGGCGAAAGTCGCTCCAGTCTCTCCTAAGAATTTAAGCCGCCGAATTCAGGCTTTGCTCTGACTCATTTAGGAAAAAGCCCCAGCTTTCGGAGTGAAAGTTGCCAGGCGTTTGACAAATATTTTTACGCTTGTCTGTTAAAGCTACACTCGAATTCCGTAAATTCCCTGAGATATAAATAGAGTCTGTGAAAAAAGCATCTCAAACGTATGAAGACTGTGTGTAGTTAAGCTGTGATAAAACCTCGCCAGATGGATGAATGCTCAGGCGTTTGCTGCTAATGTTCACGTACAATTTGACATACTGATTTTTTAGGATACACATGAGGCTTGTTAGCGATCCGGCGATCGCCACTAAAATCGCTCGGATGAAACAGCGGGTGCGCTGGCATCACCCCTTGGTGACCAGACACGGTGTTGATCAAACTCGGTTAGCCTTGCCCAATGAGGACAAAGCAAAAGCGCCTGAAAGCTTTTCATTTTTGGTGATTGGCGATAGTGGTACTAGCCGGCACGTACAGGACAAGCCACAGCGCCGGGTGGCTAAGCAGCTCTTTAAGCACCTTGACGAGTGTGAGTTTGTCATACATACCGGAGATGTCGTCTATCTCACCGGATCTAGCGAGCAGTATCCTGACAATTTTATTAAGCCTTATCGCGAGTTTTTGGTAGGGGGCGATCGCCCCGACAAAATTCGATTCGATCAGATGACGTTTAAGCTGCCTTTTTTGCCAGTGTTAGGCAATCACGACTATTACGACCTTTCACTCATCGCCAGCGTGCTGACCAAAATCATTGCACCACTGCGCCGCCTGCTGCGAAAGCGAATCAATCTCGATATTGGCTGGCATGGCTCTTTTCAGGGCGAAGGCTATGCTAAAGCGTTTTTAGATTGCCTGGAACTAGTGGGCTCGGCTCAAATAGGGCCGCATTTAGAGAAGCATTACACCCACAAAACTGAAACCGGCAGGGCGCTAAGCTATGTGCCGGGGCAGTTTACGCGGCTGCCCAATCGCTACTACACGTTTCACAAAGAGGGCATTGATTTTTTTGCGCTAGATAGCAATACCTTTAATGCGCCTCAGCCGCTACCAAATACTGAAGAAGGTCACGCTCAGAAGGAAAAGATAATCGCCTACAGGCGTGAGATTCAAGTTAAGGTGCGATCGCTCTTAGCCGAGTCAGTCATGCTAGACACGGACATTCCAGCAGAGGATGAACGCGCCGCGAGCATTTACGCCGAAATAGAGCAGTTTGAGGAGCAGCTCAATGATATTGATAAGCAGCTCAACATGTCCGAGCACGACTTTATCGTTGATACAGAGCAGCTTGACTGGCTGCGCGATCGCCTGATTGCCTCTTGGAAAGATGAAAATGCAAAGGGCCGAGTGCTCTACTTTCACCATCCGCCCTATGTGACTGAAAAAACCAAGTGGTTTCAAGCACAGACGCTGGCCGTGAGGTTTCACCTGCGTCGGGTGCTCAATGAAGTGCAGGCCGCTGTGGGCGATATTGCGGGCGATCGCCCCTTAGTGAATCTGGTGCTTAGCGGTCATGCGCACTGCTTTGAGTATTTGGTGACTCAAGAAACCGGGCATGGCGATCGCAACATTCCCTGGATTGTATGTGGCGGCAGTGGCTTCAGCCTGCGCAGACAGCGCAAAGAGGGCCCCGTTCTTAAAGAACTAGGTCAGGCTGTGGCTAAATGCCACCTATTTTTAGGGCGCTCTGGTCGCGGCAGCAAAAAACGTCGGCCCTACTCAGCCTTACGCGTTGACGTGAAGTATACAGACGACAGCGATTTGCCGCAGTTTGAGCTAAGGCCACTGGTAGCCGAGCGCTATGAGGGGAACTGGAGCGCCTACGATATCGATCCAATTGTGGCAGGCAGTGAAAAGGTTCCCGTTTACGCTCAGCCCCCTGTTGAGGCCTTAGATGCGATGAGCTAAACGCGTCGCGTGCGCGTACATCATCATGGTGCCGCTAACGGCTAATAGGCCAAGTACGCCACTGGGTTCTGGAACGCTGGCGGTATCTGGTGGAACCGTTGGCTCGGTTGGATCGGCTGCGTTGAGTGATCGCAGTGCCGCTTGGGCAATTACGCTATGACCTGCTGTGGTGGGATGCACATTATCCCAAAAGAAAAACGTATCAGGATCGCTACAAATGCCGTCGAACGTATTGTCTGGCTGGAAGTTCGTCAGACAAGCTTCTTCAACGTTTGTGAATCCAAACTCGGTTGGCCTTGCCGCGATCGCAGCCGTAACGCTATCGAGATCAAACTGAATAATTTCAGTATCCGAGGCGACAGCAAAGGCCGTGAGCTTTTGGCTTAAAAGCTGATTGTGCTGCGTCGAGAGCGCTGCGAGTAAATTGCTGCTTTGAGGGTTAAAAGCATTCAGCGACTTTGCAAAGGGTTGTAGGCCCAAATTAGGCAGGTTGCTGACAAGAATGTCTTTTGCGCCTGCATTTGCTAACCCTGCCACAGCAGCTACTAAGTTATCGGTGACCTGCTCAGGCAAAGCAGCCAACGCTTCAGCAGAGGCCGCTTTAAGAATTCCTTCGTTATAATCATTGCTGCCCGCCAATAAAATGCTGAGCGCTTCTGTACTCAATACAACGTCGGGCGGTGTTGCCGCACTAATCGCCCCAAACGCTGCAATTTGCTGCTGAAGACCGGGCAGCGGCGAACCACCCACGTTAGCATTAGAACTCAGGCTGCCAGCGACTGCAAAGTTAATGCCCTCAGCCGGGGGGAGGGCCGTTCCCGCGAATAGACCAGGAACAACGGTGCTAGAAAGGGCTGGCATGATACCCAGCTCTGCGCCCAGTTGCTCTACCCATACAGGCCCGTTCGAGAACCTCTGTGCATAGGGTGGAGACGGGGGAAAGGTGCCCCCACTAAGATTGAAAAAATTGCCTGCATCCACCAGGCTGTCGCCAAATACATTGAGCTGTGTATAGTCCTTTGCCAGCGCCCTTAGTGGCAGCAAACAGCTAATGGCCAAGCTTCCTGCCAGCATTCCAATAGCTGAAAACGTACGTCTCGTCCGGCTTGATTTATACATAAAAATCGCTTTTACCCGTTTTACCTTTAGTAGTGCTTTTGCTAAAACACACCCCTATGCTCTATCCGTGAGTTCCTTTACATCTTTGCTTTGTATCTGTATGCAGATCTCACACCGCAGTTCACTCACTTATAGAGCTAATTCGCTGCATTGTTCAATTTATCTCCGTACATTCCATAAACTTTTACAGCAATTGAGTGCAATTGTGTCTGACTGCCTTTTGTAAGATCGCCCAACCAAAAAACACTAAATTCCTCACCTAACTCCAATCTTCGCCCTTTTTTATCCAAGTTGGCGTAAAGATTGTTTCTGCACTATGCAGCGCTCTCGTTTTCGCAAATAGCTCGTCTTCAGTCAGGCCCCATTTTTTCAACACTTTGTCTAAATCTGCTTGAATGTCGCGCGCGCCTTGAAAGCCGTCGTACCGTACGCGCAGTCGAGCTAGCTCTGCCATGTTCATTTTGTCAGCGGTGCCAGCCATAATTGTGTTGAGTAAATCTCTATCTTTTTTATACTGAGGATGTAGATAGTCTTTATTGCTTTGAACGGTTGCCATATGGTTTAACTCAGTTAGAAGAAATCAGTTGTTAGAAGAAATCAGTTAGGAGAGATTAATCGGCGCAAAGAACAGAAGCATGATGGCGAATGTGATCGCCCATGAATGAGGCAATAAAATAGTAGCTGTGATCGTATCCAGGCTGCATTCGTAGCGTCAGTGACTGACCGCTTTGCTTACAAGCTGCTGCAAAGATTTCAGGCAATAGCTGATTCTGTTGTAAAAACGGATCGGCGTCGCCCTGATCGATTAAAATTGAGCTGCCGATATGACTGCCAGACTTCATGAGTTCTGTGGCATCATAAGCAGCCCACTGTTGCTTGTCTGTTCCCAGGTAGCCTGCAAAAGCTTTTTGACCCCAGGGGCACTGCGAAGGAGCGGCAATGGGCGCAAATGCTGAAATAGAAGCGTATTTGCCTGGGTTTTTGAGGCCACAGATAAGCGCGCCGTGGCCACCCATGGAGTGACCGAAGATTCCAGTGCGATCGCCCTTCACTCCAAACTCTTTTTTCACGAGCGCTGGCAGCTCATCCACCACGTAGTCATACATTTGGTAGTGCTTCGCCCAAGGCTGCTCGGTCGCATTCACGTAAAAACCTGCACCCGAGCCAAAGTCCCAGCCTTCATCTTCTCCAGGCAAATTCACACCGCGCGGACTGGTATCGGGTGCAACCAATATCAGCCCATGTTCTGCTGCGTATTGCTGCGCCCCTGCTTTCTCAATAAAGTTTTTCTCTGTGCAGGTCAAGCCCGCCAGATAGTACAGTACAGGTACTGGCCCCTCTTCGGCCTGCGGCGGCACATACACCGCAAAGCTCATCTCACAGTCAGTTGCTTCAGAATGATGACTGTAAAACCTTGTTGTTCCACCAAAACTTTTGACGCGTGACTTCTCTTTCATTTTTTGTGTATTTGAGGACATTAATCGTATAGAACAACGCTACGAATGGACTCACCTTTGTGCATTAAATCAAAGGCATCGTTGATTTTATCGAGTGGCATGGTGTGGGTGATGAGATCGTCAATGTTAATTTTGCCGTCCATGTACCAGTCCACAATTTTAGGGACATCAGTGCGGCCTCTGGCACCGCCAAAGGCACTCCCTTTCCAGACGCGCCCGGTCACGAGCTGAAAGGGCCGCGTGCTAATTTCTGCGCCTGCTTCAGCCACGCCAATAATGGTGCAAACGCCCCAGCCCTTATGGCAGCATTCGAGTGCCTGACGCATGACGTTGACGTTGCCAATGCACTCAAAGGAGTAGTCTGCGCCGCCGTCGGTGAGTTCGACAAGGTGATCTACCAGGTCGCCTTCGATCTCTTTTGGGTTTACGAAGTGGGTCATGCCGAATTTTTGGGCGATCGCCTGCTTCTCCGGATTTAAATCCACCCCAATAATCTTATCTGCGCCCACCATTTTTGCGCCCTGAATCACATTCAGCCCAATGCCGCCTAGGCCAAACACCACCACATTCGCCCCGGCCTCAACTTTGGCCGTAAACAGCACCGCACCAATCCCGGTGGTCACCCCGCAGCCGATATAGCAAATCTTATCGAACGGCGCATCTTCACGTACCTTCGCCAGCGAAATCTCGGGCACTACCGTGTAGTTGGCAAACGTAGAGGTACCCATATAGTGATACAGCGGCTTGCCCTGAAAAGAGAACCGGCTGGTGCCATCTGGCATCACGCCTTTACCCTGTGTGCCTCGCACGGCCTGACACAAGTTTGTCTTCTGACTCAGGCAGTACGCGCAGTTCCGGCACTCAGCGGTGTACAGCGGAATCACATGGTCACCCGGCTTCAGGCTTTTCACATCCGGCCCTACTTCCCGCACAATTCCAGCGCCTTCATGCCCTAGTATTGACGGGAAAATTCCCTCAGGGTCTTTACCCGATAGCGTGTAGGCATCCGTATGGCAAATGCCCGTTGCCTTTATTTCTACGAGCACTTCACCCGCCTTTGGCCCCTCTAGCTGAACCGTTTCAATACTTAAAGGTTTGCCCGCTTCAAAGGCGACCGCTGCTTTGACATCCATGCTGCTTTTAGGCTAGTTCCAACCTCATTATTATGAGACGGAATGCTGAAGTTGAAAACGCCTTCGAGACATAAATCAAAGCAGAGTCATTACTCCTAGAATCGAAGGCAGGCAAACCTTGATGAAACTTCGTACAGCAGCATTAACCACATCAGGGTTCAAGGAACCAAACATAAAGTGAGCCTATTAATAGCTGCGTAAGGCGTTTACGATCTTGAGATTTATTCATTTTTTGCCTTTCTAGCAAGCGTCATGTCATTATACTTTTACTGTCTGCTACCACATGTTTTAGTCAGACAATCGATGGAGATAATAGCATGAACATTACTTCCCTCGAAATTATAGAAATGTGGTTACTGATTAGTTCCTACAGTTGTACTATCAATGACAAAACCACCAAAGCCTCATTCACCTAGTGGATTAACCAAAATTGCTGAAGTGGCTCACAAAATTGCTGTGCCAGGTGGTGCAACAGTCGGCATCTCAGGAGCATTCTTGGAGTTAGTTGTCCGTGAGGACGGAGATATACTAACTGCCATTGCATTATTCGCGATGGGCATAGGGTTTTCGTATTTCTTTGGTATTTTCAAACCTTTTCATATCGCGAACCAGCGAAGAGTAGAACACGTTGGGAAGCGTTTTGATGAAATAACAGAAGGCGCTATTGCTTCTGCAACAGGATTTGAGAATCGATATCTACTATGTCAAGCCTCAGACTGCGAATCTTTACGATCTGAGGGAATGACTCAACAAGATGGAATATTCGTTCCTTTGTTAAGCGAAATGTTTGTCGAGTTACAGATAGATCGCGGTGCTAACCTGCCTGGATTCAAATCGGGAAGTACAGATACTGTTAGAGCTGCAATGCTCAAAAATCAGACTATCTGGCATTTCTTAGCTGAATATAAGAAACAAAGGGCTTATAGCCAGTTGGCAATATTGGCTTGGGGTGGTTACGGAAAAACAACATTACTGAAGCATGTTGCGTATCGTTATGGAAGAGGAGAGGTTCCGGAAGGCGTGCCTAAACTGGTGCCAGTACTGCTAGTTCTGCGAAAGTATCGAAGTCGTTTAATTAATTCTAACCCACCGGATTTGCCAACTCTAATTAATGAAGATCATATTCCAAGCTTACCAGAAGCGTATCGCCTTCAGCCTACTCCACGCAGTTGGTCAAAAGGGATTTTAAAAAAGGGAAAGGCTTTGGTGATGTTCGATGGGTTTGACGAGGTGCCGCATTCAGAAAGACCTTTGGTGGCAAAATGGATAAACGAACAGATGCGGCAGTACAAAAATTCGGTATTTATCGTCACATCTCGACCGAAGGCTTACAAAGAACAGAATACAGCCGATAGGCTACAGTTGTTAGTACCAGTATGGGTGCAGTCTTTTGATGATAAGCAACGTCGTAGATTTGTTAGAAACTGGTATTCGTGCCAAGAGCGCCTAACAGCAGCAGGACGCGATACTCCAGAGGTGAGAAAAGTAGCAGAGACGGCAGCACATGACTTGCTAACGCAAATCGAGGATCAGCCAGAGTTAAAGGATCTGGCAAAGAATCCATTGTTGTTGAATATGATCACAACATTTCATCGATTATATCCAGGAGCAGCACTGCCAAAGCGAAAAGTTGATTTATACGGGGAAATTTGTTCTCTGCAACTAAAATCTCGCCCGAGAGATAGACGATTGAAAACAGTACTACTTCAGTTCGATCCGCAACCGGTACTGGCACAAATTGCATTTGGAATGATGAAAAAGACTATCAAGAGAATGGACGAAAAATCATTGCTAGATGCTGTTTTCTATGCGGTAGCTGTCCAACGAGAGTCCGTTGATGCTGAAGAACTTCTGAGAGATGTCGTACAAATTAGTGAGCTAATTGTGCAGCAAGAAGACGACTATGAGTTCGCGCACCTAAGCTTTCAGGAATACCTGGCGGCAGCGTACGTTGCTGCAAACCCAGAAAGGCATGAGACTAGACTATATGAACATTTAGAGGATGATTGGTGGAAAGCAACAATACTACTATATGCGGGTAAGAC
Source organism: Phormidesmis sp. (assembly GCA_051860365.1). GTDB lineage: Bacteria > Cyanobacteriota > Cyanobacteriia > Phormidesmidales > Phormidesmidaceae > Phormidesmis. Next base: position 58,266 of record JBHYED010000018.1, read on the forward strand.
TAAGAATCCCGAGCGGTTAATTCGCGAAGCTATGCGACAGAATTCGATTGACCTAGCATATGCTTGCTGGCAGCAAACTACGAAACGCGTTGACAATGAACTTAAATCTGAACTGGAAAAATTGTTTGCACAAGTTCAGCAAGCTCGATATGGAGCTTTAGAGAACTATTTAAGAAATAGAGAATGGTATAAGGCCGACAATGAAACTTATCGATTGATGATTACTGAAGTAGGTAAGGAACAGGGACAGTGGTTTGCTACAGAGGATTTATTGAATTTTCCTTATGAGCCACTGAAAGTAATAGATAGGCTATGGATGAATTATAGCAATGGAAAGTTTGGGTTCAGCATACAGAAAAAGATATACATAGAATGCGGTGGGATTCCTGATGGCAACTATCATGCAGGAGCATGGGCTAAGTGGAGTAAAGCGATTGGTCGAGAACACATAAGATACGATATTCATGCTCCTGTTGGACATTTGCCTTGGTGTTTTATATTTGGGGGAAGTGCATCAGCCGCAGTTCAAGAAAGCTCACTATTTTCTTCCTTTTTATCCCACGAAAGCTTGTAGAGTAATAAATCACCGAAGCTTGATTTCTATCTTGATTTTTACGTAGTTACAAATCATTTTAGCCTAAACACCGTTGACTATATAATATTTTTTTGAGCCTTTTCAATATCTAGCCATAACAGTATTTCTCTTTTCTTCTTTTGACTTTTTTCGATGGATAAGTTCGAATGTTTGACCTCCTCTGCGTTAGCGTATCTGTCCCAAATACTGTGCAAAAAAACTAGCCTATTAGTAATCTCTATTCTCATCCTTTATAAAAAGCTCTTGAACAACTAAAAGACAAAGCGCGATCGCAAACGGCAGCAAATAATAAACCAGCCGATACGCTAGCAAGGAAGCCAGCACGGCATCACCTGGTACCTTGCCATCTAGCAACAAAATCACCACCGTTTCAAACACACCTGCCCCACCTGGCACGCTGCTAATGGCACCGGCTCCCATGGCTAGCAGGTAGATATTCAAAAAGTTGAAGTAACTGATGTCGCTAGCAGGGATTAGCGTGTAGAGAACAGCAGCGGCCATCGCCCAGTCCAGGCTAGAGACTGTAAACTGTGCGATCGCCACCCCCACATTTGGAAACCGAAACCCGTGCCCATTGATCACTAACGGCTTGTGAACCATTAAGCAGCCTAAAAAATAGACCGCAGCCGCTAACGCCAGTACAACGCCGAGAGGACGCGCTGTATTGAAAGGGAGCTGAAGCTGCGCGGGCACTTGCAGCGGCGCGATTAGAAAAGCCGCGCCCCCAAGCATAAATAATCCTAGCCAGAAGCTGCCAAGCGCAAAGGCCGTCGTTTCTGTGGTGACCATCAGCGGCACGCCCCATCGTCCGTATCGCCGATAGCGAATGGCACTAGCCGTAAACAGCGGAAACCCAACGGTATTTCCTACGGCGCTACAGATAAAGTTAGTTGTACCTGTGCGCCAATAGCTCAGCGGATACTTTAAGTGAACAAAGGCCAGCGTATCGTAGCCTGTCATCGCTCCGTAGCCGATTGCGGTAAAAGCAACTGCCAACCACCGCTGAGTGGTTGATATTGCGCTGAAGCTCTGTTGGATGTCTTGGAAAGTGTAGCTTTTTAGCTCTTGACGGATGACAGTAATGGAGGCGATTAGGAGTGCGATCGCAAATGCTGGCCCTAAGCATGATAGAAGCTTCTTTCTCAAAGAGACTACGATTCTCCGTCAGGTTCAGCAATTTTAATTTGCGCGTCCAGGTAGATGTCGGTCAGTGACATTGAAAGACCTACACTCTTAAATTCAACAGGAATATCATCGTTGTCTTTATATATCTGTAACAACCATAGTTTTCCTTCCGCTCTGCGAAATACTTCTACTCGTTTGTGTCTGGTATTGATGAGAACATATTCTTCTAGGCTTTCAAAAGACTGATAATCGAAAAACTTATCACCTCTGTCAAATTTTTCTGTTGAATCAGAAAGGACTTCAACAATAAGCTTTGGAAAGCGTGCAGAGAGATCATCTTGCATATCCGCTGGATCGCAAGTTACTATCACATCAGGATAGTAATAGTTGTTTCTGATTGATAGCTGAGCCTTAACATCTGACATATAAACGTTGCAGCCAGCTCCTCTCAAATGCGTCCGAAGTGAAAATGCAACGTTGAGAGAAATCGTATTATGGGTTCCGGTTGTCCCTGTCATCGCATAAGCGACACCATCAATGTACTCGTGTTTAATCGAGCTTTTCGCCTCAAGAGCCAAATACTCTTCCGGTGTCATGCGATAATTAGAGACTCGCGCAATCATAAGTTTAACCACATCCGCAGCATTCTTTTCCACTATAGCGCTTGTCACCTATCTACTCTGAAGCCGCGATCGCCTCCTCTCGCAATGGTTCATCCTCGACAGTTGACTCAGACTCTACTTCAATCTCTTCTACAACGGGCTCTACTTCTGCTGCCTTCACTTTAAAGGTCAGTTTCCCTGCTTTAGTCGCACCGACTTTTACCGTGCTCCCTTCGGTAAAGCTGTTCTCTAAAATCAGCGTAGCTAGCGGATTTTCTAGCTCGCGCTGAATGGCACGCTTCAGCGGACGCGCACCGTAGGCCGGATCGTAGCCCGCATCAGCCACGTGATCGATGGCGGCTTCTGACATTTGCAGCGTGATTTTTTGATCGGCTAGCAGACGGTGAATGCGCTGGAGCTGAATGGTGATGATGCTGCGTAGCTCTTTTTTGCTGAGGGCGTGGAAGAGAATGGTGTCGTCAATGCGGTTGAGAAATTCGGGGCGGAAGTGCGATCGCAATGCCCCCATCACCAGCCCTTCCATCTCTTCATACTTAGAGTCATCGCCCGACACTTCTAAAATATGCTCGCTGCCAATATTACTGGTCATCACAATTACAGTATTGCGAAAGTCTACTGTCCGTCCTTGCGAATCAGTAATGCGCCCATCATCTAACACCTGCAACAGAATGTTGAACACATCCGCGTGCGCTTTTTCGACTTCATCTAGCAAAACAACAGAATACGGCCTGCGGCGTACCGCTTCAGAAAGCTGGCCGCCTTCTTCGTAGCCTACGTAGCCAGGAGGAGCCCCAACTAAACGAGACACCGAATTCTTTTCCATGTACTCAGACATATCCAGGCGAATTAGCGCCTCTTCGGTATCAAACAAAAAAGCTGCGAGTGCTTGTGCTAGCTCGGTTTTACCTACTCCTGTTGGCCCCATAAAGAGAAATGAGCCAATCGGACGACCGGGGTCTTTCATGCCTGCGCGGGCGCGGCGAATGGCCGCAGATACGGCAGTAACCGCCTCTGACTGACCGATGACACGCTCGTGCAAATGACTCTCTAGCTGTAGTAGCTTTTGCCGCTCCGAGGCCATTAGCCGATTGACAGGAATGCCCGTCCACCTGGCAACAATATCAGCAATATCAGTTTCAGTAACTTGCTCTTGAAGCATTGTTGTTCCTTCTAACTGCATCTCCTGAAGCTTCAGCTCTTGTTCTTTTAGCTCCTCTTGTATTTTAGCTAGTCGGTTTTGTAGGCGGCTTGCTCGCCCAATTTCATCGTCTGCTCGTTTTGCTTTTTCCATGCGGAAGCGAGTGCGTTCTTCTTCCTCTTTAAGTCCACTAATAGTGCTAAGTGTATCTTTCTCGCTATACCATTGCTCATTGAGAGCCTCTTGATCTTTCGAGAGCTTGTCAATCTCCTCTTTTAACTTAGTTAAACGGTGCTTAGAAGTTGAATCTGACGAGCTAGCTATGTCTTCACTTTCTAAGGAGAACCGTTCCATCTCTAGCTGCTTTAGCCGTCGGTCAATAATTTCAAGCTCTTCAGGTTTGGAGTCTATCTCCATTTTTAGCTTGGCGGCAGCTTCGTCAATGAGATCGATGGCTTTATCGGGGAGGAAGCGATCGCTAATATACCGATCCGAAAGCGCAGCCGCCGCCACCAGCGCCGAGTCCAAAATGGTCACCCCGTGGTGAACCTCATACCGCTCTTTCAGCCCGCGCAAAATAGACACCGCATCTTCTACACTCGGCTGACCCACATACACCTGCTGAAACCGCCGCTCTAGCGCGGTATCTTTCTCAATATGCTTACGATACTCATCTAGCGTGCTCGCGCCAATGCAGCGCAATCCGCCCCGAGCCAGCACCGGCTTAAGCAAATTACCGGCATCCACATTGTTCTGCCCTGCACCCGCCCCCACCACGGTATGCAGCTCGTCAATAAATAAAACAACCTGACCGCCCGATTCAGTTACCTCCTTAAGCACCGAACGCAGGCGATCCTCAAATTCACCGCGATACTTAGCACCCGCGATTAAGCTACCAACATCTAAGGAAACTAAAGTGCGGTTCTTGAGCGATTCGGGCACATCACCGTTGATAATTCGCTGGGCTAGGGCTTCTGCGATCGCGGTTTTCCCCACCCCCGGCTCACCAATTAAGACCGGATTATTCTTCGTCCGCCGCGACAGCACATGAATCACCCGGCGAATCTCCTCATCTCGCCCAATCACCGGATCAAGCTTGCCGCCCCGCGCCTCCTCTGTCAGGTCACGTCCATACTTATTTAAAGCCGGATACTCTTCCTCATCGGCCACAGGCGAAGCCACCGACGCCTCACTCTCGCCCCGCAGCGCCTGAATCGCCTTCATCACATGAGACGTATCCACATCAAAGCCACGCAAAAGCCGCCGCCCAATCCGCTCATCTTCCACAAAGCCGATCATCAAATGCTCAATGGAGATCAGCTCATCCTGCAAATTCACCCGCGCCCCGTCTGCCGCATCCAGCATCCGATCCAGGCTTTGCCCCAAATATAAATTACTATCAACCGCCACCCGCACCCGAGCTTGGCGCTTGGCAAACACCTCTAGCTCCTGCAAAATTTGCTCAGGAGAGAGGCCCGCCTTCACTAAAATATCGTCTGCTAGCCCCGACTGCTCTAGCGCAGCGAGGGTAACATGCTCCACTTCCAGATACTGCTGCCGAAACCGGCGGGCCACATCCTGGGCTTCAACGATGGCGTCCCAGGCTTTAGCGGTAAACTTATCGGGATCGGTTGGCTGCATAAAGCAAGGAGAGAAGGGGCTATAAACGCAGGGTTAGTGCAGTTTTTCAGTATAGCAATGGACGGGCTTTCGTACCTTTTGCGGGTCAGTAGATGCTGGCATGACGTCTGGAGGCGTAAAGGGTGTGGATGAAAGGCACACATAGAAAAAGAGCGCTCGATATCGAACGCTCTGAATAGTCAAGAATTAGTGATATGGCACGCCGAAGCGTTGTTTAGTTCGGCAGCGCTATACGGCTACGGCTACTTTTCGAGCGGGCTTCTTTCTATCTCGTTTGCGCACGCCGCCTGCTTTTTCGTATTCATGGCTGTCTTTGCCGTACTGAGCCGCAACGCCTAGCAGCATTCTCTCAGAGTATTCTGCAACTACTTTTTCTTTATCAGCGACTCGGTTAGTGAGTTCATCCAAATTAGAGAGTGCAGTGTTGTAGGCGCTGATATCAGTGCGTAGCTCACCGATGAGCTTTACGTAGCCTGCGGCGGTGAAACCCGCGCCCGCGTTCAGCTTAGGATTAACCGATTGAATGCCATCTAAACGCTTCTGCGCTTTTTCTAATGTCCGAGAGCCTCGTTTTTGTCTGGCCATAGGTAGTTGCCCTCTGCTGAGTATTTGCAAATGAAGGTTTACAGATGCACTCTATTCCGACTCGTGTGGGATAGGCACATTTTAAAGATGTCTTATTTTATACGCTGCTTCCTGCGTGCAATCATTGAGTTCTACCGGCTTTGATCTTTGTCGCTCCGTGGTCTTAAGCAGATCAGTCGCGTTTTTACTCGCTTCAGTCGCATTGCGATTGAGATGAAATGCGTTGTTGCTAAGTGGTGGTGCGTTTTTGATGAGGGCGATCGCGTTTTTGCTAAGCCTTATCGCACTGTTACGAAGCTCAAACGCGCCTGAAGCAACTCAATCCGCAGCCAAACCTGGCAGCTCTTGCCTAAACGACGTGCATCAACAAGCCGTCTGTATAGTTTTCCTGATTGAGTAAAACCCGGAAAGTATATAGAGGGCAAGAATGGAGTTCATCAATGAAGACAGACATCACTGGAATCAAAAAGACCGCTTTTCAGATTTTGAGATACTGTTTGGCTGCATATGTAGCTTATGCAACCCTTGAAGGCATACATAACAGAATACAAAGAGGCGATAGGAATTATTCAGGTACCGCTGTCGGTATCGGGATTGTATACGTCCTAGTTTCCTATCGGCCTATTTCTCCTGATGTAGACAGAAGTGCCAAGAAAGCGACGGTTCAATCAGCCTCTCCACACAAAGATCTCCCTACTGAAACTTCAGTAGGGAGATCTAAGAAGGTTAATCGCCCATACATAAAATTTTATGTGGACAAGTTAGAAGGCATTGCCGAATCTAACTGGAACAATAATGAAGTCTTGAAAGATTTAGACTACGAATTAGGTTTCAGATCTCGAAAGAAGGCTAGTGTTCTACGCAAAAAGATCGCGAAGAAGCTAGATCATCTGAACAGCCCGGAGTTCAAGTGGCCAACTACGGATGCCGGAGAAAGCTCTCAACCCCTCTCAGACGATTCGTTTAGGTATGAAGAAGGCGTCCTTAAAACGTATGGATACAAGGTGGGAATGCATGGTATAAGACGTGCGGAACGAATAGATATTCTCAATTCTGTTTTCTTATATTCTCTCGTACCAATAAAAGATAGCAGCTATGAAAAAGAGTGGGGCGAACCAAAAACTGCTCAAAGATTAAAAAAAATAGCAGATTCCATAGCGGCATTTACTCGAAATGCAAAGCGTCGCAATAGAGAAAACTTTAGTCAGGCTATTCAGGACTGGGAATCTGATTTAGCTTACTTAAAGAGGCGATACTACGACGACACGTTCTCTTTTACGTGGCCTCGAACATAGCATTATCTGCGAATATCGTAATATAGGCGTAGGCAAACCTGTGAATATTATTAGCAACGCGCCACTCGGCTAAAATATAGGCATATTTCAAATGGTTGGAGGTAGCTTAAAAATGGTTCAAACACAGTCAAGACCCATAACCCTAGAAGCGTTTCTAGCATTGCCAGAGACAGAACCTGCCAGCGACTTCATCAATGGTCAAGTCATCCAAAAGCCAATGCCACAGGGAAAACACAGCACGCTCCAGTTAGAGTTCTCAAAAGTTATAGATGCCGTTGCTAGACCAAATAAACTTGCGAGAGCGTTTCCTGAGCTGCGATGCGTCTGCGGCACAAATACTGTCGTTCCAGATATTGCCGTTTTTACTTGGGAGCACCTTCCTATTGATGACAACGGAGAGATTGCAAACGTATTCTCAACACCGCCCGATTGGATGATTGAAATATTATCGCCAGGACAGCGCTATCCAAAAGTTATTAGAAAAATTCAGTGCTGCTTGCAGCATGGCACCAGCATGGGTTGGCTAATCGACCCTAACGATAGGGCCGTGTTAATTCACAGACCTGCCAAAGAAGTTCAGGTCATTCTCGTTGATGAACCCGATAGCGTTTTATCCATGCCAGATTTTATGGGCGATTTAACCTACACCATCGGAGATTTGTTCAACTTACTACGCGCTTGACTACGGCTAATCTCGTCCTTCAATCAGCTCAATTTTGTAGCCATCTGGGTCTTCTACAAAAGCGATCACCGTCGTACCATGCTTCATTGGCCCAGGCTCCCGTGAAATTTTGCCACCCTGCTGCCGAATCGCCTCACAGGTCGCATAAATGTCATCCACGCCCAGCGCCACATGGCCGTAGCCATTGCCCAAATCGTAGCTATCGGTCTCCCAATTGTGCGTAAGCTCTAACACAGCTTGCTCACCCTCATCGCCGTAGCCGACGAACGCATTGGTAAACTTGCCGCCCGGATAGTCCTTTTGACGTAAGCGTTTCATGCCGAGTACGTCACAGTAAAAGGCTAAAGATTTTTCTAGATCACCGACTCGAAGCATGGTGTGTAGTAAGCGCATTGTGCTGATCCTCTCGTTGTGGCCCTATTCTTTGATATGGTCATTTTGGCGTGAAAGCAAATGCTCGCAGCCATAACCAGATTAATAGATCATCGACAAACTAGGCGCATAGCATGATTGATTCCCTCGACACGGCGATTGAAGATATTCAGGCGAGAGAAATCCTTGACTCACGGGGCAGGCCTACTATTGAGGCCGAAGTGTATTTGACGGGTGGGGCCGCAGGTATGGCTCAAGTCCCTAGCGGCGCGTCTACAGGTAGTTTTGAGGCGCATGAACTCAGGGATGGGGATAGCGATCGCTATGGCGGCAAAGGCGTCATGAAAGCCGTCGAAAACGTCAACGAAACCATCGCCCGCGAACTCGTTGGCTCAGATGCGTTCAACCAAATCGAAATTGATCGCACCATGATCGCGCTAGACGGCACGCCCAACAAAAAGAACCTGGGCGCAAACGCAATTCTGGCTGTATCGCTGGCTACCGCAAAAGCAGCGGCTCAAGCCTCTGAAATGCCCCTCTATCGCTATCTTGGTGGCCCGCTGGCAAACGTGCTGCCCGTCCCCATGATGAACGTCATTAACGGTGGCGAACACGCAAGTAACAACGTGGACATTCAAGAGTTCATGATTATGCCGGTGGGTGCAAGCACCTTCCGCGAAGCGCTGCGCTGGGGGGCAGAGATTTTTGCTCAGCTCAGCAAAGTGCTAGATGCTAAAGGCTTGCTCACTGGCGTGGGCGATGAAGGTGGATTTGCACCTAATCTCGGCTCCAACCAGGAAGCACTTGATTTACTTATGTCTGCCATTTCTGAGGCAGGCTATAAGCCTGGTGAGCAGGTGGCTTTGGCCTTAGACGTCGCGGCTAGCGAAATGTACAAAGATGGCCAATACACCTACGACGGTGCGGCTCATTCCCCTGATGAGATGATTGACTATTTGGCAGGGCTTGCCAACAACTATCCGATTGTTTCTATTGAAGACGGCCTGCACGAAGATGACTGGGATAGCTGGAAGAAGCTAACTGAGCGCATTGGCAACAAAGTGCAGCTTGTTGGAGACGATTTGTTTGTAACCAATCCGACCCGCTTGCAAAAAGGCATTGAGCAAAAATCTGCCAACTCTCTGTTGGTAAAGCTCAATCAAATTGGCACGCTTACAGAGACGCTACAGGCGATTGACTTAGCCAAGCGAAATCAGTTTACCTGTGTGATTAGTCACCGTTCGGGTGAAACGGAAGATACAACAATTGCCGATCTGGCTGTTGCAACGCGTGCAGGTCAAATTAAAACAGGATCTTTGTGTCGGAGTGAGCGGGTTGCTAAATACAATCAGCTACTGCGGATTGAAGATGAGCTAGGCGCGCAGGCTGTGTACGCTGGAATCATTGGCATGGGGCCAAGCCGGTAGAAACGATTCAGGTGTTAAGAAGCTGAAAAACTTGTTTAATTTTACCGTTCTGAGTAACTTTGCTCAGAACGGTTTCTTATGTTTAGTGAACTGTGATTGACGAAGATCGCGATCGCCTGCAATTCTAGGTACTATCTACCAAAATAAAGTCTGTTTGTTATATGACTGTTCATAAAAGAAAGCTTGGGATTTCAGTATTGTTATCGCTGGGAATATCTGTTGCTATGGCTCAGCTTGCTGGAGCGCAACAACTGTCTACTGGAAGCATTGTTGGGATAAACGATGAAGACTCCGCTTGTGAACTGATAATTTCATCAGAGGGTAGCGGTAGAGAAGTTACGCTCCAAGCTGGCCCTGAGATTTGTGAGCAGGCGTTGGCAGGACAGCAGATTCAATACAGATCTGAAATTACTGAGCTGACGGCTGTGGCACCGCCGACTACCGGTACCATAATAGATGCGACAGCAGGCGATCGCATCTGCTATGTAGCACTTGAAGACGAGAGCGGTCAAACCACCAATCACTATGCTAGCTTTGAGATTTGCCAGCAAGATATTGAAGGCGCACAGGTACAGCTAACCTATGGCTCCGGCAATATTCTGGACTACTCCTGCCAGGGCAACGTTGACTGTGGCAAAAGCGATAAAGCTGAGCTAATTATGAGTGCCAAAGTCCTTTCAAGACCGCAGCCAGTTCGTGAGTTCATTAGCGCTCTACCAGACGGCAACTATCGCTTTTGGAACGGAGCACCTACCAATGGCATTGTTTCAGACGACGATCTTTTGGCCAGCGGCGAGCGCACCCTAGTTGTAACGTTTAGAAAACGGGGCAATGAGTTTGCTGGCACCTTTGGCTATATCAGCGACAACAGTATTTGTGTGCAGGGACAAATTAACGAAAACACAGTGACAGGCATTGCCCTTCAGCAAGCGCCGGGAGCTAGGCCAATTGGTACAATTGATACGTTTGCAAGCTTTAATGCTAGCGATCGCCTAAAGCTTCGCAGAGGATATCAGCTAGGCACTCGACCAATTAACGCCAATGGCACCTCATACGTTCTCAACATCATTCGATACAACAGCGCGCTACTGAACATGGAAGGGCTCAACAAAATAAATGCCGGAACGCGAGTACCGCCTGAAAGGTGCTAGTTTTTTAACAAATATTCCTCAGGTTAGATCGCTTTACAAAACTAAATAGTCATATAATAAAACTCGAGTGCAGCCCCCTGTGCTTGGTTTTTTGCTGCTCCGTAGAGTGTCACCTTCTCATAGCCAACGCCTACGACGCTATCTCATTTTCTTTGCTTTGCTCTCGTCCGCTTTATCCAGCTTTTGAGGAGTCTTTGAGTATGTTGGCCAATATCAGTAAAAGTATTTTTGCCTGGAGTTCTCAAACCGTTACGACTCTTAAAGAGCGTAACAAAGGTGGCTGGCATTGGATGGAAACCAGGTCTGTGCCATTACCTAGCCTCAACCGCAGCCTGTGGCGCAGCGCTGAGTCATCTTCTAACTATTATCTGTTGCTTTTTCTATCGGGAACAATTGCAACACTAGGCTTGCTCGCCAATAGCAGCGCCACCGTGATTGGGGCCATGATTGTGGCGCCGCTAATGGGGCCAATCGAGGGCATTTCTTTTGCGATGGTCATGGCTAACCGTAGGCTGCTGAAGCGGGCTAGTCTATCGCTTATTTTAGGCTCGCTGCTGACGATTATAACGGCGGCTGTTATTTCTAATGTTGTGGGGATTGACTCGCTTACGGCTGAGATTTCAGCCCGCACAAGGCCGACGCTGATTGACTTGGGCGTGGCGCTAGCAGCGGGGGCTACGGGCGCGTTGGCAAAGTCGCGCCGGGGGATTGCAGATGCGCTACCGGGGGTTGCGATCGCAGTCGCCCTCGTTCCTCCTTTAAGCGTTGTCGGTGTCGGCATCGCCTTCGCCTCCCAACAAGTCTTCTTCGGCGCGCTTCTGCTGTTTCTCACAAACCTAGCAGGCATCATTTTTAGCGGTGGACTGGTCTTTTTGGCCCAGGAATATGGGTCTATTCAGCGGGCAAAGCGGGGCATGACGGTCGCTATTGTGACGCTGCTATGTCTAGGCATTCCGCTAAGTCTTTCTTTTCAAGATCTCGTCCTCAAAAAGCAGGCCAGTATTACGGTCAACAACGTTATTCGTCGCCGCAGCGAGACGTTCGCAGACGCTAAAATTCAGTCACTCTCAATTGAAAGAAAAGGAAAAGAGATGACTGTTTATCTGGGGGTAGAAGCTGTGCCCGGTAGCATTTCAGCCGAGCAAATTGACGTGGTTCGCAGCCTGCTTGCTCAGGAGCTAGATCGCCCGGTATCGCTACAGGTGGATGTGACGCCAATGGAACGCTTTAACAGTAATGCGCCTGCGACAGCTAGCAAATCTCTGTTTGATCGTAAGGTTGCTGAGCAACCGTAAAAGCCGTCACGTTGGTTGAAAACTGTATTTAGGTGTCGGAGCCAAACAAAGCACCAAAATCATCTTCTATGTTATTAGCCCTACTTTCTGGGTCTTTGGGTTCATGTATGAGACTGTCTTTTGGAATCTCAAGACTTTTTGTTAGCTTGAGCGATCGCCCAATATCCTCTGGCAAGTTCTCCTGTGAGCCATAAATGTAGTCATAATCATAGTGAATTGCATTTGGATGCCGCAGCACCGAAAACCCTATCTCAATAATTTTGTCTGCCGTAAACGACTTGATAATCAGTCCAACCATTCGCTGCGGGTGGATTTTAGGCTGCTGAATAAAATAATCACGCCGTGCAAAAAAGGTTCTCTCATCTCGTGGTTTCACAATGCCGTGACGCTTGTGTGCTCGCTGTACAGGCTGGATATACTCACGCGTAAAGTCGTCCTGGTTTGGCTGCAAATGATACAGCCGCTCATGCTGCGCCCAGTTCATATTAAACAACAGCTTCAAAATCTCAAAGCCTAAGATGTAGCTCAGTACGCTGCTATGTTCCTGAGTGCTGCCCATCAGCATCAGCACCGTTCCCAGATACAGATCAGGTCGTTGCCGTGCATCTTGAACAGAATGCACATACACCTGACGAATGTACTTTCTCACTGTCTCGTCATCAATCGCCGCCTCACTCCGAAAACGAGTCAGGTGTTCGTTCACCCGCTGCCGAGTATCGGCATCGTCAACAATTCGTGATAGCAGCCCTTCAGCAGTGTAGGCATCTAAAAAATCTGCCTGCTGAGCCAGTCTCGGGCTTCCGGCGGCAGGCTAGAGAGAATAGGAATAGTGCTGTTGAGATCGAAGAAGGTCATAGAGGAAGGGCAGACGGTAGGTCGGCGCTAACGCGATCGCGGCAAAAATCGTCGCTCTAGTTTTCCCAGGTTTCCATTCAATCAAAAAATGTAACGGCCTAAAGGCCTGTCTAGGCGCTATCTATCGCTATATCGCTCCTCGGCAAAAGGCTCACCGCGCTTGTGATATCCGTTTCGCTCCCAAAAACCTAGCTCCATTTTTTCTAAAAACTCTAGTCCATTAATCCACTTAGCACTTTTCCACGCGTACAGGTGAGGCACCACCAGCCGCATCGGCCCGCCATGCTCAGCCGGTAACGGTTCACCAAAAAGCGTGTGAGCAAAAAAGTTCTCTTCAAGTGAAAAGTCTTCGAGCGAAATATTGGTGGTGTAGTCTCCGTAGCAGTGCTGCATCACGTGCGCCGCTTGCGGATCGACTTCAATCGCCTTTAAAAAATCTGTGACCCTTACGCCACGCCATTTCACATCTAGCTTGCTCCAGGTCGTCACGCAGTGAAAGTCAGCGGTAAACTCACTTTGCGGCATGTCCATAAAGTCTTGCCAGGAAAATGTTTTCGGTGTGGCTAGCCCAGAGACTGCAAATTGCCAGCTATCTTTACTAATGTGTGGGGTGTCGCCGTAGGTCAAAACTGGAAACCCCTTCGCCAAGTTCTGTCCTGGGGGAACGCGATCAGCTAGATCAGCACCAGGTTTCTCAAAGAATTTCATGTTGAAGTATAGACAATAGATCACCTTTCATTGTAGTGCTATGATCTCAGCATTCGTTCAGCCTCTGAGCCTATTAGCGGGCCTATTATTAGCTAGTTGAGAGCAGTCCTATGACAGTTGCGGCTATCCGAGTATCCACAAGCGTAGAAGTCGCCAAGGGCGATGTTTTAAGCATTCATCCCGAGAGAACTTGGGAACAGTTCAGGCACCTACAAAAAGGGTTTGGAGATAGTACGAGCGTCAAACTTTTTTATTACGACAGAACGTTTGGAATGCTTATGCCTGGGAAAGCACATGAGCTGTTTAAGAAAATAATAGCGATTTTAATCGAACAGTTTTTGATTTTCCAAAGGATCGAATTTAAACCAACTGGATCAACGACAAGAGAGAAGGAAGGTGTTGCGTCTAGTGAACCAGATGAATCTTATGAGATTCAAAACCTCACAATGGCGGTTGAGATAAACTTTACAAGTGGCGATGTATCGAAGCTAATGCGATATCAAGCGCTTGGCGTTAACGAAGTTTGGATTTGGGAGGACGGTATTCTCGAGGTCTATCATCTTGAATCTAATCGTTATAGGAAAACTGAACGCAGTATGATTCCAGCATTCGCAGAGTTAGATATGCAACTCATGTCGCAGTGCATTTTAGTTGGAGAAACTTCAATACTTAAGGCTATAGATAAGCTACTGAAATCCAACTAGAGCTGACGATATTTTTCTAGTAGCGAAGGCAGCGCTTCAAAGCCTTCCATACTCATGATGGGTGCAAGCTGACATTGGTACTTTTCTAAGGTTTGTTGGAATTTTTCTTCGCCAAGCTGGCCTTGCAAAATAGACGCTAACCCTGCGGCCTGTCGCCAGTCTTCTGAGCCGATACTTTCGAGTAAGTACATAGCTAAGACACTGTAGAAAACGGCTTCTTCAGGGTGCTTTAGGCTGTGGTGAGCTTCGGCAGTGTAGAGGGTATAGAGACCTTGGAGATAGATGTTGCCAGAGCCTTTTACGGCGTCTGCCCCTGTGAGAAGAATGTCGAGGCCGGCTTGAGGGCGATCGCACATCACATACCCAATGCCTAAACTGTTGTAAGCCAGCGCCTGAGACTGAAAGTCTCCTTGTTTCACCGCCAGATCTAAGCCCTGATTGAGATACGCGATCGCCCCATCATAAAGCGCCGCATCGCCCACATCATTCGCCCGTCCTTGCAACACCTGCGCATAGCCCAAATTCACCAGTGCATTCGCCTCCCCCACTCTATCGCCCCGCTGCCGCGCTAAAATTAACGCCCGCTGACTGGTCGAAATACTCTCCCCGTAGTCTTGTCGCAGTGCCTCATTACGCGCTAAGTGGCACAAGTTCGCCGTCTCACAAGCCAAATCTCCTGCTGCTTGCGCAATTTCTAAAGCCTGCTCATAAAAGTCTTCAGCCTCGCCTGCTTGCCCTAACATCTGCCGCGAATAGCCCAACAACGTCAAAATCCTTGCTTTTTCCTGAGTGCCCTCCACCTGACTCAGCGGCTCACTAAAGTAGTCCAGCGTATCTTCTAAATAGTCGCCAGAAAAAGAGGCAAACACGCCGCCATAAAGAGGAAAGTCGTCTCGTTGAGAGAATGTTCTTAAAATTTGTAGCATAAGCTGAAAACTACCGTCGCCAATAGCCTGGTAGCTGCTCGCGCCATTGCTTTTAAAGCCCTGAGCGAGCTGTCCCCAAATGGCCGCAAAAATGATAGACGTACTGTAGGAAAGCTGCTTGCCAGCCTTAGCGCTATAGGGCTGTTTGTCGAACCAGGTGACTAAGCTGCGCTGCAAGAAGTGCAGGGTAATGGCCAAATTGACCCAGCTTGCAGTATCGACTGCGGTTCTGGTAACCGCATCTACTGGCTCACCTTCAGCGAGCGTGGTAAACAACAGTCGGGGCAATCCTTCTGATAGTTTTTTCCATACGGGCCATGGCCCCACGTCTTTTTTAGAGCCAAAGCCAATATTGCCCCCTTCAGACTTATAAATCCAGCTCACAATGTCAGGTTCTAGTCGCTGGTAGCTAGCAAGACCTGCGGTGATTCCCTGTGCCCAAGGCTGCGTTTCTTCATTGCCTTCTAGCGTTTTGGCTAACTGCTTGAGCTGAACGCGATTAAGGCTGTTGGGTTGATTGGGATCTATAAGGTTTAAAAATACGAAAGGGCGTTCCGAGGGATCGGCTTCGCTGAGGGTTTGAGCTGCGATCGCAATCCCCCCCGCCACCTGCCTGTCTACCTGCCCCTTTTGCCATTCACTCTCAATCGTCTGCAGCGCTCGCAAAATTCGCCCCGCTTTTAGCGAACTTTCTAGCTTGGCCTCAGCGTCCGTAATGCGGCTCGCGACGGCCCGCTCAAAGATTTCGCCGGTGCCCGTTTCTACAGCATCTGTCAAGAGCGATCGCACCTGTTCCTTAGAGCGGATGTTGCCTTTCAGCGTCTGCGCCACAATGTCATCAATCAACGCAAAATACCGCTCCGACAAAGATCCACTCACTGGTCTATCACTCCTGATCAATAAATCCTGATACGAGCCTACTTTACCCAGGTAATCTTTCACCACGTCCGATGGAGATGCTGCTTAACAAAGTACAAATGTACCGTGATTGAGCTAACGGATTTACAGCGCCGCCCGCCTCACGCAAAGTCCTTGCACAAGGTTTTACAACTATGGCCCTCAAAATAGTCTGCTCAAAGCACTCTCGGAGAATTTGGAAAATGGCAGATCCTGGCATTCAAGAATTTCGCAATCAGGACTATGCAGAAGCCCTCCCCTTGCTCACAGAGTCGGCTCATAGTGGCAGTGCCGCAGCGCAGTGTCTGCTAGGCAATATTTATCAGCTCGGCCTAGGTGATATCAAAATCGACGCCGCCGAAGCGATCCGGTGGTATTACCGTTCGGCAAACCAGGGCTACAGCGTGGCCACTAATAATTTGGCAGGAATGGTGTGGCCGATTTCTCGTGAGGCGGCCAGTGCTCTATATCAGCTCGCTCGTCAGCAAGGGTTCGACCATACATCCGCACTTAGTGCCTAGAGTGCCAGCGTAAAGATCACTGCCTAAAGGGCTAACGTCGCATTGTTATCAATTAGCTTTGGCTGACCTTTCGCGCAAACCGCATCGTAGCGCCCAAAGTACTGCTGCACTTCGACAGGCAGTTGAGGATAGTCAAAAATGGCGTCTCCATCTGCTACGTTGGCCCAAAAATCACGAATGTACGGCGCGTATTCTTTGGCTTCGCTCAGGCTAAGAGATAGCGGCGGTTCGGTCAGTAGTTTTAAAATAAAGGGAAATGAGCGATCGCCCATCCACGCCTTAGACGTCTCCTGCAAAGTCGGCCATTCCGGCACCTGCTCTACCCTCTTCGACTCTATGCGTAAGTGATGCGCTCCCGCCTCATCCGTTGACAGTGACATCAACCGATAGGGATGCGGATAGCTCACCAAAGACCCGGTTGTAATTGCGTAAAAGTCACCCGCCTGCGCAACATCCTGCACGTGCAGGTGGCCTGTAAACGCCATGGGCACCTTAGCCGCCTGCAGTCTTTTCACCAGCGCTGGCGCATTGCTAATCATATAGCGCTGGCCGAGCTTCGTCTGCGACTGGCCCGGCAGGTGCTCCAGCACATTGTGATGCACCATCACCATCACAAACTTGTTAGCTAGCGCCTCAAGCTGCTCGTCTAGCCAAGCAAGCTGATCCTGATCAATCAGCCCCGTCCCAATCTGCTCACCAGTTTCATCAAACGCATTGGAATTTAATCCGATTAGGTGCACGCCTGGTAAAATTTCCTGTTGGTAGTACAGCCGCTGCTCATCGGTATAGCCAAACTGCCGGTAAAGCTTAGGAAAGTCAGCTAAAGCAATTCGATCTTTGCCTGCTTCCGGCTCGCTGCCCCACTGCCTCACCACATCGTGATTACCCGGCACAACATAGGTTGGAAACGGTAGCTGAGAAAGCCGGTTGACCATCCACTGATGATTTTCACGCTCGCCGTGCTGCACCAGGTCACCGGGCAATAAAAGAAAGTCAGGCGGGTCTGCGATGAGCTGCTTTAGAATTTGCTCAAAAGCTGGAATGCTGACCTCTACTAAATGAAAGCGGTTAGGCGCGTCCCAAATAGTGTGCGGCAAAGCAATGTGCAGATCGCTGACAATAGCAAACTTGAAATTGAGGTTCATTGTGTGAGGTGAGGGGGTACAGGTTGAGATGCGGGCGTTTCTTAACGATTGTATGCGTTTGTACAGCTAAGTTAGAGCCGTCTGGTATGGTTGAGCCAACACCGAATCATAAATCCAAAAGTCCAGCCGTTAATGCCGCCGATATCGTGTAATCAACGGTTTGTTCTATGGCTTTATTTTCAAAAGACCGCATCTTGGTGCCGATTGACTTTTCTGAAAAGTCTTTGCAGGCACTCAAGGAAACAATTGCGTTTGCAGAAGACCTGTCTACGGTACATGCACTGCATGTGCTCAAGCCTTTAGAGGCTGTAGATCCTGGTGTTGTGTGGGATACGGTTACCGACAGCAAGCGAGAGGCCACCATTAAAGCGCTCTTTAATGAAACGTTTCCAAGCAGTGAGTATTCAGACCTCAACTTTTCAATTGAAAAGGGCGATCCAACCGCCGAAATTATTGACTATGCAGAGAGCCAAAAGATCAGTTTAATTGTGATGCCGTCTCGAGGTCGCACAGGAATCTCTCGCTTTTTCATGGGTTCAATTGCAGAAAGGGTGATTCGATTTGCGCACTGTCCTGTACTTGTTCTGCGTCAGTAGGTAGAGTCAATCGCCGCTTTTTGCCTAAAGCTCTGCTGGCAGATCTATGCCTATCGGTTTTTTGCATAGGCGCTATCGGCTCTACCTTTTGCCGCTTTAATATCCTCACACTACATTGGAAATATCTTCTTAGAGGACATCTCCAATGATTGTTAAAGCACCGTCTGTTCAGTCTTCAAATCAATATCCAAGCGAACAACAAAACCACCATGAGCCCCAATTAGCAAGGGCTGTACGGTGGTTTTGGAGATTCAGTCAATTCTATGGTGAGTACACAGTGCGATCGCCCCGAGCCCGCCAGCAGTGGCTAACGCAACAAAGAGGCGAATCACTCACCAGCATCTAAGCGTCTGTAGACACTGGCACGGGCTCTACCATCAGCATTTGGCCCGACTGAAGCCGATTCCAGTAATCTTTCAGATCGCCAGCGACTTCATTAGATAGGATGTAGCAGCCTAATAGATTAGGAAATGCCATTCCTAGTAGCAACAAGTCACTGAAGTCGATGATGAGAGAGAGACTGGTGAGACAGCCTAAAAATGTGCAGGTAACATAAATAGCCTTGAACACAATCGTTGTGTTTTCTCCGAATAGATATGTCCAGGCCTGAATGCCGTAGTAGCTCCAAGAGATAATCGTGGAGAATGCGAATAGACAAACGGCAATACTGAGCACAATAGGGAACCAGCTAACCACTGAGCCAAAAGCGGTTGCGGTCATCTCGACGCCGCTGAGGCCAGTTCCAGTATCTACCAAATATGCGCCCGTGAGCACAATGCTAATCGCGGTGAGGTTACAGATGATAACCGTATCGATCAGTGGTTCTAGCAGGGAAACGAGGCCTTCTCTAATGGGCTCGTCTGTGCGGGCCGCAGAGTGAGCGATCGCCGCCGAGCCCACGCCTGCTTCATTAGAAAAGGAGCTACGCCGAATCCCCTGCACCATCACGCCAATAAAGCCGCCCACCGCAGCTTTCGGCACAAAGGCCTCGCTGACAATGGTGCCAATCGCATTAGGAACTTCAGTGATGTTAGAGAAAATAACCGTGAAGCACGCGAGTATATACAACAGTGCCATCGCGGGCACTAGCTTTTCAGCAACTGAGCCAATTCGCTTGATGCCGCCAATAATAACAAAGGCTGAGAGGGCCGCGAGAACTAAGCCAAATAGCCAGGCGGGCAGACCAGGAACGAGGCCAGAAATAGCCGCGTAGGCTTGGTTCGACTGGAACATATTTGCGCCGCCGATGCTGCCGCCTAAGCAAAGGATGCTGAATAAAATTGCGAGGCCTTGTCCAAATGGACGCATACCGCGAGCCGCGAGCCCTTGATTGAGGTAGTACATTGGCCCACCTAATATCGTGCCGTCAGGTAGCTGACGGCGATATTTAACCGCGAGCGTGCATTCTACGAACTTGCTGACCATGCCACAAAGACCGGCCACCGTTAGCCAAAACATCGCACCAGGGCCGCCGAGCTGAATCGCGATCGCCACACCGGCAATATTACCCAAGCCCACCGTCCCGGATACAGCCGTCGCTAGCGCCTGAAAGTGAGACACTTCGCCTTCATCATGCGGGTCGTCAAACTTGCCTTGCACGACTGCGATCGCGTGCTTCAGCCCTCTGAAGTTGATAAAGCCCATGCGAAAGGTAAAGAACACGGCAGCGACAAAGAGCCACAGCACAATAAACGGAAAGCCGTTTTCGCCCCCTATTTTAAAGAACAGGACAACAGAGAGCATATCGACAACCGGCTGAAAAATAACATCGGCTAAAGATGAAGTGGGCTCGGCAGCGTCTTGAGCCATAGCGGCGGGGGCTGCGATCGCCATCAAAACCAGCAGCATCGGCAGCACCGCCCACCCATCTGGCCCCTCGCTAAACCACCTAGCTGACAGTTGGGTTAGTCGCCTCATCATCTGCCCTGCAAAGGCACTTAGCATCGAAAGCGGCCTTAAAAGAGAGCGTTTATTTTTGATCATTTGTGTTCCATTATTCTTTGTATTTTCGCCATCACAAACTTTTAAGCCTGCTCCTCAAGAAGCTAGCTTGATAAAAATAGGTACTGCCAGGCACTAGTAACCCAGACTTTTACTAGCCAAAAGCATACCTAAAAACACCTGACCTTTAAATTAGAAAAGGGGCCGTATAAACTCGTCGTTTAAACCTGCCTTTTGACCTCAAATCGTTAACGCTACGCCGATGTATTGAAAACTACCACGCAACTTCAATTTTGCACCGTCAAATTAGCTACGGCGCTACGTAAATATCTCTAAAGATAGAACTTTTTGTAAAGAAAAATATGTCTAGCTATACAAGTCAGTTAATACGCATTTACTGATGTTTATCTGTCAAATGGTGTTCAACGTGACCAGCATGCCATTCAGCAGGACTGTTGCAGCTTAGCCACATTGCCCAAAGAGTGGTCTGTAACGGTAAAGATGGTTGCGATCGCGCTAAAGTGATCCACTCGATGACGAACCGGGCGCAAATCGCGCTAATGGCTTTACCTTGCTAAGGACACTGCTCAGTTCGCTGTGCACCTTGCCATTTGTCGCCAAAATTCGCCCTGACTTAATCTCAAAAGGGCTTTGGTCGTAAGCCGTCACCTGCCCGCCTGCTTCCTCAACTAAAATCGTACCGGCTGCAATATCCCAAGGCGATAGTCCGCGCTCCCAATAGCCATCTAGCCGACCGCAGGCCACATAGGCCAAATCCATCGACGCCGCACCCCCACGCCGAACGCCACGCGTGAGGTGGGTGAGGTGACAAAACTCAGCGTAGTTGTTATCAATCGTTTCGCGGCGGTCGTAGCCAAAGCCTGTCACCAGGAGACTATCAGCTAAAGACTTGGTGCCCGAAACGCTAATCGGCTCGCGATTGCAGGTCGCGCCAAGGCCTTTTGCAGCGCGAAAAAGATGGTCATGAACCGGATCAAAAACTGCCCCGACCGCCGGTTTCCCATCAATCAAAAGGCCGACTGAGCAGCCGCAGAAGGGATACTGGTGCGTATAGTTAGTGGTGCCGTCTAGCGGATCTACTGCCCACAGAAGACCGTCAGCTTGATTGCCAGCAGCCCTGAGACTACCAGATTCTTCAGCCAGAATAGCGTGGTCAGGAAAATGCAGCCGGAGCACCGCTAAAACTTCTTTTTCAGCAGCTTTATCCGCTTCAGTGACCAAATCTCCAGGGCGACCCTTAGATTGAATGCTTGAGAGGTTGCCCCAATAGTGCTTTAGAACTGCGCCGCCTGCTGAAGCGGCCTCAGTGGCGATGTCAAGAAAGCGCTGAAGATCGTCGGAGGTGTAGTGCATTGATAGTGGGGTAAGGGACTGAAGTAGAATACAGTCAGTTTCCCACAAGTTGTTTGTTGCAGATTTTTATGACTGCAAAGCTTTTTCCTAGATCAGCGTTGCCTGAAGTGCTACGATCGCCCCCAAAAGCAAATCTGTTGTTTTAGGAGACTGAGGCGCTCAGGCAACAAGGCTTATTTTCTTAAACCGTTCGATAGGTAAAGTTGAGGGTAGCCCACTGAGAGACATCTAATATGTATTCGTCTGCACTGTCGCCTCTGTTGATGTCTGAGAAAAGGGCTCTGATGACTTCTAATGGGTTGGGGAGTGGGCTAACGCGCTGGCGACCGCTGTTAGCTGCTGCCGCTAGTAGCGTATTAAAAGTGTTGATGAGCGGAGATGTGCTGCACACAACGTAGGTTTCTACAGGGCCAGTGGGTGCTTCTACCGACCAGTTTAAATCAGCGCTAGGAATGGAAATTGAGCTGCCTGGAATAATGCTGGCGGCGGCAATTAAGCTATTAGCCTCCTCGTTATACGCATCAGGTGTCGTCTGAGCGGGCTGCGCAGATATTCCCATCACGGGGCAAAAGGCCGACAGCCGTTCTCTAGGATCAACGTTGATAAGGGTGTAGTACAGCGGCACGTCACCGTCGTTGAACAAGCGATATCGAATGCGGCTGCCAACGGGGACTTTGGGCGTGAATTTGTTTAGGCTGGCGGATTGCTTGCCCTGAAGCTGATTGGGTCGCAGGGTTTGACGACTGATGAGCAGCTTTGTTTCAGGATCTACCATTTCCAAAACGACCCGAACAGGTAGCTGTGAAGAGGCTTTATTTTCACTGAGACGCAGCATTTTTAGCGCCATTAAAGATTGTAGCTTGTGGGTAAGGCGACTGATGGCAGGTTTAATGGCCTCTTCTTGCAAAGCTAGCGTGCCGGGGATGAGCGATCGCGTCAAAGAAAACAGTCCATACCCAGTCGTTCCAGCCATATCAACCGCATCAGAATTCTCTTCTGCCGAACTCGCCTGTGACATTCTTTTAAGATTTAGGCTCGCCGTTAGCGTTTCTGTTCTATCCATAATTGGCTTTGCTAGCAGACAATCCGCTGGCAAGTCAGTACCAGACGTAGAAGTTACAAAGGAAAGGCTTGCAAGCGCGCTGGTGGCATCGACCCGCTCAATTCGCTCAAGGCTACTGTCTAATGCAACAATCAAATTAATATTTTTGGGCAGCACCCTTACCAATTCAAAAATAGGCTGACCTGCTGTAAGCGGCGGCACACGGTTGCTAGAGATATCTACAATTTTCGCTTTTGCTGCTAGGCCGCTGTGGGATTTGAGCGAAAGCTGACGCCCATCGCAGGAAAATACGGTATTGGTATTTAGGTACTCTAGCGATCGCGGTGCAAGCCCGCCTAGCCATACTGTTGCCGTTCTGTCGGCATTAATGGACTGAATAATCCCTTGGCCCTGGGTATCGCTCACAATGGGCATGTTGTATACAGGGTGTGTTTTCTCCGAACCCAAAATATCTAAGCTGCGATTGCCGCTGATGACGGGCTGTTGATTGCTGCCGCCCCAGCGCATAAGCGTTTCTTGAGTTCGTCCCATAGTCTCTTTCACAGTCGCAGGCGCTGAAGCTGACCACAAATGTTGCGTTAATACGTAGGTAAACGCGCCCGCACTAAAGTCAGCCCACTGCCGCTCAATCACAGAATCGTCTAGCTCAGCACCGCGTAGCAACGTGCCTGGAAACGCCTCTGATGATTTTGCAAGGCGCTGATTAGTGAGCTGCGGGAAAGCAGTCGGGCGCTGGCCGGTTGCGATCGCCGACCGATAGCGAGATCTCAAGCCACCTGAAAGCGGCGCAGAAATATCAACAAAGCCGGCGTCAATAACAGTCGTAACTTTCTTGGTTTTGAGCTGCTTTAAAAGAGACTTTAGCTCAACCTCTAAAATATCGTTAAGCGCAGGGCGACCTCGCGTAGGCAGGAGTCCATCATGAGGGACAAGCGATCGCAATGTTTCCTGAGTGCCCGCCTCATCTTTTACTCGAACCTGCGCGCCATAGCCGCTAAAATGAACAACAACAATATCTTCAGCCTGCGCTTGCTCAATCAGATGACTGACAAAAGCCTGATAAATACCATCTCTGGTTGCCTGTTCATCTTTTAAACAAACAATATCTTTCGGCAAAAAGCCAAATCGATAGATCAGCAGCTCTCTTTGCAGGTCAACATCTGTTGTCGCCCCCGCAAGCTGTCCCGACTGATCAAACGGCAGCGCCCCTTCTTTGTAATTATTTATACCCATTAGCAAAGCCAGCTTACGGCCTTTAGGCTGCCCCTGCCCCTGTCCCAAAGACTGCGCGTAGGCCTCAGCCTTATTGCCAATGCCTACACTAGTCGCCAGATCGGTAAGCCCCAATGCCGCGATCGCCGCACCCGTTCGCTTTAACAATGCTCGTCGGTTTAAACCCATCAGACCTCACCCCTCCTTTTAACCTAGCGCAGACAGACAACGTATACCGCGAGCGCTCTGCTTCATGCAGTAGCGCTCTGTGCTTTTTCTTCTACTTCTCTTGCATCGCCTTAATCAGCTCAGCAGCCACTTCTGGTCGAGAGAACTCTGGCGGTGGCTGTTTGCCTTCACGCAATAACGCTCGCACTTTAGTCCCCGACAAATGGATCCGCTCCTCTGGCGTTGCCGGACTCGTTTTTGTCGTCGCCATGGTGCTGGTGCGTGTGCAGTAAAACGCGTGCTCAAACTTCATGGGTGTAATCCCGAGTTCACCGGGCTCGAACTCATCAAAAATTGCTTGCGCATCGTAGGTGCCATAGTAGTCGCCTACGCCTGCATGGTCGCGGCCCACAATAAAGTGAGTGCAGCCATAGTTTTTGCGAATGAGCGCGTGAAAAATCGCTTCCCGTGGCCCCGCATAGCGCATGGCAGATGGGTTGATTGCTAAGATTACCCGGTCTTTAGGAAAGTAGTTTTCCATCATGATTTCGTAGCAGCGCATCCGAACATCCGCCGGAATGTCATCGCTTTTGGTCGCGCCAACGAGGGGATGTAAAAACAGGCCGTCTACGGTTTCGAGTGCGCACTTTTGGATGTATTCGTGAGCCCGGTGGATGGGGTTGCGGGTTTGAAAACCAACAACGCGCTGCCAGCCGCGATCGCGAAACTGCTGACGTGACTGGGCCGGGTCAATTTGATAATTAGGGAACAGCGGATGCGCATCCCGCTCTAGTAGCCACACATCGCCTGCGAGGTTAATTGGCCCCTGGTCATAAACCACCTTCACACCAGGATGCTTTTCCTCGTCAGTGCGATAGACGTTAATCGCCTCTTTTTTCTTATCGTAGGTATACTTTTCGCTTAGCTCCAGCACGCCAATAAAGCGGCCAGTTTCATCATCCAAACGCACGAGCTGGCCAATTTCTAAAGGCTCAGCCACCGCTTCAGTGACCGATAGCGTAACCGGCACAGACCAAGGCAAGCCGCTTGCTAGGCGCATATCGGTGACCACTGGCTCATAGTCCGCTTGACTCATGAAGCCTTTAATCGGGCTAAAGCCTCCAATGGCAATCATCACCAAATCAGATGCCGCCCGCTGATCAAGCGTCACACGCGGCAAAGAATCTGCTTTGCTCAAAAAATCTTTTTTCTGCTCAGCGCTTGCTAAGCGATTAATTAGCGTACCGCCGTGGGGCGCGATACCGTCTTTTACTGCACTCAATGGGAAGTTCCTCTATCACTAATTACTGCTTACTTTCGGTTGGGCACGGTTTTCCAAGCATGGGCTCAATAATACCGCCCCCTAGCACCCGACCGTCGCCATCGTATAGAACAGCCGCCTGCCCTGGTGTCACCCCAAACTGAGGCTCATCAAAAATTATTTTGACACGACGAGTCCGATTCCTAACGCTATCTTCAGAACTCACCGTCCCTGATCCGGTAGAAGTCTCATCGCAAGCTCCATTAAAGGCCTCATCAAAGACTAGTGGCACCACCGTCGCCCCAATCGCTTGCGACCGATACCGAATCTGCGCGAGCACCTGAATCGGCCCAGAGGGCTCAGCAATCGACACCCAGTTCATCCGATGAGCGATGCACTCAGGCGTCGTTACACTGTCGCGCTCACCGACCACTACCTGGTTTCGGCCCACGTCCAGGCTCACCACATACAGCGGATTGGGCGCAGCAATCCCCAGTCCCCGCCGCTGTCCAATCGTATAGTTATGAATGCCTTCGTGCTGACCGACAATTTTGCCAGCCGTATCAATAATCTCACCTGGCTTAGGCGCTAGGTACTTTTCTAAAAAGGTTTTCATTGAGCCATGCTGCTCTACTAGGCATAAGTCCTGGCTTTCAGGTTTTTCAGCCGTGTGTAAGCTGAGTTTGGCTGCGATCGCTCGTGTTTCTGGCTTGGTCTTTTCACCTAAGGGAAACTGAGTCGCCGCCAGATGATCCTGGCTCAAATCATACAAAAAGTAGGACTGATCTTTATTGAGATCCACTGCCCGTCGGAGTTCGTAGCGCCCCGTATTTTCGCTGTGCGTAATCCGAGCGTAGTGGCCCGTAGCAATATAGTCAGCGCCTAGCTCGTTGATGGCATAGCTCAGCATCGGCCCAAATTTCACCGTACTGTTGCACTGTGAGCAGGGCAGCGGCGTCACCCCCTGCGCGTAGCCGTCTACCACATAGTTAATAATGTGCTTTTCAAAGACTTCGCGCGAGTCTACAACCTGGTAGTTAATACCTAGCTCATCACAAAGCTGGGCCGCATCCGTCATGCCTTCCGAGCAGCACTGACCCTTGCCTTTCATTAGCCAAAGCGTGAGGCCTGTAACGTTGTGGCCCTGCTCGTGAAGGACGGCTGCGGCTACGGAGCTGTCTACCCCTCCGGATAAACCGACGACAATTTTACTCATGGGTACTGAAAGATAGCAAGCGAGGCCGACTCATCGACGTCGCTCAAAATATCTTCTAGGCTAGCACCCACCGCAGTATATATGGGATGAATCTCAACCGGTCTGTCACTTACAGCAATGCGGCCAACCCAGAGGCAGTCCTTTCCGGTTGTAGTTCAGGTGCCTGCATCTCTTTGGGCATAGAGGTTTGAAGGTTATAGCCATCTGCTTCGAGTTCACGCAGTAGCTCTTCAGCCAGGCTCGCGCCCCACATCTGGCCAGCCATCATACTTTCTTGCATCACTGTCGGCATTTTTGCCATGACAGATCGGCCTTCTGGCGTTTCATAAAACGCAATCATGGCGTCAATTTCAGCATCGGTGAAGTTTCTGGCGTATATCGGCACAATCAAATTGTCTAGGTCTTCAGCGGTGACCTTTGCCATAAAGCCATCCCACCACTCATCCGGCACTTCAGGCCCGGCTAGCTTAAACTGCTCAACCATGCTCTCCATGACCTGAATGCCCATATCGCTAGCATTAGTGAGCGATAGTAGCTCTTCGATTCGCGCTACTTTAGGGTCGGTTTCGGCCGCGATCACAGGCACCTCTATCGCCGTCAGCATCGTCACGACACCGATTGCTAGTGTGGCTTTAGCGAACCATCTTTGAGTCTTTTTAGCTTTCAACATTTTCATAGTTATGAGGATTTTCGGCGTGCCTGCATCAGTGAGTACTTTACGCCTATTTCTCCTATCTTTCTAGAGCAGAAGAGTTAGCGTCCAGTACGTTCCTCACAATCTTAGCTGTCGTTTCCGGAAGTTGTTTTCAAAAACGTTTCTTCATATCTTTGCCACCGTGACGCCCTTGCCGCCGTCTACCTGGTCGGCCATCTCAAAGCTTTTGATCTGAGGATGCGTTTTTAAGTACTCGTGTACGCCGTGTCGGAGCTTGCCAGTACCGTGCCCGTGAATCAGCCAAAGCGGGCCATTGGCATGGGCGATCGCTTCTTCCATCACGCTCTCAGCTTCCACCACGCGCATTCCTCTCAAGTCCACCGTATTGCTCTCCATTTTCACCATTGGCGCTTCTGGCGGCGGCGTCTTCACCATTGGCTGAGCCTTTGGCGGCTTCTCTACGACTTCCGCCTTCTCACCTTTGAGTGACTCAATATCTGAAAGATCCACCGTCATTTTCATAATGCCAAAGCGCACCACAACTCTGTTGTCGTTGTCAGTTTCCTCAAGCACATCGGCAAGCTGACCACCCAAGCTAGAAAGCCGCACGCGATCGCCAACTTTAGGTCGATAACCTAGGCCAGTAGACTTCACTTTGGCCGGATGCTTGCCCGTCGGCAGGCGCTTTTCTTCAATTGCATTCAACGTTTCAGTGGCTTTTTGAGCATCTTGCCCTGTCTGTCCCCCTTTTTGCAAATCGCGAATCACCTTAGCCACTTCGGCTCGCGCATGGAGCAGGGCCGTTTCAACGTCTTTTTCCTGCTGCCGTTTCAGCTTGTCTTCTCTGTCACGCAAACTCTGAGCCCGCGCCTCCACCTCTTTATAAAACTTCTCTGCTTTTGCCACCAGCTTCTCAGCTTCCTCAGCCCTTCTCTCCTGCCTTTGCCGCTGCGCCTCTAGCCCTTCAATCACCTGATTAATATCTTCGTCTTTGCCGCTCATTTGCTGTTTAGCCTGATTGAGCACACTTTCTCTGAGGCCAAGTCGCCGCGCAATTGAAAGGGCATTCGAGCGCCCAGGAATGCCCCACAGCAAGCGATATGTCGGCGCTAGCTTCACATCGTCAAATTCAACCGAGGCGTTTTCAAAGCGGTCGTCTTCGTACTTAAGCGATTTGAGTTCGCCGTAGTGGGTGGTTGCCACTGTGAGACGGGTGCGATCGGCTAGATGCTTTAGGAGGGCGATCGCTAAAGCACTCCCTTCTGAAGGATCAGTGCCCGCACCCACCTCATCTAGCAGCACCAAAGAATTCGCACTCTTCTCGCCATTTTCTTCTGAGCTTTCCCCAAGGGCATCTAATATTCTGCCAATTCGCTTCACGTGTCCCGAAAAAGTAGATAGGCTTTGTTCAATAGACTGCTCGTCACCAATATCAGCCAACACCGAGTCAAACCAAGGTAGTTCTACAGGCTCTCTCGCCGGGACAAACATGCCGACTTTTGCCATTAAAGCAGCGAGCCCGAGCGTCTTTAAGGTGACCGTTTTACCGCCCGTATTAGGGCCGGTAATCGCCACTACTCGTAAGTCGGGGCGAATGACTAAATCTGTTGGGACAACGGTTCCTTTCTGTTCTTTTTTTTGTTGCCATAGCAGTAAAGGATGCTTTAAATGGCGCAGCGTAATTTGTTCTTTTTCAACAAATCGAGGCGCATTGCCATCCATCCATAGGCCGTAGCGAGCCCGCGCCGCTGCTAAATCTAGCCGCACGACGGTAATCATTAGATGCTCTAGATCAGGAAGCACTTCAGCGACCTGATAGGTGAGCTGCTGACGAATGCGCTCTGTTTCAACCTCTTCTTCTTTGCGGAGGGCGCGGCGTTTGTTGCCGTTGTCTACAACGCTGTGAGGCTCTACATACAGTGTAGCCCCGCTGGTTGAAACGTCGTGAACGATACCGGGAATAGCATCTTTGCGGTCGGCTTTTACCGGGATAACAAAGCGATCGCTCCTTTGCGTAATCAGGCTTTCTTGTACCGCGCCGCCCTGCCGCTGAATAATGCGCTGAAGCTTGGTGTAAATGCGATCGCGCGCAACTTTTAGCTGTTGACGCACGCCAGCTAGCTTATCGCTGGCCCGATCGGCCACTTTTCCCCGGTCATCAATGCAGCGGTGAATTTCCTGCTCCAGCTCGGGAAATGTTGTCAGCTCAGACACCAAATCTTGAAGAACCGGCAAATCGTCTTGCGCATCAATCTGTCGGCGCAGTCGCCTAGCCCCGGCTAAGGTCGTGGCAATATCTAGCAGCTCGTCTCCAGACAAAATGCCCTGCACCTGCGCCCGCTCAAGCGCCACGCCAATATCTCGAATACCGCCAAACTGCAAGCCGCCAACCGTTGATTCTAGCTGAGTCGCCTCCACCGTTTGCGCCATTAGCGCCTCACTTTCCTCACGGCTTTTAGGAATTGGCAGCCGTTGCGCCGCAGTAGTGCCAATATTGGTCGCCGTAAAAGTAGCGAGATGACGACATAACCGGGGCCATTCTAATAAATCTAGAGTTTCAGCTTGAATCAAAGGAAATAACTTACCTAGAAAAGTCGGACGTAAACAGAATCAATCGCCCCCAAAGCTAACAGAGCCCCTTGAGCGTTTCTCCTTATTATAGGTAAGAGACATCCGCAATCGTACGCAATTTGGAGGAATCCAGCCACGCTACCTTCACCTTTACTCATTCACAACTACAGTGGCGATTCGCTCGTGCCCAAAAAGCTCGCCGTTAAGCCAGCCAATGTTGCGATCGCCCAATCCGCTATCGACCTATTTACAGCCGCCATTAATACTACTCAAGGCACCCTCGACCGGCAGCTACATCTTTGGGAAGGCGAAGGCACCGACTATCGCATCAAGCGCGGGCTCGCTCACTTATTGCGCAATAGCTTTAGTGAGTTTGAAATTGTCAGTCCGTTAGATCCTGACGTGCTGCGCGATCGCATCTTCGCCCTAGCCGCGACCACCACACCTAGCCCTGCCGCTGCCAAAACCCATCTCGCCACACTCGCCGCCCAGCTCACCCAAGAGCTAAATCGCGACGTAGAACCGGTTCACATTCAAGCAGGCCTATACGCCGACCTCAAAGAAAACCGCATTCTCACCAGCTTCAGCGCGCCCACACCCGAAGCCCTACTCCATCGCTACAACCTCTCTCAGGTACAGGGCATCTTTTACAAAGCCAGCCACGTTGTGATGAACCTGCACCGCAACGACCCCGGCGAGTACAAGCTCATGTTCAAATACCTTAAGCTTTTCCGCCTCATGACCTACATAGAAGGCGAAGCCGATCAGGGATTCACTATCACCATTGACGGCCCTGCCAGCTTATTCAACAACAGCACCCGCTACGGCGTGGATATTGCCAAACTTGTTCCTGCCATTTTGCACGTCACACGCTGGCAGCTTACCGCCAAACTTCAGTGGAAAAATCCCTATACCAAAACCGCTCAGGAAAAAGCCTTTAGCCTTGCTGATAGCTGCGATTTGGTCAGCCACTATCCCCCCGGCCAACCCTACGACAGCATGTTAGAGCAAGCCTTTGCTGAAAAGTGGGCCAAAACAAAAACCGAATGGCAGCTAGAGCGAGAAGTCGATTTAGTGCCTATCCCTGGTAGCGTCATGATTCCAGACTTTCGACTGGTGCATCCTGACGGGCGCGTTTTTTTGCTAGAAATCGTCGGCTACTGGCGACCAGAATATTTACGCAAAAAGTTTTATCAGGTCAGCCAAGCCGACAGCAAAAACTTAGTTTTAGCCGTTTCAGAGCGGCTGAACCTGGAAAAAGCAGGGGTTGATACTAAAGGGGTTTCTGCTCCTATTGTTTGGTTTAAAGATAAATTGCAGCCAAAGGCTGTTCTGGAGGCGCTAGAGAAGTCTTAGAAGGGAATGCTTAACGTATCGCCTTGAACTCTCCTATTGCTGGATTCGTTTCTTGAAGTGAATCAGATTCCTTAAGCAGGCTTAGGGCACCTTAGATAAACCAAGCCGTTGAATCTACATCAAACTATGAGCACAGTATTAGTCGTAGATGATAGCCCCATGCTTCGAGAGATGATCTCGGGCCTGTTAGACAAATCAGGGCTTACGATTGCAGTGGCCAAAGATGGCCAAGAAGCTAAAGACAAAATTGCGGCCGATCCACCGGATTTGGTTGTGCTGGATGTCGTGATGCCTAATATGAACGGCTACGAGCTGTGCCGCTGGGTCAAAAGCAATCCGCCTACCCAAAATGTTCTGGTCATTTTATGCTCGTCAAAAAGCGAAGAATTTGATCGGTATTGGGGCATTAAGCAAGGCGCAGATGCCTATGTGATTAAGCCTTTTCGCCCCGGCGAGCTGCTGGGTACTGTCAAAACGCTGCTGGCGAGCAAAGTCGTTAGCTAGGCAAAATCACATAGTCCTAACGCCCGCAGTCTACTATTTAGGCTGCGGGTTATTTTTTGTGCTCGCAAGCAAACTTCATTGCGATCGCCTCTCATGTCTCCCAAACGCGCAGCGCTACCCCCTGGCCTCATTGTCCGTACTGGCAAATTTGTATGGAACACGATGTGGCATACCATGATGTCGCAGATGGCTCCGCGTAGCAAAGCAGGCGACTACGTGCGGCCCCAAAGTGCCTTTCGGGGTCGTGAAATTACCGCCAAATCTCAGCGCTACTTTTTGATTGTGGGAATGAGCTGCCCTTGGGCGCATCGAACGCTAGTGACCAGACAGCTCAAAGGACTCACCGAAACGATTGGCACGCTCATGGTCTATCCCTCTACTAACGAGGGACGATGGCTATTTGAACCCGATCAGGCCGCAATGCCCTTTACAAACTGTCGTTCTCTTCCTGACTTTTACAGCCAATGTCATTCAGGCTATGCAGGGCGGGCGACGGTGCCAGTGCTTTGGGACAGCAAAACGCAGACGATTGTGAACAATGAAAGCGCCGATATTATCGAGCTGCTGAACAGTGAATTTGAGACATTTTCTAACGGGCCTGATCTTTATCCCGAGGCGCTGAGAGCCGACATTGACGCGCTCAACGACAAAATTTACGACACGGTAAATAATGGCGTATATAAATGTGGCTTTGCGCAAACGCAGTCGGCCTACGACCAGGTGGTCGGCGAACTATTTGGTACCTTAGACGAGCTAGATGCAAGGCTAGCTAAATCAAGGTATTTGTGCGGGCAGGCGCTAACGCTGGCTGACGTTCGACTGTTTACGACGCTGGTTCGGTTTGATGTGGCGTATCACGGGATCTTTAAGTGCGATCGCCATCGCATCGCCGACTATCCCAACCTCAGCGGCTACCTACGTAACATCTATCAGCTTCCAGGCATCGCCGAAACCTGTGATATTGAAGCCGTAAAGCGTGACTATTACGGCAATTTATTCCCGCTGAACCCAGGCGGAATCGTACCTGTAGGGCCAGGATTTGATGGATTGATGAAACCGCACAACCGAGAGTCTTTAGTAACTGGTGAGAAGCTTGATGGCGAAGAAGCCTAGGCGTTATCGACAGACTGTTTTGGTTGGGAGCAAATGCCGAATACAGAGGTGAATCCGTGCAGGAACGTAGTCGCCCCAACCGGGCCAATTTCTCCGTTGCAAAAGAATCCACTAATCGGCAGCGGGCCTAAATACTGCTCAAACAAGTCAGAGTCGAAGTTTGGCGCATCGTAAAGGCCTTCACCGCGTCCCGTGCATGAAAATAGCAGTGCCCCAACCGGTGATGAGCCGCCGCTTCCCAAATTATTTTCCAGGCTTTCTACCCGGTAGCGGCGCAGCAAGTTTTCTAAGTCATCGGCAGAGGTTTGAGCATCGCGCATATGAAATTGAATGCGCATCCCTGGGCGAATTTTATCCGCGACGGCAATCGAGCCATTGCGTGGGTCTACGCCGACTAGGTTGCGAATGAGAAAATCTCGACGGGTAAGGCTGGGCTTAAAGCCGCTTTGGGCAACGCCAATAAACAGCGCATTTTGGGCTAGCTCGCGGTCTTCTTCATCCAAGGCTTGAAAGATGTTTTGCAGGACATCAAGCGGCGTTTGCGATTCAGCTTCAACAACATCTTCTTGCGCTAGCTTGAGCATAATATTGCGATCGCCCTCACTCACCCGGTACAAATCACCAATGGGCCGGCACCCTTGAGCCACAATCGCTTCCATCACAATCTCACCCGACAGCGCCACTCCCACAATGCCCTCACGGTGCAGCTTGTCATTACAAAACAAACCGCTGCTGCGATTAAAGCTTTCAATTCCCGCCAGTCCACCCACCTTCGCAGATCCAGGATAGGCAAAGTCAATCCCTTGCAGCAGCTCGCTAGTCCCGGATGAAAACGGATCGGCCATCAGTACAAAGCTAGGACTCGCTGCAGAATCCACACCAACTAGCTCACTCCACTGCCCCGGCGGACTGTCCAAATCAGGCAGGTCAGTCGCCGTAAAATGGAAGCTCTTAATGTCAACATTCGGGAGATAAGCCAGTGTTAAGCTTAGGGCCGCACCTTCTTCTACTTCCTCTGGAAACTCATCGGCCATGCCAATCACGCCGCTACCGCTACAGCCTACAATGTGAGCCACATCCAGCTTTTCTTTCAGCAACGGCAGCAGGCGGGCATACTCGCTAGCAAACGCGACAGACACGAACACTAAAGCAAGATCAGGTCTTTTATCTCCCAACTGCCCGAGCGCTGCTTGCGTGACTTCTTTAATGGCAGCTTCTAAAGATACGCTGGTCGAAATTGCACTGGCCCACTTCATACTGTCTCGCTCCATACGAAGGGATTCCTTAAGATAATTCTATGGATAGAGCATTTTATCCAGTTTGACTGAGATACTAACTATTGAGCACATTAGTCGCCATTCTATGGCTGCTATCAAACTGCCATCTATGATACGGCAGTTTGGCGGTTGGCCGAGCTAGAATGAGTGAGAATCATACCTCATTAAAATTTACTCAAAATACGGTTTGCTATGAGCGACATTCAAGAAAAAATCCAAACTGAAATTACATCGGCTCGTGAAGCATGCGCCACTGATGGCAGCAACTCCGAAGAGTGCGCCGCTGCTTGGGATGTAGTGGAAGAACTTCAGGCCGAAGCTTCTCACCAAAAAAACAAGCAGCCTGTAAAGTCTTCGTTTGACAAGTACTGCGACGATAATCCTGAGGCAGATGAGTGCCGCGTCTACGACAACTAAAGTTAGTCGCTGAGCTAGCCTGATAAGGCTGCTAAAGATAGATGGCTAAAAATTGCTGACAGTTGGCATCTTAAGAGTAAGCAAAGGAAGAGGATTTACCTATTAATAGGGGCTCTCTTCCTTTCACGCTTTAAACGGTTTTTACGGAGGGTTTTTGCGCTTGCCCTCAGTATTTTCAACCGATTCTGTGCGATCACCTAGCAAATCAAACGTTCATTCACCAGCTAAGTGCTACATTGATGACTGCTCATTACCCATTGTTGCTCCCGTGTTCGTAAACCCTTTAGCCGTTCGTGCTCTGGTTTTCACTGACTATCGGCTGGCGCTGCTGTTTGCCGTGTTCATCCCACTTACGCTGCTAATTTGGTCGTGGGTAGAAAAGTCTGAAGCCATTAGTCGGCTGCTGACCATTTACTGGCGAGTTTCGAGCCTGCTAGCCGTAACAGTATGCTTGATGATGGGCGGGCTAGCTGTTAGCTTTGTGACTGCTTTTCTGTCCAAGCTGCTGATTCCAATTAGCGTATGGTTTTGGGCCGACCTCAACGAAGAGATTCGCGAGCAGCCGAAGCGGTCTATCAACTTAGGCTTCAATGCCTGGCGCTGGGCAATTACGGTGTACTGCGCTATTGGCGCGGTTGTACAGCTACTATTCATTGGCTGTGCTTTTTCCACATTAGAGTTTACAAGCGCAAGCTGCCAAGCTTGGCTAGAGCCTTCTCTGCTTCTCAAAGATGCTGTTCTCGATGGCTTTACCGGAGGATTTATAGCCTTTTGGGGCATCTCTGGCCTGGTTGTATACGCCGCATATTTAGGCTATTTTCTATTGGTGAAGCTAGGTCGTCAGGGTCGCTCAGCGCTAAATCAGTAGGCTCATTCAGATCCTTATTTCAACATTTTCAGCATGGATCACTCTGTAGCGCTATCGGCTCGACTAGAGAACTACACGCTTAGGTTTCCAGGAGAGCTTCTACTTGTACAGGCTGAAGTGGATGGTGAAGAAGATACCGTGATTATCTTTAAAGGTTTCTCCAGCTCATTAGCGCGTCCAACGGCCTACGATCCAGAGGTGCCTACGCTACCTGCTCGTGCCGTCATTCAACATATTGACCGGCTTAAAGGCCCTTATCAGTCGCAGTCGCCTGAATATATAGAACGAGCCATTTCTCAGACAGCCTTTGTCACGAGGCTCGCTTCACTCGGCCTGTAAAAATAAGCAATCAGAATTGGTATTATTAAAGCGATCTTTGATCCCCTACGCAGGTGCCCACATTTCGGCAGCGACCTGTCACAATGGGGAAATTACTGGCTATTTTTGCTATTTTCGTTTTTTATTTTGGTAGGCACCTACTTAGTAGACACCCGCACTATGTATAAAACCCAAGATCTTCATGTGGTTGAGAATCGTCCTTTGCTTTCGCCTAATCAGATTTTAGAGCAGCTTCCGCTAACTGAAACCGCAGCGGCTTTGGTGGCACAGACACGCGATCGCATTCGCAACATCATGCACAACGAAGATCGCCGCCTGTTGGTCGTCGTCGGGCCGTGCTCAGTTCATGACGTAGATGCCGCCTATGAGTACGCGCAAAAACTAGTTAAGTTGAGAGGAAAGTTTTCTGACCAGCTAGAAGTTGTCATGCGGGTGTACTTCGAGAAACCTCGCACCAGCATTGGCTGGAAAGGGCTCATAAACGACCCTCACTTAGACGGTAGCTATGACATCAACGAGGGCTTACGTCTAGCTCGCAAGCTGTTGCTTGATCTCGCTGAAATGGGTTTGCCCGCAGGTACTGAGTTATTAGATCCGATTACCCCACAGTACATTGCCGACGTTATCACTTGGACGGCCATTGGTGCACGCACTACAGAAAGCCAAACGCACCGAGAGATGGCCTCAGGTCTGTCAATGCCAATTGGCTTCAAAAATAATACGAATGGCAGCTTAGATGCAGCGGCCAATGCGATGCTAGCGGCCAGCAATCCCCATCATTTCCTAGGCATTAATCAGAGCGGTCATGCCAGCATCGTTTCTACCACAGGAAATGCAGACGGTCATCTAGTGCTACGCGGCGGTAAGCAAGGCCCTAATTATGAATTGGCTAGTGTCGAAGCCGCCGCTGTCGCCCTAACAAAACAAAATCTTAACCCTCGGGTGATGGTGGACTGTAGCCACGCAAATGCCAATAAGGATCACACTCGCCAGGTGGTGGTACTAGAGAGTCTTGCAAAGCAAATCGCTGACGGCTCGCATCATCTTATTGGGGCTATGATTGAGAGCCATCTGATCGCTGGAAAGCAGCCTATTCCCAACAACTTGAACGATCTAACCTACGGTCAAAGTATTACGGACGCCTGTGTTGATATTGATACAACGGCTGCGATGCTAGAGATGCTGGCAGCGGCGGTGAAACAGTCTGAATCTGTGAAGGTAGGCCAGCCTTAGGCTAAATGCTTCACTGAACTAAAAACTTAGTCCGAAAAGTTCCTACAAAGGTTTTCGAGACCTTATGTAGGATTTTTTTTGCGATTAGAAAAGTGGAAGCGTAACGTTAAGACCTGCGCCGTAAAAGGTATCGTCTAGGTTGACAGTTGGGTCGGAGGATCGGCCAAATCGGGTGCCGCCGAATAGGCTCAGGCGCGTTTCAGGCGTTAGCCTGTAGCTAAAAGAGCCTAAGATTTGATGGTAAGTATCGTACCGAGCCTTTTGAGTAAAGTTATCTAAATCTACTTGGTAGAGCAAGCTCGTGCGAAGGTCGCGGCTAAAGCCATGATTAAGGGAGACGGTAACCGTCTGGCGGAATTTGCTCACTGTGTCCGGGCGACCTTCGGTATCGGTAAAGCCCACGCGTGCCTGATAGAAACCGTCTATCCACGTTCTATCGCTCAAAACACTGCGATGGCTGAGCTGCCCTTCTATATAGTTGACGCCAAGAATTTTTTCTCTGTATCCAGGTTTGTAGAGGCTTTGGTTGCGCCACCCTAGCTGAACGTGAGTACGTGGAAACAGGCGCTGTCTTATACCTAGCTGGAAATCTACCTGGTTATTGTTAACGTCTTCACGCCGTTCGTAGCGGGCTAAGCTGGTTCCGGCGATCGCATACAAATTAGTGCTTTCTGAAAGCTCGGGAAATAAGAAAAACGTCAGCCCCGATTGATAAACCTGCTCGTCTATTCTTTGGTTTGATCTAAAAACGTTGTCAGAGTCGAGAAATCCTAGTCGTCCTGAAACATAGGCAATAGGCTGCTTGGGCAGTGGCGGCCCAGCTTGAGCCGTTTTGAGCAGGCGTAAAACACCCAGATCTTCGTTTTGGCGCGATCGCTGTAGTTGCAATCTCAGCTTACCCAGGTCTTCATCCGGCGGCCCTGCAACCAACGCCTGATCGCGAATCATCTGCTCTCTCGGAATAGAGTCACGCAGACTAGGAATCTCAGAGGGAGCCTCAGACAAATCACTAGTTTCTATAGGGGGGAGGCCTAGCACATTCTCTAAAATACTGCCTCGGGTGGCATTCTGTGTCAGCGGTAGATCAGGTGCTGCGGTATCCAGCGTTTGACTTTTCGCGGCCAATCCAATATCAACGCGACCCGCATGGACCATCGCGGGATCGGTCAGCAGCTCGGCTATCTCTGTATTGCAATCGGCTGAGCTGCAATACGCAATAAACCTAGGCTGATAAAAACTTCCGCCAGTTAGCCCCTGGCTTTTATTGCCTCGGTCAAACCTGTCAAGCGCGGAAGGATCAGACGTCGCCTCTGCAAGTTCTGATGGCAGAGCAGACGCGGTAGCCTGACTAGACATATCGCTATTAATCGTCGATATGTTTTCAGACTCTAGCGCTGTCAGGCTAGCTAGTGCGGGAGCACATAAAGCAGATATATGCAGCGCACCCATAATTCCGGTAAGGCTGAGGCTGAGTCCGAATACGCTTTGGCAAACCGGGGGAGCCTGGTTTCGCATGAAAAAAACGACCGTATTGGATGGGGGCTTTAGAAACGATTGCTTTAACCGCGATTTTTCGCCATATTGTGACAAATATCGAAAAAAACGCATGGGCCAACGCTATCTATATCAAGTTATCTAAACAGGAATCAGCACAAAAGTGGTTTCCCTAAGTTATTTATTGCTTTAAAGCTTCATTGCTTGCGTGAAGGGCTAAGATAGCCGTAGGGAGCCTTCCGTATAAGCCTAGCTTTACTTCACACATCGTCTAACTCAAGCAGTATCTACTTCACAGAACCATAAGACAAGTTAAGCAAATCTAGGGTATCAACTTAAGCCGAAAAACCGTCTACGTATAAGGAAGTCAGCGAACGTGCTTTAGCTGACTTCCGGGGCATGGGCAAATCACCGACCTGTTCTAGCATCCACTCAAATACGTCGGGAAAATC
>JBHYED010000019.1:0-96367 GCA_051860365.1 Phormidesmis sp.
AACAACTGTTACGAGATATCGAGACAGTTGTTTGTACCCGTGATCCGTCAGTTCATCTTGGAAAATCTGACTGCCTCCACGTTTGCCTCACAACATCGGGGCATATCTGTCAATGCGTAACTCCTATGCTTACCCAAAAGACAGTCAAGAACCTCAAAACTTACAGCTTCAAGTCTTAAGCCGAGGCACTTTAGAACAGCTTCAGTGGCATCCGTCATCTCGTCACGTGCCGAAGCCGGGAGAAGTTGAATTGCAGGTTCAGGCAACGGGACTTAATTTTAGAGACGTGCTCAATGTATTAGGGCTGTATCCGGGGGATGCTGGAGCACTGGGCTTGGAATGCGTGGGCCGAGTGGTTGCTTTGGGCGCGGATGTTCGGGATGTTCAGGTGGGCGATATTGTGATGGCGATCGCGCCTGCTAGCTTCGCTCAATTTGTCACCGTTTCAGCAGATCTGATTGTCTCAAAGCCGGAAAATATAACAGTAGTAGAAGCCGCTACTGTTCCCACTGCGTTTTTGACGGCTTACTATGCACTATGCCAGCTAGGTCAGCTAAAAGAGGGCGATTGCGTCCTGATCCATTCAGCCGCTGGTGGCGTTGGCCAAGCTGCCGTCCAAATCGCCCAATTGTTAGGTGCAGAAGTCTTTGCAACTGCCTCTAAGCCTAAGTGGGACTTGTTGAAACA
This sequence comes from Phormidesmis sp., assembly GCA_051860365.1. GTDB lineage: Bacteria > Cyanobacteriota > Cyanobacteriia > Phormidesmidales > Phormidesmidaceae > Phormidesmis. Next base: position 688 of record JBHYED010000019.1, read on the forward strand.
ACAGGGCGTTCGGCATATTTTTGATTCGCGATCGCTAGCATTTGCCGACGAGATCAAGCAGCAGACTGGCGGTGTTGATGTCGTGCTTAATTCATTTTCAGGAGAGGCGATCGCACAAAGCTTTTCCGTATTATCTCCACAAGGTCGCTTCCTAGAAATCGGCAAAGCCGGTATCTGGTCAACAGCACAAGTGGCCGCGCACCGTCCCGATATTAGCTACGAAATTATCAACTTAGTAGACACGACCATTAACCAACCTAAGCTCATTCAGTCGATGCTCAAGCATATTGCACAACAGCTTCAGCAAGGCTCACTTCGTCCGCTACCCGTGCAGTCTTACGCCGCTGAGCAAAGCATAGAAGCCTTTCGTCTGATGCAGCAGGCTAAGCACCTGGGTAAAGTTGTAGTTACGCCGCCATCGTATCGCCAAACTCAAGCAACTAGCATTTTGCCCAACGCTACCTATCTCATCACCGGTGGAACAGGAGCTATCGGTCTGAAATTAGCTCAGTGGCTAGTCGATAAAGGTGCTCAGCACTTAGCGCTCGTTAGCCGTAGTGTACCGGCTGAACAGGCTCGGCAGGCGATCGCTCAACTCACCCAATCCGGTGTCAAAATTCAAACCGTTCAAACTAATATTGCCGATAGCGTTAGTCTCAAAGCAGCCCTCTCTCACATCCTTCAGCCCAATGTTGAAGCGCCGCTCAAAGGTGTGTTCCATCTTGCTGGAACAAGAGAGGACAGTACTTTGCAGCAACAAACCTGGGCCCACTTTGAACAGGCAATGGCAGCCAAAGTCACCGGCACCTGGAACCTACACAAACTCACTCAAAATTTCCCGTTAGACTACTTTGTGATGTTCTCCTCAGTGGCCTCGCTGCTGGGTTCTGCTGGTCAAGCAAACTACGCGGCTGCTAATAGCTTTTTAGATGCGATCGCCCACCACCGCCGTCAGTCTAACCTGCTCGCCCTCAGCATTAACTGGGCCGGACAGGGGCTAGCCAACGATACTGCCGTTAAGCAAAGGCTTATACGCGATCGCATCCCGCTCATCGAACCCGACACGGGCCTAGAAATACTAGACCACCTCATCACGGCTTCAAATGTTAGTCAAATAGGCATACTGCCCGGAAAACAACGCCATCAGATGCGGGCATTAGCCAGATGTCAGAAGAAGAAGCTGAAAATCTGCTGTTACGAGAACTAAACAATCTACCCTATGAATAAACCTACCTTGTCTGAGGCTGAGTTCACCCTATTGCCCACTAAGCGCGCCTTGCTGGCACTTAAGCATCTTCAGGCCAAGCTAGATGCGATAGAACAGGCCCAGCATGAACCCATCGCAATTGTTGGTATGAGCTGTCGATTCCCAGGTGGCGCAGATACGCCTGCGACCTTTTGGAAACTGTTGCAACAAAAAATAGATGCGATCGCCCCTATTCCTCCTGATCGCTGGTCAGCCGAAGCCTACCACAGCAAAAATCCCAACGCATACGGCAAAACAATCTCCCACAAAGGCGGTTTTATCCCCCACCTATACGATTTTGACGCCGCCTTCTTCCGAATCTCTCCTCGTGAAGCCGTTAGCCTCGATCCTCAGCAGCGACTCGCCCTAGAACTCGGCTGGGAAGCCCTAGAACATGCCGCCATTTCTCCCGATGCGATCGCCACTCAACCCATCGGCGTTTTTCTCGGTATCAGCAGCATCGACTATTGGGGGCAACTCCTCTCCCAATCGCCCACAAACATTGACGCCTATCTTGCAACCGGCAACACCCACAGTGTCGCCGCCGGTCGTCTCTCCTATCTACTTGGCATCAACGGCCCCAGTTTAGCGATTGATACTGCCTGTTCTTCCTCTCTAGTCGCCGTCCATCTCGCTTGCCAAAGCCTCCGCCAGCAAGAATGTCAAATGGCGCTAGTCGGTGGCGTCAATCGCATTATTACCCCTGCTGCCAGCATCAACTTTTCAAAGGCCAAAATGCTCTCAGCCGACGGCCGCTGCCGCACCTTTGACGAATCTGCTAGCGGATTTGGTCGTGCTGAGGGCGGCGGTATGGTTGTGCTCAAACGGCTCAGTGACGCGCAGGCGCAAGGCGATCGCATCCACGCTGTTATCCTCGGCTCTGCCACCAACCACAATGGCCGCACCAACAACGGCCTCACGGCTCCTAGCACCGCTGCTCAAGCCGCCGTAATCCGCCAAGCACTTAAAAATAGCCGCATCGAGCCTGAAGCTATCAGCTACGTTGAAACGCACGGCACCGGTACCGCCCTCGGAGACCCTATCGAGGTCGCTGCTCTCAGCCAGGTCTTTAGCCCCAATCGTAGCGAATCTCTTTCACTCGGGGCCGTAAAAACAAACATTGGCCATACCGAAGCCGCTGCCGGTATCGCAGGCTTAATCAAAGCCACCCTAGCGCTAGAGCAGCGAGAAATCCCAGCTAATTTACACCTAAACTCGCCCAATCCGCATATTGATTGGAACGCACTTCCGTTTCAGCTTCCTAAAGTCGCTATCCCATTGGCGGCTAGTAGCGAACCCATAACCGCTGGCGTTAGTGCCTTTGGCTTCAATGGCACCAACGCCCATCTCGTCCTTCAATCCGCCCCAGCTAAACCCATTTCAGCAAGCCCTGAGGCCGCACAGAGTCAAAGCCTCAGGCTGTTTCCGCTGTCTGCTCGAACCTCATCTGCCCTCACTCAGCTCATCGCTCTCTACGCCCAGCACCTATCGATCCATCCTAACCTTAACCTGACGGATCTTTGCCTTACCGCTAGCACCGGGCGATCGCACTTTTCCCACCGCATTGCCCTCCTCACCCGCTCAGTTTCAGACCTTCGTCAGCTTCTCATCAGCGTCCTCTCAGGCCGCCCAGTCACTGATTGCTGGAAAAGCGATGACACCACAGCGCTTAGCCTTGGCACCGAGCCCGACTCTCTCCAACACTGGGCACAAACCTATGCCAAAGGGGACTCTATAGACTGGCTAACCCTTTATCCCTCAGATAACTATAAAAAGCTTGTCCTACCCACCTATCCCTTTCAAAGAGAGCACTATGGCATCAATGCAGCTAGCATCAATTCGGTATTATGATGTCAGCGCCAGTGCTATATTTACTCACCCAGTATAAAAAGTATGAGGTTACGACCGTATGACTTCTCCTAATCTTTCCAAAAATCAGCTTTTTCGACAGTCCCGCTTCTCTATACTCCTCAAAGGGCATTTCACAAAACAAATTCAAGATTTCTCCCGGACTAGAGATAGGCGTCTTAACGCGACTACACAGCCTCATATCACCCGTACTCAACCGATATTTTGATCGGATTGCGGCGGCTGATATTCGCTACCGATAGCGAGACATTTTTCCAAGGCCCTACCTACAAACTCTCTTCGCAGGCTCTACCCACAGGTAGAAGTCTGCGGCATCGCGCCCATTCAAACAGAAAATGCGCGGTATGCTGATAAATCATATGTACAGACTGATTATTTTATATGGACATTCGGCAACTACCAGGGACGGCGAACGATTTAGGTGCAACTTGGGACGGTGAGGGAACGAACTTTGCACTATTTTCAGAAAATGCCACCAAGGTAGAGCTGTGTCTGTTTAGCAAGCGAGGCAAAGAAACTCGCTACACGCTAAACGAAGTCTATAACTTTGTCTGGCACGGCTACTTTTTAAATGTGGTGCCAGGGCAGCGATATGGCTTTCGCGTTCATGGGCCTTACGAGCCGCAGAACGGACATCGGTTTAACCCCAATAAGCTGCTGATAGATCCTTATGCGCAGGCAATCGCAGGTGATGTCACCTCTGGCCAACCCACTTTTGGTTACTGCTGGCACACCGAAGGCGAGGATCTCAGCTATAACGAAGACGACAGCGCTAAATCCATGCCCAAGTGCGTTGTGGTCGATACCTCTTTCGACTGGCAGGGCGACCGGCGACCGCAAACACCTTGGAATGCGACGGTCATCTACGAGACCCACGTTAAGGGCTTTACTAAGCAGCATCCTAAAGTGCCAAAGCGACTACGCGGTACCTATGCTGGTCTGGCGCATCCGGCAGCCATTAAGCACCTAAAGAGTCTGGGAATCACGGCAGTCGAACTCATGCCGATTCATCACTTCCACGCCAAACCAGGCTACCTGGTGGGCAAAGGACTTACTAACTACTGGGGCTACGATTCACTTAACTACTTTGCACCGCACTCGACCTACAGCGCTGCGGGGATGGAAGGCGAGCAGGTACGTGAATTTAAAGAAATGGTGCGATCGCTCCACGCCGAAGGCATTGAAGTCATCCTAGACGTGGTGTATAACCATACGGGCGAAGGCAACCATATGGGGCCCACCCTGAGCTTTCGCGGCATTGACAACGCAGCCTATTACCGGCTGGTTGAAGGCAGCGAACGCTACTACATGGACTATACCGGCTGCGGCAACTCTCTGCGCATGAGCCATCCTCAAGTCCTCAAGCTGATTATGGACAGCCTGCGCTACTGGGTGCAAGAAATGCACGTAGACGGCTTTCGATTTGACTTAGCCTCCGCTTTGGCTCGCGAACTGTTTGAAGTCGGCACGCTCGCCACGTTTTTCGACATTATTCACCAAGATCCTGTGATTTCTAAGGTGAAGCTGATTGCAGAGCCCTGGGACGTGGGCGATGGTGGCTATCAGGTCGGTAAATTCCCGCTGCTGTGGTCAGAGTGGAACGGACAGTATCGCGACACCGTACGAGACTTTTGGCGGGGTGAAGACAGTAGCCTCGGAGAGTTTGCGCTACGCTTCACCGGCAGCTCTGATCTGTATGAACATACTGGCCGTAGACCCCATGCCAGCATTAACTTCATTACTGCGCATGACGGATTTACGCTGCGCGATCTGGTGAGCTACAACAACAAACACAATGATGCAAACGGCGAGGACAATCGAGACGGCGAAGAACACAACCGATCGTGGAACTGTGGTGCAGAAGGGCGAACCAACAAAAACGGCGTGCTTCAGCTTAGAGCAAGGCAGCAGCGAAACTTTATGGCAACGCTGATGCTCTCTCAAGGTGTGCCGATGCTGCTTTCGGGTGACGAGATGGGGCGATCGCAAAGCGGCAACAACAACACTTACTGCCACGACAACGAACTCTCCTGGCTCGACTGGGATTTAACCGACGCTAATAGAGACTTTTTGCGCTATACCCAAAAGCTGATCAAGCTCATGCACGATCATCCTGTCTTGCGCCGTCGTCACTGGTTCTATGGCCGAGAAATTCACGGCTCCGGCATCAGCGACATCGGCTGGTTTAACGTCGATGGCTATGAAATGAAAGATGAATGGGATGCGGGCTTTGTCAAAACGCTGACGGTATTCTTAAACGGACAAGAGATTGCCACCCCTTCGCACAAAGGCGAGCAGATTATAGACGATAGCTTTTTGCTGATGTTTAATGCGCACTACGATCTGTTGGAATTTGCACTGCCTGAAGATGTGCGCGATCGCAAATGGCGCTTACTTATCGACACCAAAACAGAAGGCTTCGTCAAACGTGCCAAAACCTTTCGCAAAGCTGACAAAATTCCCGTCGCTGCTCGTAGCCTAGTCGTTCTGCAAAGTCCGCTGTAGCAGGGCGTTTACAAAACGTATTGTTTGACTCACCGTCTTTTGTTGGAGTGTGTAAAACCATCTAGAGTGCCTAGGACAGTGCTGTCTTGAGCACTCTTGTGAAGAAATAGGACATTCCTCTAAAAACTATGATTAAGCGACTTCTTGCGGGCCTCCTTGCCCTGCTGACCTTTTCGTTTGCTTCCCCTGCGTTTGCTGACGCGGTAGGCGCACAAACCTTCGGCGCTAACTGTGCCGCTTGCCACCTTGGCGGCAGAAATGCGGTTAACCCCGCTAAAACGCTCCAAAAAGCAGATCTAGAAAAGTATGACATGAATTCCGTTGAGAACATCGTTACTCAGGTCACCAACGGCAAAAACGCAATGCCTGCTTTCAAGGGCCGTCTCACCGACGAGCAAATTTCTGCAGTCGCCGCCTACGTTTTAGAGCAGTCAGAAGCTGGCTGGTAGCCCTCTACCGCCCAACCTTTACGGCTAAAATTGCACTTTTTAACAGCCCTTCAGCGCTTAGCTTCCCTATTTGGAGCGGCCTTGAGGGGCTTTTTTACGCAGGTGACAGTTTTTATCTATATTGATGAGACTATTCGCTAAATTTTTTGAAAAATTATGGGCCGGCAAATACGAGGCAATCACCTGAACCGCTTGTGGCAGCTTATGCTGTTAGGGCTGATGATATGCGGACTAGCGATCGCTCTCCCTAGCTGCCAAACTATCGAGCAAGGCCCACTCAGTAAGCTGCGACTGGAAAACTTTAGAACCGAGCGCGCCAACGTTTCAACCCTGATTAGAACAGCCCTGGGCGAACCCAAAACATTCAACTATTTTCTCGTGACCGAGAGCACGAGTAGTGACGTGCTGGGCTTTTTATACGCAGGTCTAATTGACATTGATCAAACCACCAGCGAAATTATCCCAGCATTAGCAGAGTCCTGGATTATTTCAGAGGACGGTAAAACCATCACATACACCTTAAAAGAGAATCTCAAATGGTCAGATGGCGAGCCGTTGACGGTCGATGATGTCGTCTTTACTTATAATGAGTTAGTCCTCAACGAAGAGATTCCTACTGACACGCGCGACGTGCTGAGGATCGGCGCAGAGGGTAAGCTGCCCGTCGTTCGTAAGCTTGATGAGCGCCGAGTTGAGTTTAAAATTCCCGAGCCATTCGCGCCTTTTTTGCGTGTGACAGGCGTAGCCATTCTGCCAAAACATGCCCTTGAAGACTCCGTTAAAAATAAAGATAGCAACGGCCAGCCTTTGTTCTTAACGAAGTGGGGCACCAACACCAACCCTGCTGAAATTGTCGGCAACGGCCCCTATACCATCAAGCGCTTTGTTCCCGGCGAGCGCATTGTTTTTCAGCGCAACCCTTTTTATTGGGAGGAAGGCCCCAACGGCGAACAGCAGCCCTACATTGAAGAGATGATTTGGCCCGTCGTGAGTTCGCAAGATGCCGAATTCGTTCGATTCCGCTCAGGAGATGCCGACATTATGAACGTCACGCCCGACAACTTTGGGCTGATGAAGCAAGACGAAGAACAGGGCAACTACACCGTATATAACGGTGGGCCGGTGACAGGTCGGCTATTTATGACCTTTAACCTCAATAAAGGAATTGTCAATGGCAAGCCAGCCGTCGATCCTAAAAAGTCAGCTTGGTTCAACAACGTAGCCTTTCGACAGGCCGTGGCTCACGCCATTGACCGAGAGTCAATGCTCAACAACGTCTTTAAAGGGCTTGGCGAGATGCAAAATTCTCAAATAGCGCCACAGAGTCCCTATTACGATGTCTCTGACGTAAAAATATATGACTATGACACTGAGCAATCTAAGCGGCTACTAACGTCTGCAGGCTTTGAATATCAGGGAAGCAAGCTGCACGATGCAGAAGGCAATCCTGTCCGTTTTACACTGCGAACCAACGTTGGCAATAAAATTAGAGAAGCCGCAGGTGCACAGATTAAGCAAAACTTAGAGCTGATTGGCATTACCGTAGACTTCCAGCCCATTGACTTCAACAAAATGATCGAAGACTTAGATGGCTCGCTGGCCTGGGATGCCATTATTCTTAGCTTTGGGGCGGGCGTTGAGCCGAATAGCAGCAATAACCTTTGGTCCGCAGAAGGCGGCCTGCACTTTTTTAATCAGCAGCCGGTAGGCCAGCCACCGCTACCAGGGCGCGTTGTGTATGACTGGGAACAAAAAATTAGCGACCTGTACGTGCAGGCAGCTCAGGAGCTAGATGAAACAAAGCGAAAGGCACTCTATGCGCAAACGCAGCAGCTCGTCCAGGAAAATCTGCCGTTTATTCATTTAATTGGTCAGTACTCTATGGTGGCGGTGCGCAACAAAATAGAAAACGTGAAATATACCGTTACAGGCGGTGTCCTTTGGAATATTAACGAGCTAAGAATCGCAGAAAACTAACCAGCACGCTGTAGAGACAGACCACTGCTATGAGCCTCTACAAAATGACGCGATTAAAGGCTTAACCTTGCGGAAAGTTAAGCCAGGTTCTTAAGGTTTACAGTGATTGACGCCGAGCGGGTAGGCAATCGGTCATAATCTAAACTAACTCACACCGCAAACCCCGCTAACACGGCGCGTATGGATCAGATCGAACAAGCCTATAGAGTGTTAGAGCTAGAGCCCGGTGCTTCTATGTTCCAAGTGAATCAGTCCTACAAGGATCTGGTGTTCATTTGGCATCCTGATCGGATTCCAAGTGATCGCGATCGCCTCAGAGAAAAGGCCGAAGCTAAGCTCAAAGCCCTCAATGAAGCTCGCGCCTTCTTGCGATCGCAATCCAAAGACGGTAAACCGCCCATCAGCCGCACCGCCCAAAAAGCAAGCCAAAGAAACAGCGCCACATCCTCTGCATATCCGCGCAACAGTCGTGCCTCTGCCTATTCCCGCTCCAGCGACGACTCCACCTATCGCCCCTACGGTCATAGTGCTAGTGGTTACGCCGGCACTCGCAGCACCAGCGGCTCTGAAGACAGCAGAGCAGGCGGCTATCGCCCCCCTTACGAAGCCTACCGTCGCGCCGCTAGCAGCTATACCAACACTTACAGCAACGGCGCTTCCACCCACACAGATTCCAGCAGCCAGCAGCCCCAGCGAGAACAGACCGCAACCCAAGGTACAGCCAGCAAAGAAACAACCGGCGAGCAAACCAAAACAACGGCCAGTCCGTCATCAGCCAGCCAAAAGCAATCCTCAAACGGTAGCACGTCCGCGAGTACGCCTGCTAGTCGCTCAAACAGCACTGCAGACGAGAGCACTTCCAGTCAGGCGGCCAAAAAATCAAAAGTGGCCAGCCGCCAACCTACCAACCGCGCTGCCGAAAGAATCCGTAAAGCGTCGGCTCCGGCCTCACAGCCCACGGCTCACCCTGCTGAGCGATCGCCTAGCGACACCTACACTTACTCATCCATCCAATCCGACCCACAGCCTGCCAGAGCCAAACGCGACCCAGACCTTAGCGGCGTGGACATGAGCGGCGCTAACCTCAAAGAAAAAGACTTCTCAGGCCGCAACCTCAGCGGCGCAAATCTCAGCGGCGCAGACCTTAGCGACACCTTTATGCACAAGGTCAACCTCAACCGCGCCAACCTCCGAAAAGCCCGCCTATTCCGCGCCAACCTCCTTCAAGCCGATCTTAGCCACGCTGATCTTAGCGGCGCTGATTTAATTGGCGCAGACCTTAGCGGCGCAGACCTTAGCGGCGCAGACCTTAGCGGCGCAAAAGTTGGCTACGGCGACAAAATCATGGTTAAGTTGCTCGGAGCCCGTCTCACCGGCACCATTATGCCGAACGGCCGCATCCACGAATAAAAAAGACAAAAAGTTTTCTAATTCACAAACACAAAGCCATCTTCTCGAATCCACAAAGCGCCCTGCATTTCGTCAAAATCCGAACGCTCTAGGGCCACATTCAAAGCGCCTGCTTCATCAACTGTGACCATCATATCTACTAGGCCAAAGTCCTGACGCTCAGCCGTAATCGTTACGGGCATCGGCAGCGCCTCTAGCTGAGCGCTTTCACCTGCTGCCAACATACGCGGCGGCGTTTGCCCAATCACTTCATACGTTACTTCTGCACCCGTATTATTCATCAGCATTACGGTCGCCTGCCCGGTTTCTGCAGACAGCTTTGCCATGACATCTTCACTTCTGCCCGTTGCTGAAGGCTCAGCCGAACTTCCAGAATAGATGGGCTGGCGAGTGCTGCGCTCTGCCTCTAGTTCAGCCGCGCTATCTCTTAGCTCCTGTAAGCTATTGACAGGCTGAGTTGTCGCTGTGCCTTTCAAATCTTCTAACGTTCTGTCAGAATCGGCCATTTGAGCTTGAGCAGAGAGTCCTGGCACGAGCAGCAGGCCGCCGGCGATCGCGCCAAACAAAGTAGCACGACTAAAGAAAATTCTAATATTCATGGGGGCAATGGGGTTTCTAACCGAGTAATTGACGACAAAGGCAGGCAACAGACCCATAGTAATGGATGAAGTCCGTATTTTTACTCAATTCTATCGGAAGCAAAGGACTTATATTGTCAAGTACTTTTACAGGAAAATGGCGCGATCGCTACTCAAACTCAACTGCTTCATAGTGTTCTACGACTGGAAACGGATCGTAATAATGGTGTAGCAACGCCTTCCATTCTGAGTATTCATCAGACCCTCTAAATTCTTCTGTATGAGCTTCTAAGGTTTCCCACTTCACCAAAAGTAGATAGCGCGACGTGTTTTCCATACACTGCTTGAGTTCGTGACTCACATAACCCGGCACCGAGGCAATAATAATCTGCGCCTGCGCAAAAGCAGACTCAAAACGCTCTATCTGCTCAGGCTTCACATCAAGAATGGCAACTTCTAAAATCATGCCTTTATCCCTTTCGCGATTTGTCGCTTTTGCACAAAGCTATTCCAGATAATGGCAGCAGCAAAGCCCATCGTCGAAAGCAGCACCACGCTCGCACCACTAGCAATATCAAAGTAATAGCTGAGATAAATGCCAAACAAGGAGAAAAACGCACCTAGCCCCGCCGAAATAAAAATCATGTGACCAAACTTATCGCTCAGCAGCCGCGCAATTGAAGCCGGAATCACCACCGCCGAAATTACCATCGTCACGCCCAAAATTTGCAGCGTCGTCACTAGCAACGCCGCCAGCATGAGCGCAAACAAAACATCCATCGAAAGCACCGGCACCCCATGCACCTGTGCCACCTCTCGATCGAAGCACCAAAACAATAGCGGACGATAGAAGAATGCGATCAGGCCCAGCAGCCCGACGGTCACCGCTGCTACCACCCAAACATCAACCGGAGCAATCCCCAACACATTGCCAAACAGTGCTGCCTCAAAGCTCTGCGTAAACTGCCGGTAGCTGCTAATAATCGCAATGCCCATGGCAAAGCTAGCGGTCGTGACAATGCCAATTGCCGCGTCCGCATGAATCTTGCGCGTGCTGAGGTATTGAATTAATAGCGCTGCCCCAAATCCCCAAAGGCCAGAGCCAATATAGAAGTTGACGCCAATTACGTAGCTGAGCACCGCCCCACCCAAAATCGCGTGAGAAAGGCCATGCGCAATGTAGCTCATGCGACGCGTGGTAATATAAACGCCCATCACGCCGCACAATAACCCAGCCATGGAGGAAACCAGCAGCGCCCGCGTGAAAAAATCGTATTGAAACGGGCGGAGTAACAGCTCCATAAATATAGTGCCTTGCTAAAAAAGATTGCCTGTCGCCGATATTAAGAGAGCACATTGTTGATCAGATCGCTCTGTTCTACCTGTGAATGCAAGCGATCATTGCAAGATTCTTTAAGATCTGCATTGTGCTCCCGTAGGAGAGTAGGCCGAGGTCGCTGAACCGGGTGGCTTACCGTTGTTGCACGGCTCGCAATCAGTACCTGATCGCCCTGCTGCTGCACCACCATATCCCCCCCAAACGTACGACTCAATGTCTCTGACGTCAGCACGTCAGCAGGCTTTCCTTCTGCAATAATGCCGTGATTAAAGCAAATAACCCAGGGTAAATGGGTTGCAACAGAATTGAGATCGTGCGTAGAGAGTAAAATGCTCACGCCCTGATCGTTGAGATCCCACAAAAGGTGCAACAGCTCATGCTGCGTTTGAATGTCGGCGCTGCTCGTGGGCTCATCGAGCAAAACTAAATCGGGGTTGCCCACCAGCGCGCGCGCTAAAAAGACCCGCTGCTGCTGGCCGCCTGAAAGATCGCCAATCGCTTTGTGAGCGACATCAGCGGCACCGACTTTAACGAGCAAATCGTGTGCGATCGCCCGATCTTGCTGCGAGGCCCAAGGCATCTGTAGCTTAAAAGCCGACCCGCGACGATACCGGCCCATCATCACGACTTCAGCAGCCGTCACCGGAAAGGTCCAGTCTACTGTTTCCACCTGTGGAACATAGCCCACCTTAGGCAAAATCCGCTTAGCCGCCCCCCGGCCATTCGCCTTCAGGGTGGGCTGTCCCTGATAATAAATTTGACCCTGCCAGGGCTGAACAATCCCTAACAAAGATTTAATAAGTGTCGTCTTACCACTGCCAGAAGGGCCAACAAGGCCAGAAAACTGACCTGAATGAAGCTTAAAGTTTAATCCTGTGAAAGTGGATTCTCCCTGATGTCCACAGGATAGATCTCTTGCTTCTAAAAGAGCGTGCATGAAGGCTGATCCTTAGCGGTTGTTTTCAGTCATAGAGTGCTTTATTACAGAAAGATTTAAGAAGGTATTATGAGCAAAAATATTTTGTTGAAATTGGATTGTCGGAGCTATTGAAAGTAAAAACTCAAAACAGCTCCGCGCGCTTTTCATACTAACGGCATCGTTGGCTTTTTTTCGGGCTAACTAGATTATTTAACAACATTTGTCACATCTAGCTGATCGACAATCGCTGCATCGCCACCCAAAGCGTTCGCGAAGATGCGTAGATTGTCCGCCATCATCCCAATATAGGTGTGCTCAGGATTCGTGTTCTCAGTCGCGCTCGCCGATCCCTCTCCGGGCAGGTCATCGTCAGCGGTATTTTCTAGCTTAACGTTGGCCTCACGAGCAATTTGCTCAGATATTTTGCTCGGAAATACCTCAGAGCCAAAAATAGCGGGAACATCGCTGGCCTTAATTTGATCGACAACATCCGAAACATCCTTGGCTGAAGGCTCGCTGAAGTCTGATGGCTGCACTGCACCGATTACCTCAAAGCCATACTTACGCGCCCAGTAAGGCCAGGAGTCATGGTAGGTAAGCAGCTTGCGATTTTCTTCGGGGATCGTAGCAATCACTTTTGCAGTGACCTTATCTAAGCTATCGAGCTTCATCAAAAACTTAGCTAAATTATCTTCATAAGTTTGCTGGCCCTCGGGATCTAATGCAGTGAGCTGCTGTGCGGCCAGCCTTGCGTACTCAGCGGCATAGTCAGGATTGACCCAAAGATGCGGGTTGGGCTTGCCGCCTGCTTCAGGAAAGCTGTTGTCAAATAGCCACTGATCCCTGTCAATGATGTTGGTTGCCAGCTCATAAATTTTGGTATCTTCAGGCTTCACGGCTTTAGCCATTTCAATCGAAGGAATTTCTAAAGAAAGGCCATTGACCAAAACGAGATCGGCTTGCGCTAGCAGCTCACCGTCTGAAGGACGCGGCTCAAATGTATGTGAGTTAGTTCCTTCGGGCACCATGCCAACCACTCGCAGGCGATCGCCCGCAATATTACTGACGATATTAGTAATAGGTGCAACCGTCGTCACCACTAGCAGCTTATCGGCTTCAACGGCATCACTCGTCTCGGAAGAAGCCGCACCCAGATTAGGGGCTTGTACGTTGGTGCCTTCAGAGCACGCGCTCAGTAAAATGATTCCTGAAAACAAGCTGACGGCGATGCGAGTGGTGAACAGACGGACAGTAGAAGTCATATGGAGCCTTTCTTGAGGTTTCTGCCTATGCAGGATAACGCCTCAAATCAGGAATTTTCAATCTAGACGCCTGGTCAAAAAGGAGATATAGCAACCGTTAATCTATAGGTTACGATTGGCATCGTCAAGATTTACGGTTGGGGGTTGCTAAGAAAGGTTCATGGCCTCACCGCAGCGCATATAAAAAAGTAAGTGGATTTATCATGAAGTGCGGGTATATGTATTAATTCAGGCTGCTAAACCCGTTAAAATAAGACTTGCTTTTGTCTAAGCGCTTTATTCATGCCATCTCTTCCCGGCGACTACTACCAACGCCTGCGCTTATCCCCAAAGGCTAGTCGTAAAGAAATTAAGGCTGCTTTTCGCCGACTTGCGCGGCACTGCCATCCTGATTTGCATCCCAATCAGCCTAGCGTTCTCAGGCAGTTTAGGGGCCTTCGCGAAGCCTACGAAGTCTTGATAGATCGCGTACAGCGTCAACGCTATGACCAGCATCAGCAGGGGCTGACCTCTCCGCAGCCGCTAAACAACCCACAAACTCCTTCAGACTTTTACATTCGCGGCATTCAGTATATTCTTTCTCGCCGATACCACGCGGCCATTAGCGACTACAGCAAGGCGATTGAGCTGGACGCACAGTTTGCTGAAGCCTACGTGCGCAGAGCCGAAGCTCGATATTTGGTTAAGGACGACTCGGGCGTGCTGGCCGACTGTCAGTACGCGATCGCACTCAACCCCAACGAGCCCAGAACCTACTACTACCAGGGCATGGCTCGCTACCGGCTAGACTATGTGCAAAGCGCTGTGGCTGCTTTTACCGATGCGATCGCCCAAGACCCAAAGGAAGCTCAGTTTTTCTACCGGCGCGGCCTTGCCTACCAAGACTTGCACCAGCTTGACGAAGCTGCTAGAGACTTGCGGAAGGCCGCGAGCCTATATCGCCAGCAAGGTCATTTGTTCAGCTATCAACAGCTTCAGATTTACTTGCAGCAGTTTGGTACCGCTGGGCGATCGCGTCCTGTCAAGTTCCTCGGCAGCGTCGCCCAAAAAATCTCAGGTCTGGTTCCCCGTCGACTAAAACCGACCCTCAGCCGAAAACCGGCTCATCTGCGTCGCCGAACCTCAGATTTTTCGGCCAAAAATGGTAGCAGACCCGACCAGCCGCAGGGCAGTAGGGCCCAAAAGTCGCTTATTCATCCTCCGATTCCCCCGGCTCAGCCCAGCGATCGCTCCCGCCCGCAGCAGCCTGCCCAAACCTACTGGGCGCCCGGCATTAGCTCTCGCCCTGATCCTAACTATCGCCCTCGGCAAAGGCTAGACAGCTACCTGCTCTCAGGCGCGATCGCCACCCTCAAGCTACTCAGCAATCCCGCTGGCGAAATGGTGCCCCTGTACCGCAGGCTATCTTCTCGCCAAACCAGCCTGATTGGCTATGGCCTAGCCGTGCTCGCCAACCTGATGTTTGTGCTAGGCGGCACTTATCACGCCACGATTGATAGCGGGGAGAGCACCTGGTTACTTGCATCTAGGCTATGGGCCTCGGGGGGGATGACGTTTGTATTTATGGTGCTTGCTCTGGGCCTAACGCGCATTCTCCTACGCGTGCGGGGGCTGTGGGTAGCCGATATTTTTACGCTAGGAACAGCGGTCGTGCCGTTAGGAATGATGGCGATTTTGAGCGTGATCGCCAAGCAATTTGCCGCTCAACTGCTCCAGCCGTCAGCTATCGTGTTCTCCAATCTCTTTTTGCTTCTAGCCACGCTGTGGATCGCTTCACAGGCGCTCATTACCCTTTATAGCGGCCTCTCTCGTATTCAAGGCTTTTCCGAACAATTTGCCGCTTGGTTCACACCAGTTGTTCTCTCTTTAGGCATTGCTGCAGGTGTAGGTACTTGGAGCTTCCTAGCACTATAAAACAGAAGTATTGCAGGTGATGGTGGCACCTTGGTAAAGAGAATTCAGGAGAAAGGTTTTTGCTAAAGTAGCGACATCAATCAGGCCCGTAGCCCGTATATACTTATGCGCTGGCAAGTTCTGTGTAGCCCTGAATATTTTCAGGCTCAAACTGACGAAGTATCCGAGTGGCTTCTCGAATGAGTTCTTCGGTGCCTTCAACAATAATCAAATATTTTCCTGCATTTAATCGATTGCGGTAAGACAAGGCATCGCCACTGCCCACTGCTAGGCCAACGCCGCCGCCTACAACATAAGCGCCCAAAGCTCCAGAAGCCGCGCCTAACAGTCCACCAAAAATGTGACTACCCAGCTCACCAATCGGGAGTACATCAATTCCTGTCAGAACGTTAAATGCATAGCCCGCAACAAATCCAAACGGAACCAGCCAGTATGCCAATCGGTTAGCCCCTTTTTTCGCTTGCTTATTAGGATTAATCAGGCCATATTCATCAGCATTTTTAAAGCCCTTCCCTAAGATATCGACCTGACTTTGTGAAATGCCTTCTGTTTCTAGCGCATTGTAAGCCGCCTCAACTTGCATTCGAGTCGGGAGTACAGCTACCAAATAGTTCATACTAATTCTTTGTTCCGGTGGTCTTATTTACGCTTTTTACTTTATTGAAACTGCAATGGTTTTTGATCTACATCTTGATAGAGTTTTCCTTGATAGAGTTTTCTTCCGCCTGATGAAACCTGACTTGGCTAATAACAAACTGACTTTGAGGAAATGCAGGCATCTGTGAAAGGTTGACGTGTAGGTTCTGTGGCGGTACTTCGTAGGTGATAGCCTCTGTTAAAAACTGAAGGCTTGTTTTCATCAGCGCAATCGTAATCCATTCTCCTGGGCAGCGATGATTGAGATAAAAGTCACCGCCGCCCTGGGGAATAAAGTCAAAGCGGCCCTCATCCCACTGGCGAAATCTTTCAGGTGCAAAAGACTCTGGATCTGGCCACAGTCTCTCATCATGGTTGGTGCCGTAGAGATCGAGCAGCACTCTTTGGCCTTTCATAAAGGTATAGTCTTGCCATTCAAAAGAGTGTTTTACCCGAGCTGCTGCAAAAGGGAAAAAGGGATAGAACCTACGGACTTCTTGGACGAACCACTCTAGATATTGATCGCTGTCTTTTAGCTTATGTGCTTCTTCAGGATGTTCGTACAGCGCGAGAGCCGCAAACATAACGTACCGGGCGATCGCTAAGGTAGGCCGCAGTACATTAATCAGTTCTACCGCTGCAATTTGCTCTGTTAGCAGTTCTCCTTCAAGATCTCGATGCCATGCAATCACCGCCAGCGCACTGCCTGTCGGCGGCGTTATTTGCTGCTGGCGAACGCGCCCAATTAAATCTCGAATCCAGTCTTCTACCTGCTGGCGAGCCCGCTTGCCCTGCCAGTGCTTAGGGCCAATTGCACCAGAACCTTCAATCATCGCTGCTAGCTCATGCGTGCGCTGTTTTATCTGGTCAGACGGCAGCGGCACCCCGGCCCAATTACAGACTGCCTGCGCTAGCACTTCTCTTGCTTCTGAAAACAGTACGATCTGATCTTCGGTCGTCCAGTGTTGAGCCTGAGTCTGCCACTGCTTTTGAGTGATATCGGCTAGCGCCTCAATTTGCTTCGATGACATTAACGTCATGAACATTTGCTTTCGATGCCGATGCGCCTTGCCATTTAGCCCCTGCACGCCGCCTTCTCCAAACAGCGTTTTCTGTACGCGTTTTGGAGCAGAGCCCTCACGGGTAAACTTTTCGGTGTCATAAAAGACTTTGGCTGCTTCGGCCCCTCTAAAGCAAATTGTTTTTTCAAGTGCTAGTCGAGTTTCAAAAATATCACTTTGGAGCTGTTGAGACTGCTTAGAAATGAATTGGTAACCATTAAGCAACAGTTCGACGGTGCTATCTGGAAGGAACGGACTAGGAATGTTTGACATAAGATAAGGCTATTAGCGGTGGAGCACTCTGAGAATCAACCTTCCATTGTAAAAAATGCCTACTATTCTTCATCTGCCTGTATTGATATATGTAAAAAACTAGATTCATCCTTAAGAACGAAGCGCCGCGAGTGCCACTACCGAGTCAGGTACCGAGTCAGGAGGAATCGCGTTTATAAATGCGATCGCGTACAGAAGAAAAGCGCCCTAGCGTATACCATGAGAGTTGCACCTTCTTTGGAAACTGCTCTTATCACCACTTTTATCACCACACTTTTATTCGCTATTTTAAAAAGTGCTTTAAAGCGCCTTTACTTATAAACACTCCTTTTGATTTACTGGTTTTGCCTCCTTTTGCCTCATGTGGATAAAAACCTTTTCAATTAGCCAGCAAATTGCCGACAGCTAACATTAACGCTGCGTTGGAGCCTAAAGTTCTAGCCAGCGTTATTTAGCTTTTGTCAAAAACAGTGAACCCGATGCCGAAGCAAACTCGTGAGATCCATCTAAATAAACTGTTAGCGACCCTACCAGAAGAGGTTTACCAGCGCCTTGAACCTCACCTAACAGTTGTCGATCTTCCTTTGGGTAAAACGCTTTACCGACAAAGGGAGCCCATCACAAAAATCTACTTTCCAACCACCTCCTTGCTCTCCTGGGTTTCTCTTTTGCAAGACGGCAGCCTCACCGAAATTGCTCTGGTGGGAAACACCGGCGTCACTGGACTTCCGGCGCTATGGAGCGACCACAACAGTTCTACCCCCAATAGCCTGATTGTTCAAATGTCAGGGAAGGCGATCGCTATCGATGCTGCCCCAGCCAAAGAAGAGTTTCACCGGGGCAGCGCGTTCAGCAGCATAATTTTTCGCTATACAGAAGCGCTGTTTATTCAGGTTGCTCAAAACGTAGCCTGCAACCGTCAGCACAACACCGAAGAACGCTTCGCCCGCTGGCTGCTCTCCGTGCAAGACGGCATTCAACAAGAGGACGTTTCACAAAATGAGCTGTCGCTAACACAAGATTTTATGGCCAAAATGCTGGGCGTTCGGCGCTCTAGCATTAGCATTAGTGCAGGCATTCTTCAGCGAGCAGGCCTGATTCGCTATACCCGAGGCCGCCTGACGATTGTAGATAAAGCAATGTTAGAATCGGTCGCCTGTGAGTGCTATCAGGTGGTTAGGCAGGAATATAGTCGTTTGCTCGCCCCTGAACAATCTGAAGGCAATTCATAAAGAGGCTAATTGTGAGCACAAGTTAAACAAATGTTAACTAATTGCGATATCGAACAGAAAAGTCAGTGAATCTACCGGCAAAATGTATTTAACCGTTGGTAGATGGATTGGCATGAAACATCAAAATATAAGACAAACGCTGCTAGATGAAGTCGCTCTACAAATTTCTTGGCAAGTTAAAGAAGCCCTAGACCTTTCGCCCTCGCATCCGGAGCAGGCCGTATTTCAGCTTCCTCAATATCGAAAGCAGCTTTTGTTTTGTGCGACGATGGAAATTTATGACTACTACCGAATCACACAGGATGAAAAGCCCGATCCACTAAAGATGCTGCACTTTTGTCTCATAGAACAGGTCAAGATAAAATCTTTAATTACAAAGAGCATTACTCGTATCTTAGACGATGACAGTAGCTGGATGAACTGTGTTTGAAGGCGGTTCAACAGTGTTTGACAGTGTTTGACAGTGTTTGTTATGAGCCTTTGAGCAAACTCGCGATCGCTTGCACCAAATGATCTGGTTCAATTGGCTTGGCAATGTGTGTTTGAAAGCCTGCGGCGATCGCCTGCTGTCGGTCAAGTTCTCCGGCATAGGCTGTCAGCGCGATCGCCAGCGTTTGCCCGCCCTGCTCGGGTGATCGCGATCGCATCTGCCTCATCAGCATGTAGCCATCGACTGTTGGCATCCCGATGTCGCTAATCACCACATCAGGCTGAAAGGACGACAAAGCGGTAAAAAAATCAGTAGCAGAGGCCACCGAAAGACTCTCAGCACCCGCTTGAGCCAATACCGCCGAGAGCAGTTCAAGACTATCTGGCTCATCGTCAATAGTCAGTACTCGGATGCCGCTTAGATCCTGGGGCGGCTCGGCCTGTTGCGAAACGTGTTGTTGCGGTACGTTGTTGTTTAGCAGCGGAAAGCGAAGAGTAAAAGTAGCGCCCTTGTTTTCCCCGGCACTCTGAGCAACAATAGTGCCACCATGAGCTTCGACAAGCTGATAAACAATCGTCATGCCCAGCCCTAGGCCGCCGTAGTGGCGAGTCACTGAAGAGTCTTCCTGGCAAAATGACTCAAAAATATGAGGTAAAAAGTCAGTCCTGATGCCTTTTCCCGTATCTGTGATCGTGATTTGAGCCATCTGATCGGATTGTTGTAAGACAATATCAATGCGACCACCGTTGGGCGTAAACTTGACGGCGTTCGTGAGCAGGTTCCAAACAATCTGCTGAAGCCGAACGGCATCGCCAGAGATTTGTCCTATGTCGGAGAGGGCTGGATGAATTTGAATGGACTTAGCGATCGCAGCCGTTTTCACCGTATCCATCGCGGCTGTAATCACTGTCGAAAGATCCACCGGGACAGCATTTAAAGGCAGCTTCCCACGCAGCACGCGAGCCATATCCAACAGATCATCAATGAGCTGACACTGCGTTTTAGCGTTGCGCTCAATCGCCTCTAATCCCGCCAGCGTTTTGGCCTCATCAAACTTACGCTTTTGCAAGAGCTTAGCCCAGCCCAAAATCGGATTGAGCGGCGATCGCAACTCATGAGAAAGCACTGCCAAAAACTCATCCTTAATCCGATTAACGCGCTCTGACTCTGCTAGCGCCGTCTGTTTCTCTTGCAAAATACGTTCGCGATCGCGCTCAATTTGAACTCGCTCGGTAATATCATTTGCGATCCCAATCAGCCCGATCACCTCGCCCGCCTGATCGCGATAGGGCACCTTGGTGCCCAAAAAGGTTCGAACGCCATCAGGAGACTCTTCCACCGTTTCGACTTGCCCCGAGGCCATAATGCGCTGGTCATTTTCCATCACTTGAACGGCGTCCTCCATCGACGGATAAACATCGCTATCGTAACGGCCCAGTACCTCATCAGCCGTTTTCCCTAGCGCCGCTAGGGTCGCTGGGTTCGCATAGATAATCCGCCCCTGCCGATCTTTTACAAAAATTGGCGTGGGTGCAGAGTCATTAATTACGTCTAAAATGGCATTCTTTTGTCGCAGCTCTGCTTCAGTGCGTTTACGCTCAGTAATATCTGCACAAACAATAATGCCACCGTTGACATCCTGATTCTCATCGACCAGAGGATAACCACTGATCCTAATCCAGCGCCCTGGGTTATTGGGCCAGCGACGCACAAAAACTTCTTCTGTGACCGACTCTCCTTTCATGGCCCTTGCTAAAGGAAGCTGTTCGTTGGGAAAGAGCGTTTGCTGATCGGGTAAAAACAATCCGTAAGTTTTTGACCAATTTTGATGAGAGTCTGAAGTAGAGAGTGGGCCAAAGATCTTCTGGGCCGCTTTGTTGAAGAGCGTCAGGTTTCCCTGTAGGTCTGCTGATACTAGCCCGTCGCCGATGCTGCTTACAATCACTTGCAACAGCTTAGTCTGCTCGTGTAAATCAGCCTGCGCCTGCTTGCGATCGCTCACATCTCGCGAAATCGCCAAAATTTGAGTAATTTGCTTTGCACTATCTCGGATCGGCGTGAGCACAACATCCCACCACTTGGGCTTACCGGTCATCGTCGGATAAAAACCACGGAATTTGCCCACTTCACCAGATTTTGCTGCCGCAAACGCCGCCGCTGCTGCCTGCCGGTACTCTTCTCGCCACGACGCTACCCAGTGAATCCCCAAATACGCAGCGAGGTCGTCAATCTCCATCCGGGACATCCCTGCCGCATTCATATACAAAATCCTTGAGTCCAAATCAAGGATTTTGATGCAGTCACCGCTGCTGTCTAAAACGCGGTTCTTAAACTCTTCGCTGCGCTGCAAATTGAGCTTTGTGATAACTTGCTCGGTAATATCTTCAGTAATACCCGTGAACCGGTAAATTTTTCCAGCCGAGTCTTTTAGCGGAAAGCAGCGATCGCGCACCCAGCGAATGCTGCCATCATCCAAAACAATGCGGTACTCTTCATCAAATTCACCCGTCGCTGCCTTTGCATCAAAAGCAAGCTGCGTCCGCTCACGATCCTCTAGGTGAATATGATCTACCCAGGTTAAGCGACGCTTATATAGCTCCTGTGGCGACCATCCCCACAGCCGTTCGTAGGCAGAACTCACGTAAGAAACGCGGCCTTCAGGCTCTTCTCTTATCCAAAAAACGGCATCAATATTTTCAGTGAGCTGACGAAAACGCGATTCACTATCCTGCAACGCCTCAGCCGCCCGCTTGTATTCGGCAATATCTGGGGCGCTATTATCTGCTGCGGGCATCGCCGCCGCCTCGATTGTCCTAATGACCGTGAGCTGCAGCCGTTCTGGTGTGATGTGCTCTCTAATCAGGTAGTCCTGTGCGCCTGCTTTGATAGCCTGAAGCGCGATCGCTTCATCGCCAGCTTCTATCATCATCACCACCGGCAACACCGCTTTGTGGCTGCTTGCTTGGTTTTTCAGCGCATTCACAAAGGCCGATATATCTACATCAGCCAGATGAGCGTCTAATAAAACGGCCTCTGGCTGGTGCTGGTGCCACAGGCTCAGGCCTTCATCCATTCGATTGGCTTCTAAGATTTTATAGTTGTGTTTGCGATCGCCCAGCAAGTACTGTCGATATTTTTCGCGATTGTCCGAGTTGGCTTCCACAACTAAAATAGTGCGCCGAATTTGAGTATTCATGGGTCGAGCTGTCAAACCTCAATCGGAAGAATCACACAGAAAGTTAGCAAAAGCACCAGATTTCTAATGGTTTATTTTAGAGTATAAGATTCTTAATTTTACAGCAGCAAGGCCTGACATATACGCAAAAGCCGCTGCTGTCCGTCGATTGTCGTCGGTCAATTAGCTTGCCATCATTTATAAATTCTCAAAATTAAGTGATCTGTATCATTGTTAACGAGTCTTTAAGCAATGTCGAAATGACCCTGGTGGGTACTGTGATTAGCTGAAGCGTTTTTATACATTAGTGTCATCACTCCGAAACTCACGCTTCTTAAGGAGGCATCCGCTATGAACTCTCGTAAACACCAATCACTAGACCTTCGTACCGCCGCCGCCAAACTCGCCTACGATCGCCCTCACGCTCAGCACAAAGCTAACGGCGAAGAACAGCGCCACCGCTTTGACGAAGTGCAGACCGTTCGGGGCGGCAAGGCCTCTCACATCGCTAACTACACCAAAGGCCTTCCACATGACGAAAAAGACGGCTTAATTTGCGATCCAGCCGACTACCAACAGTTTATTCGCGGCATTGACTCCGGCGATGCTAGGGACTTTCAAGACACGCCACTTGGGCCCAAAGGCTACGACGGTGGCGAGCAGGTTGAGTGGAAATCTCAATACACTCAGCAGCAGGATGTCGGTGTTAGAGCTTGGGAAAGTGCAGGGGCAGGCCTTCTGTTTGATCTTGAAGGGCCAGACTGTCAGTCGATTACGATGCCACCCGCCCCGACTGTCGATAGCGAGGAGTATGTGGCAGAAGTCGCAGAAATTTACGAAATGGCCCTGCTGCGAGACGTGCCTTTTGCCCAATTTGATTGCAATCCAGAGGTTGCCGCCGCTATAGAACGGCTGAATAACCTTGCCTGGTTTGAAGACACTGCCCTGCCTCTTTCCGATGAAGCAAAGGCCCGCCGTCGCAGCCGTCTAACCACTCAAAACGTTTTTCGCGGCACCGCCTTCGGCGACACCAAAGGCCCATACATTTCCCAGTTTCTCTGCCGTGGCACGCCCGAACTCGGCCAGGATAAAGATGGCGTACTCGATGGCCTCGTGGCCTACGGCGCAATGATTTTCGACAACAAAGTTCGTACCGCCACGCCCCACAAAGACTACATGACTTCCTGGGAATGGTGGCTCGATGTTCAAAACGGCGCTGATCTGCGCGGCAAAGAAACCTACGAAAATGGCGAAAACAAGTACCGCTTTATTACCACTCCTCGCGATCTGGCTACCTACGTTCATTACGACGCCCTCTACCAGTCCTACCTCAACGCCTGCTTGGCGATGATGTCGATAGGCGTTCCTTTCGACCCCGGCATTCCTTTTCAGGCCAATGACAAGCTAGACCACCAGCAGGGCTTTGCTCATTTTGGTGGTCCGCACATTTTGTCCTTGGTCACAGAAGTGGCGACTCGGGCACTAAAGGCCGTGCGCTATCAAAAATTCAACGTGCATCGTCGCGCCCGTCCTGAGGCGATCGCAGGCCGCATTCACCAGTGGCGTCACACTCAGTCCTGCAATCTCGCGCCTGTTGCTCACATCAGCGACAAAATCAGCGACACCTTACACAAAGTTGCCCTCCACAACAAAGCTCAAAACGAACGCTACGCCACCGAGCTACACGGTCACTGTCAGTCCGAATTTGGTACAGACAACGTATACCTTCTCCCCATGGCATTTGCTGAAGGTTCTCCTATGCACCCCTCCTATGGCGCAGGCCATGCCACGGTTGCAGGCGCTTGCGTCACTATCCTCAAAGCCTTTTTTGACCATGGCTACGTGATCCCTCAGCCCTACGCCATCTCTCGCACGGGCACGGGTCTAGCGTCTGTCGATCATTCCCTATCACTCACTGTAGAAGGCGAGTTAAACAAGCTTGCATCCAACATCTCGATTGGTCGTGACTGGGCAGGCGTACATTTCTTTACCGACTACTACGAGTCTGTTCGCCTCGGTGAAAAAATTGCCATTGGCATCCTCGAAGAGCAAAAGCTCACGTATGGTGAAAACTTCAGCATGAGCGTGCCCCTATTTGATGGCGGCTGCATTCGTATCTAAAGGCTATCAGACGCTAATTTAGCGCCGATTTGTAAAGACACATTGCCAGGTGCGGTTCGCCCCCTGGCAAGTTAGCTTAAAATAGCCTATATGTGGATATACCATTTATAATGGGCCGTCAAATAACTTGTTTATAATCCCGTTGCGTTCTCTAAGAGGAAAATACAATCGCTAAAAAACCACTCATCAATCAACAAATCAGAGCCACGCAGGTTCTTCTGATTGACAACGAAGGTACGAATCGTGGCCTAACCGATACGTCAGAGGCACTGGCGCTCGCCAAAGCAGCCAAACTTGACCTCGTGGTGGTATCACCCGACCAAGAAAATCCGGTCGCTAAAATTTTGGACTACGGCAAGCACCAGTACCAAAGCCGTAAGCGCCAGAAGCAAAGCGCTCGCACGTCTGTAAAGGAAGTTAGATTGCGCCCAAATGTCGGCGACTCTGACTACCAAGTAAGAATTGACAAGGCGCTAGCCTGGTTAGAGCGCGGCGACTCAGTGAAGTTTCAGGTTCGCCTCAGGGGTCGGGAACACCAGCACCGCGATCGCGCCACTGATTTGCTCAACCGGGTTGTCGAAGATCTTGCTAAGGTCAGCAAAGTACAGACATTTGATCGGCGATCGCTCATCGTCCAAGTCGTACCCAACTAGCCTATTTAAGCTAAGCAAATCAACTCACTTAACCAACCCAAGGGCCAGCACGTTGATCACATCACGGCTGGCCCTTTTGCATGGACACGTCAATCCATCGCGCTTTAGCCAATGCCCCAGTTTGTCCGTCGCGCTCAACCCCCGCTAGACTTCATCCCCGCTGCCTACAATCCACTGATCATGACAGCCGTGAAGTGGACACTGCCTTTTCTTCTGCGCGTTCGCATTCGCCCTTGGCTACCTGCTGGCATCCAAAGCGTTGAAATCAGTAACGTAGAGCGTCTCGCTGATCTTTACGAACAGTTCGAGGCCAGCAAAGTTCGTTTCCTAATCGCGCCTCGCCATGTCGAAGTAGATGACCCGCTTATTGGCCTCTATCTATGCTCCAAAGCCGTTGCCAAAGCTGCCGCTGCTAAAGGCATTTCACTCAAGCAGCCCGTGCATACGCACTTTCTCTACGAGCGTGGCATGACCATCTGGGCCGGAAAAGGCCTTGGCTGGCTACTCTCTCGCATTGGCGGCAGTCCCATCCGCAGAGGCCGTAAGCCCGACTGGGCTGGTCTAAAAGCCGCCCGCAAAATTATGACCACCGCTCAAATGCCGCTTGCCATTGCCCCCGAAGGTGCCACTAATGGCCACAGCGAACGCCTCGGGCCGCTAGAACCTGGCGTTGCCCAGTTCGGTTTCTGGTGTGCCGAAGACCTACAGCGTGAGCAAAGAACAGAACGCGTTTTTATTGCTCCTATCGGCATTCAATATCGGTACGTAAAGCCTAACTGGCCGCGTCTCTCAAAGCTGCTGACACGATTAGAAACACAAAGCGGACTCTCACCCCTTTCTACAGATGTCGCTTCGATTGAGAAATGCTGCTACTTACGCATACTCAGACTCGGTGAACACCTCATCAAAAAGATGGAAGTATTTTACGAGCGCTTCTATCCTCAAAAAACGATAGAACAAAAGCCTCCAGACTCTAAGCTTGAAGATGCTGACGGCCGCTGCGATGCTTGCGACGAGAGATTACAGAATCTACTAGATAGGGCTTTGCAGGCTTCTGAACAGTTCTTCAACTTACCTAAAAAAGGCACTTTAGTAGATCGCTGTCGGCGTATAGAAGAAGCCAGTTGGAACTGCATTTATCGAGAAGATTTGCCGGCACTAGAAACCCTTTCTCCTTTAGATCGAGGCTTAGCCGACTGGGCTGCGCAAGCGGCTAGTATCCGAGAGTTGCATATGCGAATCGTAGAAAGCTTTGTCGCCGTTGATAGTCAATATTTAACAGAAAAGCCCTCTTTTGAGCGCTGCTCAGAAACCACGCTGCTAATGTCAGATATGCTCGCTCGCCTAGAGGGTGACAAGCTACCGGGCCGACCGCGATTGGGCTTGAGATGGGTAAAAGTCACCGTGCAGCCGCCGATTGAAGTCACCTCACGACTCGCTGACTACCAGCAAAATCGCAGCGCCGGACGAACGGCGGTAAATGCGCTCACAGCAGAAATTCGCCAGTCTTTAGAAGATACGATTGAGCGATAAAACCTGGGCGATAAAACCCAGGCGATAAAACCCAATGAAGACCCTAAGCAATTCCCATGATAGGCTGACGCTAAGGTCTCAGACAAGCTTACAAATATCCTTAGAAAGAGAATCTGTCATGAGTGTCAATTTTGAATTCTTGTTCTTTTTACTAATGGCGCTGGTCGCAGCCTTGTGGATAGGCTATCTGATTTCAAGGGTAACTTTAGGGCCACAGGCCGCAAGACGAAATTTATACTACAGCGGCACTTGGCTATTGGTCGGTGGGGCGATCGCACTTTTACTCTCCTTCCTTGGTCGCTACGGCCTCACGGTTCTTTATGGTTTCTACGCGCTGGGCGTATTTGCCTGGTTACTGAGCTGGCCCACCCGCAAAAAAAAGTCGGGCGCACTTAAGCTGGAAGTTGGCCGGACTTCTCACAACAAATTTCTCTTTTGGGTGGGCTTGTTTCAAACGGGTGTTGCCATTGTGATGACGCTGCCTCTGATCGATCAAATCACTGGCCCGTTAGTGACCGCTGGAAGCCTGGTTTCTGGGATTGTTGCCATTGTATTCTGGTGGGCGATCGCCCTCCTGTTCATTTTCCTCGGCCTCAGCGATTTGGAAATTCGAGAAAACGGCCTCTCCTACCTATACTCTTGGCAACCCTGGGATAGAGTCGAAGCCTTTGGCTGGGACGACGATAAACCTAGCACGCTGCTTCTGCGCGTCGTCCCTCGCTCTTTCCTCTCTCGCCGATACGTCACGCTCAACATTCCCATGGCTCAAAGAGAAACCGTCGATCAGCTTATAGATGATTACATTAGCGAAGCTGATTTGGCCGCTGAAATGGATGGCGAAATCGCTAAACCCTAGCCGCCTTATGAGGGAGTATTCGTGCTGTTCTTTCTCCATCTATATAGCAGCCAGCCGACAATCAGCACGCCTGCGATAATGAAAACTATTTTACTCACTGGCCCTAAAACAACAGCCACCTGTTCGTAGCGATCGCCTAGCCAAAAGCCTGCCAACGTCAGCAGCGTAATCCAAGCTAGCGAACCCACCACAGACGATATCAAAAAGCGCCCAAACGGCATTTTTGTCACCCCCGCTGGCACAGAAATATAGGTGCGAATACCTGGAACCAAACGACCTAGCCCTACTGCCAAATAGCCCCCTCGACGTGAAAACCATTCCTGAACAGCCATAATTTCTTTGCTAGAGATACCCAGCCACCTACCCCGCCGATCGGCCAGCTCACAAAGTCTGTTTAATCCCAGAGCTTTGCCAATGTAGTACCAAAAGAGCGCACCCAACACTGAGCCAACAGTGCCAGAGAAAATAGCCCAGCCCAGGCTCATCTCGCCTCTCGCTGCAGCAAATCCTGCCAGCGGCATAATAATCTCTGAAGGAATGGGTGGAATTATGTTCTCTAGCAGCATCAGTCCCCCAATGCCCCAATAGCCGAAGAACGTAATAATTTCGGTAACTTTATCGAGAATGTCCAAAACAATGACCGCTTAAAAAATAGCTCAAGTAACGCGTCGCAAAAAATCTGTTACTTATTTGGATTTACAATACATGCACACTACGGATGATAAAAAGATACTACATACCAGAGTCTCGGACTTTATAAAGAATCTCTTCAACCGGTAAGCCCTCATTGTTCCAATTGTCGTAGCGAAGCTGCAATCTTTTCTCTCCAGCGTGTTGTCCTAAGCTCCCCCCATATTTCTCTGCCTCCATTCCCAAACTTTGAATACGAACCTTTCCATTAAATACAGTGGCCCTCGCCAAATAAATAACCAGATCGTCTCTTGACGGTCGATTGATGGTTGTGCTTGCCGTAAGATGCGCCAAACCCCGCTCGTCTATTTCACTTGCCAGCGCTATGGCGGTGTTGCGAATACCCTGAATGGCGACAATCACTGACGCGATCGCCATCGTAATATCCACGCCTTCATCTGTCTTAATTTCATGGTTAGCAAGATACTCAAAATTTTGTTCTCCCAAGTCATTCCGAATTCGACGATGAATTAAATTTTTAGAATGATAGTTAGTTAGCGCGCCTACAATGGCACCACAGGCCGCACGCGGTTCTCGCCAGGGCGCCTCGCGCGTGCAGCCATACACTACATGCTTGCCGCCTTCAAGCAGTCGCCCCACATGCGTTTTCAAATCAATTGCCACCAGTGAAATAGACTGCGGATTGCCGGCATACAGCTTGCGCTTTAAGCTCTCGTCTAGCTCGTGTGCAACCGTCACATGTGCCAGCGTTTCTCCGTTATCTGTACCGCCGCCTGCCGGGAAAAAAGCCTCTAGCTTCAGCTCCCCAATTTCAGAGAGCGTGGCAAACCGAGACGCCACCACGTCTCGGTAGCGCTTAGTGGCCTCGCCCTGATGGATGCGATCGCCACAGTTGGTATAGGCCAGCGTCGTCACCACGCTCGGCAAGCTCAAGTCTGCACCACAGGCCTTTATGTCCGTTTCACTCGCCCCTGCAAACTGCAGCTCATCGCGCAAAATATGCAGACCATTAATCAGGGCATAGCGATCGCTCACAATCTCATTCAAATAGTTGTGATAAGCATTACGCTCCATGCCAAAGCTTGCAGGTAGCTGCCAAAACTTATCCACTCGCCGTTGGGTCGCTTCAGCATCAAAGGGCAACGTCATTTAGGGTTCTGCCTTAGTCACAAATCAGTGTTACAGACCACAGTATGACGAAAAAGAGTGTCTCTGCACAGAGCGCTGAGCGTTTGCAAAGTTGCTAGCATTAACTTAGCCACTTTTAACTAGCGTCACCTTTATATGCCTCGCTCCCCTATCCCCTCTATGCTTACCCCGACGTTAATCGGGCGGCAGCGTGAAATTGTCGAGGTATTCCTCAAAAACGGCTGGGACTACATGCGTCAGCTCGTCACCGGTGGCGCACCAGATAAGCCAGAGCTGCCACCGCCTGCTGTTTTGTGCAACATTTTCATTGAGCTTGGCCCAGTATATGTCAAGCTCGGCCAGCTATTGAGCACTCGCCCTGACCTGATGAGCCCTTCGTATATTAAGGCGCTCAGCGGATTGCAGTCTACCGTGCCACCCGTTCCTGCCGCGCAGATACAGGGCTATATTCAGCAGCATATGCAGCGGCCTGTAGACGAGGTTTTTTCTGAGTTTGACTATGGTGCGATCGCCGCAGGCTCCATCGGTCAAACGCACAAAGCCACCCTCAAAAGTGGCAAAACGGTCGCCGTTAAAGTGCTGCGCCCCGGCATCGAAAAGCAGGTAGATCGAGACATGGCGCTGATCAAAGACATTGCCAGACTGGTTTCTACCACCCAGTTTGGCCAAAGGTACAACATTACAGAACTCGCAGACGAATTTAAAACTGCCCTCACCGCCGAACTCGACTTCACCACCGAAGCCCGTTACACCGACGAACTCCGGCAGAACCTTCTAGATAGCGACTGGGTAGACTCAGACCGCCTCACCGTTCCGCAGATTATCTGGCCCCTCACCAATTCCAAAATTTTAGTGATGGAATGGCTCAAAGGTAAGCCACTGCTCGAAGCTGATATTCCTGCCGTCCCCGCAAACCACGCCAAAGCAGACATCCCCGACGAACGCGCTGACATCACCACTATCCTCTTCCGAGCATTTCTCTCTCAGTATTTCGTCACCGGCTTTTTTCACGCCGATCCGCATCCAGGTAACTTGTTTTATCTAGAAGACGGCCGCATTGCCATTCTTGACTGCGGCATGATGGGTCGCCTAGACCCACAAACGCGGGCAACGTTGACCGAACTAGTCTTAGCGATCGCTAGCTCCGACGCTCAGCGCTGCGCCCAGCTCACCCTCACCCTTACCGAACCCCTCAAGCCCGTAAACTTGGTTCGCCTAGAAAGCGACTACAGCCGTCTTCTTGGCCGCTACTACGGCATTAGCCTCGACCGCTTCAACACCGCTGAAGCCTTTGGCGCAGTCATCGAAACCGGCATTCGCAATCATCTGCGCTGGCCCGCCAACATCGGCCTATACACCAAATCACTCGCCAACTTAGAAGGCGCAGCTCGCCTGTTTAACCCCAACATCAACCTGATGGCTGAGATCAAGCCGCTCATCGTCGATTTATTCCGTCAGCAGCTCGCCGGAGACGATCCTGCCCAGCTTCTCCTCCGCACCGGCCTAGAATTTCGCAACCTATCTTTCTCAGCCCCCCGCCAGCTCGGCTTTCTCCTAGACCGCCTCAGCGACGAAACCCTTCAATGGAACGTGCGCATTCAAGGCCTAGACTCTGTTCAACGCAGCATCGAACGAGCCGCCAATCGCCGCGCTTTCAGCACCGTCGTCGCCGCCCTCATTATCGGTGCCGCCATCATCACGAATACTCAAACCACCGTTCAGCTACAGTCACTGAGCACGCTGCTATTCGCCGCTGCTTCCTTCTTAGGCCTCTGGCTTATTGTCAGTATCCTCCGCTCCGGTCGCTGGAACTAGTCGTTTCCACGCACATCTTTACCGTGTGCTCATACCGTGTGATGATTAGATCCCTAGCGCTTAGCCTTTACCCATCGCTCCATACGTGGCCCAAGGTTCGTGGCATTCCTAATTTTTGACTTTGACGGCACAATTGCTGATACGCTCGGTGCGATCGTGCAAATTACAAATCGTATTGCGCCAGAATACGGCTATTCGCCAACAACGCCTGAAAAGCTAAAGTACTACCAGTCTTTGAGCACACAAGAGATGCTCAAACAGGCTGAAATCCCGCTTTTTCGACTGCCTTTTTTGCTGCGTCGAGTGCGTAAAGAAATGACCGATGAGCTGCCTAAGGTTTCGGTGGCTGCTGATTTGCCTGAAGCCCTCAGAGAGCTAGTGGCTGCGGGGCATCAGCTCATGGTAATGAGTTCTAACTCGCGACGAAATATTGAAGGCTTTTTAGCGCAGCATCAAATCAGCGGCGTGTTTGACTCTGTTCAAGGCGACGTTGGGCTGCTGGGTAAGGCTCGCGCTCTGAAGCGAATTGTGCAAAAAGGAGGAATTGACTTTTCTCAGGTCATTTATGTGGGCGATGAAACCAGAGATATCGATGCCTCTAAGCAAATTGGTATTTTAGTGGCCGCCGTCACTTGGGGCTTTAGTAGTCGTGAAGCCCTGGCCAATCAAGATCCTGCCTTTTTAATCGATCACCCTCGCCAGCTCGTTGGCGCAGCGCAAACGCTGGTGAATCCTAGCTGGGTACGAAAAGAATATCGCGATCGCACCAGACCCTAATCCCAAGCCGGATGAGAAAGCAGCGAACTCATCGTCCTGACCCCTCTAAGCTGATTAGAGAGCGGCAAATGCGCAGTCGGAGCCTCCGCCAAATCCCATACAAACTCACCGGGATAGCGTGTCCAAGCCCCCTCTACAGACTTCCACAAAAGCTGTATCCACAAACGATTCCAGTCGTTACCCAAACGTGTCCAAAGCGCCTTCTGCTTACTCCAGCCAAACTTATTTTCTGAGTACAGACCCCACATCAAATCAATGGCCTGCAGGTCAATCACCGGCACCCGATCGATTTCTGTGAAGTACACCCACTTACGCTCTACGGCACTTTCTCCGGCTAGCTCACACAGCTTTTGATTGGTGAGCTTATCAGCCTGCTCGTACTCCTGACGCACCAGCAGCATCTGTAACTCGCGGTAGTCCACGTTTTGATCAGACTGTGGGCACACTAACCCATCAGGAAATTCTGCAATCAAGTCCTTGACCGCATTAGGTACCACGCTAGATGCCGCATCAGACGCTTTACAATACAGAATTTGATAGGCGCTGCCATGCGCGGCCGTGGGTTCCTCAGGATTTTTCGCTGACATGCGATCGCGCACAAAAGCTACCAGCGCGGCATCCCCGTCTTCCCCCAGATCGGCCAAATTACGAATGGCCTGAATCTGCTTTTTAAAGCTGCTTGTAGAGAGTACAGCCGTCAAATCATCCAACTTACTCGCCTTAGCATCCAATTTAGAAAGGTTTTCAGCAGACTGATGGTTAGCAAACTGGGTAGACTCTATTGCGTTTGAAGACATGTTTTATCAGTGAAATAGAGCGGCAAAGATAGCGCCCCATCTTTACAGTTGAACTATCACAGCGTGATGGCACAGCGTGACGGCTTGTCCAATAATAAAGGAATACTGCCGCTTTGTGCCTGATGTTACGATGCGTTCTTGAGCCCTAAGCCTTTTCGTTACTCGCAGGCTGACTCACACTTTGAGGCGCACTCTGCTCAGGCCTATAGCCGTTTTCAAAGGCATAGCGGATGAGCTGAGAGCGGCTTTCTAATGACAGCTTACTCAAAATGTTGCTCAGATGCGTTTGTACTGTTCGCGGGCTGATAAATAGGCGATCGCCTATCTTCTTATTCGTAAACCCTTGCACCACCTCCCAAAAAACCTTTTCCTCCGCAGGCGTTAGCGGCAGCGGCCCCTTCGGCTCAACCCGTATTTGCTCAGCCGTCGGCTGCTGTAGCGCCCGCTTAATTTCAAAGCGAACGCGATCAGCCCGAGCCAACTGCGCCTCAATTTTGGCAATCAGCTCTCTGGGATGAAAAGGTTTTACCAAATAGTCGTCCGCTCCGATGCTGTGCCCTTGAATGCGATCCTCTAGGTCACAACGACCTGATAGAAAAATAAAGGGCACCAGTCGCCCAGCGCCGCTTTCTCGGACTCTGGTACACAGCTCGAACCCATCCATCTCAGGCATCACCACATCGGACACAATCAGATCAGGCGTATCTTGCGTAAAGCTATCGAATCCTTCACGCCCAGACGACGCGTTGTGAACCAAAAATCCGCGATCCTTTAGGTAACGCGTTAGTGCGGTTCTCAGAGTGCTGTCGTCGTCAACGATCAGAATTTTTTGCATACTGTGATTGTGCTAGCCAGATGAGCAGGCTAAGGAGCCTCAAGCCGAAGGTCGTTAAGGCTCAAACTAAGTTAAAGATGATTGCACTATGCTAATAAAACCCATCAAAATGCAGGAATTGAAAGATTACTACCTACTCATCCTATCGCTTTGTAAACAAGACCACCGCAAAGACTTGTATTTTTCGTTTTTCTAGCGGACACGACGATTTTGCTCTGGCTGAGCAAAGCGCGGTGGTGTATAGCTATTGCTATTAGGGGTAGCCGCGCCTGGTAAGGGTGCAGTGACTGGTGCGACAGGCTGAAAGGCTCCAGACTGGGGAATCGCTGGCTGCGCTCGAGTGTTAAAAGGATTGCGCGTCGGCTGCTGCGATGGCGTATTAAAAACAGGTAGCTGAGCCGAGGCAGGTGTCTGGTAGCCAGTTGTCCCTACGGGCGGCGACATGTCAGTAGTGGTCTGGGTAAAGGGGGCTGAGATACCGTTACTAGGTGCCGAACTAGGCGCGAATTCTGAGGCTCCAAATGCGCTGTTACCAGCCGCTGTCGGCAGCGCAGCGGGTGAGGCCGCAGCTGATGAACCACGCGAGCCCGTCCGCGCGCCTGTCTGTGAGTTTGAACTGCTGCCTGCTGACGCTGCGTTCTGCTGTTTAAGCGCTTCCGCTAAGGCGCTATCTGTTGCGGGTGTCGCGATCGCGGGTGTGTTGCCAAGGCTAGTATTGCTGCTAGGTAAAGTGAGACTGCTTGACTCGGCCGCCGGCTTTCCTGAGCCCGGAAACTGATACTCTTCTTCGTAGGCCGCAAAAGGGTTATCCCGGCTTGCAAGCGAGCGATCGGAAGCTTCGCCATTTAATTCAGGAACGTCCAATTTTCCCAACTCAGCAGGCTGAGCTGCCCCAGGAATTCGAGTGTTTTCTAGCAAAACATCAATAGTGTCAATTTGAGAAAGTCTGGCCTGCTCTTCTGGCGTAAGTTCAGAATTAGGATTTGCATTGGTAATTTGCTGTCGGTTAAACCACTCCGGATTTTTGTGATATTCCCATAAGAAGACGCTGAGCAGAGCAAAGATAGTCAGCGGAGCCCACACGACTGGTGAACTTAAAGGCTTCAAACGAGCTGGGAGATATTTTAAGAAGGTAGGCGTAGCCATAGGGGTATAAATCCAGACATAGTTTACAAATACGTTGCTTTCGATGCAGCTGATGGAACAAGGACGATCTTAGCAAATCGAACAGAGCAAATCGAACAGATAGTAAAAAGGCAAGCTTGAATTTAGCTTGCCCTCCTATACTTTATTTGTTGAGAAGCTATTAAAAAGCGGCCTGACTCACCCGCAATTAGGTGAGAACCTAGCCTTATACCAACGGTTCATCCACTGCTTTTAGCAAACGCTGCATCGGTACTTCGGTATCTGTAGAGCGATGGGTGAGCTTGTAGCCCAAATCGTGAATGGCCGTAGATAGCAGGTAGTTATTCAACAGCACCTGCAGCTCTTGGTCAGTTTTAGGTAGGAAGTCAGCGGTATCAGCGGCGGCTCTTGCTGTGTTTAGATAGCTAGAAAGGAAGGCAGCACTGACCCACTGCTCCCAAAAGGCTGCCCACTGCTGCATGTTATCTGTTTGTTCGGCGCGAATGACGCCGCTTTCAACCTCAGTTTGGAAACCAATCACGGCTGCGTAGTGAATAGATTGCAGCATGTAGGCGACATCGTATAGGGGCGATCGCTTAATTCGCCTTTCACTAACCGTTTTGTTATGCTCCCCTTCAAAGTCAATTAGCACAAAGTCTTTACCGGTATACAGCACCTGCCCAAGATGATAATCCCCGTGATAGCGTGTGCGCTGAGCGGTAATTTTGCTGTCTAGAATTTGTTTGAACTTATCAAGGTAAATATCTTGGTAGCTCATGAGCGATCGCGCCAGTGGATACAAGCTTTCATCAAGCAATCCTCGGTGGTCGCTCATGTCGTCTTTGAGCAAGCGGAACACCTGCCCTGTTTGGTTACGATTGAACTGGTAGATAGAGCGTTGATAAAAGCTGCTAAACGGCTCAGGTGCAAAGGCCTCATCGGTCGGATCAGCAGCCAGGGCCAAGTGAAATTCTGCGGTCGTTTGGCCCAAGAGCTGCATATTAGCGAGGTAGGTGCCCATCAAATGATTAGCTGTTTGTTTGGCCTCGCTAGGCTCGTCATAAGCGGCCTGCAATGTTAGTAACGTGTCTACTGGCGGGGCTTCGCTGGTTTCAGATGATTCTACGCTGACCTGATCAAAATAGCTGCGAATGTTGTCAAGAGAGTATTCCCAGGCGCTTTGGGCTTCGGGAATATATTTTTGCAAAACGCCTACTGTAGACACATCGCTGCGTGAGTCATTGCGCTGATAGTTGAGATAGCCAACCACTGGGTTGAAGTTGTTGAACTTTTTTTGTTTGCTCAAAAATTGGCGAATTTCAACATCTGCATTCACACCTGATTCTAGTCGGCGGAAAAACTTGAGAATAAGGCTAGAGCCGCTACCTATTTCACCATCAGAATAGATGACTGAGCTGTTGTTGTACTTTCCAAGCATCTGCTCAGGATCGCTAGGTAGCCCGGCTTTGTCTTCAGACATTAGCGAGTGCGTGAGCAGTTTGCCAGCCGTGCCTTCATAAGCACCGTTGCGAGCGGTGGTTGCGAGGAGTGTATTAAGCAAGCCTGTATCGGCGATCGAATCATAAAGCACGCCCACTTCTCCCGGCTCACTTGCTGCGGGCACAGTCGGCAACTTTAGCTTGGCCATCACCGTTGGTGAAGACTCGCTCAACAACCGCTGCGCGGCATCGTCAAAGGCGTAGCTAATAAACAATGGGAACGTTGCCGGATTGCCTTGCGTGTAGTCGACCCGCAAACACACCATATAGGTATCACTATCGGGAATCGCCATACATTCAATCAGCTCAGACGAGCGAACTTTTTCAGGTTCGCTACCGAGCCACTCTCGTTCGGTCAAATAGTTGGTCACTAGCGCGGTTAGACTCTCTTTCTTGCTCGCAGAGAACATGGCTTCCCACTGCGTTAGTTCAAAAACAGGCAACTTAGAAGGCTGTCGCGCAGGCACGGCGTTAGGCTTGAGCGCAAACCAATAGAAGCCGTAGGGGCTCAGGCTAATGAAGTAGCTGCCGTCGTCACTGACTGGCGGAAACTTAGTACGGCCAAAGATTTCGATGAGCGATCGCCCCTTAAACAAAGACAGATCAATATTGACGCCTTGCACAAAACGAGAGAGATTAGCGACCACTAGAATCTCTTCATCCTTATAAATTCGGGTGAATGCTAGCACCTTACGGTTATCAACGCTGAGCAAGTGAAAGTTTCCCCAACCAAAGGCTTCAAAGCGCTTGCGGGTGGAAATTAAGCGCTTTGTCCAGTTCAGTAATGAGTTAGGCGCGGCCCGCTGCGCTTCTACGTTGATGGTGGTGTAGTGATATTCCGAATCGACAATCAGCGGCAGGTAAAGCTTGTGCGGATTGGCGGGGCTAAAGCCGGCGTTGCGATCGGGGCTCCACTGCATCGGGGTGCGGACACCATTGCGATCGCCTAAATACACATTATCGCCCATGCCAATCTCATCGCCGTAATACAGCACAGGCGTCCCTGGCAGCGACAGCAGCAGCCCGTTCAGCAGCTCAATCTGCCGGCGATCGTTCTCTAACAGAGGCACCAACCTGCGTCGAATGCCCAAGTTAATCCGCATCTCGTCGTCTTGGGCATACATCCGGTACATGTAGTCCCGGTCTTCATCGGTCACCATCTCCAGCGTCAGCTCATCATGGTTCCGCAAAAACAAACCCCACTGGCAGTTCTCCGGAATCTCCGGCGTCTGCTGCAAAATATCGATAATCGGAAAGTTGTCCTCCATCCGCAGCGACATAAACAGACGTGGCATTAGCGGAAAGTGGAAGTTCATATGGCACTCATCGCCATCGCCGTAGTAAGCGGCCGCATCTTCTGGCCACTGATTCGCCTCGGCCAACAGCATTTTCCCGTCATGGCGGTCGTCTACGTACTTCCGCATCTTCTTCAAGAAGTCGTGGGTTTCATCCAGGTTTTCGCAGTTAGTGCCCTCACGCTCGTACAGGTACGGCACCGCGTCCATTCGCAGCCCGTCCACACCAATTTCTAGCCAAAAGTCAAGCACGTCAAACACCGCTTGCTGCACTGCCGGATTGTCGTAATTCAAGTCCGGCTGATGCCCATAAAAGCGGTGCCAGTAGTAAGACTTTGCCACCGGATCCCAAGTCCAGTTAGACGTCTCAAAATCCTGAAAAATAATTCGCGTACCTTTATATTTATCAGCGTCGTCGCTCCACACATAAAAATCGCGCTCTGAGCTGCCTGCTGGGGCCATTCGTGCCCGCTGAAACCAAGGATGCTGATCGGAGGTGTGGTTAACAATTAACTCAATAATGACGCGAATATCGCGCTGATGCGCTGCGGCCATAAACTCTTTAAAGTCGTCAAGCGTCCCGTAGATGGGGTTAACCGACATGTAGTCAGAAATATCGTAACCGTCATCTCGCAGCGGTGAAGGAAAAAATGGCAGAATCCACAAGGCTGTGACGCCTAGATCCTTGAGATAGTCCAGCTTTCCGGTCAGGCCACGAAAGTCACCAATGCCATCCCCATTACTATCGGCAAACGCCCTTACGGGCACTTCGTAAATGACTGCGTTTTTAAACCAAAGTGGGCTGTTATCTAAGGGCATATACAAGGATGTGTAGGTGAATAAAAAATGAGCAATCTTGCCAAGCTATGGCAAATGGGTCAGTCGTTCTTCTAACAAAAGATAGATCTTTATAGGTATGCCTATCTGTAGCAGCGTTAGCATGATATTTTCACCCGGAGGACTTAATATAGCCACTGAACTACAGTCGACTGAACTATGAAATTTGAGCGAGCCAGCGGTATTCTTTTACATCCAACGAGCCTTCCGAGTCCTCATGGCATTGGCGATCTGGGCCGCGCTGCCTATGACTTCATTGACTTTATGGAGCGCAGTGGCCAAACGCTTTGGCAAATTTTACCACTAGGCCCCACTGGCTATGACCACTCACCCTACACCATGAACTTCAGTGCCTTTGCAGGCAATCCGCTGCTGGTGAGCTTAGAAAAACTGCAAGAAGAAGGTTTGTTGACCGCTGATGAAATAACGCCATTAGAAAACGCTAAGCCTGATCGCGTTGAGTTTAGCCGGGTAATTCCACATAAGATGAAAATGCTGCGGCAAGCGTTTGACCGATTTAGAACACAAGATCATCAAGCTGAGCTAGATAGCTTCTCTGAAGAGCAGGGCTGGTGGCTAGAAGACTTTGTGCTGTTTATGGCGCTGCTAGAAGAAAACGACGGAAAACCTTGGAGCCAGTGGGAAACCAGCATTGCAAGACGTGAGCCAGCGGCGATGAAAGCGAAAGCTGAGGAATTGAAGGAGAGTGTTAATTTTCAGCGATTCGTGCAGCTTAAGTTTTTTGAACAGTGGACGGCGCTGCGCCAGTACGTAAATGGTAAAAACATTCAAATTATTGGCGATGTTTCTATTTACGTATGCCATAACAGCTCAGATGTGTGGGCACATCCTGATCTGTTTAAGCTAGATCCTCATACATTGGAGTCGGCTTATATTGCTGGTGTGCCGCCTGACTATTTCAGTGAGACTGGTCAGCTATGGGGCAACCCGGTTTATGACTGGGATAAGTGTCAGGCTTCGGACTTTGACTGGTGGATTTCTCGCTTTAAGGCCACGTTGCAGTATGTGGACTGGGTGAGAGTAGACCATTTTCGAGGATTTGAGGCTTATTGGCAGGTGCCTGCGAGTGAGGAGACTGCGATGAACGGAGAGTGGGTGAAGGCTCCAGGGGATGCGTTTTTTGAAACGCTGGCTGAGAAGCTGGGCCCAGAATTTGGCGAACTGCCTGTGCTGGCTGAGGATTTGGGCGTGATTACGCCTGAGGTGGAGGCGTTGCGCGATCGCTTCGAGTTCCCCGGCATGAAAATCCTCATGTTCGCCTTTAGCGGTGATCCTAACAACACCCACCTACCGCAAAACTACGGCACTAACTGCATCGTCTACTCTGGAACCCACGACAATGACACAGCCATTGGCTGGTGGGAAACGCTACATTCTAACGAAAAGCAGTTTCTGGCACAGACGCTGGGCTACAACAATCCAGATGAGATTGAAGAGATCAACTGGTTGCTGATTGAAACGGCGCTGAAGTCCAGAGCAGATTTAGCAATTGTGCCGCTTCAGGATCTGCTGGGATTAGGTCATAGCGCTCGAATGAATGATCCGAGTGTGATTCCTAATAACTGGCGTTGGAAGTATGAAAGCTCAGGTTTGTTGACCAGTGAGGTGAGCGATCGCCTACGCGAGCTAACCAGCACATACAATCGGTAGAACCATGGCTTTGGCTCCACTCAGCTAGTGGAATGACTGGCTGAGTGGGGAAAGTGATGAGGATGCGCTTTTAGCTAGCGATCGCATACTCTTTCATCGCAGCTCCTCGCTGTCGCAGCTTTCTTAATGCCGACCGTTCAACCTGGCGAACCCGCTCACGGCTAATGTCCATCTGGTTGCCAACTTCGTTCAACGTCATTTTGCTACCCGTGTCCAAGCCAAAGCGGAGCTTAATCACGTTTTGCTGCTGGTCTGTCAAAATCGAAAGCAGCTTCCTCAAATCACTTTTTAACGAGCTTCGAGTAGCGTACTCTTCAGGCAATATACCGTCGTCTTCTAACAGCGCCCCTAGCTCGGTGTTCTGTTCACTACCGATCTTCATATCCAATGAAAGCGGTCTTCTACCTTGTTCCTGCAGCTCCCTGAGTTTTTCAACAGAGATAGACATCGCATCGGCGACTTCTGAAACTTTTGCAGGGCGTCCTAGAGATAGCGCTAGCTTGCGCTGAGTCTTACGCATTTTTCTGAGCTTGTCACCAATGTGAATGGGCAAACGAATAACACGGCTATTGTTACTGATCGAGCGCGTTATTGCCTGACGAATCCACCAGTAAGCATAGGTGGAAAAACGATATCCTTTGCTCGGGTCAAACTTTTCTACACCGCGATGCAGACCAATCGTTCCTTCTTGAATTAAATCCATCATCTCTAAGCTGTGCCCGGTGTACTTTTTCGCCACCGATACCACAAGCCGTAAGTTAGACTTCACCATCTTGGCTCTCGCCTGCTTCCCAGCAGCAACAGCCTGCTTAAGTTCTTCTACAGAAAAATCTGTTTCATCAGCCCATGCGGCTGGTGTAATCGAATCTTCTGGAGACTCAACAATATCTGACTTGATCTCCTCAAGCTTCATGTATTGCTGAACGGTCTTACCCAGCGTAATTTCTTGTTCGTGGCTGAGCAGGGGAATACGACCAATACTTTTGAGATAGCTCCTTACTAAATTAGAATTTTTGGAGATATTTTTCATTGAAAACATTTGAGACAGGTGGGCAAGCAATAAATCAGAGCTGTTATCTGTATATAATGCTACGGAAGGGAGCGCAGTTGTTAAAACTACTCATACACTGCCGTAATTGATTATTACATATGCCCAACTTTGAAGAATCCGTCTAAAGAGAGATAAAATATATATCCTTGGAAATAATTAGATGCGAAAAGGAAAAAGACTGGTAGGCATAAGCATCATTTCTTTTAGCCCAACATTTCGTATTCACCGCCTCGTTCAAGCGCCTTTTTGTAGGCAGGTCGCTCATGAATGCGCTCAAGAAAAGCGGCAAGGTTTTGATATTGAGTGCTGAAGCTTTCAATGTTGGCAGCGGCGGCTTCAATTGGGAAGCTCATCTGAATGTCAGCCGCTGTAAACGCATCGCCCGCAAACCAGGCGGCCTTCGATAGCTCGTCGTTCATATAGCCCAGGTGCAGCGCTGTTTGAGGATCGACAAAGGAGTCTTTTACTTGGCCTGTCACCGCATTGGCAAGGGGTTTTGTTAAAAATGAGGCTTGTTTTCCTACCTGACTTAGCACTAAGTCGAACACAATCAGCGGCATCACGGAGCCTTCTGCATAGTGCAGCCAGTAGGTGTAGCGCAACGCTTCGGCTGTATCAGCAGCAGGCCTTAGCCGACCCTTTCCATAATACGAAACCAGATACTCGATAATGGCCCCTGACTCTGCCAGCGTTTTCTCGTCGTCTGTGACAACGGGCGACTTACCCAGCGGATGCACTTTTTTGAGTGAGTCGGGTGCTAGCATCGTTTCTGGATCGCGCTCGTAGCGTTTGATGTCGTACGTCAGCCCTAATTCTTCTAATAGCCACAGAATTCGCTGAGAACGCGAGTTGTTTAAATGGTGAACGGTAAGAATAAGACGGCCCTCCCTAATATGTTGAGCTTAGTGTGTTGAGCGTTGTTTCAACTGATGAAATTTTAGCTGACTGACCGATACTACCGACTTGACCTATTGAGGGAAAAGGAAGCGCAAAGCCGACAAAAAAAGTTGTTAGCGCGATCGCCTATATTACAAACGTCTCGGTGTGGTGGCGATCGCCTAGAATTATCTGAACTGTAAAGGGTTCGGCCACCATCCCTCTGAAGTAAGGCAGTTGAATGAACGTGTCGCCCTCACGGGCTGTTACCGCTGCAAGCGTAGACTGCTGAGCATTTAGCAGATTGAGCGACAAGGTTGCAGGCAAAACGCTGGTGTCTTGTGAGGGCTGGGCCTGTACGCAAATTCTGTACAGATTTTCTGCCTCCTGGTGAAGGGCGACTAGCAGCACCGCCTGAGTTTCTATGTGTGATGCGTTATCTGGTGCATTTTGGGTTGGCGCGATCGCCTCGGCTGATTCAGGGTCAGTCGATAGATTGATCGTCCTGTATCGCTTCACAAATGTTTCTGCCTGTAGATGATAGGCATTTTGCAATCGTATCGTCGGATGCACTGAAGCCTCAAACAGTAAATTCAAAGGCTGCCAGTCTGGATCAAATTGACCCTGACGCCATTGACTAAGCTGCACAGCCTTTGCGGTAGGTGGGCTCAGATCGATCACCCCAGCCGTCGTGTGGTAGTCGCCAACTTGAGCGATCGCATCCACCGATCCTTCACTAAAGCGCCTCATAAGCTGACGTATTGCATAAGCCTTGACCAGTGCCGGAAGATAAAACGTTGGAGATTCGCTTTGAACGTCAATACATAGGAGCGATCGCTGCTTCAGTGAATCCAACACCGAAATTAAATCAGCCGAGCCCAACGACAACGGCAGCGTGTTTTGTAACTTCTCCAAAGAAAGCGGTTCATCCTGAGTCGCCAGCCAGCTCAAAACATTGACTTCAGCCTGTGACAACCGCTCAAAAGAAGGCGTCAGCAGCCGCAAAACATCTGTGACGAGCACGGAACTCTGACTTGAAAAGGCTGCTAGCTCACTATTGAAAATCTCACGAATTACCCGAGCCGCCGCCTTGAGCGCTGATGGATGCCCCTGACAGCGAGCAATCAAATTCGGCCTGTGATTGAAATAGTCATCGGGGTAGTCCGTAGGAATGGCCACCGCAGTTAACTCAGCCTGCAACAGCTCAATTGCCGCCGCTTCGGAAAGCCGATCTAATATTAGCGATCGCACATTTTGCCGCTGGCCGTCCCCACCCTGACGCACTAGCTCAGCAGGGCCTTCAGTCCCCGTTATCACGACGCAGCTATGCGTTTTGGCCGCCGATTGAAAAAACTCACCGTATGGCTGAAACGCCGCTTGATAGTCTCCGGCGATCGCGTTGGGTTGTAACAACGCCTCTATATCTTCGAGCACAATCAGCAGCGGCCGCTGCGACATTACTCTCAGTAGCTGCGCTGAAGCAGGCTGCATTGGCTGTATGCCCGCCCACCTCAAAATGTCGACACACAGTGCCTCTAGAGAAAGTTTACTTTGCAAAGACTGCCAAAATACGCCCTCAAAGCGATCGCCTATCTGCGCCGCTAGTTTCTCTAGCAGCAGCGTTTTGCCAACGCCACGTAGCCCCCAAATGCCGATTAGCTGTCCGGTCGCCCCGCCCACTCGCTGCTCGCCATCGTTCGTTTGTGAGGGAACCAAAGCTGCCGCCGCCCACTGCTTAACCCGCGCGAGTTCATCCTTATAGCCGTACATTTTTGTTGACGTCATGGTGGTGCTGTTGCGAGCACCGCTGTGGTTATCACTGCGCTCAGCCGACGCCGACGCCCCTAAAAGCACTGAGGAAAGCACTGAGGGCTGCTGATATAAGCCACTAGCTAGCGACGGACGGACACCAGAAACGCTATCTCTGCCAAAAGCCCGCGCAAACGGAGCGGTATCATCTGCCAGCCCAAAACCATCGTCTACTAGCTCAGGCCCATTTCTCACGGTCGTCGATGCATAAGCTTCTAACGCCACCCGAAAATTTGTTTTCCCCACCGATCGGCCAAACACGTTGGACAGGTGCTTCCAAAGCTTCGGCGCAACGTCTCTCATTAAATAGTTGGTGCTATAGTCCGAGCTGCTCGCCATTTGCTCGTAGGTAAGCCCTCGCCACGTCCCTTTCAAAATGACGAGTTCAGGCTCTCGTAGGGAGTATCCAATATTGTTGACAACAACAGCACTTAACCACTTTAGAGCCGCATTTAAGTTCACATTTATACCTCACCTGCCGCGAGCAAGTCGCCTTTTCTGAGCTCATCTAAGCCCTGATCAAGCGTTTATAGAAAAATGAACAGGGTCGCCATTCAATCTCACAAAGTACCTCAGTCTTAGTGAGCATAGTTCAGTTTAATTCGGTTGTTTTGTACGATATTCACCGCAATCTTAAAAGCAGCCCACGCAGTGGCCATAAGTTGTTGGCTGATTCCTGTTGGTGAGGGCTTTGAAACAACAGCTTGACTTGCGATCGCTTGTGAGTTAGCGTATGGCGTACTTGTCCAAACTGGACTACTAAAAGAAAATGAACGCACAGCCCGCCACTCTCTACATCTTTAGTCTTAGCCTGCACGGGCTACTGCTGCTGCGCGGGCGCGCATAAATACTCTTTAACGCTACTTAAATACTTGTTTCAGCGCCATTCTATCTGCATAGGATGACTGCGTTGAGCTA
Source organism: Phormidesmis sp. (assembly GCA_051860365.1). Taxonomy (GTDB): domain Bacteria; phylum Cyanobacteriota; class Cyanobacteriia; order Phormidesmidales; family Phormidesmidaceae; genus Phormidesmis. Next base: position 45,231 of record JBHYED010000019.1, read on the forward strand.
AATGTTGCGCGATCGCACAGGCGGCCAGATTCACGCCGTCATCTCGGTCGTCTTAAGCCACCATTTACGCCGCCCGCCCGTCCCAAGACGCTCTCTCTACACCTTTTTGCGCAAGCACCTTTTAAGACATGATGTTGACTCAACCGAACACCAAATACGTCGCCTTTAAGCCTATTCAATTGCCAGATCGCACCTGGCCAAGCCAAACCATCACCCAGCCCCCCATCTGGCTCAGCACCGATTTGCGCGATGGTAACCAGGCGCTAATTGAGCCTATGGACATCGCTCGTAAGCTGCGCCTATTTCGCACGCTCGTAGATATTGGATTCAAAGAAATTGAAGTGGGCTTTCCCTCAGCTTCGCCAACAGAATTTAGCTTTGTTCGTCAGCTTATAGAACAAAATCTTGTTCCTGATGATGTCACGCTACAAGTGTTGACACCCGCTAGGGACACGCTCATTCGCCGTACGTTTGAATCACTACGCGGCGCAAAACAAGCCATTGTTCATGTATATAACGCCACTGCGCCCGTCTTTCGCCAGGTTGTTTTTAAGCTTGATGAACCTGGCACCATTCAACTGGCAACCAACGCCGCCAAGCTGATCAAACAGATCGCCTCCGAGCAGCGTCAAACAAACTGGCGATTTCAATACTCTCCCGAAGTTTTTACCGCTACAGAACTCTCTTTTGCAAGAGATATTTGCAACGCCGTCTTAGCCGTATGGCAGCCTACGTCAGCGGCTAAGGCCATCATCAACCTACCGGCGAGCATCGAAGTTTCAACGCCCAACGTTTTTGCAGACCAAGTGGAATGGATGAGCCGAAACTTGCATTATCGCAACGCCGTTGTGCTATGCGTGCATCCGCATAACGACCGCGGCTGTAGCGTTGCAGCGGCTGAACTGGCCCAGATGGCAGGCGCTCAGCGGGTAGAAGGCTGTTTGTTCGGCAATGGTGAGCGCACTGGCAATGTTGATTTGATCACCCTCGCGTTGAATTTATATACTCAGGGCATTGCACCGAATTTAGATTTCTCACATATGGACAACATTGTGCGGGTGGCCGAAGACTGCACGCACCTGCTGGTACATCCTCGTCATCCCTATGCTGGCGAGTTAGTGTTTACCGCATTCTCAGGCTCTCATCAAGACGCTATTCGCAAAGGCTTTGCCGTCAGAAACCCCGACGATGTTTGGGCGGTGCCCTACCTACCGATGGATCCGGCTGACGTTGGCTGCTCCTATGAATCTGTTGTTCGTGTCAACAGCCAGTCGGGGAAAGGGGGCACGGCCTTTTTATTAGAACAAGATTACGGTGTGGTTTTGCCTAGACGGCTACAGATAGAACTCAGCCAGGTGGTGCAGCAAGCTGTTGATGAAAGCAGGAAAGAAATGTCTGCGCAAGCAATCTGGGACGTGTTTAAAGCGCAATATCTTCAGATTGCTGAGCCAGTAGGCTATGTTTCGCATCAGGTTTCGCAGTTAGCCGCAGGGGATTGTGCGATCGCGGTTTGTCTACAGCTATGCGATCGCCTCAATACGCTTAATGGTCAGGGAAATGGCCCCATTGATGCGTTGATAAATGCAATTAATAGTAGCCCCTTAACAGGTGAGCTAGGAAAAATAGAGGTGCGGCACTATGAGGAGCGATCGCTCAAAAACACGAGTCAGGATCAGAGTAGTGCGCAGGCGATCGCGCTGATTGAGCTAGTCACTCAGCACGGCGCTAGCTACGGCATTGGCATCCACACCAATATTGTCACGGCTTCTTTTCACGCGGTGATCAGCGCCCTCAACCGCCAGCTCGCAGCCCTAGCCGCCACAAAATCCATATTCATCGGGAATCTGGCTCTACAACCGTGAATTTACTTAAGACGGTTAACCACTAAGGCTGCGAGCTGACCACTTACAGCCTTAGTTTTCTTCTCATCTATCTACAGTCTCCTCTGCCTACAATCGGGACTTCAATAAAGAGGTCAAAATTTAGTGTTGCGCTAGCGTAAACTGCTATGGTATATTCAGTGCTCACTCATGAACTTGAGTGCTTAGGACGTATAGCTCAGTTGGTTAGAGCGCATCGTTGACATCGATGAGGTCCGCCGTTCGAGTCGGCGTACGTCCATTCCTTGATTTTATGTTTATAAGACTTACTCCTCGCTGACGCTGAGGTGAGTATTCGTCTGACTGGTAAAGCTGCTAATTTGCTGTGGCCGTCGAGCCCATACTTTCGTACTAATGGCGCTAAGAATATTGTCTCATAACTGATTTTTGGCTTCGATAAGGTTTTCCCTTCGAAAAATTGCGCATCTGTTAATAGTAGAGTTTTGGTATGTTGAGCCCTATCAACCTACTTTAACGACAATTATTCTTAATAAATTTGAATGAAAGGTATTAGATTTAATCATCTTCAGTTCTGATTTAACATCTGCCTAAAATGTCTTAAGCAGTTGGCATTGCTGACTCGTGTATCGCTGAAGACATTTTTTGACCAAAAATCTATTGAATTTGCCTTGGATTATTAAAGACATCTATTATCAATAGTGAGGTGATGTATACTTTTGCTATTGACTTTGTTCTCAATAGTGATTTTGAGGGCGGCATCTTTTTTGCCTTCAAAGTGACGTCTGTAAGCAGTGAAAAAATAATTAGGATGACTATGGCTAAAGTAGGTTTGTTTTACGGTTCGACAACGGGAAAAACAGCAGATGCGGCTGAGCAGGTTCAAGCGGCTTTGGGCGGTGAATCTGTTGTCGATTTGCAGGACATTGCAGATGCTGAAGCAAGCAGCTTATCGGAGTATGACTATCTGATTATTGCTTGCCCTACCTGGAATATTGGCGATCTTCAAGACGACTGGGAAGCGGTGTTTGAGGATTTAGATGACGTGGATTTTAGCGGCAAGACCGTGGCCTATTTTGGGACGGGCGATCAGATTGGCTATGCCGATAATTTTATGGATGCGATGGGCCAACTTGAAAGCAAGATTTCAGGGTTAGGGGGTAAAACGGTTGGTCACTGGCCTGTAGACGGCTATGAGCATAGTGAGTCTTTGGCCATTCGAGAAGGTGACAAATTCTGTGGGCTGGCTTTAGATGATGATAATGAGTCTGATAAGTCGGAGGCGCGCATTCAAGAGTGGAGCGCCCAAATTAAGCAGGCGATGAGCCTGTAGGTCACTGCCGGAACAGGTGCTTGAAAATTTGATGTAGGGCATGAATGTATTTGTGCCTTGTACGTTAGGTTGTTGCACCTGTTCTATGACAAATCAACAGACTGATTAACAGCAAGAATGGGCTTGATTAAAACCAATCGGATCGGTCTTGTTTGGACACTTTTTTGAACTTACTATGATTGCTTATTCAATGCCAGGAGTGTCTGCGCTGCCACCAGAAAACAGCTTGGCAAAGAAGCGCTGGTATCAGCCTACTTTCTCTCCTGAACATGGCGTTTTGTTGGTGCTGTTGGGGGCCGTGCTGACGGGGGCTTCGCTGGCGCAAATGTGGACAGGTGAGACGAGTTGGGCCTGCTTTGCGGCTTTTTTAGGGCTTCAGGCCGAGCATCCGGTGATCGTACAGGTGAAACGTCGCCGGAAGTGGCGGCCTCGGTATCTGATTTGGGCGGGAATATATGGTGGCGCGGCGATCGCGATCGCACTCTATCTTTCTGTTCAGCATCCCGTTTTATTTTGGGTGTGTGGTGCGGGCGCTGTGGCGTTAGCCGTTGATGTTGTTTCTGTTTTTCGGCGTAATCAAAAAGCGGTTGGCAATGAGATTGTCATGTTTAGTGCTATCTGCCTGTCAACGTTATTTGTGTATGGTGCCACGACTGGCACGATTACGGTGCAGGCGCTGGGTATGTGGCTGCTGAACAGCCTATTTTTTTCTAGTGCGGTTTTTAGCGTCAAGCTACGGAAGGCAAGGACAAGTTCTCTTAAGGCTGGATTTGTGTATCACGGTGGGGCGATCGCCCTCGTCACCAGCCTTTATTTTATGGGTTGGCTTTCACTCTTTACCGCCCTTGTTTTTTCAGTTGCGCTGCTTAAGCTCACGGTCATTACCTGTTGGAAGCAATGGTATCGCACCTGTCGGTTTGAATACATTGCTCGCTTTGAAACGTACTTTGCCTTGAGCTACATGGCATTAGCCGCGCTGACGGTATTACCACCCAAGCTGCCTCATCCTTAAAGAACCTTCTAGCTTCACTTGTTAGTTTTCACCAGACCGTATTTGTTTTACATTGTCTTGAATGTACGCAGACGGTAGTCTGTAGTCTGGATCAATAGCCGCACGGGTAGGCTGCTGATTGGTAACGAGCGTTAGGGTGGTCTGAGGTTCGCTGAGTAGCGGCTTGATTGATTTAATGAGATTGCCTTCTGCATCAGTTAGCTCAATGGTGACGGGCAAGTTTAAAGGCTCCGTTTGCTGCTGTCCGAGGCCCGTAGTTTTAAACTGTTGGGCAGATAGCGTGAGACGAGTCTCGTATTTTCCATCGGCGCGAGGCGTAGAAATAGCATCGGCTAAGCCGACTTCGTAGGTTAGCACTTGGGAAAACAAATCGCGGATAGTGGCCTGCTCGGCGGGCGTAGGGGCCTGGGCCAAAATGGCGTCGCGCAAATCGAGGACAGTAGCGTAGGGAGCAGGCTGATAGCGGTATTGAGCTAAAAAGTTTTGAATACCTTTGAGCAGGGCGTCTTTGCCAATTTGGTCTTCAATCAGCGCTAGGATCATGCCACCTTTGTGGCGGGCGATGGGGAGTTCGTTGTAAATGTCGGTGAGGGGTGGTTCTTGAAAGTCAATTTTGCCGAGGCTGCGAAAGAATTCTCGCATTCGTTGCTGTTGAACAATCTGTTGTTGTTCAGGGGTGCGTTGCGATCGCTGATACAAGTCACTCGCATACGCGCTTAATGCCTCACGAATCGTCATCCCACCAGCTACATCAGCCGCAATTAGCTGATCTTCCCACCAGGACTGTGCGAGCAAGTACGTTAGCCAGTCAGTAATACTCTCTTTGCCAAGGCCTTCAGCCTGACTTTTCCATACTAATACTTCAGGTACGCCCAGGGTGCCCCCTTCTGAAAACACCATGCCATCGTAATAGACAAACTCAACCACGCGCACTTGCTCGAAGGGGTAAGGGCCAAACGTGTCTTCGTAAAAGGTGAGGGCCTGTCCGATTTGTTCAGTGATTAAGTCGATATTGTCACTGTGCTGAGGGTGATAGTAAATTTCAATCGGCACTCGATAGCGGTCGTCTTTATGAATGGCGTAGCGTCCGGAGTAGATTGTGAATTTTCCTCGGTCTTGAGGGCCGGACTGGTATTGAGCATAATTGCGACCGTTTTCTTCCCACCGATTGACTAAACGCCCTGTACTGACAGCGGTTTGATCGCCCGCAGTGCCGACAGTAACGTCTGTTGTGCCCCAGGTGAGGTGCGTGAGCATCATGGCTTGGGAAAGGCCGGAGGGATCGGTGTGCGATCGCATTCTCTCTTCCAACGGCGGCAAATCAAGCTTCGCTCTCAGCCAGGCTTTTTTATGCTCCACCATTTTCGTGTAGCCCACAAAGGGCAGAATAAACGGACTATAAAGATTCGTCCCGTTCCCAACAACATCGTTGGGATACACCATATACACATCGTCACTATCAACCTGATTTTGAAAGCCTCTAATAGGCTCAGTTTGAGTGGTAAAAGCCATGGTTTGCTGAGCCCCGGGCAGCAGCGGTTCGGCCAAATCATAAATGTAGTAGCCCCAGTCTGGATGGGCCTCGCGCAGGGTCGCACCTGGATAAGTAACATCTTCTAGATCCAGATTAATGAAGGTAATTAAATGAATCTCTTTGATCGGCTCGTTGGTTCGATTTTCGAGCGTGTACTCGCCTTTAGCCTGAAAGTATCGCTGGTCAGGATATAGCTCAATGTTGAGTGTCGTATCGGTAACCACGGGCATCGGCAGGTTTTCATACGGGTTAAAGCGCTGTTCTATTTCAGCGGCAGTTTGTTCTTTACCCGGTGGCTGATAGGCATTCACCATTGTTGTATTGTAAAAAATCCAGCCACCCACTGCGGCCCATCCTATAACTAGGGCAGCCAAGGCTTTTTTAAACCCTTGTCCGGCCTGCTGCCAAGCTTTTCGCCAGCGCCGTTTGCCCTGCACACCTCTAGGCCACAGCATGTAGGCAACTAGCATCAAAATTGCGCCAACAATTCCCCAATAGAGGCTATACCACAGGTGACCAGTGAATAGGTGGCCGTAGCCGTTCATCAAAGAGTATTCAATATCGTTGGTAGCTGCCCAGCGGTAGAGATTGTGATAGAGGCCCAGTGTATCTAGCGGGATATGAGAAAGAGAGATCAGGACGACGAGGGCCATGCCGGCGTATTTGCTGCGGGTAAGCACCTGGGTGAAAAGGGCGAGAACGGCGGTGAGATAGAAGTAGGGGCCGTGCTCGCCAAAGAGCATTTGAAAGTAGAGAGGAAATTCAAAGTTGGTGTAGCCGGAGATGATTTGATAGGTGACTAAGACAGCGATCGCAAGCAGCAGATTGAAAGTGATGATAGCGAAAAGCGCAGTGAGCTTAGAAAGGAGAAGAACCGCGTTGGATATGGGGGTGGCGTCGATGACTGCCTGAAGGCGAAGGGTGCGATCGCGCCAAACCAGCTCAGCCGAATACACCACAATAATTGCAAACAAAATATAGTCTAAATAGACATTTGCCGAGTGGATCAGAATATCGGTGCTGGGATTAGAATAGTTAAACGACTGAGCGCCCATCGCAGCCATTGCCAGTGAGATCAGGCCGAAGCCAGTGAGGAGCCAAAAGGCACGGCCTTGAAGAATAGTGCGAAGCTCAAAGGCACTGCGGTAGAAATATTGCTTGAGAAAGCCTATGGTGCTCACTGAACCTGCCCGCACCAAACATTCTCTTTCACCTCTGATCTGAGGGACATTTTGATCGGGAGTTATTTCCTTTGCTCGGCGCGTTGCAGGCCGACTTTTCCGCATACCTAACTGCGGCTGCTGCATTTTGTAAGCGCGGTAGCTTGTTGTCCAAATGATCAGCGCGATCGCCATCCACAACAATCGATTCCAAACAAGCAGCCCGCCCAAAGCTGGCATTAATATATTGTGCTCAAAAACAGTCCAGGTCAGCGTTTTGGACTCAAAGGCATAGAAGCCGAAGGGATCGACCATTGCCCAGATAGGATACTGTTGATAGTTGATGGTGTCGGCTCCGACCATCATCAGAGAGGCGAGATAGAGCATTACCAGCACAATCGAGCCTGCAAAGGTGACAGCAAGGCTGCGAGTACGAGAGGCTAAGGCAAACGCTAGCGCGCTAACCAAAAACAAATTCGGCAGCGCAATGATGACGTAGCTTGCCAAATATCCATCAGCTCGCAGCGGCCCTAGTGCAAACGGGTTGAGCCCCGGCATTAGCGTACCGATGATCATGCCGGGTACGTAGGCCGAAAAGGCAAATAGGGTCACGCCAAAAGCTGCACCAAACCGGGTGGTTAGATAGTCTCTTTTGCGGATTGGGGTCGCTAAAATTAAGGACTCCATACGACAGTTTGTATCGCGAACAAAGGTTTCAGCGACAAAAGCAGCGGCGGCTAGGATGCCAAAAATGCTGTACCACAGCGTCGTTTGAAAGATTTGAGAAGGGCTGTTGACGAAGAAAAAAGCGTTGCCTTGACCGGCTTTGGAAACAATATCAACCAGACCAATAGTGAAAAACAATCCGGCAATCAGCCAGAAGGTGGGGCGGCGAAGATGATAGCGAATCTCGAAGGAGAGAATGGGGAGGGTAGGGTTCATGGCTTGACGAGGTTAGGCCGCCGCTAGTGTTGGTTGCGTCATCAGGGCTGTGAAATAGACGTCGTTCAAATCGGCTTCGACAGGTTGAAAGCCTTCGGCAGGTTGAGTTTTGCTCCATACCCGAATGTAGCGATCGCCTCGCAACATTCGTGCGGTAATCAGTGACCAACTGAGATCTATTTCTGTTTTACTTTTCACTTGCTTAGTCCACACCTGACCTTGCAATGCTGAAATTAAGCTGGTCGGGCTACCCTGCCTGACAATGGCCCCTTTTTGCAAAATTGCCATATTAGGGCACAGCTCAGCCACGTCTTCAACAATATGAGTCGAGAGAATCAAAACGCGATCCTGACTAATTTCGGCCAAAATATTCTGGAAGCGAATGCGCTCTGTAGGATCAAGTCCAGCGGTCGGTTCATCAACAATGACGAGCTGAGGAGATCCTAGCAAGGCCTGGGCAATACCGAATCGCTGACGCATACCGCCTGAAAAAGTACCCAGCTTTTGCTTACGCTGCTCGTAAAGGTTGACGAGCGCAAGCTGAGAGGCCACCATTTCTCTCCGCTGTTTTGTTTGAGTAAACCCCTTAAAAACGGCTAGCTGGTTAAGCAAATCCTCAGCCGAAACACTAGGATATACGCCAAAATCTTGAGGTAAATAGCCTAGCCTTTGACGGGCAAGCAAGGGATCCTCAAATAGGTCTCTGTCATCTAAACAAATGGAACCGCAGTCAGCGTCTTGTAAAGTCGCCAGCGTCCGCATAAGCGAAGACTTCCCGGCTCCGTTAGGGCCCAGCAAGCCAAAGATGCCGGTACCAATTTCCAAAGAGATATCGCGTAATGCATGGATCCCATTGGCGTAAGTTTTGCTGAGATTTTGGATAGAAAGCATAGGCACCACGCAAAAGGGGCAAGCAAAACCAAGCAAAGCTAGGATTGCAGACTTGCAAATATTTGCAAATTATAGCTCACTTGAACATTCAGACAAAGGCTTATAAATTGACTTTGATTGAAGGGTTTCAACAGTAGATAAGTAAGCATCGATCATCCGAAGCGATAGCTGCCATGCCTGATCGGCCTGCTCTGGAGAGGAGAGCGATCTGGTTTCTATATGAACTGCACAAGAAAACCCGTGTATTTCTACATCTGAAAAAGAAGCCTCCTGAATAATCCACCTCATTTGCACAGGTTGATTGAAGCCTTTAGTCAGTAAAGATTTATTGAAATGAAAATACAGCGCGAAGTAGTTAATCGCATCTTGTACGCAGCTAGTGCAGTTCCAGGCAAATTCTAAATAGCCCTCACGCCTATGTCCGGTATCGTTATGGGTAAACTTGCTGGAACACCCTACTGTAAAAAAACAGCTCTCTCTTTTATTAATTGCCTTAACCAAATTTTTAAGGCCAGTATCATCTGTTACCTCTGGAATCGTCTCAATCAGAGAGGGCTTTATTTTGAGATTCTTGAAACCGTAATTGATAGAGCCAGTCGTATCTGTTCGACAGTTAGCAGCATAGGGAATTATTTTAGCCTGATAGCTGAGGGTGAGATCGTTGCTGTAGAGAGGAGATTTCAACATACATTAGCAATTAGTCAGCGTTGCAAATATTGAGATTCATTCTCATTAGAATAGTAGAGCATAAACTAAAAAAATGAGATTATATTTGAAAATAAATTTGAGCCAGCATTTAAGCCAGCGGCATTCCTTTAAAGTAATCTGCGATACTATTGATAATCAATATCATTTATTTATGTAAAGCATATTAAAACCTGGATAAGAAGACGCCTGATTCTCTCTGCGTAAAGGATGTCGCCAAATATCAACTGATACTTTCAACCCATATTCCCAAACAAACTTATCAAGATCTATTGTCATTAGTGCGGAGGTGACATAAGGTTGTTTTAACGCAGGCCACTGGGTCTGTTCTGACGAATTTTTTAAGTTGTCCATAAAAAATATGAGGCTTTGCAACTATGCAAGCGTATGGAAAACCAACCGTAAAATACGATTGGTGGGCAGGGAACGCCCGTTTTGCCAATGATCCTGGACTGTTTATTGCAGCCCATGTCGCTCAAGCCGCGCTCATCACCTTTTGGGCAGGCGCATTTACTTTGTTTGAACTCTCTCAGTTCGATCCTGGCGTGCCCATGGGAGAACAAGGGCTCATTCTCATTCCTCATCTTGCTACATTGGGAATTGGTGTTGGCAGCGGCGGTGAGGTAATTAATACCTATTCGTACTTTGTTATTGGCTCCGTCCACCTAATTTCTTCAGCGGTGCTTGGCGCAGGTGCACTCTTTCACACGGTAAGAGGCAACAACAGCAGTCTTGAAGATGCCAATGGGCCAGCTCAGAACTTTTATTTTGCCTGGAACGATCCAGCTAAAGTGGGCTTGATTTTAGGTCATCATCTGTTGTTTTTAGGGGCAGGTGCCCTGGCGCTGGTCGCTAAAGCAACTCAGTGGGGTGGCTTGTACGATTCTACTATTGGTGAAGTGAGAACGGTCACTAATGTCACGCTTGATCCGGTCGTGATTTTTAGCTACCAAACTCACTTTGCCAGCGTAAATAACCTGGAAGATCTGGTCGGTGGCCATGTCTTTGTCGGTGCTTTGCTAATTGTAGGCGGCATTTGGCATATTTTGGTTCCCCCATTGCCTTGGGCAAAGAAGGTGCTAATCTTTTCAGGTGAAGCAATTCTCTCCTATTCTTTAGGTGGTATTGCCCTTGCTGGATTTGTAGCAGCGTACTTCTGTGCAGTCAACACGCTAGCCTACCCTGTTGAGTTTTACGGTGCGCCCCTAGCGATTAAGCTGGGCATTACTCCTTACTTTGCTGATACGGTAGTCTTGCCGGCTGGCGTTCATACGGCGCGCTGCTGGCTAGCAAATGCTCACTTTTTCCTGGCGTTCTTTATGCTTCAAGGCCATCTCTGGCACGCCTTGCGGGCCATGGGTTTCGACTTCACTAGAGTCACGAATGCGCTGGATGCAACCTATGAGCCACCTCTGACGTCTACAGCAGTCGCAGGCTCTAGAACAGAGCCCGCAGCGCAAAGAACAACAGAAGCGAAAGCGGCAGCTTCCTAAGCAGCTTCTTAAGTTGTAAAATACTGTTGCTAGCGAGTAGCCCTTTTACGGTTAGTTCGGCTATTGGCTCGGCAACTATAAAGATGTCCTCTCAAGACACGTAGTCCATTGTTAGCAATAACAGTGGACTTTTTTTATTCTGTTTTATCTGTTTTATTTGATGCTTCGTCGATCTTTCCTTACAAAAAACCGCGAGCTAAGTATTACTTTTGTCCGCAAATTCTCTGATAAATTCAAAATAGAGTGCTAGACTGATAGCAGCAAGATTTGTTGATACTCAGTCTCAATAAGAAAAAATAGCAAATCTGTAAAAAGAGCATTTTTAGATACGGCTTGTTTGTTTTAGTCAATTTGTTTTAGCCAAAGAGAATCAGTAGCCATTAGCAAGTAAGTCCCCAGGTCTGACGAAGACGTCAGGAAAGGGTTCGAATAATGCTGATTTATAACGGTAAAAACTAACAAGCGTGCGAACTGCACTTCTAAAAACTCAGTCCGAGCAGGCTCAGGGTAACCGTTGAGCTTCGCAGGAGATTTTGTCTCTTGCAAGGTTCGACACGTATCTTTTATCTCATTCACTTCTACAATCTAAACTGAAACTTTCATGGCAATACCCAATATTTCACTGCAAACAATCACAGGCACCTTTAACGGTAATCGTGATGAAACTCGCGATACCGTTTTAGCAACGGAACTCGTTGAGTCTCTAGGAGAACAGAGCGGCGCGTCTGTGCTCTCTTTAGTGCTTGATGTTGACGGGGATATTCCCGCTGAGGGCGTGGAAGTTGTAATCGATAGCGATAGTGACTTTAGCCAGTACTTCTCACGTTTGGGCCGTCAGCCGTTCTCAGTCGGCGGCGAAGTAACCGGCGCAGTGTACGACGCAGACGGTATGCCTGCTGGCATTAGGCTGCTAGTGACTGGCCCTAACGCACTCTTTTCCTTTACGGTCGCTGATCAAGAAACTGAAACAGATGGCCCCGAAACGCTCACGTTTTCTGTAGCAGAAGGCAGTGGCTATACGATCAACGCTGACGCGCAATCATCAACCGTTACTTTTTACGATACCCTGGCCGATGTGCCCGATCCTGGCGTTGGCCCTCAAGTTGGGCTCAGCATTGATAACACTATGCTTGTTGAGTCAGAAGGCTCTGAGTTTACGCTAACATTCAATATAGAAGGCGATATTCCAGCAGGCGGTACGCTGGTGTATGTCGATAGCGGTGTTCGGGGTGCGCTCGGTGAATTGAATATTTTTGATGCCGATGTTAGTGGTGGTGTGTTTCCTTCTGCAAACTTTGCCAGCAGCGGTTTTTACTTCAAAGTGTTTGAAGATGGTGCCAGCATCAAATTGCAGGTGTTTGACGAAACGCTGAACCCTGAAATTGAAGCAGAAGCTGCGGTAGAAGGCATTGAAGACTTTACGTTTTCTTTGGTTAACGGCCCTGGCTATACCGTCGATACAGCCGCCGCTTCTATTAGCTACAGCATTGCTGATGCGGTAGATTCTGTTCCTTTGGTGAGCTTTACCACGTCTCCTGAAGTGCTGGTAGAAGCTGACGGCACGGTTTCTGTGCATACGTTTGAAGCGAGCACCACGCCTCCGGCCGAGGGAATTACGGTGACGGTAAGTGCGCCCAACCTGAGCGAGTTTGACTTAAGCCAAATCGCGGCAACGGGCGGCGAGATTGTCGGCGTGAACGCGGCAGGAACAGGCTTTGAGTTCAAAATTACGGACAAGAGTGCCACGATTGAGCTGCCGATCGCGGATGATGGTATTGCTGAAAGTGCTGAGCAAGCTGAGTTTACGCTCGAAGCGGGTAGCGGCTATTTGGTGAGCCCGGTGGATAATGGCGGCACTTTTGTGCTGAGTGATGATGCGATCGCCCCGCCCCCAACAGATGGTGAAAGTAATGACACGATTGCTACTGCGATCGCGACAGGCCTATCAGCAAACAATAGCAGCCTCACCATTGAAGGCGCCGCACTCGATCAGCAGCGCACCCCAGCGGTAGATCGCACTGAAGACGTAGACATGTATTCAGTTGAGCTAGCCGCAGGCGATGTGCTTCAGCTAGATGTAGATGCTCGCGCTATCTTTGATAGCAATGAAAGTCCCGATACTATTCTGCGCGTCTTTGATGCTGAGGGAAATCAGGTTGCTCAAAGTGATGACGATGCAGCGCCGGATGAGCTATTTGCACCGGGTCGTCAAGATTCATTTATTGAGTATACGGCTGAGGCAGCGGGCACTTATTACGTTGGCGTAAGTAGCTTTGGCAATGGTGAATTTGGCTTTGACAACGCGCCTTACGATCCCAACGTTGCCGGCAGTGGTACGGGCCGCAGCTTTGGCAGCTATCAGCTTAACATGTCTTTAAATGAGGATTTAGCACCGGCACCTACGGTGATTCCACCGAGCACAGGCGCTGGCCCTACGGTTTCTCTATCAGCGACACCCGGTACTTATGATCGCAGCGACAACTTACTTGCCAGTAACCTGGTGCAGTTTGTTGAAAATCGCGGCGCGTCTATTTTGACCCTGAGTTTGACTACTGATGGCGATATTCCTGAAGAAGGTGTCGAAATCTTTTTGAAGAGCGACATAGACTTCACCAGCGTGTTCAGCTCCCGCACACCTTTTAGCCCTAACGGTGCAGAAGTGTTGGGCGCAGTATATGACGATGCCGGTACGCCTATTGGCCTACGGGTGAATTTGACGGCCAACAGCGCCATTTTGAACCTCAACTTGGACAATGCGGATGAGGCACCTACCGACGGCATCGAAAATGTCAGCATTACGATAGAGCCCAGCGTAGGCTACACCGTTGGCGAAGGCACCATTTCCGCAGACGTTTACGACACTATTGCAGATGTTCCGGTGTCACAAAATGTCCCTACCGTCAGCCTTGCGGTGAGTGAAACAGCGCTCATTGAGTCAGAAGGCAACCTGACAACGCTAACCTTCTCGCTAGATGCGCCGCCACCAGCAGAAGGCGTATTGATCAACGTCGATAGCGGTGCGCGGGGTGCACTGGGTGAATTTGACGTGTTTAACGCCGAGGTAGCAGGCGGTGATTTCCCTTCGCCTAACTTTAGCGCCAGCGGCTTTTTCTTCCGCCTGACGGAGCAAACGGCAACAATTACCCTAGCGGCGTTTGATGAAACCACAAACGATCAAATCTCGGCTGAAGATGCACTAGAAGGAATTGAAGAATTCACCTTTACCGTACAGCCTGGGGTGGGCTATGCGGTTGCACCTGCGGCCAGCGAGATTGCGCTCACCGTTGCCGATAATCCTGATTCTGTTGTGATTACGCCACCGGGAGAAGATGATGGCAACAGCAATGGCAACGGTGAAGACTCGCTACCGTTTGAAGTTGAGTACAACGACACTATTTCAGAGGCGACTGAGACGCTATTAAGCCCTGATTCTCTTTCTTTCATGTTGCAAGCTGAGATTAACTCAACTCGGCAAACGCGTAATACCATTGATGCGACAGAAGATGTTGATATGTATGCGTTTGAGCTGGAAGCGGGTGAGACTGTCGCGATTGATATCGACTCGATTCCTTATATGGAAGAAGGGCTCGAAGGAGAGCAGCGGGTAGACAGCGAGCTGCGAATCTTTAACGCGGCGGGTGAAGAGCTGTTGCTTAATACAGAGGGATCTGCTCCAGGTGAACTGTTTGAGTCGGGGCGTGATGCCTTTGTGGAGTTTACGGCGACTGAAACGGGGAACTACTACGCTGGCGTGGCGATGCTGAGCAACCAGGAATACGATCCGATGGTGCAGGGCAGCGGCAGCGGCCGGGTATTTCCTGACTTCGGCATTAACGTTGGCGAATATACGATTGAGGCTACTTTGTCGAACGCAGTTGCAGGCGTTGATGACACGTTGGTCGGTACTGATGGCGCTGATACGCTTGAGGGTTTTCGTGGTAATGACCTAATTGCTGGTGGCTTGGGCAATGACATTATTATGGGCGGCAGCGGCGAAGATGTGCTGAGAGGTGATGCGAATAATCGGATGCCTCAAAACGGCGAGCCCGGTGGTAATGACATTATTTTTGGCGGTGCTGGCAACGATCGCATTGGTGGCAAGGCCGGTAATGACGTGCTTAGCGGTGACGCCGGTGATGACATCATCTGGGGCGATGCGGGCGACGACATTATCATGGGCGTCTCGGGTAACGATACGCTCGTGGGCGACAATATGTCTGGCGGCAGTGGCCGCGATCTGTTCGTGTTTGGCAACGGTGACGGCACCGATACCATTCTTGACTTTGAAGTGGGCATTGACCGGATTGGCCTGGTTGAAGGCGAGCTTGAGTTTACAGACCTGACGCTGACTCAGGACGGTAGCAATACGCTGTTGGGTATTGCTGATAACGGTGAAACCTTGGCTATTTTGATGGGTGTTCAGGCGTCGGCGCTCGGTGAAGATAGCTTTGCAGCGGTGCCCGATGTGTCTAATCCGGTTCAGGCCATGGCGCTGGTTGCTTAGTCCAACAGGTCGAGATTGATTGTTAGGTGACCTCTGTGGGGGCTTGGTTTATGCTGAGTCTCCACTTTTTTGTTGCAAAGTAAATGTCTGGCAACTGTTGTTAGACCTAGCTGCTATATTTATCGTCGTAGCATTTGAGAGAGGCTGAAACACAGTTGTCTGAAATACAGTTGTCTGAAATACAGCTAGAAACGCGGCACCTGTCGGGTGGCTACGCTGACAAACGCATTATTGAGACCATTAACCTGACGTTGCGTAAAGGAGAGTGGCTAAGCTTGGTTGGCGCAAACGGGTCGGGAAAGTCCACGCTGCTGCGGCTGCTGAGCCGAATTTTGCCGACTCAGGCCGGTGTGGTGCTGCTAAATGGGAAGGCGATTCATACGCGATCGCCCACTGATATTGCCAAACAAATGGCAATCCTCCCTCAGCAGCAAATTTTACCGGCTGGGCTCACGGTTCATCAGCTAGTAAGCTTAGGGCGTACGCCTCATCAAGCCTGGTGGCAGTGGGATTTAGATGCTGAAAGCTTGGAGAAAGTGGCACTGGCGCTGGTTTGGACTGAGATGGAATCGTATCGCGATCGCCCCTTAACAGAACTCTCAGGCGGTGAACGACAGCGCGCTTTTTTAGCCCTAGCCCTAGCCCAAGATCCGCAGGCATTGTTGCTTGATGAGCCCACTACGTTTTTAGATATTCGCTATCAGCTACAGCTATTAGAGCTGTTGAAAAAGCTGAATCAACAAAAGGGACTTTCGATTATTACAGTGCTGCACGATATTAATTTGGCGGCTCGATATAGCGATCGCATCGCTTGCTTGCGCCAAGGCAAGCTGTGGGCTGTCGGAGACATTCGCACCATACTCACGTCAAAGCTAATGCAAGATGTTTTTGACGTAAGTGCAGCCATTTTAGAAACGCCTGTAGGCCCACAAATTTGTCCGCTAGCCGCTTCTCATCCCAATACCATCAACGAGTCTACGTACTAAGAATTGCTATTACGGATAGCAAACGATACATTGAGGTTCTGTTCTATCACCCCAACTGTTTATGATTCCCAACGGTCTATCTCGTAAAAAGCTGTGGAAATCAGCGGCCCTCTCCAGCTTTTTACTCCCTGCGGCGCTGCTCTCTCAGCCGCTCTCGGCCCAAGCAGTAGACATGCCGGGTGAGAGCCAAACGGTAACCATTCAATTTGAAGGCGCTGTTGGTGACGCGCCGTTTGCCTGTGGTGAAACGTATCAAATCGGCACGGCTAACAGCGCGGTAACTCTTTCAGACTTTCGGCTGTATGTTTCAGAAGTGGCGCTGATAAACGCAGCGGGAAATGCGGTGCCTTTGGTGCTAGAGCAAGACGGACTGTGGCAGCATCAAAATGTGGCGCTGCTCGACTTTGAAGACAAAACAGGCGCCTGTACCAATGGCACAACAGAAACGCGCGCTCAGGTGATCGGATCTGTGCCTGCTGGCGAGTATAGCGGGCTTAAGCTGACGCTGGGCGTGCCGTTTGCGCTCAACCATCTAGATTCGACGTTAGCACCTTCACCATTGAACCTCACATCACTTTGGTGGAATTGGAACGCTGGCTACAAGTTCGCGCGGATAGAGTGGCGGACAGTGACAGATACAGCAGATATGAGCGACGAGCAGCTTTCTCAAATCTCTCGCACTAAGAATGAAGGCCATTCTGAAGAAGAACATTCTGAAGGTGGGCATTCTGAAGGTGAACAGAATGCAGATGCAGCTCAGGCTTTTGCGTTTCATCTAGGTAGCGTGGGTTGTCAGATGGATTCTGCGCAAGCGCCTGTACAATGCAGTGTGCCGAATCGATCGGAGATTATGCTCACTGATTTTGACCCAACGCAGGACGTTGTTGTTGCCGATCTGTCCGAACTGTTCGCTGATAACAATTTGTCAGCGAATCAGGATGGCACCGCTGCTGGCTGCATGTCGAACCCATCTGACAGTGACTGCGGTGGCATAATGCAAAACTTAGGCCTGCCTTTTGCCGACCAGCCCCCAAGCGAGCAAACTTTCTTTAGACTGAAGTAGGCTTGTTTTCCTTTGGCTAAATGAAAAGACGATCGCTCCGTTTGATGAACAGGTGGATAAATTGGATTGTGACGGGACTGCTGGTGTTTTGCCTGTCGGTTGGGCTAGACCAAGCCCTCAGTGCAGAAGTAGGTGCAGAAATAGATGCAGAGGCCAGCAGCAGCCGTGATACCTTTCAATGGAACTTGCCAAGCTGGGTGCCAAAGCCTGTGGTGTCTGACGATAACCCAATGAGCGCAGCTAAAGTGGCGCTGGGGCGATCGCTATTTTATGAGCCTCGCCTATCGGCCACCGGTGACTTTTCCTGTGCGACTTGTCACTTGCAGGCGCTGGCCTTTACCGATGGTAAAAAGCAGGCAGTCGGCGCAACTGGCGAAGTGCATCCGCTCAACTCAATGAGCCTGACTAACGTTGCCTATAACTCGGTGCAAACCTGGGCCAATCCGCTAATGCAGCATTTAGAGCAACAGATGCTAGTGCCGCTGTTTGGTGAAGATCCTGTGGAGCTAGGAATGGCTGGCAAGGAGAGTGAGCTGCTGAAAAGCTTGCAGGAAGATGTGGGCTATTTGGCTCAGTTTGAGGCTGCTTTTGAGGAAGCCGCGCCGGTAAGCGTGCGGAATATTGCACTGGCGATCGCCGCCTTTGAACGCACGCTTAATTCATTTGACTCGCCTTATGACCGCTATCGATATGGAGGCGATCTCACCGCCATCTCCACCGCCGCCAAACGCGGCGAAGCCCTCTTCACCAGCGAACGAATGGAATGCTTCCACTGCCACAGCGGCCTCAACTTCAGCGACTCTGCCCGCCACGAAAGATCGGGCTTTACCGAAATCGCCTTTCACAACACCGGCCTCTACAACTTAGACAGCAACGGAGCATACCCATCTGAAAATACGGGCCTCAAAGAGATTACCCTTGAGCCTAGCGATATGGGCCGCTTCAGGGCACCCACGCTGCGAAACATTGCGCTCACTGCGCCTTACATGCACGACGGCAGCATTGCCTCTTTATCAGAAGTGGTCGATCATTATGCCGCAGGCGGTCGCACAATATCGTCAGGGCCGCACGCCGGTATTGGCAGTGAGAACCCACTGAAAAGCGGCTTTATACAAGGCTTTTCAATCACAGAAAACGAAAAACAAGACCTGATTGCTTTTTTAGACAGCCTGACCGACGAATCATTCATCAACAATCCAGCACTAAGCGATCCTCATTTGTAAACAACGTATGAGAATCGCTTTAGAGTGCTAGGATGATTAAAGTTTGTCGGTTCTGATAGAAATTAGCTATTAGAGGAAACGGGGAAAGTGTAGTGAAAATCTACCGCTGTCCCGCAGCTGTAAGAGAGACGTTAGTTCTCTTGAGTCAGAATGCCCGCCGATAACCGATGTCTCATGACTTACTAACCACTATCTGCGAGGTACAGATATGAATGCTTTGGAATTTTACGAACTATTGTACGGACTACAGCGTTCTCAAAAGAGACGGGTGGTCGAGTGGATTTTAGGCTTGATTAAGCGCCTGCCCGTCAGTATCGGCAGCGCTTAAAGCCCTCTATTTTTTTAACAGAAAATTATCTGTATTGCTGTAGCCCTATTTTTAGGCGCTATGCAGTTGTTGCTGCAATTTCTTAATTTCTATAGTCTAGCCACTTTAGACAGGTTCTAAGGTGACAAATTCACATGCTCGATTCACTCGCGACCAGGCGAAAACGTTGTAATGCCCATAATTTTTGTTCGGAGACTGCTGACTATTTTACTGCTAACAACAACATTGCCGCTGTGGAGCCTGTCGGCTCAAGTTCACGCTCAGCAGCCCGATGAAGTATTGGAAGTAGACCCTGACTCACCAGATGGCCCGACTCGCCTGCGGCTGACGGTCACTGGAGAAATTCTCGATCAGCCTGTATACACGCCCTTTCGCCGGGAAGGCACCGTCAGAGAATCTAGCCAGCCTGTGTATGTGATTGATCGCGATCAAATTGAGGCTCAGGGGGCGCGGACGGTGGATGAAGCACTGCGCTATTTGCCGGGGGTGCTGAGCGATGGCACCTCAGGCGGGCAGCTTGGCACCGCGAGCGGACAGTTTATTCGAGGGGGAACGTCTTCGCAAACGCTGATTTTGCTCGATGGTCGCCCGCTGAATGAGGTCGGGGGATTTGGGGCGTTTGATCTGTCCAATATCACCACTGATGCCGTTGAGCAAATTGAGGTGCTGCCGGGGGGCGGTTCTGTTTTATACGGCTCAAATGCGATTGGCGGCGTGATTAATATTATTACCCGTCGTCCGCTGGCAGAAGCGGGCACAGACGTGACGGTTTCTGTAGCAGCGGGCAGCTTTGGCTACAATCAGCAGTCGCTACAAATACAAGAGAGACGAGGCGATCGCAGCCTGCTATTGGGCTACAGCCGCACAGCTTCTAATAGCGATTTTCCCTTTAGCCTGAGATCGGCTGATTTTGAAGGGACGCGCGAGAATGCGGACGTGCTGTACAACAACTTGAACTTGCAGCTAGCTGGCGATCTAGACGAGCGTAATCGTCTGCGGCTGGGCGTGCTGTATCTCACTAAAGATTTGGGCGTACCAGGTGGCTTTCCAGTACCGAACAGTCTTTCAGGCGGCTTCAACGCGCTGACTGCTGACGACCGACAGTACAGTGAGAATTGGCTGCTTGATTTGGCCTATGAGGCAGATTTAGGAGCGGCTGACGACTCGCTGTTTACGGCGCGGGTGTTTGCTGACTTTTTGGATCTGAAGTTTAGCGATCTGGTGGCTGACAATGCTTTTGAGTCATCCAGTCAAGACGACGTGGATCAAACCTCGTTGGGCGCACAAATCCAGCATGCTTGGCAGTTTGCAAGCAATCAAAACCTGACCTACGGGCTCGACTACCGCCGGGTCAATGCAGACAATAGCACCCTGGATTTGCTGAGTAATGTGCGCACAACAAACTACAGCGATACGATTGATCAACTGGGTCTTTTTGCCCGCTATCAGGTCAATTTTACGCCTGGATTTAGCTCTAATTTGGGTGTTCGACAGGACTTTAACGATTTGGCAGACGGTGCTTTTACCTCGTTTAATGTGGGCAGTCAGGTAAAGCTCACCGATACGACTAATTTGCGGGCTAATTTTGCACGTAACTTTCGGGTACCGACGCTGGGCGATTTGTTTTTTGCCCCGTTTAACAATCCAGATTTGCAGCCAGAGACGGGACTGAGTTTTGATGTGGGGATTGATCAGCAGCTAGGCGATCGCGGCCTTTTGCGCTTCTCTTTTTATCGCAATACTATTGAAAATGCAATCAGCTTTGACCTAGAGAGCTTTACCCCCCAAAACATTGGCCGAGTAGACGCGATTGGTATTGAAACAGAGCTGAACTATCAGCTATTCGACAATCTGTTTGCCTTTACCAACTACACCTGGAATCGACCCGAAATTCGAGAAGGGCCGAACCCAGAAGATATCGGCAATCTGCTGCCCTTTACCCACGCGGACAGCTTCAATATTGGGCTGGCGTATGAAACCAGTGAAGGGCTATATGCGGCACTATTGGCTAATACGGTAGGCAACGTATTTGTTGATCGCGGCAATCAGGAATCGCTCGGCGGTCGTACAACGGTTGACTTTAAGCTACAGGTGCCGGTGAGCGAGGTATTCTCTTTGAGTGCGGAGGTCGATAATATTTTGGATGCTCAGTATGAAGAGTTTCCGGGCTTTCCAGGCGTCGGGCGAAGTTTTCAGGCTGGGATTAAAGGGAGATTTTAGGCCTTTAACCGTCATGATTGTAGGCAGTCAGTATGTTGTATTTAGAGTGTATTTGAAGGTTCGTCATGGTTGATTTCTCTAGAGCCAGTTCTTCTGAGGTTATTTCTTCTAAGGCCAATACCTTTTCACCTTGGGTTACGCCGCTAAATCGCTGTAGCACCGAGCCGACGCCAATGGGCGGTGTGATTGAATACGATGAATTTCCTAGCGATATTGAGGTGGTTGGCCCGCTATTGCACCTACTGTTTCAGACCCATTGGCAAGAGATAGAGCTAGGACATGTGGTTGAAGGCAGCGTGCTAGAGCTGTCGTTGACCGCACCGCCCAAGGTATTTGTGCTGTACGACGGGTACCTAACAGTGGTTACAGATGCGTGGCACCTGCATCTTTGCTTGGAAGAGAATATGGGTGGGCCAACGGGTCGAACGCCTGTGGCATTGCGCCAGCAGCGGCAAATTAAGCGAGCGGCACTCTACCGACGGTTGAACGATCGCGGGCGGGCGGTGAGCTGGGGCATTCAGTTTTGGAATGGTAGCGATGAGCGGATGATGACGCTGTTTTTGCCGAATCCTTATATCGGAAAGGCCGCAGGAAAGACCGAAGAGACAACTGCAAAAGAGGGTTTGGAGAATTTGCTGCCAGAGGGTAAACCTCAGCTCGAAAAGCTCAGGCTATATGAAAGGCTACGCGCAATTTATGTGCTGGGCACTGAGCCGATGCCCTTTCAGGAGAATCCTTTGAAACGGCCTTATCTGGCGGTGTGTCGATCAACACGCTGTAATCCTTCAGGCAACTGGCAGCCTACGTTTGAGGCGCTGAAACAGGCTACGCAAGCGGCAGGGTTAGACATTCCAATACAGACCGCAGGCTGCTTAGAGGTGTGTAAGTTGGGGCCGGTTGTCTTTTGCTCGGGCGTTCCTCTGAAAGAGGGGTCTTGCCATCGCACCTGGTACACCCGAGTAACCCCAGCGATCGCTCAACAAATTGTTCAATCACATTTGGTAGAAGGACAGCCGCTCGCTGAGTCTGTTTATCCACAGGTTGAGGTTTCAACGTAAGCCCTATGCAAAAACGCTGGCACCCGATCTGTCTATTTTTAGTAAGTCTGTCCATTATTGTCGGTTGCTATAGTGCGCCCACAAGTGCGCCCACAACAGAAAAGTCGTCCACTCCTTTATTGTCGTCCGGAGAAGCTTGCCCAACAGAGTACAACCCTGAGCAAGACTACTTTGCAGACAAGATAACCACAGACTACGCGACCGGCTTTGTTGTGAACTATCACAATCACTACAAAGTGGTTACCGTGACCGATCCCTGGCAGGACGCCAATCGAACCTTTCAGTACGTGCTAGTGCAGTGTGGCACGCCTGCGCCTACAGGTTTTCCGGCGGCGCAGGTGATTGAGGTGCCAGTGAAGAGTGTGGTGGCTCTATCGACTACGCATTTGCCGCATTTGGTGATGTTAGATCAGCTTGAAAGCTTGATAGGCGTGAGTCAGTTTGAACCGGTTAATTCGCCAGAGGTACGCGAGAAAATTGACCGTGGAGATCTGCAAGCGTTTAGCTCGGGCACCGCTTTAGACATAGAGCGGCTGTTGGTGGCGGCCCCGGCGCTGGTGATGTCTTTTGCCTCTGGCAATGCAGAAACGGACAGTCATGAGCGGCTGATAGCAGCAGGGATTCCAGTAGCCATTGTCTCTGAATATCGAGAAGAATCTCCATTAGGGCGGGCTGAATGGCTGAAGTTTACGGCGCTGTTTTTTAATCAGGAAGCGCGATCGCAAACACAGTTTGAGGAAATAGCGACGGCCTATAACGCAATGAAAAAGCTGGTGGCTGCGGTGCCTTCTCGGCCTACCGTTTTTTCAGGATTTAGTTACGAGGGTACTTGGTATATGCCTGGCGGGAAGAGCTACGCGGCACAAATGCTGGCAGATGCTGGGGCGGACTATCTGTGGGCTGATATTGATTCAGATGGCAGCTTGCCGCTGGACTTTGAGGCGGTGTTTGCGCGGGCAAATGATGCTGATTACTGGGTGAATATGAGCCAAGACTGGCAGCAAAAGCAGGATGCGATCGCTGCCGATCCGCGCTACGCAAAACTCACCGCACTCCAGCAAAGTAAAGCCTATAACAACAATCTTCAGCTCAATGAGACGGGCGGTAACGACTACTGGGAAAGCGGCCTGGTTAATCCCGATGTCATTTTGGCCGATTTGATCAAGATTTTTCATCCCTCGCTGCTGCCCGATCACGAGCTAGTGTACTATCAGCCGTTAAAATCATGAGTTCGTCCGTTGTCTTAGCGCAAATAAGTGACACCCATTTACTGCCTGACCAGTCAGCACTGCTGCGAGGCTGCAATCCCTGGCAGTCTATGCAGGCGGTATTGCAACAGGCGATACAGGTGCGGCCAGATGGGTTGCTGCTGACGGGCGATTTGGCTGATAGCGGAGAGCGGGCGGCTTATGAGCATTTGCAAGGGGCGATCGCACCGTTTGGCCTACCCGTGTACTGTCTACCCGGCAATCATGACAACCTTGATGTGATGCAGGATGTGTTGCGATCGCAAGGCACACCACAGGCCATCGATCTCGGTCACTGGCAGCTACTCCTGCTCAGCTCGGTACTCCTCAGCGCACAGTTTGGCGAAGGCTATCTGACTACCGAAACGCTGCAATGGCTGCAAGCAGAACTCCGCCGCGAGCCTCACAAACCTACTGCGATCGCGCTGCACCACCATCCGGTGCCCGTTAATATCGACTGGGTTGATCAAATGCAGGTACAAAATGCTGGTGATCTGTTGATGATTCTCGATATCCACCCTCAAGTAAGGCTGGTCACCTTCGGTCATATTCATCTTGATTTTTATCATCAGCGTCAGCGATCGCACCATCAGCCACCCATCTCATTCTATGGCTGTCCCTCCACCCATTTGCAGCTTACCGCCTCGGCCTCATCTGCTAAAAATGCCCACCTACCCGGCTTTCGGCTCCTCCAGCTCTATTCAGACGGAACATATCAAACCCAAGTCCAGCGAACCGCTAGAATCTCTATGGGGGAGCAACCGTGAGTCGCAAAGGCTCGCTTAATCTGGCCTACTACGGCGGGCTTACAGGACTGAGTGGTTTGTTGTTTATTTTGTTTTTAGCCAGTCTGGCTTTAGGATCGGTGACCATTCCACTGCCAGAAGTTATGGCTGCATTACTGGGCAAAGAGACGACTCAAACCGCCTGGAAAACAATTGTGATAGACTTTCGCCTCCCTCGCTCGCTAACCGCGATGGCCGCTGGCGCAGCGTTGGCAAACAGCGGTTTGCAGCTACAGGCTCTGTTCAGAAATCCACTGGCGGGACCTTCCATTTTGGGCATTAATGCCGGTGCTAGCTTGGGCGCGGCTTTGGTTGTGCTGACGGGCGGCGCAGTTACAGGCGGCAACACAGTCACAGGATGGTTTGCTCAGCTTAGCCTGGTGGGTGCGGCAAGTCTAGGGGCAGCGATCGCGATGTTGCTAGTCATCCTCGTCGCCCGACGGGTACGCAATTCGCTAACGCTCCTCATCTTCG
This sequence comes from Phormidesmis sp., assembly GCA_051860365.1. Taxonomy (GTDB): domain Bacteria; phylum Cyanobacteriota; class Cyanobacteriia; order Phormidesmidales; family Phormidesmidaceae; genus Phormidesmis. The sequence continues at coordinate 70,027 of JBHYED010000019.1, forward strand.
GCCTGATGTTTGGCTATACCACCACAGCTTTAGTCACTATTTTGCTGCACTTTAGTCAAATCGAGCAAACCCTGGCCTACTTGAGCTGGACATTTGGCAGCTTTAGCGGTGTCACCTGGTCGCAAATTCCAGTGCTATTAACAGTCACAGGATTGGGGCTAAGCCTCTCTTTGTTGTTGGTCAAAGTGTTAGATGTGCTGCTGCTTGGAGAAGAACAGGCTATAGCGCTAGGGCTTTCGCTCAACCGGGTGCGATGCTATCTCATTATCAGCGCGTCATTATTGGCCGGGAGCGTCACCGCATTTTGTGGGCCAATTGCCTTTTTGGGCGTGGCCGTACCGCACTTAGCACGTAGCTTATTTCGCACGCTCACCCATCGCATTTTGATTCCAGCGGCGACGCTGTTGGGCGCGATTTTAGCACTGGTTGCCGATGCGATCGCTCAGCTCCCTGGCAGTCAAACGCTGCTGCCGCTTAACGCAGTCACCGCCTTGCTTGGCGCTCCCGTCCTTATTTGGCTCATGCTCAAGCGCACCCAGCTATTTTAAATTCTTAAATAATCAGCTACTGCCATATTCTATAGGAAATCTTCCATAGAAACTGAGCCGTCAAATATGTTTTTAGCTGAAACTACTGTTGTTTTCCCTAACTTGTTGCCTTTATGAGTCTTTCTGATACCTGCTTGAAACAACATGCCAAAGAAGAGGCCACTACCCAAACGTGGCTGCTGCGCGGGCTTCTGATTGCAGCAGGCGTTCACTTAGGACTCATCCCACTCATGACGTTTTTGCCGGGTGAGGTTGCAAAGCCTCCTGAGCGAATTGCGCTGGTTGTGACTGGGCCAGCCGAGCCCGCTTCGCCGCTTGAAGCGGTGCTGGAGGAAATGATTGAGGACGTTCCGTTAGAGGATAGCGTGGAAGCGCTTGAAACCGCGATCGCTCAGGCCGAACTCGCCGCCACAGCGCAAATTTCAGGCGGTTCATCCCCAGCGCCTCCTCCCATTGCCTCATTGCAACTTGCCCCTCAGCCAGCTTCAGAATCGCCTTTATCCTCAGCAGAAGCTGAATCTATCGCCGAAGCAACTACTGAAGCTCCAGAACCCGAATTGTCAAAAGCTGATGCTGAAGATCCTTCTGATGTTGAAGATTCTTCTGTAGAGTCGGACGCTGAAGATTCTGAAGTAGCAGATGCGTCCGATTTGGATAGTGTCGAAAGCGATAGACTCGCCCGCGAAAGTCAGGAAAGTGGTAATAGCACTGGCGGCAATGATAATGCAGGAAAAATACCTGCTGCGACCAGATCAGGTACCGAAGATGCTGATATAGCGCGACATAGCGAGTCGTCTGAAGAAGAAGCTAGTAATTCTGGCAGCGGCAGCGGTTCTGCGGCAGGAGACGGAGATGGCAGCAGTAGCGGTTCTAACCAGGTGAGCTGTCGGCAGTGCGATCGCCCAAATTATCCTGACGCAGCGTTAGCAGAAGGCATTGAGGGCACTCCTTTCGTCAAATTGGACTATGACGAAAACGGCAATGTTGTGAGGGCAATATTAGAACAATCTAGTGGTAGTGCGGCTTTGGATCAGGCGGCATTGGAAGCAGCTCAAAACTATTGGCTAGACAGTGACGGCAGCACTGGGTCAGTTTCAATGGAGATTGATTTTGTGCTTGATGGATCAGAGCGATCGCGCGCCGCTCAACAACAGGGTGAAACAGAATCAGTGCCGATGCCCGCCCCTGGAACAGCGCCTCAAAGAGAAGTCGTTCAAGACTCCCTATCGCCTGACTCTGAGCGCCGCCCTGCTCCCGCACCATCAGAGCCGATCGCACCGATCCCTGAACCCATTGAGCCGATACCCGAACCTATCGAGACAATCCCTGAACCCATTGAGCCGATACCCGACCCTATTGAGACAATCCCTGAACCTATTGAGCCTGCGCCCTCTGAGGTTCCCGATATAGGCTCACCACTGTAGACACTTCTCAAGCTAAGTGAAGCACCTCAACTCTATGGATTAGCTTCCGCCTGTACTGGCTGTTGTGTTGCCATGCCCAAGCTTGCGCCCTCAACCATTCGCAGCCTATCCATCACCGCAATCACCTGACCATAATTAATGTTTTCATCAGCCTGCACAGTCACCAGCGCTTCTGAGCTATCTCCAATCTGTTCTTTTACCGTCTGAGTCAGCTCGTCTAACGCAACGGGTTTTTTATTAATAGAGATATTGCCATTGCCTTCAACCGTCACGGTAATAAACGCCTCTTGTTGAGGCTGCGAGGTTTCAGCCTCCGGCAAATCCACCGAAAACCCTTCTGCCCGCGTCAAAAACAACGTTGAAATGATAAAAAACGCCAGGATGGCAAAAATGACGTCAATCATCGGCAAAATGTTGATCGTCAGCGGCTGATCTCCCTCGTTATCGATTACCCGCATAAGTCGCCTCCTTTTTGGCCACAGACTGCCCCGCAGATTGCCCTACAGACTGATAGCGCCACTCATACAAAATCTCTAGCTGACCGCCGTATTCCTGTATTAGGGCAATTTGTCTTTTATAAAAGCCACGAAACAAGTTAGCAAATAGCAGCGTAAAAATTGCCACAACCATGCCCGCAGCGGTCGAAACCAAGGCTTCACTAATGCCGCCAGTCACTAACCCAGTATTGGCACCGCCTAAGCCACCCAAGTTGAGTGAGGCAAAAGAACGAATTAAGCCCACAATAGTGCCGAGCAGTCCTAATAGGGGAGCTACTGCAACCACCGTTTCAAACACGGTATTGAAGCGCTTAAGTAAAGGGAGTTCTGCCTGAGTGGCGCTCTCTAATGCCAGTCGAAACTGATTAGGTGAAGCCCCTTCTAACTCTAGAGCCTCTAAAAAGATGCGAGAGATTGGCAAGTCAATGTTTTGCTTGAGCTTGGCAAACACGGCAGGCGGGTTGGCCTGATAGATTTGCAAAATTCCTTTGACGACCTTACGCTCTTGCTTTTTGATGCGAAACCAAAACAGGCAGCGTTCGACGGTAACCGCAATTACACCTAAAGAAAACAGCAGTAGGGGCCACATCACCACGCCGCCCGCCGCAAAAGTTTCGCTTAAAGACATACAACCTAAATAGAAAGTGCAAACTATCCCTCTATCTAATATTAAGCAGGGGTAAATATCAATAGAGGGCTGCTAACCTATACGTTTGTTATTTTGTCAATAAAAAGCAAAATTGGCGCACGGGAGACACTGCAAAATAAGCCTGATATATTTGATTGGCATACAAGCATAGGGGTGTGATCTCTTGAATCAAAGCCAGACCGTATTAAACAAACTATCGATTGACGTGTGACGCTATGAAGACTGCTTTTAAAGTGGCTGGATCTGTTTTAGGACTGTGTGGACTATTCTTTTTCTCAGGAGAAATTGCGATCGCGGGCGTACAGGATATCAAAGTGCTGAGCCGTAACGACGATGGCTCATTCCTGGCAATTTGTCGAAATGGTGACACCGAAACCACCAGCGCTTATGAAATCCGCAAAGACTTGGTTTGCCAAGACGACGTTGATGTGAACGAACCTGACCGTGATAACGAGGCGGCTGCGAGTGTATTTACCTGCACTGGCGATGAGTTTTTTGATCGATTTTATATCACTAGAATCGCCAACAACGAACGTCTAGGTAATTACCTACCACTAGAGAAGTGTCGGCAGCTCATCAGCGCTGCGAGTGATGAACTCATCTGTACTGGCGACAACTTTTTTGACCGGTTCTATATTACTAGAATTCGTAATGGCGAACGCCTTGGGAGGTATACCAAACTTTCCACGTGTCTTCAAATGATTGAAGATACATAGCCCCAAAGTCGCTTCAGAAGTATCTTTTTTTAGGGCTAGAGCGCAGCGCAGCCATAACAACGGCATCTATGGCTGCGCTCTAGTCATTGTGTTATCCCTTCAGCTTATGAGTTAGCCACTAAATTAGTGCCAAAGCGTCTTCTAGATTCGAGACATCTGCAACTACTGTAAAGCTGCTCTCAGTCAAGCTCGATGCCTGAACGCCATTGAGGATGGCCAGCGTTTCACCACTGCTCGTAACGCCTAGCAAAGTGTTGCTGCCGTCTTGAGTCAGCGTCAGGTCTTCAAAGGCTAGCTCGCCCTGAACCAGACCAATGCGATCGCTACCCACCTGGAAGTCGAGAATGGTATCGGTGCCGTCGCCAGTGCCAAAGACAAACAGATCGTTACCGCCGCCGCTAGAGAAGTTATCACCGACCAGGATGTCGTTGCCGGTACCTCCCATAATGATGTCATCGCCAGCATCACCCCAAATCAGGTCATTGCCAGCATCACCGCTAAGGATATCGTTACCGGCTTTGCCGCCAATGCGATCGTTGCCATTACCGCCAAAGATAATGTCGTTACCGCCTGCCCCGTTTTGAGGATTGCGGCTGTTGGCATCGCCTCTAAGCACGTCGTCACCGTCGCCGCCCAGAATCACATCATCACCTAAGCCGCCTGCTACAGTGTCATCACCTGCTAGCGCATCGATAATGTTGTTGTTCTCATCGCCAACCAGCGTTTCACCTTCGTCAGTTCCAACAATATCAGGCACAAATTCGGTATCGCTGTCTTCAATTGAAAGAGAAATTGCGCTCGCTTCGGCATCTACCTCATAAGTTTCACCGTCAAGTAGGTTAAAGGTCAACTCCTCAGTGCCTTCAATCACATCGTCTTGAAAAACAGGAACCGTAATCGTCGCGGTTGGATCAGTGATGCGAAAGAAAACTGAGCCTGCAACATTATCGGTGCCAACAATGCTACCGCCTTCTACAACAACACCTTCCACAACGGTTTCATTTTCTGATAGGCGCGGATTAGTCGCATTCACATCGAATTCAGCGATCGCCCGAGCCGAACCCGCTAGCTGAACTACCAAACCCTCTGCTGGAATATCGCCCACCGTGTTGAATGTAATCGTCGCCACCGTTTGATCAGACTCAACGAGCGTCGTCGGCGTAGCCGTGACCCCAACCGTGGGCCCAACGCCACCCGCAACGCCATCTGTTACGGTGAAAGTACCTGTACTTGCCGCCGAATCAACGCTGTAGCCTTCACCCGCAACTAAGGTGTACGTAAAGGTTGCATCGTCTTCTTCAACAATGTCATCAAACACAGGCAGTGTGATGCTGGCGCTCGCTTCCGTAATTTTGAAGGTGAAGTTACTCAAAAACGCATCACCTGCTGCGGCTGGGTTGGCGCTACTTTCACTCGCATCGCCATCTTCCAAAGAGAAGAGTTCTAGCTCGCCGCCAACAACATTATCGGCAACCAGTCCTTTATCAAAGCGATAGAAAATTTCACCTGTTTCAGCATCAAAGCGCGTTTGGGCTGCTGTGAACTGTTGCATAATGCGAGCCGCATTGCCTTCTAGCTTCACAGTGATACCCTCGGGTGGAATATCGCCATCGACCGCAAAGTTCATCACCAGGCCCGTGCCCTCAGCCTCGCTCACAAGCCCAGGCGTGGTGCTGAAGCTCACCACTGGCGTGACTGGAGTTGTCGTATCCTCACCGACTTCAACCGTCACGGTCGTAACTGCTGAATTGTCTTCACCGTCTGAAGCCTGATAGGTAAAGCTGTCGCTGCCGCTAAAGCCTGCATTAGGGGTATAGACGAAAGAACCGTCTTCCTCAAAGTCTACGCTGCCATTGCTAGGATTGCTGACAAAAGTGGCCACCAGCGAATCGCCATCAGCGTCAGTGTCACCCACCAGTACGCCGTTGTCAGCGGCTACGGTTAGCGGTGTGCCAAATGCGGTGCTGTAGCTGTCGTTATCAGCAACGGGCGCAGTGTTCACAGGGGGCGTCACTACCTGATCGTCATCGGTAATCGAAAGCGTTATTGAGCTAGCCGCACCATCAATTTCGTAGTCGTCGCTGGCTTGCAGTGAATAGGTGAGTTCTTCAAGGCCTTCGTCCAGATCGTCATCAAAAACAGGTAGGGCAATCGTCGCCGTCTGCTGAGTGATGTTGACGGTGAAACCGCTGGAGTCATCATTAGCACCGACGAGCTGAGCACCGTTAAAGTTAGCCGCGCCCACATTAAATTCTGCTAGCGAAGCCGGAATGTCACTGTCGATAGTGACGTTTACACCGCCTTCTGGAGGGGCTTCACTGAGCGTAAACGTCAGCGTGGTCAACGTGCCTGCTTCTTCAACCAAATCAGTCGGCGTTGCGCTCAAACCCACCACCAGCGGATCGGGAGCAACCACCTGATTGGTGTCTTTTAGGGTAAGGGTAATTGAGCTGTTGCCGCCTACGGTATAGCCTTCACCCGCCGCGACTGAGAAGGTGGTCTGCTCTTCGCCAATGTCATCATTACGGGTAGCATTTGGATCGCTAGCAGGGCGATCTTCGTCGTCGAAAATAGGCAGCGTAACCGTCGCTGTTTGCTCAGTGACGTTAAGGGTAAAACCGCTGTTGTCAGGAAAGCCCCGAACCAGCCGGCTGCCCGTTGTCGTGGCTTGAGGGCCAGGGGGGAAAACATCAAAATCACCCAGAGAGAACGCTTTCCCGGTGGCAATATCTACTCGAAGACCCCCTTCTGGTGGCGGTTCGCTCAGGCTGAGTGTAAAGGTCACTTCGGTGCCTTCGTCTTCAATGAGGGTGGTTAAATTAGACGTGAGATTGATTTCTGGCATAGGGGAGGGGACTTGGCTAGGGTTGTCGTAAAGGGTGAGCACGGCGCTGCTGTTGCCTACGGTGCCACCTGAAATTGGAGAGACTGTCCAAACAATCTCTAGCGGATCTTCGTCAATAAAGTCGTTGAATGCGGGCAGCGTGAAGCTCGCGTTTTGTTGCAAGATGGTGATGCTAAAGGCCGAAAAGTCTTGGCCTGGAGAGATATCTTCAGGGATGCCAGCGAGTCCATCAACACTTATTCCAAACACGTCTAGCTGGTTGATAACTTGGGGCGCATTGCCCTCAAAGCGCACCACCGTACCGCCTGATGGTGGCGGCTCGCTCAATCTGAAGTTGAAGGTCACTGGTGTGCCTTCGCTTTCAATGGCGGTGTTGGTGCTAATACTGAAGTCTACAACAGGCTCAAAATGGCCGGGGTAGCTGGCTTGCAGTGCTGCCGAAAAAATCAGCGGGGTTTGCACCTCACCGAGCTGCGCTTCAAGCGTCCAGTTTGTATGACGACCGATGCGACCGACGCGCTTTTCAGAGGCAGCGATGTTGGCATTGGTGAGCTGATGAAGCTGCTGAATAAAGAGATGTCCGAGCGCTCCTTTGGCTACCTGGCAGCCGTAAAGCAAAATGTCTTTGCCTCTAAGGCGGCTGGCCCAGATGCTAAGATCGTCGGCGTGCTGGCTAAGCGTGGCAAAGCTGAGCTGAGTGTTGCCTAGGTGCAAGCAGCCGGGTGTGCCGTGAGAGACGATGTGCAGGCTAGAGAGATGCGATCGCGCTTCAAGCACGTTGGTAATTTGACGAATGCCATCTTGATCGGCAGAGAGCACTAGCACGTCAGCAGTGGATGCAGACAAATCCAAAATCAGGGATGAAATGCCTACAACACCCGCATCAATGACGACCAGCGCATCTTGATTTAGATTCTGCTGGAAGTGAGTCAAGCTGCCTTGAGTCGGCATCAGCGTTGACGAAAGAGGAGTCATAAAAGGAATATCCTTTGTTTGTGATAATGATAATTTTCTAGATTTAGTGGGTCAGTAGCGACTTCTGACCGCACCCCTGTTAATTCGATGGCCGGTGGCTAAGGCTGGCCGTGCACCCTATTAGTTTATGTAGTGGTCTTTTTGGCGGTGTTGCCTGGCGATCGCATAGCCGTTAAGCCGCGATCGCCAGGCAAACTTGCAAACGTTGCAAATCCTTTAGATAAAGCTCGCTAGCTTGATTAAGCTAGAAAGTCTTTGGCTTCCTCAGGATTTGAAATATCAGGCACGACAGTAAAGCTGTCTTCACCCAGTGCTGAAGCCTGAACATTATTCAAAGTAGCGAACGTATCACCACTGCTAGAGATGCCTAGCAGCGTGTTGTTGCCGTTTTGAGTAATCGTCAAATCTTCAAAGGTTAGCTCGCCCTGAAGGCCAATGCGATCAATCCCGGTTTGGAAGTCGAGAATGATATTGTTGCCGTCGCCGTTGCCGAAGACAAACAGATCGCTACCGGTACCGCCAGAGAAGTTGTCACCCACGAGAATGTCGTTGCCAGTGCCACCGATGATGATGTCATCGCCATCGTCGCCCCAGATGAAGTCGTCACCTGCATCGCCGCTGAGGAAGTCGTTACCGGCTTTGCCGCCAATGCGATCGCTGCCATTTCCACCAAAGATAATGTCGTCACCGCCATCACCATTAGGCGCCCGGCTATTGGCGTCACCTCGCAGCACATCGTCACCGTCGCCACCGTTAATGATGTCGTCACCGAGGCCACCAGCAACTGTGTCGTCACCATCAAGGGCGTTGATCACGTCATCGCCGTCAGTTCCTTGTAGCGTGTCATCACCATCTGTGCCGTCAATGTCATCAGGCTCAGGTTCAGGTTCGGGCTCAGGCTCAGGCTCGGGTTCAGGTTCAGGTTCTGGCTCAGGTTCGGGTTCAGGTTCTGGCTCAGGCTCGGGTTCAGGTTCGGGTTCTGGCTCAGGTTCAGGCTCAGGTGGAGAATTGCTGTCTATTATTGTGACTGAGACTGAGCTATCGTCGGCGACAGTATAGCCCTCGCCCTCGTCAATAAAGAAAGTAGTCTGTTCTTCGCCAATATCATCGTTACGATTGGCATTTGGATCAGCAGCAGGGCGATCTTCGTCGTTAAAGATAGGCAGCGTAATCGTCGCTGTTTGCTCTGTGACGTTGAAAACAAAACCACTGTTGTCATCAAAGCCTCTCACCAGCCGCCCGCCTGTCGTCGAAGCCTGCGGCCCAGGTGGAAAGACATCAAAATCGCCCAGGGCAAACTCTTTACCGGTTGCGATCGCAACTCGCAGCCCACCCTCTGGCGGTGGCTCACTCAGGCTAATGGTGAGCGTTATTTCGGTGCCTTCATCTTCAACCAATAACGTGCGATCGGCACTCAAGCTCACGACAGGCTCAGTAGGCGTCGGTGGTTCTGGCTCGGGCTCGGGCTCTGGCTCTGGTGTTGAAGGCACATCGCTAGCCGTATCGTAGAGTGTCAGCGTCGCGCTACTGTTCCCGACCGTGCCGCCTGAAATAGGGGAAATTGTCCAGACAATTTCTAGAGGCTCTTCGTCAATAAAATCGTCAAAGGCAGGTAGCGTAAAGCTCGCGTTTTGCTCCAAAATTGTGACGCTAAAGGCCGAAAAGTCCTGGCCAGGGGAGATATCTTCAGGAATCCCTGCTATTCCATTAACACTGATTCCAAATACGTCTAGCTGATTGATCACCTGAGGCGCGTTGCCTTCAAAGCGCACCACCGTGCCGCCTGCGGGTGGCGGCTCACTCAAACTAAAGTTAAAAGTAACCGGCGTGCCTTCGTCCTCAATTGCAGTATCAGTGCTAATGCTGAAGTCTACAACAGGATCGAAGCTACCCGGATAGCTAGCCTGCACCGTTTCAGAGAAAATCAGCGGGGTCGTGACTTCACCAAGCTGCGTATCGAGTGCCCAATTAGTCTGCGTGTCTATGCGACCAACCCGCTTTTCCGAAGCGGCAATATTGGCACCGGTAAGCTGCTGTAGCTGCTGAACAAAGAGATGGCCTAGCGCCCCTTTTGCAACCTGACAGCCATACAGCAAAATATCTTTGCCATGGAGCTGGTCGGCCCAGGTTTCAAGCTGTGCGGCGTACTGACTTAGGCTCTCAAAGCTGAGCTGGGCGTTGCCGAGAAGAAGCTGCCCTGGCGTGCCATGAGAAACAATATGAAGGCTAGAAATAGCCTGACGCGACGCGATCGCTGCGGTAATTTGTGCAATCCCATCCTGCTCTGGATCAAGCACCAGAACGTCGGCATGGGGGAGGCTGGAGACTAGGAACGGCAGATAGTTAACGCCCGCATCTAGAACAACAAACGCTCCATTGTTTTCTATGTAACCAACCGATCGGGTTGGCATAGATGAGGTCAGAAGCATTGAAAATCCTCTACATAATTTGCTTGTAATATCAAAGGCTGAATTCAGCTAGCATCAAAGGGGCTCTCAACTGAGAGATGCACTGCCAATACACGAAAACTGTCTGCATCTTATACAGCCGCTGACAGCCGCCGTAAACAACCACAGGCTAAGTAAATTCGTGCGACTTGCAATAATTGAGACTGAATCTCAATAGTTAGAAACCAGCTTACCACCATATTTTTACATTCATCCCCGCTATTTCATAAAGCCTAGATGAAGTTTACAGGTATATACGTATAGCGGCCATGCTCGATACAGACAGCGAGGCGAAATTTGCCAAGCAGGTTTGCGCTTCGGCCAATGACATTAACAACTGCACAAGGACTTGAGCTAAAAAAACTATGCTAAGCGTCAATGTAAATCGGGCCTCAAGATTATTTCAGCAGGCGGCAGAAAACGTCAATCAACACTGGCCCGAAAAAGCGGGTGACGAAACGTTCAGCTACTGGTGCAAGTTTTACGGTGAGAATCCGAACGACTCACAAAGTAGCGTGAAGCTGATTGAGCCCAAAGTTTATAATGCGCTGGAGAGTAAGGCGAACATTAGCAAGCTGTTGAGACAGCATGGGATTGACGACATTTTTCCAGCTACTTTTACGAGCGTTACAGAGGCTGTTCAGTATGCCAATAATGCTAGTGGTGAGCAGGCCCGCTCGCCCGTAAGCTCTCCTAGCATTTGGTTTGTGAAGCCGTTTCACCTGTCGGGCGGACGAGATATTCAGGTGGTTTCGACTCAAGACTTGCCGATGTTTAAGCTACCTAAATTTAATATTATTCAAGCTGGCGTTGAGAATATTCGGCTGATCAATGGCCGGAAGTTCACGGCTCGAATTTATCTGCTGTTGTGGAACAATCAGGTGCATTTGTTTGATGACGGGTTTGCGCTGATTCATGCACCGCAGTATCAGCAGGGCAGCACCGATTACAGCGTTCAGGTGGATCATAAAGGCTACGAAAAGGCAGACAGTGCCGTGGAGATGAAGCTGGCATCTGAGCTGGACGATTTTGCCGAGATGATGGCTAAAGCGAGGACTGCCGCTGAGCGGATTATGCCTATTTTTGCAGGAGCGATCGCGGCTACCTCTAGCAAACGCTACATCCTGCTAGGGATTGATCTGCTTTGTCTAAACAATGGTGATGTGACATTTATTGAGATCAATGCCATCCCTAACTTCATCCACAGCAAAAAGGTAAATCAAACGCTGAACGTACCTTTCTTTGAACATACGATGCGGATTATTTATGGACTGGGGAGCGATCGCCTTAGCCAAATAGACGTTGCATCTCATTAAGCCAGCTACTGATTAAGTCAGGCAGCCGCCAACCCAGGACTTTTTTGGAATCATTACCACACTGTAATTTTACTGAGTTTGAATCCAGATTGAGATACTCTATCTATTGAATTGATTGATAATCAGTTTCAATAAGCCTAGCTTATTTGTTTTGTTTAATATCTTAATTAAGGTGAGGATTCCTGATGACTAAGCGACTAAAAGCAGTAGAGCTATTTTTGGCAGCAGGCTTAATAGCCGGTATGGCTGCCTGCGGCGGTGCCACCACCACAGAAGCCGACACCAGCATCACGCCAGATACTACTGAAGTTGCTGAAGGCGGCGAGGGCGGTGAAGGTGGCGAGGGCGGCGAAGGTGCTGACTACAGCGAAGGTGAGCAAGCCAACGCCGACTTTGAAGACAAACTTGAGGGTACAGAACTCCTCAGTACCCTTCAAGAAGGCGGCCATATCATCTACTTCCGCCATGCTCAAACTGAGAAAGACTACGCCGACCAGGCCGATCCCAGCATGAACTTGGATGACTGCGAAACGCAGCGCAAGCTCAACGACGCAGGCATTGAGCAAGCTGAAGAGATTGGCAAAGCCTTTACTGAAAAAGAAATTCCCGTAGGAGACGTCATTACTAGCGAATACTGCCGCGCCTGGGAAACTGCAGACCTAGCATTTGGCAAACATACCCAAAATGCCAAGCTCAACTTTCTACCTTTTGAAGACTACACCGATGAGCAAGTAGAAGAGATGAAGGCAAACATTATGCCCTTCCTCACAGAAGTGCCTGCGGCTGGTGAGAACACTGTACTGGTTGGCCACGACGATATCTTTGAAGCGGCGACGGGTATCTATCCCGATCCTCAAGGTAGAGCCTATGTGCTAACGCCTGATGGCAACGGTAGCTTTACAATTCAAGCGAATCTAGATCCCGAAGAGTGGGCTGAGCTGTAAGCAACTTATTTCGGTGCTCGTAAGTTCGCTAAAGTGAGCTTACGAGCATGGATCCCCCTAGTACAAACCTGACCTGTACTGGGGGATCTTTGCTTTTTGGCGTATGCAACTACCGTCTGACCTCTTTCATATGACAGTCTTCATTCTCATATTCAATTTCTATGGTTAGGTGCTTCACTTTTAAGTCGCGAGCAATACGCTGGCTGGTTTGCTTGATTCGGAGAATATCCGCTCGATTGGCCGATTTACTAATGACTAAGTGGGTAGTGAGCACGTTGCGATCGCCATCCAATGACCACAAATGCGTATGATGACTATCACGAACGCCCTTAATCTGCTGAAACTGTTGAACAATGCTCTCAACATTCACGCCGTTAGGCGTCCGCTGCAAAAACAGCGAAATCGTTGAGCGAAATCCCTTAACCACGTTGAACAACACATAAAGCGTAAACAGAACCGCCAAAATAGGGTCGATGATCGGAGCCTCTACGAACAGCATAACGATGCCCGCTATCAAAACAGCGACCCACCCTAAAGCATCCTCCAAAAGGTGCCACGTAATTAGCCGCTCGTTCATGGTCAGTCCTCCTTTTAGCCGCAGCGCGGCCGCCCCATTGACAGCAACGCCGACTAACGCAAAACCAATGATGCCGGGGGCGTTAGACTCCTCAGGCGCGAGCAGTCTAGGAACCGCCTCTGATAGTATCCATAAGGAGCCAAAGATTAAAACAATAGCATTAATAAGCGCACCCAAAAGAGAGAAACGGCCATAGCCGTAGGTGTAGTGCTGGTCACTCTCTTTTCCTGAGTAATATTGAAGAAACCACGCTAGCCCTAAAGACAAGCTATCGCCCAGATCGTGAACAGCATCAGCCAGAATAGCAACGCTGTTTGTGAGCAGGCCACCAACAATTTCAAAAATTGTGAACCCAAAATTTAAGAAAAAAGCTGCTCTAATGTTTTTGGTGCTGTGGTGGTGGTGATGGCCGTGGTGATGGTGCCCATGAGCGTGATTGTGTGCCATTTAGTCTCTCAAGATAAGCTTTGGATCTTGAGATGATACAGCGCATTTACCAGGACGCGCAATATAGCAAGGGCTAATACTACTAGGGATATTCATCCCGCAAGCTCAGATTTTCGTAAATTAGCATCGCCCAAGCCAATGCCGTTGTAATAGGCGAAATCACCTACAGCACTCTTAAATCAATAGAGCTGGAAAAACTAAACACGATAATTTCCTATTCTATCCCTAAAAAAACAGCCATAGCCCGGATGTAATTGCCATCGATAGCATCAACACTCTCAAATGTCGCGGTCTTGCGGCGAATCTCATAAAATCTCCTTCAGGTGACTTAATAAACTTAAGGAAAACAGGGGCGTAGCAATAAAACTATAACAAGGTGCTAGTGACTGTCGGTGCTGTAGACAGCATCCAGCAGAACGCAGATGCGATAAGCACCACCAACAAAGGGCCAGAAAATCGATTAAACAAGCTACAAACCTCTAATGCTATACGGATGCTGTTTCTCTAATCAGTCTATTCTTAGTTAATGATATTGGTTGTCATTAGCAATACAGATTAAGAAATATTATATTCTCAGCCGATGTAAGCTAGAAGGCTTGCTAGCGTCTAGGAGTAAACATTTTCAAAAGATTTAAAGTCTGAAAGAGATTCAGTTGCGGAATAAACTTGCTGATGCAGCAGTTAGCTTTCAATCTTAACAAAGAGAGAATTATTCCAGGGTAATAACAACCCCAAAGTTTTAAATTCAAATTTTACGCGCTGATTCATAGATTGGCAGCAATAACAACAGACAGAGCGTCAAGAACCAACCTCAATAAGCACAGGCGATTCAGACTTTTTTAGAATAAAGATCGTGATAAGCTGCCTTTAGTAAAACAAGTGCGGTGTGAGCGTTGTGATTTTTAGGTCAATCAAGTTTTTCAGTCTTTTAACCGGCTTTTTGGCAGCGACCTATGGTGCAGACGTAAAGGCTGAAAATCTGCCTTTGCTTAATCACTCAGAAGAAATTAGCATGACGGCTTCTGACTTAATGACTTCTGAAGCATCCTTTTTAATAGCGCCCGTCAGTGAGATGTCGGCTGCGGATAAAGCCGGTACTGTCAAAACAGCGGTCGAAGAGACCACGCCATCTACCGAAGAAGTTGCCCTTTCAAATGAAGATGATCGCGTCAGCAACGAAGCTCGCCTCCGCAATAACGCATTTTCCAGCGGTTCGCTTTTGATAGGAGACAGTGGCATCCCTGATTTTGGCGAGACTATTTATTGGTCGCCTGCTCGCCCTGACAGCCATGCGCCGATTGGTGTAATGGGCGATCATACGCACGGAAAAGGAGAGTTTATGCTCTCTTACCGCTACATGTATATGGATATGGACGGCAATCGCAGCGGCACAGATTCTTTAAGCACAGCGGATGTTTTGCAGGCGTTTCCAGTGTCGCCCGTGCGCATGAAGATGGAAATGCACATGCTAGGAGCGATGTATGCACCGACAGATGATCTAACGCTGATGGCAATGCTGCCCTACATCACGAAGGACATGGATCACGTGACTCGCATGGGCAGAGCGTTTACGACTAATTCTGAGGGAATTGGTGACGTTCGCCTGGGTGGGCTTTATACCTTGCTTGATCGCGATCGCCAGCGTGTCCATGTTAATTTAGGCTTCAGCCTTCCCACTGGCTCTATCGAAGAACGCGATACCACCCCAATGGGGCCTAACCAAATTTTGCCCTACCCGATGCAAATTGGATCTGGCACCTTTGACCTGCATCCCGGCGTGACCTATCTGGGCCAAGCGGGGCGGTGGTCGTGGGGAAGTCAGGCCACGGGCACCCTTCGCCTCGGAGAAAATAGCAACGGATATCGCCAAAGCAATCAGCTCGCGCTAACAGGGTGGGGCGCTCGCAGTTGGAGTGACTGGTTTAGCACGTCGCTACGTTTGGATGGACGCACTTGGGGTAACTATGGCGGCGCAGACGACCGCTTGAATCCAAACATGATTCCGACCGCAAACCCCGATCTTCGAGCTGGTACTCAGCTAGATTTGGGGTTGGGCTTGAACTTTTATGCCCCAGAAGGAGCGCTTCAAGGATCGCGATTTGCATTGGAGTTTAATTTACCGGTGTACCGCAGCCTTTCTGGCCCTCAGCTCGAAACGGATTTCAGCGCAACGGCTGGCCTACAGACAGCGTTCTAAAGCAACCGAACGGCTCCTATAGTCACGCGTTGCGAACGTACAGCCACAACAGCAACTATAGATGACGTCTAAGCCTGATCTGAGGTTTGGTTTCCGGTGATTTCACTGGGTTGAATGCGATAAATTGCAACGATATTCTGTCGTCCCCAGGCGTCGATCCAGGTTCTGCTAATAGCAGGCGAGAGCGTTTCTGGGTTGCGCTCTTTGACTAACCTGGTAATTCGATCAATGTCTGGCTGCTGTGTCAGGCGCTCGGCTCGGCCCGTCACGACAACGCTGCGCCAGTGCGAAAAATCTTTAACATCTTCGACCTGTAAGCACACTTGCGGATTGGCATCCATGTACTCGGTCTTTTGACCTTCCGTGGTGAAAATGTAAATGATTGAGTCTTCTAAATAATATTGGACGGGTAAAACGTAGGGCTGTCCTTCGTGCGCGCAGCCCAAATGGCCGTATCCTACCTCCTGTAAAAGACTCTGAGTCTCTTTAGATCCCATGATGTTGATATCTAGCATTTTATCTCCTTTGTGTGGACTAGCTCTCTTTACGAGCGCGAAGTACAATATATCCTAAGTCATCGTGATGGCGCTTGAAGGTGTCTCGCATGGAGAGAATTCGCTGGCGTAAAACCGGCTGAGTCAGCATATTCCAGCCGATGCTGGCCAGCGTAGAAATGCCTTCCTCCTGGGCGATTTTGCGGGGGCTGAGCAGCAGCATCGGGCCAGCGGCATGATCCTCAACGGTCAGCCCTGCGGTTTGGCAGGTGGCTATCCAGTCCTCAGTAGACAGTGGCTTAGCGTTGACGCGAATGGTGCTAGATAAGTCTCGATAAATACTTTCGATATTGGAGCCGCTCACGCGTAGCTCCTGGCTGAGAAAGTGACCGCTGGGCTTAAGGCGATCGCGAATACCTGCCAGCACTTTGGCCTTACCGGCCTCAGATTGCATGGTCAAAATCGCCTCTGCCAGCACATAGTCAAACTGCTGGGTGACGTTCTCTAAGTGAAAAATGTCGCCTTCAATCATTTCGACGCAATCGCTCAAGCCAGCCGCCGCAATATTCTCTCGGGCGATCGCCACACTATCAGGGTTTTTCTCTAGCCCCACAACCCGTACCCCGTATCGCTGGGCTAAGGCGATCGCGCTATATCCAAAGCTAGCCGCCAGCTCCAAAATCGTCTCATCAGGTTTAAAATCGGCCCAATCAAAAAGTTGTGCCGTCGCCTCATAGCCACCCGGTCGCAAAGTCTGTTTACCAGCAGCGGCGAGTACCTGATGGCCAGGGGCCGTTTTAAGATTGATCTGAGTCATTATGTTCACCCGAGAGGTTTTTTTGAAGGCAGTAATGTCAGTATGTCAAAGCGCTTTGATGAGTTCTATGAGATAGCTCATAAAGCCTGCAACTGTCAGGTGCTGACACAATCCAAAAGCACTTAAAATTGAGTTGGTTTAAATAATTGGTTCTCGCCGTGGCCCAGCCAATAGATGTTGTTCAGCTCAAAGACGTGTCACTATTTGCTGATCTACCAGCGATCGCACTAGAGTCTTTAGTTCCACACTGCCAGCTCAAGCAGTATGCCACTGACTCAATCGTGTTTTATGAGGGAGATGACTTGCCCGCCTGCCTGCATGTATTAGTCTCAGGACGGCTGCATATTGCCAGGACTGCCCCCTCTGGTAAGGAGACAATTTTACGAATTCTACCGGCGGGGGAAATATTTGCCGCACCAGCCCTTTTTGGAGACGGCAAAGCGCCTGCAACCGCAACCGCAATTGAGCCTGCGACCGTGCTCACGCTAAAGCGACAGGCCTTGCTAGACGCGTTCTCTCAAAATCCAGAGCTAGCACTCCATCTGTTAGGCGTGTTTAACCAGCGGCTACAACAGCTTCATCATCGAATGCACGGGCTAGTTTCAGAACGAGCGATTGTCCGATTGATAAACTATTTGGAACATATGATCAGCTATGCAGGCTGCGTGCCTGTCGCAGGTCAAGAACAAATTAAATCGCATCTCACTCACTATCAAATTTCCCGCAGCATTGGCATCACCTACGAGGAATGCGTGCGATTGTTCAAATCACTTCGCCCTGCTGTTACCTATCAACGTGGCGGCATTGTTACAGTTGTTGATCGCCAGCAGCTCAGCGCCTTAAAGGAGAGCTTCTAGCGCCTTAGCTCGCTATTGACACAAGCTCATTATCAATATAACAAGCTTGCGCAAGACGTCACTTTCTTAAACGCCCTGCGCAAACAGTTTTATCTCTAATTTATCTCTAACAGCCTTATGTTGATAGAGTCCTAAAGCTTAAACCTTAGCTTTAGCCTTAGGCTCATAAACAATTGGTTCAATGGGCTGAGTGTATGCAGATGGGTTATTCATCAGCTTTCGGGGCGTCTCGTACAGACGCTTTGAGTTGTTTTTGCCGTATCCAAACAAAGTGTTAACTTCAGATTTATTTTGCTTAGCAGATTGATAGAAGCTATCTTTCTGAAGCTGATAAGTGGTTTGGTACAGCGTTTTTTCAACGCCATTAATCGTCGTCAAATCAGATCGAGAAGAGCTTTGAGCCGGCTGATAAACGTAGTCTTCGCTGGCTTGTTTGCTCTTAAAATGTTCTCTACCAAAGTGAGACTGAAGCTCAGGCATACCGTATAGGGTCGCTGTCGACAGGGCTGCTGTAGGCTTTGGCTGCACCAGTCCTGAAGACTGGTAGGCCAGTGAAGGATTGTCACTACTCGCAATCTTATTCTCTCTCCAGTTGTCTACTACACTGCCGATATCAAAGCCTGCTGCCCGCTGAAAGTGCCATAGCCCCCCCTGCAAAAAGAAGAAAGCTAGGTAAAAATGAGCATTCGCTAGCCAAACACGGCTGGTGTACCCATCTAATAAGGTAGGCTGAACCTCAAAGTAGCGCGGCAAGAAGGATGACTTTAGCGCTAGGGTAGGGCCGTAGAATTTCTCGGGATAGGAGAGTGAATCGAATCCGCAGTAGTAAGAGGCTGCAAAACCTGCGATCGCAATACCGAACAGCGAGTAAGACAAAATGCCATCGCCCGAGAAAAAGAGAACTCGCTTAGTCCAGGCAAACGGAGGCACCAAAATATGCCAAACACCACCTACAAACAACAGCGCGGCAACGTAGATGTGTCCACCGACAAGATCTTCTAAACTTTTGACATCAAACAGATGTGTTTTATAGTCCCAAATAACCGCCGGATCTAGCGTGGGAGAAGTGACCACTCGCACCGATTCTGAATAGGCATCATACAACCCGCCAAAATACTGCGCTTTGGCCACTAGCAGCAGCGCACCCAAGGCCAAAAAGATCAGATGGTGCCCTAAAATGAAGCCCAGCTTTTTAGCATCTTGCCACTCAAAATGAAACTTAGCGGCTACGCCTGAAGTATCCGCTAAGCTAGCGGGAAGACGAGTGTAGTGAAAATAAGCACCCCCCGCCAATACAACAGCCGCCACAATATGAATAGCGCCAATTGAAGACCACACGCTCGTATCTACAATGGCCCCACTGGCGCTAATGCCCCAGCCCTCAGTTGCCAAATGCGGCAACAAAATTAGACCCTGCGTATAAAGCGGCTCACCTGGAGAATAAACCGCTAGCTCAAATAGGGTAAAGGCTCCAGCCCACAGCATAATGAGCGCCGCCTGAGCTATGTGGGCGATAATAAACGTGTTCGAGAGATGATCGATAAATCGGGCATTTCCTGCCCACCAGGGATACTGTTCCTGGGTTTTACTAGAAGCGTACATGGCAAATAGGTTTAAAAGCGATAGGAAGGTTCAAGATGGGTCTACCCTGACAGATAAACCCATAGATCGAAAGCGCGTCAGATCAAAAGCGCACTATTGAGGCGGTGTTGGCCGGCCTCTCCTAGAGAGAATCGCCTACCGTAAACCCGCAATAATATGGTCGAGATAAACAGCCATCTCTTGTCCTGCTTCAGGGCCCACTCGCTGACTCACGACTTCCTTCATCGCTTCTACCGCTTGAACGGTAGGCTCTATAGGGACACCTAGTGATGAGTAAGTATCCTTGAGCCCATTGAGAATCCGCTCATCTAGAATGGAGGCATCGTCAGCCAACATGGCATACGTGGCATAGCGCAAGAAATAGGTTAAATCTCTCAAACAGGCCGCATATCGCCGGGTTGGATACATATTTCCGCCCGGAAGCGTAATATCTCCATACAACAAACTTTTCTCAACCGTTTTGCTGATAATATTGGCAGCACTTTCCCCAATTTGACTAGCCGCTTTAACGCGTAAAGCACCTGTTTGAAAATATTGCTTGAGCTGATCGAGATCGTTGTTCTCCAGGTAGAGACCTTTCTCATCAGCGGGGTTAATTAGGGCCGTAATGGTGTCTTGCATAGGTGTGTTTTAGTTTTTGTTAGTTTCTAAAAGATGAACATGTGGACATTAGACTACGAAGTCTTGCAGTTCAGCGCTTGCTTAGTTATGAGGACTATCGCGCCTAAGTTTTAGAAGAGAATGGGGGTATCATTGACCCGCACTTTAAAAAGCTTGAACGAGCTGATCGAAGTAGGGGCCAGCTAGAGCCGCTTCTTCAGAACTCAAAACGTTCATGGCAGACTGCTTGAGGCAGCGCATTGCCATTTTTAGATTAGTCAGAGGGACTTTCAGCGAAACATACATATCGCGCATTCCATCTAAGCCGATATCTTCTAGGGGCTTAGAATTGCCTGCTAGGACGCAATAGCTAACCAGGCGGATATACCATCCCTGATCTCGCTGACAAAGGGCTGTTTTTTGCTTGTCACCCCTGTTACTAGGCGTGTCGGGACACTGCGACCAAAACTGCTTGCTGCCTTCTTCAACAATCTTTTGCTGATTCGCTGCCAGCTTTTGAGCTGCGCTGATACGTGCACTGCTGTCATTGAAAAAGTCTTGAAGCTGAGTTAGCTCAGAACTTCCTAGAAATCGGTCAGCGCGATCTGACTGAGCAATCACTTTAGCTACGATACTCATTTTACAAACCTCCTATGGTTTGAAGTTATTTTGTTGTAGGGAAAAATCTGCTGCTTCATAAGTTGAAACAGGATAAATCCCGAGATGGTTAGATAAATTTTGACAAGGCTAGCAGTGGTTCTTACTAGGAACCTCCTTCACTCATGTCCTCAACAAAAACAAGATGTTGAAGTAGGTGTTTCTACTTGTCTTGCTCTCACTAACCATAGAATCTTGTAACGATAAATCGGACGTTTGTTTAAAAACCAAACACATAAGTTCAAGGATGTTTATCTTTGAACAAAAAATATTGGGGGTCTCAATCCTATAGATAGACTGGCGTAGAAAAAAGAGGTTTTCCTAATGCCGTGGATAGATTGACACGGCAGAAAAGAGTTTTCTCAATACTTTGAATAGATTTGTTGCTGCAGTGGTTCTCAGGCAGCCGTTAACGGGCTCAGCTAAAAACTCCGCTAAAGCTGAACCCAAAAATTATCTTTTACGAGCCAGCAGCGTTGCAAATACAGCTTTAATGGGCTGGCCCTGACTATCTTGGCGCTGAAAAGTTCCCGGCTGTTCTTGATAACTTAAAAGCTGCCAGTCGGCGTAGTAATGCTGCAGTTCTTGAGGTGCGAAGGTTGAAGGAAAGTCGATAGGGCAAGGAACTTCTGGAGAGGAGACGGGCGCAATGATGAAATGGTGGCCACCGCTTTTGGTGTGGGCCTGCATGTCTGCAATGACAGCCGCGAGAGACTCATAGCGCAGAAACTGAAAAACAACCGTAGAGATGATGAGATCGTAGAGGTCACCTTGCTGGCACTGCTCGTGAAGCGCCGCAGATTCAATATCGTAGTAATGGGCTTGAAATCTCTCTGCGGCCTTTTCAAGCTGAATGATCCGCTGTAAGGGTTCAATGGCGCTAACATTTTTGTCTAAAGCGGTTACGCGATGTTGCAGCGCATAGAGATAGGTGGCGTTCCGTCCTTTGCCACAGCCCAAATCTAAAATGTTCAAGTCGGAACAGTCTGCTAAAGGCCCTTCCATGAGCTGCTGTACATCATGATGGGGCGCGGGAAGCTGATACTTTTTTAAAAAGTAGTCTTGAGGCTGACAGTAGAACGCTACGGAGCAGCGCAATTCTCCCAGGGGCTTTACCCGATGCCATGCTTCAGGCAAAATGAAAAAATCACGATGATTCGGCGTAATGATATCGCTGGAAATGACGGCTCCTGTTTCACTGAGAGAATCATATTGCAGTTGGCCTACTTGTACTGTAATTTTTCCCCAGGTGCCGGGTTTGGTGTTGTGTCGGGTTTGAAAGGTTGTTGGCAGTGTGGTTTCTGTCCAGGTTGGCAGGGTTTTGTACTGAACGAGCGAATCTGTATTTTCAATACCCATAATGATTTCTACCTTATATCTTGTTGTTGCTAAATTGTTTACTTTCCGGTGAGAGACTCTGAATCGCTTTTAGTCTCATAATGTCATTGTTTAGATTTTTTGTTTCTTTGATAGTATTCAGAGTCCGGTCGAGGACGATCTTGACGAAGTATGAGATCTTCTAGGATAGCTGCCTCCAAATGTGCTGCTTCAAAATTTGATTCTTCTAGAAACACTCCTGTCAAGTTTGCTCCCATCAGATCAGCCTGCGTGAAGTTTGATTCTACTAAGTAAGCCCCTTCTAAATCTGCGTTTTTCAGGTTTGCTCTCTCCAAACTTGCCTTCACTAAATAGGCTTCTTGGAGGTTGGCTGCCGTCAGGTCTGCATTGTTCAGATTTACGCCCTCTAGATTCGCAACCTTAAAATTGGCTGCCGTCAGGTTTGCGTTGTTTAGATTTGCGCCTTCTAGATTCGCACCCTCAAAATTGCCTTGTGCTAAGTCTGGCTGAATCTTAGGATTTTTTTGTCTCCAGTCGTTCCAATTTGTTACGCCTTGCTTAAGAAGGCTTAGATGTTGATTATTTGCCATAGGATTTGTCTCCTGAAATATGTCTATGGGATTATGTTAAAGGAATCATTCAGCTATATTGATTGTCGGCTGGTGCTGCCAGCCCAAAGCGCTATCTATATAGAGTCTCCGCTCATAGTCATTGCTTGCGTCTGAAACTGATAAGTTAATGATGTCAGATCAATTTTATTTGATCTATGAGCTATCTCATACCCGAACATACCCCCGTCAAGTCAGCGAGTGCGTTGAGTCGCTTTCTCAACCACTATCGCGCTGGCCGACGCGGCAGGTGATACGCACGAGCCGAGCCGCTGTCTTGCGGCACTTGTCCACGCATCGGGTGCCCTCGAATAGAGCGCTGCGAATACTGATAGATCTGACGACGCTGGAGAAGACCGGGAAGTTCTTTCATCTGAGCAATCCAACCGCTGAGACCAATGCCTCTGACCCCTGGGTGCGTACGCTCAACAGGAAACACGGCCTGCATCTAGTCATGCTCTATCTAGTGATAGGCGAAAGGCGAATACCTTGGAGCTTCTGCGTGTAGCGAGACAAAGGCTATCCTAGCCCTAGCCAGCTAGCCTGCAATCTGTTGCGAAATATCCCAAATGGGCAAATATTTTTGCTCTGATCTCTTCTGGCATCCCTTTTCCATTGTCGCGAGTGCGAATCTCGACCTGACAGGCTTCATCAAACGCATCAACGGCATTAGCCAAAGCATTCATCAACACCTGATTGAGCTGACCCGGAGAGCATTCCACCATGGGCAAGTCGCCATCAGCACCGTGCTATCAATGCTGCTGTTCAGCTAGCGAGCCAAACAATAGGAAAACTTAGCCGCCGCAGATATCCTACGGTAGCTAGGCTGTATAGCGTTAGATTAGCGCGATCACATCCGCCAAATCCGACACATCCGCCACTACCGCAAAGCTGTTCTCAGTCAGGCTTGATGCCTGAAGGCCATTGAGCACAGCAATCGTTTCACCACTGCTGGTGACCCCTAGCAAGGTATTGTTGCCGTCTTGGGTCAGCGTTAAATCAGCAAAGGTGAGTTCACCTTCGACTAAGCCAATGCGATCAATACCCACTTCAAAGTCGAGGATGGTGTCGGTGCCGTCGCCGCTGCCGAACACAAACAGGTCGCTGCCGCTGCCGCCGGACACGTTGTCGCCAACCAGCACGTCGTTACCAGTGACGCCCATGATGATATCGTCGCCAGCATCACCCCAGATAAAGTCGTCGCCTGCGTCGCCGCTGAGGATGTCGTTACCGCCTTTGCCACCAATGCGATCGCTGCCTGCACCGCCAAAGATAATGTCGTTACCCCCAAGCTCGACATTTTGAGAACTGCGGCTATTGCGATCGCCTCTGAGCACATCATCACCATCGTCACCAAAAATTTGGTCGTCACCTAGGCCACCAGCAACCGTATCGTCTCCACCGAGTGCGACAATAAGCTCAGAGTCATCTTCGCCAATGAGTACTTCAGCCATATCAGTTCCCACAAGGTCAGGCTGTGGAGTTGTGATGGTGCGTCGATACGTAGGCAGCAAATCGCCTACTAGGTTAGTGTTCGAGCGACCGTTGAGCAGCTCTACGTAGGTGATCTCTTCCCCTGGGGAGTACCAGAGGTTTGAGCGAAACCCGAGGGTTTGGCCGCGATGGGCGTACCAAAAGCGATTAGGAGATTCTAGGGTGCCAATGCCTAGCCCGTAGCTGTCGTAGTTTGGAGACTCTACTGGAATCGTATCCAACATTTCTTCGAGGGTTTCAGTGCCTAACAGTGCGCCATCTACTAATAGGCCATCAAAGAAATCAGCGAGATCTTCGATGTTAGAAACAATAGAACCGGCTGAGCCTGTCCAGGAAGTATTTGTGATGCTCAAATCATCTAAGGTGCCGTCGCCGTCAAAATCCCAGTAGCTTTTAATATAGCCGCCGGGGATGTCTTCTTCACCAGAGACAAAGGTGTTGTCTAATTCTAGCGGGTCGAGAATGCGATCGCGGATCTCCTGACCATAGCTATTGCCCGTTACGGCCTCAATGACAGACCCCGCCAAAATATAGTTGGTGTTGGAATACTGCCAGCCTTCTCCCGGCTCAAAGAAAGGCTCTACGCCATCGATAAAGCTAACTAGCTCCTCTGGCTCCCAGTCGTTTAAAAAAAGTGTAGGATTGCTTAAAGCCTGTCCGGCTAGTATGTCGAGATAGTCGGCAATGCCGCTCGTATGGCCCAAAATTTGCTCAATGGTAATCTCGCTAGCGTTTGGAACTAAATCGGTAAGAGTCGTCGGAAGCCAAGCGGTGAGTGTGTCGGTGAGTCCTAACCTATCTTCTTCTACAAGCTGTAGCAAGGTCGTGGCGACAAAGGTTTTGGTAATGCTGCCTGCTTCAAAGCGATCGCTCGGCTGCAAAGGCGTGTTTTCGGCTACGTTAGACACGCCGCTAGCTCCAAACCATTCGCCCTCAGAGGTAAGAATTGCGATCGCCGCGCCGGGGACTTCAGGCGGAAGATTATTGTCTAGAGCATCATCAAGGGCGGAGGTAACGCGATTAGGAAGCAGCATAAAAAGCAATCAATAAGGTGGGTAGAAGCGCTAAGCAGTCACGAGAAAACTCTTGAGAAAAAAGCAGAAAGCCTAGCCGCTGTGAGTGCCCTCTAGCGGCTAGACCACGTAGCGCTAAATCAAAGCTAAAGCGTCCTCTATCGTCGAGACGTCGGCTACGGTTGTGAACACCTCTACGCCACCTAGCGAACTGGCCTGTACGCCACTCAGAATAGCTAACGTTTCGCCCGTAGACACAACGCCGAGAAGAGTATTGTTGCCGTCGTCAATCAGGGCAACATCTACTTCAGAAAGCTCACCTTCAATCAGACCAATTCGGTCGATACCGACTTCAAAGTCCAGGATGGTGTCGGTGCCGTCGCCGTTGCCGAACACAAACAGGTCGCTGCCGCTACCGCCGGACATGTTGTCGCCAACAAGCACGTCGTTACCAGTGACGCCCATGATGATGTCGTCGCCAGCATCACCCCAGATAAAGTCGTCGCCTGCGTCGCCGCTGAGAATGTCGTTACCAGCTTTGCCGCCAATGCGATCTGAGCCTGCGCCGCCGAAGAGAATGTCATTACCGCCCAGTTCAGCATCTTGCGGGTCGCGGCTGTTGAGGTCGCCGCGCAGGATGTCGTCGCCGTCGCCGCCGGTGATGATGTCGTCGCCGAGGCCACCGGCTATGGTGTCGGCGGCGGCAGTGCCTTCTAAGGTGTTGTTGGTTTCGTCGCCAACGAGAAGATCGGTGTCTATGGGTGGATTAGCATTTTCTGTTAGCGCGACGTTAATCTCATATTCTCCAGAGAAAACGCCGATTTCTGGAAAAATCCAACCACTACCGCTACTTTCAACAAATGGATCGTAATCACGATTACCCAACTGGCTCACGCCCACATAGTAAGTTCCTGTTGTCTCAGCAGTAAATTCAAGATAGGGATCGCGACCCAGTTGTTCACCAGGGGCTGCTGCATTATTGATACTTGCCAGCTCATTACCACTGGCATCAAATAGACGAAGCTCTGAATCTAATGTCTGGGAGACCTCATACCGCGACAGCTCCAGGTCACCAACCGCATCTATATCAATAGTTGCGGTATCGCCTACCTCCAGCTCGAAAGAATATAGATCTACGTCTTCTGTAAAATCGGGTATCAACTTAAGCCGAAAAACCGTCTACGTATAAGGAAGTCAGCGAACGTGCTTTAGCTGACTTCCGGGGCATGGGCAAATCACCGACCTGTTCTAGCATCCACTCAAATACGTCGGGAAAATC
>JBHYED010000020.1:0-85890 GCA_051860365.1 Phormidesmis sp.
ATTACTTGTTTTGGCGTCACTTCACTCAAGACCGCTGGCTCTGCTTTGGGTTAACCTCTCGCAAATATTAGCGCTGATTCTTCTCTAGCACCCTTTATTTCAGAAAATATTAAGCCTGAGTAGTTACCATTGATCGCTTTTTTGTAAAGGTCTTCAGCTTATAAGTATCTGCAAAGATACCTTTCACAAAGAAAGTTGATGTATTTGCTAATCTTAGTACTTAGATGCCATAGGTTAAGAGAACGGTAAGCTTACTGACACATCTACAAAGATGGTAGTTAGCGTTTAGTTGTCTGTGAGGATAGTGTTTTGGATCTCAACATTTTGAAAGTGACGCGCGCTACTTTTTTGAGAAGAGCCGCAGTTGGTTTTCTGGCAGCTAGCGTGCTGAGTGCCTGTGGTGGTGGACAAAATGACAACACTTTAAGAGTGGGTACAGAACCAGCCTTTCCACCTTTTGAATCGACAGAGAGTGGCGAGATAGTCGGTTTTGATATTGATTTGTTGAATGCTATTGGTGAGAAAGCAGGCAAGACCATTGAGTTTGAGAGCCTGCCTTTTGACGGGTTGATTCCGGCGCTACAAGGGGGATCTATCGATGCGGCTGTCAGCGGGATGACGATTACTGAGGAGCGAGCGAAAACGGTTGATTTTTCAGATCCTTATTTTGATGCAGGGCTGGCGATCGCGGTTCGAGACAGCACGACAAATATCCAGAGCTTAGATGACCTAGAAGGCAAGAAAATTGCGGTTCAAATTGGTACAACAGGAGCGGCGACGGCAGAAGGCGTGCCAAATACCGAAGTGAGTACATTTGACTCTGCACCGTTAGCGTTGCAAGAACTCGCTAACGGTAATGTGGATGCCGTCGTAAATGATGCGGCAGTGACTGACTATGCGATTCAATCCGGTAATATTCCGGGTATTTCAATTGTGGGTCAGGTTCTAACAGATGAATCTTACGGAATTGCGCTGCCTAAAGGATCTGAAAATTTGGAGGCGATTAACACCGCACTCGCTGAGCTGAAGGCAGATGGAACTTACGACGCGCTTTACGAAAAGTGGAACCTGCCTGAGCCAGTAGCAGAGTGAGTTTGAGCGAAAGAACGTGTGATGACCTGATCCTTTCGTCGGAGCTATATTTTTGAACCAAACACTGGGCTATATCGTCGAGGCATTACCGGCGCTGCTCAAAGGCGCGCTCATTACCTTGCAGCTCACTGCGATCGCGACCACCTTTGGTCTTCTGGGTGGCATTCTCTTAGGCATTGTTAGGCTGTCAAAAGTCAAAATACTGCGTCTTTTAGCCAGAGTCTACGTAGACTTTTTCCGGGGTACGCCGCTCTTAGTGCAGCTATACATTATCTATTTTGGCATTCCAGCACTTTTTAACTACCTGGGTATCGATTTTAGGTTTAATCAGTGGAGTGCCGCTATTGTCGGCTTAAGCCTCAACTCTGCTGCCTACTTGGCAGAGATTGTAAGAGCAGGTATTCAATCTGTTGAGATTGGGCAAAAAGAAGCCTCTGAATCTTTGGGTCTCGGATCGACCCAAACGATGCAATACGTCATTTTTCCGCAGGCTTTGCGCCGGATGATCCCACCTTTGGGCAACGAGTTTATTACGTTGCTCAAAGATACTAGCCTAGTAGCGGTAATTGGCTATCAAGAGCTATTTAGGGAGGGACAGCTCATCGTAGCGACTAACTATCGCTCCTTTGAAATTTATGGCGCGGTGGCCTTAATTTACCTGCTGATGACGGTGCTCTCCTCACAACTATTTTCTTGGCTAGAGCGCAAAATGAATCCGACCGAACCTAAAAGAGCTTGAAACTAAGCGAGCTGAATTTCTATGGGCCAAAGCTTTCCTAGAGTCAAAATTGTCGCAACAGGTAAGGTAAAAAAACGCTGGTTAAAAGAAGGTATCGCGGTGTACGAGAAGCGGCTACCTGAAGTTGAGATTGTTGAGATTAAAGACGGTGGGAAGGAAAAGGAAACGGATAAACTGCTGAACCTGGTGACGGCTCAAGATCGGCTGGTGGTGTTGGCTGAGTATGGCAAGGTGCGTGATTCAGTCGCATTTTCTCGGTGGCTAGGGCAAGAGGCCTACGGAACGCTGGTGTTTTTTATTGGGGGAGCTGAGGGCGTGAGCGATCGCCTCAAAAAACATCCCATGATTAGCCTCTCTGCCATGACCTTTCCACACGAAATAGCGCGGCTCATGTTAGTAGAGCAGCTATACAGAGCCAAAACCATTCTGCAAAACGGCAGCTACCACAAATAGCGACATACACCACTAAATAACCTGCTCACTGTCCTGATCAAACAGGTGAAAACGCGTGAGATCGAACTGGAGATTGAGCTGTTCGCCAGGAGTGATTGTGGCTCTAGGATCTAGGCGAGCGATGAACTCTGTGCCATCGGCAAGCGCGAAATAAACGATGACCTCGTAGCCCATGAGTTCAACAACTTTGGCAGTGGCTGGAATGCTTACCGGCTCGATACCAGGAGGCACGTATTGTGGGTGATAAATGCCTTCTGGGCGAATGCCGAAGACGACGGGGCGACCAGCGAATTCTTGATAGCGCTGAAGACGGCTGGCAGGAATGGGCACGGAGATACCACCGTCTGTTTTGATGATGAGTTCTCCGTTGCTGCTGAGAAGCTGGGCATCGAAGAAGTTCATCGAAGGAGAGCCGAGGAAGCCTGCTACAAAGATGTTATTGGGGTTTTCGTAAACGCTTTGGGGCGTGTCAATTTGTTGGAGAATGCCGCCGTTCATGACGGCGATGCGGGTGCCCATGGTCATGGCTTCGGCCTGGTCGTGGGTGACGTAGACGAAGGTGGTACCGACTTTTTTGTGAAGCTGGCTGAGTTCGGCGCGGGCCTGAACGCGGAGTTTGGCGTCTAGGTTGGAAAGGGGTTCGTCCATCAGAAAGACAGCGGGCGACCTGACAATAGCCCGCCCTAACGCAACCCGCTGCCGCTGCCCACCTGAAAGCTGTTTGGGCTTGCGATCTAATAGCTGCTCAATCCCGAGCTGCCGGCCTGCTTCTTCGACTCTTTTACGAATTTCTTTTTTGGGTACACCTTTGAGATCGAGGCTGAAGCCCATATTGTCGGCCACAGTCATATGTGGATACAGCGCGTAGGACTGAAACACCATAGCAATATCGCGATCTTTCGGCGTGACATTGTTAACGCGCTGACCATCAATGTAAATGCTGCCGCTGCTGATATCTTCTAGGCCTGCAAGCATTCTTAAAGACGTGGTTTTTCCGCAGCCAGATGGGCCAACAAGAACTAGAAATTCTTTGTCTTCAAGCTGGATGTTAAGGTCTTTGACGGCGGTGTAACCGTTTTCGTATTGCTTAGTGACGTTTTCAAAGGTGACGCTAGACATAGGAGTAAGGATGAAGGATGAACGAGGAAGGGGGAAGGGGGAATTAGCCTTTGACGGAACCTGCCAGTAGACCACGCACGAAGTAACGCTGTAGGGCAAAGAATACGGCCATTGGAACGAGCATGGAAATGAATGCGCCTGCGGTGAGTAAGAACCAGTCTTGGCCGCGATCGCCCACAATATTCCGTAACACCAAGGTCACAGGAGCCACGTCTTGATTGCCGCCTAGATATACGAGGGCGACGAGCAGATCGTTCCAGACCCAGAGGAATTGGAAGACGGCGAATGAGGCGATCGCAGGCATACTCAACGGCACAATAATTCGCGAAAATACGTTCCAAGAAGAGGCACCATCGACCGCAGCGGCCTCTATCAGATCGCGAGGTAAAGAGCCAATATAGTTACGGAGCAAGTACACGCCCAGCGGCAGCCCATAAGCGGCGTGTGCTAACCAGACGGCTAAAAATGTGCTCGAAATTCCCAGGACGTTATAGGCTCGTAAAATCGGAATTAGCGTCATTTGTAGTGGAACCACAAGGAGGCCTACGGTGACAATGAAAATGACCTGACGACCGGGGAATTCCATCCAAGCGAGGGCGTAGGCGGCGAAGGTGGCGATCGCAATTGGAATGACCGTTGCAGGCACCGAAATTACCAGGCTATTCAAGAATGCCTGCCCCATCCCTGCATTCAGCACATCTTGATAGTTGCTGAGCGTGAACTGCGTAAACTCAAGCGGATTAGCAAACACTCTCCACCAGCCACTGCTTGTAAGCGCTTCGGCTGGGCGAAAAGAGCTGATGAGTAGGCCAAAGGTGGGCAGCGTCCACAGGACAGAAATTGAAATCACCGCAATGTGCACGGGGGCGCGGGCCATCAGTTTTTCAAACTTAGACTGCTCTTTGCGCTTGGCAACATAGTTTGGCGGCGGGTTCGGCGGCGGTGGTTGCGACTGACTGGGCGGCTGAGGATTGGCAACGGTCATCGGTTTAGCTCCTGCTGGCGAAATCTGCGAATGTTGGCCACCATTACGGGGATGACGGCAATCAGGAGAATGACGGCGATCGCACTCCCGCGTCCATAGTTTCTAAAGTTGAACATTTCTCTGATCATGCGGCTGGCAATGACATCGGTGCCTAAGTTGCCGCCGGTCATGACAAACACAATGTCAAATACCTTGAGCACCAGTACAACGACTGTGGTGGCCACTACCATCACAGTCGGCATAATCATCGGAATAATGATGCGCCAGAAAATTTGGACTTCATTAGCCCCGTCTACTCGCGCCGCTTCTAGCACATCATCAGGAACGCCTTTGACCGCTGAAGAGAGCAGCACCATACAAAAGCCGGTTTGCAGCCAAATCATGATCGCAATTAGCGCAAAGTTGTTGATCGCTGGATTGACAAGCCAGCCAATTGGCTCAAAGCCTAGAAAAGTTGCGATCGCATTCAACACCCCAATTTGCTCAGCGCCTGCCGGACGATAGGCATAGATAAATCGCCAGATAACGCTAGCGCCCACAAAAGAGATCGCCATCGGCAAAAAGATTAGCGACTTAGCCACCGACTCATACTTTACGCGGTCTATTAAAACGGCGATGACCAGGCCCAATGTCACGCTGACGCCTGTGACTAACACCAGCCAAAGCAAGTTATTGCGAAAAGTCAGCAGGGTATCGGGCGCGGTGAGCACGAAAATGTAGTTCTTTAGGCCTACGAACGTTTTTGAGTTGTCGCTAAAAAAGCTGAGGTAAACGGTGCGAATGGTTGGCAGCACCAGATATGCAGTCAGCAGCAGCATCGCTGGCCCAACATAGACCCAGGGCAGCACCTTGTCGCGCGATCGCTCAGGTAAAAACTTTTCAACGAGAAGATTGAGCCCGTAGAAAATGCCGACGATACCAAACGATCCGATAAAGATCGCCAGTAGCGCCTTTAAAATTAAAGACAAATTATCCATAAATTATTGCTTGCTCACCACGTCATCCGAACTTTCTTCTGGCCAGTAAAACTCAATCTTTTTGGTCACATCTTCAGCAGACGCGCCTGCGACAAAATCCATCATGCCTGACCAAAATGTCCCCGTGCCCACCGCCCCCGGCATGGAATCAGACGCATCGAACTGAACCACTTCGGCCGTAGCTAGTAGCTCTGCCTGCTTTCGACTGAGCGCGTCAGGATATACGTCTAAATCCACCTGCTTGTTTGCAGACAGAAAGCCGCCCTGCTCAGCCCAAATTTCATGAGGTGTAGGCGTGGCCATGTAGGCCATTAGCTTTCGCGCTTCGGGCGTATCGTTGAGCATGGCGAAAATGTCGCCCGCCACCAGTAGCGAGTTTTCGTACTCTGGATTGATTGTCGGCGTGGGAAAAAAATCTACATCTTCACCAATCACCACGTCCGCTGGGAAAAAGGTGCTGATGAAGTTGGCCTGCTTTTGCATGTAGCACTCCGGTTCTTCGGTGAACAGGCCGGCGATAGAATCGCCAAACGGAATGCTGAGCGCGCCAGTTTGGCCGCCGTAAAGGTAGCCGGGTGTCTTGGCAATTTTGCCAAAGTATTCAAAGGCTTGCTGCACTTCTGGCGCGTTGAAAGGCACTTCGTGACGCACCCACTGATCGTAAAATTCGGGGCCAGCACTTTGTAATAGGATGTCTTCTATCCAGTCGGTACCGGGCCAGCCGGAGGCGTTACCGCTTTCTAGGCCCAGGCACCAGGGCGTTTTGCCATCAGCGACAATGCGATCGCTCAGCGCTATCAGCTCATCCCACGTTTCCGGGATAGCATAGCCTGCAGATTTGAACTGCGTAGGGTCATACCACACCAGGCTTTTCACCGCCGAGCGATACCAAATGCCGTAGATAGTGTCATTAACGGTGGAAAGATCTATCCAGCTGTCGGGATAGTAGGCCTGAAGCTGTTCTCTACTCAGGACTTCGGTAACGGGGACGAGGGCACCCTCTTCTGCGAGCGATCGCATCAATCCCGGCTGCGGAAACATCGCAATATCCGGCGAATCACCCGAATCGACCCGCACTGGCAACAGCGTTGAAAACGCATCTGTCCCTTCATAAATAACGTTAATGCCCGTCTCTTCCTCAAAGGGCTTAAGCGCCGCTTCTAACTTGGCCTGCTGGTCACCGACAATAACGCCTAAAATGCTGACGGTATTACCAGAAGATTGGGTTTCTTCTGTTCCTGCTGTTTCGGGCTGCTGACGGCAGCTATACAAAGCGAGCGAAATCGCTAAACCTAGCGTTAGCCTGCTCGCTCGCGATAAACGTGAAACCATAATTATTAAACCTACGAACATGCCCACCATAATTTGGGCCTAAATAGACATTGATAATTTAGTGGCTGTTTTCCTCCACACTCGCACGATGTCTCTGGATGCTACTTTTCTACGGTAAAAGGTACTGACATCTTTAGAAAGAAGTCTGAAGACGCGATACAAAAGTTCATTCTTCTAAACGGAAGCATAAATTCGTCAGGGCTTCTTTTTTCAACCAGTGAGTCCATTAAACACCGATGCTTTGTCGTTTTATTTATGGCTGTCCTATAGGTGTCGTTATGATTGCGGGTGATATCAGGGAAAAAGAAAGCTGTTGCTGTTGAGCTTAAGGCCATTAACGTTGCCATTGATGGATTGCCACGCGATCGCTCCCCTAATTAGCCGTGTAGCTAAGTTCAGCTTCACCATTGTTAATTTGTAGCGAATAGTCGCTGACAAGTAGAAATTCAAGGAAGGAACAAACATGTCTAGCTTGCTACATTCTGCTAGCCGTACAGCGTTTTCTATGGCATTCTTTAGCGTCTCTGTCGACACCAACTGATATCTGTTGCCAGCAAAGCGAAGAGTATTTTTCAATTCGTCGTTACTGACCTTTATAGAATTAAACGCACCTTCTAATCCTGCGAGCAGTTTGGATTTTCAAGACGTACTTTTTAGCTATAAACAAGACATAGCAACTATTTATCAATACATCAAAAGTAACGTCGTACTTACTTG
Organism: Phormidesmis sp.; assembly: GCA_051860365.1. GTDB lineage: Bacteria > Cyanobacteriota > Cyanobacteriia > Phormidesmidales > Phormidesmidaceae > Phormidesmis. Next base: position 7,415 of record JBHYED010000020.1, read on the forward strand.
AATAGAGCAGGGAAATATCATCTACGACGATTAAAGTCAGTAATACTCTATGGGCGAGGTGAACTCATCTCTATTAGTGCTTGCTCCAGGAATTAAAATTGAAATCGGGATATCTGGAAGGGTGAGTCGGTATAGGAGATGGGCTTGCTGACTCGCTAGGATTAAACGCTAAACGCTACAGACTTTTTTAACTAAGCTAGATCGCAAACTGCGGGCAGTGGTGGATAAGCTGCAGGCGAATCTAAATTCGACCCTTAATACAGCTCATACTTCATGAGTTGGCATAAGAGTGCGCCGTTATAGACCGGGGTGCGTGAGGCTGATTTTAGGCCGATGCTGCCGGAGAGGGTTTTGTTGCCGCTGAGGACGTAGGCTGTCCAGCCTTTAAATCGCTGTTTGAGGACGTCGCCGAGCTGCTTATAGAATGCGCCGAGGTCGGTGTCTGCGCCGAGGCGTTCGCCGTAGGGTGGGTTGCAGATAAGGATGCCGCTGTCGGTGGGGGCTTCTACATCGGCAAGTTCTTTTTGTTGGAAGGTGAGCAGATGATCTATGCCGCACTGGCGGGCATTGTGGTTGGCCTGGATAAGGACGTTGGGATCGCGATCGCTCCCCCCCACAAACCCACTCAATTCGTCTTTCTGTTGTGCTTCTGCGTCATCTAATAATCTCTCCCAAAGTGCTTCGTCAAAGTTCAGCCAGGTTTCAAAGCCAAAGTGTTCACGAAAAAGACCGGGGGCGATATTGAGCGATCGCAACCCCGCTTCCAAAGGCAACGTGCCTGAGCCACACAGCGGATCAAAAAAGGCCTGCCCCGGCTCCCAGTCTGTCATCTGAATTAAAGCAGAGGCCAAAGACTCCTTTAAAGGTGCAGCGCCCACCGCAGGCCGGTAGCCCCTCCGGTGCAGGCTATCGCCAGAGCTATCTAAGCTGACGGTGGCGCGATCGCGATGCAAATGAACATTGATCCGCACGTCTGGATTCTGAGTATCCACATCTGATCTTTCGCCAAAGTCTTTTGTCTGCTGATGCACAATCGCATTTTTCACCTGAAGAGAATTGAAATGCGTATGGTTTAGCACGTCCGTCTTACCGGTGGCTGTCACTGCCAGCGTATTCTCAGGTCTTAAGTATTGGCTCCAGTCAGTTTGCTGCACGCCTACAAACAAGTCATCGCTCGTTTCGCAATCAAACTCATCTATCCGCTGCAAAATTCTAAACGGCAGCCGTGCCCACAAGTTCACTTTATACAGCAGTGCCTGATCACCCTTAAATTCGGCACCACAAAATCCCGGCTCTACGTCTTGTGCACCTAAAGCCTCCAGCTCTTTCACAACCAAAGGCTCCAGCCCTCTAGCGACGGTCGCGAAATACTGATTCATGGCTTCTCCTTGAATATCTGCCTTAGGACAACCAGTCCAAAAGCAGCGCGGTAACGGTTCCCGGCTGCTCCAAGTGTGGCAGCACGCCAGTATTTGATACTACCTGAAATCGCTCCACGGCCTTTGGATTTAGCTCAGCAAATCTGCGGCCAGTTGCTACGGGGGTGAACTGTGCTTTTTCGCCCCAGACTACGGCAGTCGGGGTTTGCAAGTGCACCCAGTAAGGCGCAAGGTCGAAATATAGGTCGCCTCTTAAAAAGGAAAGGGCGGCATATTCAGCTCTAGGCTGTTGGGCTGAGGCCAGGTAGGCAGCAACGGTTTCATTGGAGAGGCGATCGCGCTGGGCAAACAAAAAGTTCTCTAAAAAATTACGCACGGCTAGCTCATTCATCGCCCCCACCGCATAAATTGCCTTATCCAAAAAAGGCGCGTTGATAATCGGCTCTGGAATCCGTCTACCAGCCCCTGCGCCAAAGTCTCTAAAGCCAGCCGGACAGCTCAAAAACAACTTCTGAAATAGCCCTGGCTTTTTAGCGGCAAGGCACGCCACTAATCCCGCTGTGAATGAGCTAGCCACCGCAACAATTGGCCCTGGCGAAATCTGTTCAATAAAGTCTTCAATATTGTCTAAATAGTCCTGGGTGGTGTAGCGACGATCAGGGTGATGTGAGGCTCCCCAGCCAATCAGATCGGGGGCGATGACGGTGCAAGTAGAGGCGAGTGCCGCATAGACCTTTGACCATTCGTACGCAGACGCACCGCCGCCAAAATTGTGAAAGAAGACAACGGTAGGACGCTGGGAAGATGGCGTGCTTTGGGGTGATTTAAGCAGTGTGTAGTAAGCCACTCTACCGAGTCGAGTTACGGCTGATTTTTGGCCAAATCCGGGGGGCTGAAATATCAGCATAGTCTCGCTCACCTGTACTCAATCGAGGAACACGGTTCATTGTAACGGCCTTCTTTAGGCTACGAGATGGCTGACGAAATAACCTATCAAATTTGTTTGCTTGGTTCTAGCACTGGGCATCATTGGCTCGGTGCGGATGTCTAAGTCCCTATTTTTGCAAGCGTATGACGATCAAACGATATCGACAGGTTTTAGCTCGGCTGGCACTATCCACTTCGCTACTGCTGAGCGTGGGCGCTACTGAAGCAGTTGCTCAAAATCAGTTCACCCGGCAGACAAACGGCATCTCGGCAAATGAACTGCTCAGCGGTGGTCAGTCGTCTACTCGTACGCTAAGCCAATCACGCTTATTTCCAACCGTTTCTTATTCAACGCTACCGAAGGCGGTGCGCCCAGCAGGCATAGATTACGCTCGTCCGCGTCAGTCTGTGAGTCTGCCTGCAGTAACTGAAGTGTCTCAAAAGCGTGCAGGGGCATCTTTGTCGGCAGCGGCCCCTACGGCTTCTCTTCCTGTCTTAAACTCTGACGCGATCGCTCAACTCAATAACCAGCAGCTACGCGATCAGCTACGCATTGATTCCAATATCGACGCCGACACCGACACTATTTCAAGACAGGCAAGGCCCACTCCGGCCTCTAGCTTTTTAACGCCGACTGCGTACGGTGCTGACTGGGGCGATGTGTATGTTGGATTAGCGCAAGTAACTGCAGGCAACCGCAGTACCTTTGATGGATCGGCAGCGATTGGCATCGGATTTGGAGATGCTGTGAAAAACGTGGGTGTAGAAGTAAGCACCAGCATTATTAGCTTAAATGGCATCGGAGACGACGGCATTGTCGGACTCAAGCTACATAAAATATTTCCAAAAGCAGGCAACCTAGCCGTGGCGCTGGGCTGGTCTAATCCCATTAAGTGGGGCGACGCCACAAAAAGAGAGAATAATTTTTATGGCGTGGCCACCAAACAGTTTGACTTGAGGCCTAATCATACAAATCGGTTGCCGCTGACCGCTTCTTTAGGCTTGGGGTCTGCCGATCCGTATTTGACCAGTGGTGAGGGCAAAAATTCGCTGGGCGTATTTGGCTCTTTGGGTCTGCGAGTTATTCCAGAAGTGTCTCTGATTACTAGCTGGACAGGTACCTATTTAAGTGTGGCGGCTTCTGCGGCACCTTTCAAGGCTCCGTTTGTCTTTTCAGTGGGGGCTTCAGATATTACAGGTCGCTCGGCTGAAGGGACTCGTTTTAATAGCACTGTTGGCTATAGCTTTAGTTTTTAAAGCGTCTTGTTGCTTTATTTGCACATGACAATCGCACATATATAACCTTAGAAAAGTAGGAGACTCTTATGCGAACAAATTCGTTCGCGATCGCGCAATTCTCTATTAAAAAAACCTTATCAGCGCTGGTAAAAACTGCCTTACTCGCCGTTTGTTTGTCAACGATTACGGGCATAGCGCCTAGAAGTGCGATCGCCGGAGATAGACCAGTCGCACAACCCGACTCTGGTAGCAGCGGTCTAAGCGACACCTTCTCTCCACACAGACGCTTACTCAATGGCACCGCCGTATCTGCTCGAATCAGCGCTGAGCTAGCAACTGTTTTACAGCGCATTCAGGCGAGTCAGTCAGTGGCTTCTGTTGCAGGCAAAACACTGGCTATCTCTGCCGAACAAATATCCACGATTGTCTCAGCCGTCGCGACTGAACGCGCTGAAACACTAGAACAGCAGCTCACCGCAGAAATGGATGGCCTAGAGATTGAAATAGCGGTGCTAGATGTTTCAGCTCAAAATCTCTCTAGTGCGATCGCCTCTACCAACAATCTCGTCGCCGCTCTCGATAGCGATCAGCTCATCTCTGCCACCGAATCACCCACCTTTATGGCGCTGCTACAGCTCATAAGCTCAGCAAATCAAGCCGTCGTAGTAGAAAGCACTACAGTGGCAGACAAAAATCGCGAAACAGTGCTCTTGCAAATGAGCCTTCGCTAACGCTAGAAGCCAGAAGATTCAAACAAAAAGGGCGGTAGCTTTCAATGTGCTACCGCCCTTTTTGGCTATTTTTGAAAGGTTGTTATTCACTCGCTTCAGGAGCACCAATTTCTCGTACATCTAAAAGCGCGTAACAAGGGAGTGACTTCGGCCCGCAAATACCAGAAACGCTGCCTTTAGCGACTATTGGCTGACCCACAAACCGATCCAGTGGTATTTTCCCCGTTAAGTACACTCTATCTAAACCAGCCGCTTCGACAAAGTAGCCGGTCGGCGGTGGCGTAAGCCCATCACCATCTTGATAGCTATACTGCGCTCTGACGGTGCCTTCTACCTTAACGGGTGGGGCTACTGTAGCCTGATACAGCTCGTGTAGCTGCCAAATTACCAGCGTCGTCGCAGCCGATCCTAGGATAAAAGAAATGAAGGCGATCGCCCAAAGTGCGGGCTGTGAATGCTGTCTTCTCATAGGGCGGACAGTGGTTCGGTTGGATACGCTTGAAAACGTCATGGCTTGTGATTTTTCCGATGAGGTAAAGAGGGGTGAAATGAGGTTGCTGACACTGTAGCGACTCAACCTGCTTTTGCTAGGTGCAAAGTAGCCCGCTTCTCAGATTGGTTGACATAACACGCTCGTGCAGCCTTTATCTTCCCTTCAGATTACCCATCAAATCAATGAAAGTTTGTGCTTATCAGGTAGATTTTTACAGGTCGTTACGAAGTGTAGAATACAGCGCCCAAATAGCCATCGGTCTAAGGTAGTGACAGGCACGGAATGTGCCCACAGCCGTAATCGCCTCAGGCGTCCGAAACTGCAAACCATATTGATAAATTTGGTTGACGACAGCTTCGGTAATTTCCATAGCCTCCGCTTTTTTTCCTTGCTGTGCGAAAAAGGCTGCTAGGCCAAAGTTAATACCTGTCCACACCTCTAGCTGATGCGTATCGTCAGGGTTTTGCGGCGAGCCATCGGGAAGAACGCCGTTTGCACAGCCGATTTTTAGGCCCCGTTCGGCGGCGCTAAAGTGACCCGTTTGCGCCCCTTCAAACTTTTGATTTTGCGGGCCTAGCTCGGCGGCGTATTCGTTGAATTTTACAAAACAGGCATCGTAAATGGCGTTGAGCGTTGGATTGACAAATTCAGGATCGACGACATCGGGCAGCCCCATAGTGGCGGTGCAAAACTGGCCACAGAGCTGATCGGCCATGACAACATCAGAGCCGCTTTTGGTGTCGAGTCGGTAGTAGCTGCCGTTCCAAAGCTGCTTTTGGTAGGCGGCGCGGCCATGCTGCCACCAGCGGCGATACTGGGCGAGCAAAATGACGATGTTGCCAGAGGGGCGCTGGTGGGTTTGCAAAATTTCGCCGATTGCGATCGCCGCACTTAACGCCCCAATCCAAAGCCCACCACAGTAAGCACTAATGCCTGCTAGTCGCCAGTCGTCAAAGGTCTGATCGGGAGCGCCGCTGTTTTCAATCAGGCCGTCACCATCGGTATCAAACTGTTTGGTATAGGCCAGCGTTTCAACCACGGCTGACCAGCATTCGGCCAGAAAATTGACGTCTGTGCTGCCGGTAGCTTCAAAGGCGCGGTAGACCTGGAGCACAAAGTCACTTGATAAGTCTTTCCACTGGTTGCAATCCTGATAACTGGTGTAGTTAGTGGCAAGCCAAGGGTTTTCATTCGGTGCGCCTAAGTCGTGAGGGGTCGCGCCTTTGCGCTTGCGCGGGGCCATGTAGTCTTTTTCACCGTTTTCACCAATGGTATAGTAGTAGCCGATAATTCGGGGCTTGGGGTTTTCGGTGGGAATAGCGCGAGCAAAGGCGCGAATAACCGATTTTTCTAGCTCAGGCCATAGCAATAATGTGGCAAAGCCACCATATAGCCGCACGTCTAAGCTCTCGTACCAGCGGTAGTCAATGCACTCTAAAACGCCAAACTGCCCGACCGGATCGGCTACAGTGGCCGCTGACCATAGCGTACCGCCGCTAGCTAAGTCGTATAGCTCGTTGAATAACGCCATTTTGAACCAGTCTGGCAGGTTCTGATCGAGGATGGGCTGCTGCCATGCCTGAATTTTGGCCTGCCAGTCGGTGAAGTTGGCTAAGGCTGTTTTGGCGATCGCCCAAGCATTCCGCCCCTCTCGGTCAAAAAAGTCTGTGTACCGGCGATAAGCCTGTTTTCCTTCAGCAAATTCAGTCACGGGCAAGTCCCAGCTCAAGGCAAAGGGAATCTGTTGAGTTTCGCCGGGAGCAAGGGTAAAGCGGAGTGCGATCGCGCCCCCAATCTGCTGCTCCGTACTAATACCTGCATCCTCAAAATTTGTCAGCCAGCCCGTTTTTGCAAAGCTATCCCAAAGCTCACAACCGTTTCCATCCGGATTCCAGTGCGTGTTGTAGCTCACCTCTGCGGTTGGATGGTAGGCCGCTACCGCAAACTGCCCATCGCCCTCATCGGGCGAGCCTTCCCACTCACCATCCATCACAAACCCAGCAGCGCCATAGTGCCCGCCAGTGTCCTCACAGACAAGTTTGTTGTAGTTTCCCAAACTCTCTCTTAGCCGAGGCGTATAGTCATAAAAAGGGCTGCCATCCTCACGCTGTTTAATCTCTGCCGAGTTTGTGCTGTTGGTGAACCAGCCCACCATATTTTGCCAGCTCAGCATAATACTCAGCGTCAAAGACTGATCGGTTGGATTGTGCGCCGTCCATACAAACGTCGCCACCGGATAGCTACTCTCTTTATAGTTGTTGGCCCAAATAGGAGAGAATTGCTCACAGGTGAGATTCGCCTTAAACGCATTCTCGTAAACATACCAGCTACGAGGATACAACGCGTGATAGGTGCCCGTTGCTTTCTCTTCTGTACTCTTTGGGTACCACTGCCAGCCAGACAAGGTATCTTCAGGCTCATCGGTAGCCATTGCATAGGCTTGAGTGCTGCCATCAGCACTTTCTTCAAACACGCTAAACTGGCAGCCTGGAAACTGATCAAAAATATGTTCGCCGCCGTCCAAATGCCACAAGTTGAATGAACCGTGAGGCGACCTGCCAATACAGCCCGCACCAAAACCGCCTAAAGGCGCGCCATGCTCAGGCCCGTCGTCTAAATTACTGGCATAGCGAACGATATAGGGCGTTTCCCACTTCTTGCCGATGGGCCACTGCCATGCGCACTCTGGAATATTGGGCTTAGGGCTTAAGGTTTGGCTCATCAACGGAGTTCCACAGTCTTTAGAACTCCCGGATTATCCTATGCTTTGGCCAGTGCGCCAATAGCAAGATCTGGTCGCAGCCCGATTAGATTTGATCGATTTGATCGATTCGCAAGGTCTAATTAAAAAAGCCTCAAAAGGTATCAGAATACGCCCTCTCCTTAATGTTAAATCGGCTAAAATCAAATATTACGCGCTGTAAACTTTACCCTGACCCTACCGCCCTCGACCTCCATTTCTAATGAAAAAAAAGTTTGATATTCAAGCCCCTTTCGAGCCCGCAGGCGATCAGCCTAAAGCCATTGAGCAGCTAGTCAAAAACCTGAAAGCAAAACAGGAATATCAGACCCTTTTGGGTGCAACGGGTACGGGGAAAACTCATACGATCGCTCGCACAATTGATGCGGTTGGCAAGCCTGCTTTAATCCTTGCGCATAATAAAACGCTGGCCGCTCAGCTCTGTAATGAGCTGCGTGAGTTTTTCCCGGATAACTCGGTGGAATACTTCATTAGCTACTACGACTATTACCAGCCAGAGGCCTATATCCCGACGACGGATACCTACATCGCCAAAACGTCTGCGATTAATGATGAAATCGATATGCTGCGTCACTCTGCCACGCGATCGCTCTTTGAACGCAAAGACGTGATCGTTGTCGCCTCTATTAGCTGCATTTACGGTTTGGGCATCCCGTCTGAATATTTAAACGCCTCTATTCCGCTACGAGTCGGCGCAGAAACCAACCAGCGCCAGGTACTGCGAGATCTCGCTTCTGTGCAATACACCCGCAATGACTTGGAGATGGGTCGCGGTCGCTTCCGCGTGAAAGGTGACGTGCTTGAAATTGGCCCCGCCTACGAAGATCGCATTATCCGCATTGAGTTCTTTGGCGATGAAATTGACGCCATTCGCTACATCGATCCGGTCACAGGCGCGACGCTGAAAAGCATGGACTCGGTGAATGTATATCCTGCTCGTCACTTTGTCACGCCTGACGATAAGCTCGAAGCGGCCTGTAAAGGCATTCGAGCAGAAATGAAAGAGCAGCTTGCTTATTTAGAAAGCTGTGGCAAACTGCTGGAGGCCCAACGGCTAGAGCAGCGCACTCGATACGACTTAGAAATGCTGGAAGAGGTGGGCTACTGCAACGGCGTTGAGAACTACACGCGCCACCTAGCAGGCCGTCTTCCTGGCGCACCACCCGAGTGTTTGCTAGATTATTTTCCGCATGATGACTGGCTGCTCGCGGTGGATGAGTCTCACGTAACGGTGCCGCAAATTCGGGCAATGTACAACGGCGATCAGGCCCGTAAAAAGGTGTTGATTGACCATGGTTTTCGCTTGCCGAGTGCGGCGGACAATCGCCCGCTTAAGGCCGAAGAGTTTTGGAATAAGGTGAATCAGTGCATTTTTGTGTCGGCAACGCCGGGTGAGTGGGAATTGGGGTTGTCGGAAGGGAATGTGGTCGATCAAATTATTCGACCCACCGGCGTGCTAGATCCGGTGATTGACGTGCGGCCTTCTGAAGGGCAGGTGGATGATTTGTTAGGAGAGATTCGCGATCGCGCGGCCAAAGAAGAGCGCACTCTGGTCACCACGCTCACCAAACGCATGGCCGAAGATCTCACCGAATATCTGAGTGAAAACGGCGTGCGCGTGCGCTATCTTCACTCTGAAATTCATTCGATTGAGCGCATTGAGATCATTCAAGACTTACGCAACGGTGAGTTTGATGTGCTCATTGGGGTGAATCTGCTCAGAGAAGGCTTAGACCTACCGGAGGTTTCTTTGGTCGCGATTTTAGATGCGGATAAAGAAGGCTTTTTGCGGGCTCAGCGATCGCTCATCCAAACCATCGGTCGCGCGGCTCGCCATATTGATGGTAAGGCTATTTTGTACGCCGACAACATGACCCAGAGCATGGAAAAAGCGATTGAAGAAACCGAACGTCGCAGGGCCATTCAGGAAGCCTATAACGAAGAGCACGGCATTACGCCCACTGCGCTGATTCGCCGCCAGTCCAACTCAATTCTCTCTTTCTTAGATGTCTCTCGCCGGCTCAACTCTGAGGAACTAGAGCAAGCCTACGACCAAAGCGACGAAATGCCACTAGAAAACATTCCGATCCTGATTGGGCAGCTAGAAACGAAGATGAAAGAAGCGGCCAAAAAGCTAGAGTTTGAAGAGGCCAGCACGTATCGAGATCGGATTAAGCATTTGCGCGATCGCCTGCTAGGCAAACACAAAGCCCCCTTTAGACAGGCGCAAGAGAAGGCAGGGCAAGCAAACGCATAGGCGCACAAGCATATTGATAGTAAGTCTCATCGCAAATAAAAATCAATTTGCGCAGATGATCCAGTATTGCTCTGGGCTGATATCCTAGAGCGATAATACACAAACGATATCAAAGCAGGTTTTCGGATGACCCTACCTGTCTAAACGCTCAGCCAGCATGAACGATTCTGCCCCAGACTTCTTTATCGTAGGTATCGGTGCGTCTGCCGGAGGAATTCAGGCGTTAGAAGAATTCTTCTCCCATATTTCAGATCATCCCAATGCAACCTTTGTGGTTGTGCAACATCTGTCGCCCGATTTTCGCAGCATGATGAGCGAAATTTTGCAGCGCAAAACGGTGATGCAGGTACGGCAGGTACAGGAAGGAATGCCGATAGAAGCCGGGACGGTGTACGTGATGCCGCCGGGTAAAAATATACTGATTGAGGGCCGCGAGTTTTTCCTCACCAAGCACTCCAGCCATCTTAACTATCCGATCAACATGTTTTTTGAGGCAATGGCGAAGTCCTTTGCTGAGCGAGCGATTGGAGTAATTTTGACTGGCGGCGGCAGCGATGGAGCTGACGGGCTGCAGTCGATTAGTCGCAATGGCGGCGTGGCGCTAGTGCAAACGCCTGAGTCGGCGCAGTTTGGCAGTATGCCGGCGAATGCGATCGCCGCAGGCATCGTCGACAAAATCCTTCCTCCCGATGAGCTAGCCCAAGCCGTATTCGACATCGTTCGCTTTACCTACAATCAAAAAACACCCTTACAGGACAACAGCAGCTTCGTTAGCCAGCGGGAGCTACAGAAGATTATTACGCTGCTGGCTGATCGAGAAGAAACAGACTTTTCTGACTATAAAATCAACACGCTCCGACGCCGCATTCATCATCGCTGTGCGCTCAACCGATGCAGTACCGTTGAGGATTACATCGCCGTCATTAGAGACTCTAAGGGTGAGCGCAAGCTATTGCGACAGAGCCTGCTAATTGGGGCCACCCGCTTTTTCCGAGACGGGATGCCGTGGGTGTATTTAACTGAGCACAGCCTACCGTTGCTGCTTGAGAACATAGAAGAGGGCGGCCAGCTACGGGTGTGGGTGACGGCCTGCTCTACTGGGGAAGAAGCCTACACCATGGCAATGGTAGTGGACGAGGCGATCGCTCATTCTGGCAAAAGCATCAAGGCCAAAATTTTCGCCACCGACATTGATCATCAGGCGCTCTCATTTGCCTCTAAAGGGGTATATCCAGAAAGCATTACCGCCAATGTTTCAGCAGCGCGTATTGATCGATACTTTACGCGCAGCCACGACAAGTATCAGATCAAGCGTTTTCTACGAGAGATGCTGATATTTGCCCCTCACGATCTCACCAAAAACGCAGGCTTTTCCAAGATGCACCTAGTGAGCTGTCGCAACGTACTGATCTACATGAAAGAACCGTTACAGCAGCAGGTGCTGAGGCTGCTTCACTTCACGCTCGCTCCCGAAGGCATCCTATTTTTAGGCAGCTCTGAAACATTAGGAGACTATGCCGAAGACTTTAAACCGCTACAGGACAGTAGCAAAATATATCAGAAAAAACGGAACGCTAGAAAGCTGCTGCCCACGCCATCAGCACGGCACGCCAGCATCTCGACTATCAACCCTATCCGGCAGCGAAAACAGCAGCGGAAGCAAGAAAGTAAAATTATTCAAAGTGCCTTCAAACATGCTTTTTTTGACAGAGAAGCCACCTGCGTTATGGTCAATCGTGAAAACGAAATTTCTCGCGTTTTCTATAATTCTGCACGCTTGCTAGAGTTTCCAATTGGCGAAGTGAAGATGACCGTATTCGACATGGTGCCGACAACGCTGAGGCTTCCTTTAGAAACGGCAATCCATCGGGCCAAACGAGAAGAAGAATCTGTCATGTACACAGACATTCCCTTTACCCGAAAAGAGAGAACATACAGCATTGATCTTAAAGTTGGATTTGAATCAGAACAAGGGCTTTTAGAAGACTATCTGGTCATAATGTTCGAGATGATCGCAACAACGCCTGCATTGACCAGTCAGCAAACCTATCAGCTATCTGCCGATACAGCGGCTCAAATCAACTCGTTAGAGTACGAACTCCAACAAACCAGAGAAAACTTGCAGGTCACGATTGAAGAGCTTGAAATCATCAATGAAGAGCAACAGGCCACTAACGAAGAACTTTTGGCTTCAAACGAAGAGCTACAGAGCACGAATGAAGAACTTCAGTCCGTTAATGAAGAACTTTATACCGTTAATACAGAGTATCAGAGAAAAATAAAAGAGCTAGTGCAGCTCAACGAAGACATTAATAATCTGTTGAGCAGCACCAACGTCGGCGTTGTCTTTTTAGATCAAAACTTGAATATTCGCAGGTTTACACCCGCCGCAGCGAAGGTGATCAATCTGCGTTCAGGCGATATCAATCGGCCCGTCTCAGACTTTACCCATCAAGTTGACGATATTAGCTTAGAAGACTTTGCGCTGAGCGTGCTGGAAAAAGAAACGTTTATTGAAAGAGAGTGTTTCAACGAAAGTACGCAAGAATCTTTGCTGTTAAGAGCCTACCCCTATCGCAAAGAGAGCGGCGAGGTAGATGGGGTGGTGCTCACCTTTGTAGAAGTTACTGATCTTAAGCATATACAAATAGAGCTTGAGGAAACAAACGCAATTCTAGAAACGCTTTACAGCACTAGCCCAGTTGGATTTAGCCTACACGACGAGCACCTACGATTTTTAAAAGTCAACAAAGTCTTAGCTGAAATCAATAACCAGCCAGTAGAAAACCACGCCGGCAAAACCGTCCTTGACATCATTCCTTCTGAGGTTGGGCGACAGGCAATGAACGTGCAGCAGCAGGTTTTGAACTCGGGTAACCCTTTGTTAGATATTGAATTTTCAGGAGAGCTGCCGACAAAGCCTGGAGAATACCGACACTGGACAGCAAGCTACTTTCCCATTAATCTGAAAGATGGTCGGCGATGGGTGGGCTCAGTCGTCAGCGAGATCACCCACTTGAAGAGAACGCAGAATGCACTACAAGAGAGCCGCAACTTTGCCAATCGTCTATCTGAGTCAAACCCTGGCATCATCTATATTTTCGATCTTCAGTCTCGACAGAATGTCTATACCAACTCTTCTGTGAAAAAGATCTTAGGCTACACGCCAGAAGAGATTGTGGCGATGGGCACTGAACTGGTATCAGAAATTGTACATCCCGATGATAAGGGTGAGCTGCTTCGCTACTATCGTCAGTTTGTTACCAGTCCTATTAATCGTCCTGATGATGTGCTTGAGACTGAGGTGCGGGTGCGGAGCAAAGCAGATAGGTGGAAGTGGCTGACACTGCGTAGCGTGGTGTTTGGTCGCAGTGAATCAGGGGAAGTGCAGCAGATATTGGGACTGGGTACAGATATTACGCCGCGTAAGCAGTCTGAGCGGCGGTTGATACAGCAAAAGCAGGCGTTGGAGGGTGCGATCGCCGCGGCCCAAGCCGCCGACTCAGCCAACCAAGCCAAGTCCGAATTTTTGGCCAACATGAGCCACGAAATTCGCACGCCCATGAACCTGATTATTGGCACCAGTCAGCTCCTAGCGCGCACCGATCTCACAGGCCGCCAGCAAAACCTCCTAGCGGTATTGCGTCGCAATGGTGACACTCTGCTTATGCTGATCAACGACATTCTTGATCTCTCCAAGCTAGAAGCCCACGAGCTACGCATTGACGCAAAGCCATTCGCGCTGACTGACATGCTCAAAACGATGGTGCTCAACTTTAGGCCCAGCACCGAAGCCAAAGGCCTTGATCTGCGGTTGACCACAGACGACACTTTGCCTGAAAGGGTTGTGGGCGATAGCTTTCGCTTACAGCAGGTGCTCCGAAATTTGATTGGCAACGCTGTGAAGTTTACAGCCAGCGGCTACATTGAACTCCAGGCACATCAGGTCGATCAGGTCACTCAGGCAACGCCTGAACCCTTATCAGCGCAGAATCGCTATTTACGATTTAGCGTTCGAGATACGGGCATTGGGATTGCTACTGACGATTTGCCTAACTTATTTGAGCCCTTCATTCAGTCAGACAGCTCTAGTACGCGACAGTATGGTGGCACTGGCTTAGGCCTGACCATTTCACGCCGCATTATTGAGATAATGGACGGTCGTATTGGGGTAGATAGCGAGTTAGGACAGGGCGCAACGTTCTGGTTTGAAGTGCCTTTGAACTGTCAGACGGATACCGATGGAAACTGCATCGTATCGAACGCTGCGCTACCTGAGCAAGATCTTGAACAGAACAATCAGTCTCAGTCCACTATCCGCATTCTGATTGCCGAAGACAACCCTGACAATCGTGAGGTCGTGGTGCTGCTGCTAGAAAGTCTTGACTATGAGAATGTTGAAACGGCTATCGATGGCAAAGAGCTGCTAGAAAAAACGACCCTTAACAGCTACGACCTGATTTTGATGGACTGCCAAATGCCTGAGGTAGATGGCTATGAAGCGACCCGACAGCTTAGAGAACAAAATTCTAAGAATCGAAATATTCCGGTCATCGCGATGACCGCGAACGCAATGCAGGGCGATAGGGATCAGTGTTTAGCAGCCGGGATGAACGACTACATCAGCAAGCCGCTGCTCATGGACGAACTTGCTGAAACCATGGCGCGCTGGGCTTCGGTTAGCACTGACGATTAAGAAGCCAACAGGGAATTCTAAAGTATACAGAATCTCTGACACTTTATGATTGCCTCCCTGCTTCTTCCCCAGCGCCAGCTCGTATCAGCCTCTAGGCAGCAGTTACAAAAGCTTCAGGGACTCAGACCGATCTTTCGTCAGCTATTCCCCGAGTGCGTTGCCTCAGACTTCACGGTTGTCATTGCCACTTACAACGGCGCAGATCGCATCGGTAAGGTGCTTGACCGGCTGCGCTGTCAGATAGGCATAGACGATATTGCTTGGGAAGTAATTGTTGTCGATAACAACAGTGCTGACAGCACGGCTGAGGTCGTCAAACGGTATCAGGCTAGCTGGCCTAGTGACATTCCTCTGCATTACGAGTTTGAGCCACAGCAAGGGGCAGGCTATGCGCGTCAACTAGGGACAAAAGCGGCCAACAGCCCGCTGATTGGTTATTTGGATGACGACAATCTTCCCTGGATTAATTGGGTACGGTCGGCTTATCGCTTTGGTCAGCAGCATCCGAACGTGGGCGTGTTTGGCAGCCGTATTCGAGGCAAATTTTCGACTGTGCCACCGGCAAACTTTGAAAGAATTGCGGCGCTGTTGGCGTTGACCGATCGAGGGACGCAGCCGATTCCCTATCGCCCGGAAACGAAGGTATTGCCACCGGGCGCTGGGCTAGTGGTGAGACGACAGGCTTGGCTTGAGAATGTGCCTGAGGAGCGCACGCTAGCTGAGAAATTTGGAGAAAGAGAAGCGGGAGAAGATTTGGAGGTAGTGCTGCGTATTCAGCGGGCCGGGTGGCCGGTTTGGTATAACGCGCATATGTGGATGCACCATGAAATTCCAGGGCATCGACTCACGCGCCAGTATTTGATGACGCTTTGTCGGGGAATTGGGCTGAGTCGCTATCACACGCGAATGCTGAGCTTTGCGCCGTGGCAGCGGCCTTTGATGGTGCTGCCTTATGCGCTAAACGATGTGAGAAAGATTGTTCGTCACGTGCTGCGCTATCGCTTGCAGGTGGTGACGGATACGGTGAGCGCGTGCGAAATGATGCTGTACCTATCAAGTTTGGTGAGCCCTTTGTATAGCTGGTATCGGTTGTGCAGACGGCGGTTTGGCTAAGTAGGTTGTAGGAGAATGGCAATGCTACAGAGGCATAGCGTTGTTGTCCTTTTACTGAAGCGATCGCACTCTCTCCACCGGCCAATAAATCTTGTACGCTTTCCCAACTAAATTCGCCTTAGGTAAAAATCCCCAAACGTGAGAATCCGCGCTGGCATTGCGATTGTCACCTAGGACAAAATAAGCATCGGGCGGCACGAACTGCGGCCCCCACTCATAACCTGTAGGTACGGTCACATAGCTCTCTTCTATGGGCACGTTGTTTACCCGCAGCTTGCCTTCGCGCACCTGCACCTGCTGTCCGGGCAGACCCACCACTCTTTTAACGAACAAATCGCCCAGCTCAGCTTCAACAATCTCTATCGCTTTTGAGGGTGCTTCAAAAACAACAATGTCACCGAGTTCGGGAGCATAGCGTTGATCGCGGCCAACAAAGATGCGATCGCCCACCTGCAGTGTCGGCACCATCGACTCGCTGGGCACGACACATTGCAAAACCGCTCCGTCCACCCACATCGGCAAGCTGCCAATCGCCAATCGCAACAGCAGGCCGCCTAGCACCACCACCATCAGCATTTGAGTCGATCTACTCTGATCTCTTCCAGGACTCAGCGGCGTGCTTCGATAGGCGTGATAGCCCGCAATTGACCAAACCGTACAGGCCATTGGCAGCAAAATCGGCTGATAGTTTGCCGCCATTGAAAGGCTGACGCCAATGGTGAGGAAAGTGCCCCCTGCGATCGCCTGATTCAAATACAAATGCCCCAGCCCTGGCAAAATCTGCGAGAGAAACACCCCGTACCAAACGTCTCTTCCCCGTTTTTTATCACCTAGCGGATGCAGCGGACGCCCAGCCGTGGCAAACGCATCCCACACATTAAGCAAATAGACCACAGCCGCCACACCCAACAGCCAAAAAGCCCGCCCTGTATTTCCTTCAGCCGCCAGCAAAGACCACAGCACATGGCTCACCAGGCCAAAAAAGACCCCAACAATCACCAGCCCTTTCCCCCACTGCCCGCCGTAGCACTGCCCCAGCCCTGGCAATAATCCAGACAAATTCACGGCGAGCCAACAATCTCGTACCGGATGCCGCACGCCCATCGGTGTTTTTTCCTAAAAAAATAGCTGCGACACACTCCATATGTCCGCAGCTCATTTTTCCCAGCTTCACGCTCAAGGTACGAAAAGCCCAATAGAATCAGTAATTCTAGCGATCAGCTAGGGCCTCATCAGGATTTACTCCGCATCGCTGGCATCTGCATTGTTGCGACGCCTGTTCAGCTCTTGAAGCAGCCGTCGCGCTCTTCCCTCTACGGGCTTCATAGAAGGCTCTACCGGGCGCTCAAGTGCCTGCCTTCGTGCCTCTTGATCGATCAGGGCCGTTTTGAATTCAGAAATATCTTCTTTTACCATCACAGACACAGAACCTGTGTGAACGGTGCCATCAGAATTGGGTAAAACTTCAACCAGGTAGGCGTACAGGTCGCCTTCGTATAGTTGAGAGCGGGCGGCTCGGCTGGTGCCACGGTCTTCTAAGCGACTGGGTGAATAGACTAAGACGGATTGCGATCGCCGATAGTCTGCATACACCTCCGCCCCGTAAATCGTTCGTAGCGCATCTTCCAGCCGAGGCACGCTCACGCCGCTAATAATATCGACCAGCGTAAACTTTTCAGATCGCACAATAATCAGTTCACCCGAGCGCTCCCTCAGCAAAAGTCCCTGGCCAGAACCACTGCCGCTAGGGCCAAACACAGAGCCGTGAAACGTATAGCGGCGAGCAGGCGTGTCATTTCGACGAACAGACAGCCGCTCTCTAGGATGCGCCCGCAAAGTCGGATGGGCCTGCATCCAAGCTTTTGCCTCACCGACTGATTGACCAGGGAGCGCACTGGCGGCTGTCGTCAGCCCTAGCCAAATGCTCGTGAGCGATAGTCCCGTTCTCAGTGCAGTGTGCAGAAGCTTGTTCATCGCGTTTGTTTATAGGGAGCCAAATCCCTTCCTTTTCTTGTTCTTTTTCTTCTTTTTACTGCTACCAGCGCCACCGCGCCAACCGGGTCTTGCGCCGCCGCCCATGGGATTACCGCCACCCATCGGATTGCCGCCACCCATACCCGGAAAACTGCCGTCCATACCCGGAAGGCCCATTTTGCCCTGGCCCATTTGCTGCATCAGGCCGCGCATCCGCTGAAAGTCGGTCACCAGCTTGCTGATGTCTTTTTCGTTGTAGCCTGCACCTCTAGCTACCCGCCGGCGACGGCTCGGCGATCCGGCCAGCACCTCAGGATTTTTGCGCTCTTCCATGGTCATAGAGCTGATCATGGCCTCACAGCGCTTGAGCTGCTGCTCACCTTGCTGAAGCTGGTCAGAAGAAAGCTTATTGCCCATCCCCGGTAGCATTTTCATGATGCCCGCCAGCGAACCCATGTTCTTCATCAAGCGCGTTTGCTTAAGAAAATCATTAAAGTCAAACTCAGCCGACAGAATTTTTTCCTGTAGCTTCTCAGCATCGGCAATATCAACTTCTTCTTGGGCCTTTTCCACCAGCGTGAGCACGTCACCCATGCCCAAAATTCGCGACGCCATCCGGTCAGGATAGAAAGGCTGCAAGGCCTCAACCTTTTCACCCACACCAATAAACTTGATCGGCTGTCCTGAAATTCGCCGCACCGAGAGCGCCGCACCCCCGCGCGAGTCACCATCCATTTTGGTGAGAATCGCGCCCGTAATTCCAATCTCATCATGGAAGGTTCGCGTCAGCGTTGCGGCTTCTTGGCCCGTCATCGCGTCGACCACTAGCAGCACTTCATCCGGCTGCGCAACGTCTTTGATTTGGGCCAGCTCGGCCATCATGTCTTTATCAATTTGCAGGCGGCCTGCCGTGTCAATAATCACGGTATCAATGCCGTCTGCCTTTGCCTTGGCTAGGCCCTGACGCGCAATTTCAACCGGCTTCGCATCTGCGCCAATTTCAAAAACGGGCACGTCAATTTGCTTACCCAGCGTGAGTAGCTGATCGATTGCCGCCGGACGGTAAACGTCTGTCGCAACTAGTAACGTGCTGCGGTCTTGCTTGCGCAGGTGTAGGGCTAGCTTGGCCGTTGCCGTTGTTTTACCCGTACCTTGCAAACCGGCCATGAGCACGACGGTTGGCTTATTGTCGCTATCGACGAGGGGCACGTTGGTGTCGCCCATCGTCTCGACTAGCTCGTCGTAGACAATTTTGATGAACTGCTGATCGGGCTGTACGCCAGAGACGACGTTTGCGCCCTGAGCTTTTTCTTTAACATCAGCGACGAAGCTTTTCACTACGTCTAGGTTAACGTCGGCTTCTAGCAGCGCCCGCCGAACTTCTTTGAGCGCTTCGGTAATATTTGCATCCGAAATTTTGTCCTGGCCGCGAAGCTTTTTCCAGGCGGATTCAAATTGTTCTGAGAGGGCTTCAAACATAGGACGGAGCGGGTGATGAACTTAAGGTGGTTTATCCTCTCATTCTAGAGGCTTCAGTTCCAAATGCTGAGCAACCGGGGAATCGACTCGTGCTCTGCTTATGGCCTTGGAGGCTAAAAAACAAATGCGTATGCCGTGCCCTAATGACACAGCATACGCATTTTATTTACTGAGAAGTCATTTTATACGGCTTAGATTGCTTCTAGCTATTAGCAGTCAGGTTACGCTGACGGCGATAGATAGCAGCAGCACCGACAACGCCGAGGAGTGCAAGGGTAGCGATCGCATCTGGCTCAGGCACTGCTGTCGCATCATTATCAGCAATAATTTCACCAGCGGCCACTGGCAGTACCGCCAAATAGCCGCCTGTACCGTCTACCTCGTTAGGCGTACCGGCACCTACGCCAGCGGCGACCGTTCTGCCATGAATCACCACTTCGCGGAACGTCAGCGGCGTCAGATCGCTAATAGTGAAGGGGGTTCCGTCACTATTTGTGTTGAACACAGACGGATCGGTAAGGTCGTAGGTTGTCGTAATGTTGGCATTGCCATCGGGCGTGTTAATCACTGCGAGCGGCAAAACGATGGGGCCATAGGCCGGTAAGCCTTCGACCAGTTCAATAAATCCATCACCATCTAAATCATTAGCCAGCGTTGGCGTCATCGAATCAGCGACTTCACCGCCATTGAACAGGCCATGAACATGCTGTACGTGATCCTGATTGGGCTCTAGCCCGGTAGCGATTGTAGTGACCGTTAGCGTTTTTTGATCGTCAGAGAGATCGAATAGTGCGGTGCCTGTAACGCCTGAGTCATTGAGAGTGCCAATGTTCGCTTTGAAACTGGCGGCCTGTGCTGACGCAGCAGAAAAACCAAAGATAGCAGCGCTAAGCAGAAGGATTCTTGAGAGGTGTTGCATACTTAAAAAATTGAGGCTTACAAAAATTGTTAAACATATAGATTAGATACGCTGATTCCTGGCTAGCTGTGCATTTTAAAAGTGGACGCAGTGTCCTACTTACACTCATTAGTTAGTAAGAGAGTACAGCAAATGAAGTTGACAGGCCGTCTTTCTGTGGGATTACTTCGTTTTTACCTTTGCAAAGCTTAGCCGAATTACCACAATAGAAAGGTCAAAGTGGTCTGATAAGCTGATACGCACGCCTGAACCTGGAGCCGCTGACACCTGCCGAAGCCAAAAGCCCCCAACAATCGAACACTGACGCTCAGCGAATCAGAGGCTAAGCTGTACGCTGCTGAGCTACTCGTGTTGAGCGGCCCGACGGCGGCGGCAACCATCATGAATAGCACCATCCATCAGAACATATTTGACGTGCTACCGTGGTTGCCGGATAGCTTTATCGATTTGCTGATTGTCGATCCGCCGTATAACTTGCGCAAGGATTTTAACGGGGTGGTGTTTAAGGCTAGGTCGCCCGCTGCCTACCAAGAATGGTTAGCGTCTTGGATAGCTGAGCTGCCTCGCCTGCTAAAACCAAACGCCTCTATATATATGTGCTGCGACTGGCAGTCATCAAATGCCATTTATGAGGTGTTTGCTCAGTACTTTCGGGTACGCAATCGCATTACCTGGGAGCGGGAGAAGGGGCGAGGGGCTAAGCGCAATTGGAAAAACGCGTCTGAAGATATTTGGTTTGGGACGGTGGGCGAGGACTATACCTTTAACGTGGAGGCGGTGAAGCTTCAGCGGCGAGTGCGTGCGCCTTATCGAGACAGTAGCGGTCAGCCAAAGGATTGGCAGGCGACTGAGAAGGGCAACTTCAGAGCGACGCATCCTTCTAATTTGTGGACGGATATTTCGGTGCCGTTTTGGTCGATGCCGGAGAACACGGAGCATCCGACGCAGAAGCCGGAGAAGCTGATTGCAAAGATGATTTTGGCGAGTTCTCATCCTGGGGACGTAGTGTTTGATCCATTTTTGGGATCGGGGACGACTTCGGTGGTGGCGAAAAAGCTAGGGCGGCAGTATGTGGGGGTTGAGCAGGAGCGGCTGTATTGCTGTTTGGCTGAAAAGCGATTGGGCCTTGCGGATGGGGATGTGGGGGTGCAGGGATATTCGGATGGGTGTTTTTGGGAGCGGAATGTGGGGGCGGGCGTTCGTGAAGCGTCTCTCAAAGAGAATCGTACATCGTCTTTGAAGTAGAATCGCAAACCTTTAAGCAATCAATACGAAAGCTGTCTGTAACCTTGAAAATAAAGCGTAAGAATAGCTACGGACACATCAAGTTTGATTAAACTGTTGATGTCTTGAGTTAAGGATAAAAGGGTGGTGCATGGAAGGCTTAAAAACGATTGAGCTAAAGTTTGTTTTAAAGCTACTGGGCTGCGAAGGCTATCGCGGCAAGATGAAGGATCTAAATCCTAATAGCGGGACTAAAGCACCAGAGCGCGATCGCATTTGCGTGGACTTAGGCAGTAGAGAAATTGTCGAATATGATAGCCAAATTGCTCGATTTTCCCTAGCGCCGCCAGGTAGAACGCTACTGAGTTTAGATACTACCAGCTTGCCAGTAACGCCGGACGAGCTGAAAGTACTTCAGGCTTGCCAAAAGGCAAAGGGATCTACGACACCAGGGAAAATATCAGGTATTCCAGCAAAGTCTCGACAAAGCTTAATCCGTAGCCTGACCGAGCGTGGCATGCTCAAAATTAATAAAGAAGCGATTAAAGAGGCTTGGCTAACCGACAAAGGCAAACGGTTTTTGCTTCATGAGTATGAGCCGACGGGTAGCTATGCAAGCGCGGCTAGCGCAACGATGCTGGGTAACTATGTCCGTTTTTTGCGAGAGAATTTAGAGCAATCAAAGAGCCTTCCAACGAGTCAGCCTAATCTGCAATCATCTGGTGCTATGCCAATTGGCACACAGACAAAACCTGATGCTCAGGCAGTTTTGCAGCAGATAAAACAGCTAGATCAGCTCACTGGCAGCGATAACTATTTGCCAATTTATCACCTGCGTGAAAAGCTCCAGCCGCCATTGACGCGGGAAGAATTAGACAGTTGTTTGTACGAATTACAGCGCAGCGATCGCATTGAACTGAGCAGTCTGCACGGACAGGGAGACTATAGCGATACCCAGATAAATGCGGGTATTCCTCAAGAAAACAGATGCTACCTCTTCTTCATTAGCGTCCTTTAATCTCCTCCATTAATAATTTATTCCACACCCGTATCACATCAGAGAAATTGAGCGTGACCACTTTAGAGCATCTACTTCGGCAAAATATCAACCCTTTCGATCCTGCCACTTTCAAGCCAGGTAACTTTTGGAAAGAGTCTCAAGATAAACATCAGGAAATTACCTCTATTCATCAAGAAGCCGTTGATGCTGTAGAGCGAACTTTAGCTGATGTGCTTCGCGATCGCCGAACTCGAACGCTAATGCTGATAGGTGATTCGGGCTCTGGCAAAAGTCACTTGCTAGGTCGAATAAAGCGAAAACTAAATGACCGAGCTTGCTTTGCCTATGTCGATCCCTGGCCAGACAGTCAGTTCATTTGGCGACATGTGCTCCGGCAGACAGTCGATAGCTTAGTAGAGATACCTGAAGGGCAAACAGAATCTCAGCTTATCCGCTGGCTAAAAGGTCTAGAAATCTTTCAAAGAAAAGGCATTGCTCAAAAGCTATTGGGCGAGCGGAACGTGTTCGTTCGTGATTTGCGGGCAAGTTTTCCGACGACATACAGAGGTAACGATTTTTTCAGTGCTATTTACGCGCTACTAGATCCTGAGCTGCAAATGGCCGCAACCGATTGGCTACGTGGTGAAGACTTGGATGAAGATGACTTGAAGCGCTTACGAGTAAGGCGTTCAGTAGATTCAGAAGATGCGGCTCAGAAAATGATGAGCAATATTGGCTGGCTAGCTGGCTCCACTCAACCCATCGTTATCTGTTTTGACAACCTAGATAATATTCCTCGAACGCCAGATGGCAAGCCTGATTTGCAAGCGCTGTTCAACGTAAATTCGACAATTCACAACAGTGGGCTCAGAAATTTTTTAGTCATTGTGAGCATTATCACGAGCAACTGGCGCGATCATAAATACATGATCGATGCACCAGATATTGCTCGCATCGACAAATCAGTAATGCTTCGCAATATTACGCTTGATCAAGCGGCTGAACTTTGGGCTTCTCGCTTGTTTCCTTTACATACTCAAGCGATCCCGAAGCCGACTTCCCCCATAGCACCCCTGACTAAAGCTTGGTTAGAGCACCGCTTTCCGGGTGGTAAGGTAGCGCCTCGCTCTGCACTTATCCTGGCTAATCAACTGATTGGAGAGTTTAAGCGTACAGGCAGATTACCTGATATTTCTGGCAATCCTGAGGGGAATAAAACAGCCTCTAACGACAGCGCTTCAGCGAAGGGAAAAACAAAGGCATCGCCAAAGAGCGATCGCGCTAACTTTGAACTCCTATGGCAAAGAGACTTTAAAGAAACGAGCAGTCATTTACGACGAATTTCACAGTTTTCTTCGCCTGAGCTAATTCGCCGTCTGCGAGAAGCACTTGAAGCGTTGCAGGTTTCAGATATCAAACATGCTATTTTGCCGAGTAATGCCTACGCTAGCTATTCGATTGGGCACTCGGGACAAGTTGGCGTTATTTGGACAGAAGATGCCAACCTAACCTCTTTTTATCATGTGATGAGAGCCTGCAAAAAAATAGTGAATGCTCGGGATCGAGGTCGCCTTTATCTCATTCGCGACGGAAAGTTAGGCACTGTTAAAAACAGCGGCTATCGACTTTTTCAAGAGATCTTCGATGGCGAAAAACATGTTCATCTCAAACCAGATTTAGAATCAGTAAAATATTTAGAAACCTACCACCGAATGGTCAATTCAGCAGCAGGCGGTGAGCTAGTAGTTGGCGCTAAAACACCAAACATCCAAGAGCTGCAAGCACTCGTACGAGAAAGCGGTGTGCTGTCTACTTGTAAATTACTGCAACAGCTAGGTCTGACGAAAGCGCAGGATGGTGCAGCGACCTCATCGACTTCGGCAAAGACCTCTAGCAAAAAAGAAAAGGCAAAACGCACGCAGCCAGATCGCCCTTCTTCTCAAGATATTGCAGTAGCGAAGCGCTATATTCTTAACCTCATGACTACGCAATCATTAATGGGAATGCAAGTGTTAGTCGAGAGCACACAGCAGCAAGTGCCTGTGATGAATGCGGCTGAAGTTGTGAGCTTGGTTCACTCGCTTTGCAACACGAATAGAATTCAAATTTTAGATCCTAACGCGAAGCCCAAAGATCAACTACTGTGCTACGTGCCTGCCTGATGAGTACAACCGCTCCCCTTTCACCACCCACATCACTGAGCGTTACTAAAGTTCGTGAGGCGTTTGAGTGTCCTCGGCTGATGTATTTGGGACATCATGAGGGCGGCATGACGATGTTTCGCGCTGCCAATTCTAAGGGCGGCGGGGTTGGTTTAGCGTTTCATAAGCTGTGTGATGAGTGTGTAGATCGCATTTGTACGGATGAGGCGATCGCACAACTTCTCACACCACCCGCCAACCAACTCAATCCAGAAACGCTAGCCCAACAAATACAGCAGCAGCTCTACCGCACCGTCTTTTTTCCACTCGTACAAACCACAGTGAAAGACAGTCCGCAAAAAGTACCCGCTTTAAACCAGCTTTGGGAAGGAATCACCGGACTCATTCGTAGGTGGGCAGAGCTGCTGGTGAGTAATCGTCGTGCTTGCAGTCCCGAAGACGTTATTCGTAAAACGTTTTTGGCTCAGGAGCTATCGGTGAAATATGAGTTTAAGTTGCCGAATGGCGTTGGCGGAGCCTCTCCGCAGGAGAATCGCCAGCTTGTGAGAGGCCGCTTCGATAGCCTTGTATACGACTTTGCGCAACAGCGCCTTTGCGTGGTGGAATACAAAACCTATCAGGCCACCGATCCTGCCGCGCAGCTCGCTCAAGTTGCACTGTATAGCTACATGCTCAAGCAGCGGCTACAGGTCAATATCAATTCGGCGGTGTACAGCGTACTGCCCGACTGGAAAGGCGTTGAGTATCCTTGGGACTTGTTAGAGGACACGCTGCACAAGCTGATTCCGCATAAGCTGATGCAGATGCAGACCTGGCTGAAGTGGCGATCGCCCCAGCCCAATCCGCCACCGATGACCGCACACCCTGAGCTGTGCAACATCTGCCCACAAAAAAACAAATGCCAAACCTATTTCACAACGATAGCAGCCGCAATTCCTAGCAAAATTATTGAGCCAGAGCCCATACCAAGCAAAGAGATTCCGCCCCTTATTACCGGATCTATCGCAGAAAGCTTCGCCATCGACTATTCTCAACCGGTCAAGGTTGAAACGCTTCAGGTCGAATCCATTCAGGTCGAGTCCATTCAGGTTGAAACGCTGCCAACCGCCAGACCTCAAAAAGTAACGCCAAAGCCAAAGCTGCCCGCAATCAAGCCAGTTTCTCAAAATGCAATTAGTTCTGAAACAGACCGTACCGCGCAGCAGCTCGTTGAAGTACTCCAGTCCTTTAACGTCGGCGTCGACTACTTAGGATCAGCACTTGGCCCAGCCTTTATGCGCGTCAAGCTCAAGCCTCATTTGGGCGTGCGCGTCAACACCATTCTCAAGTTTGAAGATGATATTCGCGTGCATTTAGGCCTAGAGAATCCGCCGCTGATGGCACCGCAGGCAGGCTTTATCAGCGTTGATTTACCTCGGCGCGATCGCCAAACAGCTTTCTTTAGCGAATACTTTCAGCAGCCTGAAAAGAACTTGCCCCAAGTAAAAGCGGCGATTGGTATTGATTTAGACGGTGAGCTGGTCGAGGCAGATTTGTCTGATCCGAATACCTGCCATCTTTTAGTGGGTGGGACGACCGGCAGTGGGAAAAGTGAGTTTTTGCGATCGCTCCTCCTCAGCCTCATCGTCCGCCACGATCCCAACTACTTTCAAGTCGCCCTAGTCGATCCTAAGCGGGTCACCTTTCCAGAATTTGAAGACATGCGGTGGCTGTACGAACCGGTTGTAAAAACAAAAGAAGACGCCATTTCACTGATGGAACGCCTGGTCGTTGAAATGGAAGATCGCTACAGCCGGTTTGAACGCAGCCGTTGCTCTCACCTTACGGCTTACAACCAAAAGGCCGCTACGCCACTGCCGCGCATCCTGTGCATTTTTGATGAATACGCAGACTTTATGGCCGACAAAGAAGCGGCCAAAGTACTAGAGCAAAGTATTCAAAGATTAGGAGCTATGGCCAGAGCAGCAGGCATTCACCTGATCATTGCGACTCAGCGCCCCGAAGCCAGAGTTGTTACGCCCTTAATTCGCTCAAACTTACCCGGCAGAATCGCCCTGCGTACGGCTAGCGATGCAGACTCAGCGATTATCTTGAGCGGAAAACATGGGGAAGCTGCTAACCTCCTAGGAAAAGGTGATTTGTTCTACGACGGCAGCGGCACACTTCAACGACTTCAAAGCCTCTTTGCACCGACCGCCTGAAACAGTGATGAATTTAATTCGTTAGTGAAAGGTTGATCAAGATTTAAAGAGATAGTTTGTAATAGGTGATATCACTTAAAATATGAGCGATCTCAACACCGCGTGGCTACGTGATTCCTTTATTCATCAGGGCCAGTTGTTACGTTTTTATAAACTGTCACCTTTGAATCTTTCCAAAAGAGCCAACTTGTAGATAATAGTAATTAACACGTTCCTGAACTGACATTTTCAGCTTTCTCTTAACTTTTTGAGGCACTTTATAAAGCTCACTACCTGTCGCCTCGATTTGTGTGAAGCCACTATAAAGTAAAAATCTAAGACGTTAGGAATAGCCTTTTTAATCGGCTCTAAAAATCTTTATCGCAGTTCAACTTACGCAAGTTTTACTTAACTGAATTGATACGCCGGACAAAGGTTATTTGCATCGCTTTATCTATGGCTTAAGTTTGTTTTTAAGCACCCGTTACTTAACCTCGTTACAACTATTCGGTTCAACGTTTAGGTTTGTAATAGCAGCTCATCTTCTTCAGCTTTTTTAGCAGGATGTAACCATCTGTTGAATGTGCTTTATCAAGATCGGTGAACATCCATTTTGAGAGAGGCTTAAGCCGGTTGGCTTTTGCTTTATCTAGAAGGAAGCCATTCAGCTCGCTGGCAGTTTTTAGCGGGCGTAATGCGCTTTAGATGGACTGTAGGTATGTGTCAGATTAGGACTCGAAATTTAAAGACAATCGAAGTTGAGTGCGGTGGTGTATATGGATCACAAAACGTTTAAGAAAGTGTTTCAGCTCGGGATCGTTTTGCTTGGGACTTCTGTAGTAGCGGGCTGTCCTAGTCGGGCAGTGAGTAGTTTGATGGCGAGCGGTGGCCCTGCTCAAAAGGCAGTTGCCCAAGAGACTGTTGCCCAAGAGACTGTTGCCCAGGAGACTATTGCAAGTGCGATCGCGACGGATCCCGTGGCTTTTGAAGTTTGCGCTGATGTAGAAAACTGGCAGCGGCCTAATGAAACACAACAAATAAATCATTTGAGTCAAGACACGCGCTACAGCGACGCGAACAGCAGCGAATCGATCAAAGATGCCTCTACTCAGTTTTGGGATCATCGGGTTGTGAGCTTTACCACCTATGGTTTGAGTGCGCGTTTGGAGCCCGAGAATTTGTCGGGTGTGTGGACGGCTACTGACAATATGAGTGACTGCTATGTACCAGAGACAGTAACGGCGATTAATGAGGGTGATCGCGCTGAAACCTGGCTGTTGAATCATCAGGTCAGTGACCTGCAATGGTCAGGCGATCGCTACATCATGACCGTCGAACCCTCAACGAGTGGGTTGCAGGTTGTTCAATTCGACAGAACCGAAACGCTGGCGAGCCTTCCATTGGAAGTTGTAACAGCCACAGGTGATTCAATAGACGTTGTGTCTGGCGATTGGCAGTAGGCCTAACTTCTATCTCACAAGAACCGGTCTTAGAAGTTTCTGAGGCCGGTTTTTCTCTGCGTATAGACTTGTGAGCAACTGGCCGACAATATCTCATAAGTGAGCGAGAATCGACGATGAGTAGCAAATCCTATAGTCTTACAGTCCAAATCGTCATTGCCCTTATTGGTTGCGCTGGTGTCATCACAGCCGCACTTATTGATAATGAGCGGGAGCCAGCTCAGTCTATAACCACTCAAAGATGGCAGTCTATGGGTCTAGCTTCGACGGATGAAATGCTAGCTGTTGACAGTGAAAGCATTAGCGTGGACAGCGGAATGGTTGCTTTTAAGTACAGAATTGGCAGTGAGACAGTTCCTGCCGAAGCAGATTGTGATAACAACGAATGGTATACGGAAAAGTACGGTTCCTACTCACCTGAAAGTGAAGCCACTCAGCGCATGATGAACTACGTATGCCAGTTCTAAAAATTTGAGACTCAGAGGTCGCTAAGAGTTCATTTTTCTCTTTAGCTCGTTCAGCTCCTCTTCCGCTTCCCACTGTCGAAAGCTTTCATCAAGAGGATCGACGGTCTGATTGAAGCTGTAAGGGCTTTTGTTCCATCCAGTCGTACCCCAGTCAGCAGTTGCCTTCGGTGTCGCTGCGGCCTGCGCAATCTTGGTTTTCACTTCCTGCCGCTTCGCCTTCACCCTTTGGTGCAGCGCTTTGGTTTGTTCAATGCGCTCTTTCACACCCTTGAGCTGTCCCCAAAGGTGGTTGCCCTGACGCAGCAAAGTTGCCTCTCGCTCCTGCGCAGGGCCAACTAAATCCTGGCGGTTAGCGGCTTTTGCTTTGTTCACTCGGCCATGCCACTGCTGAATATCTTGAGCCTTCTCTAAAATGCTGTCTTCAAGCTGCTTTTCACGACGCTTAAGATCGCCGAGCAGTCTCAGTGCGTCCTCTTCTTGCCCGCGTAGCTGATCGGCTAGGGCCCACAGCTCTAGGTGTGGATTGGCTCGCAAAAACTCGTCGAGCCGCGTTTCTAAAAAGCGACTCAGATCGTCAAATAAGCTCATGGCGCTTGCCCTGCCCTTGCCCTTTGAGCGGGCCACAGTTTGGTCGTTGAATTCTACTTTAGAACCTTTGACCAATATAGATCGAGCGCACTTCGCCATCGCGGCGCACTACCACGTCTTGACCATTCACCGATACGAGTGTCCACTTGGAGACGCCAATGCGATCGCCCACGTAGGCCCGTTGTGAGCTGCCATCAATATTAAACAAAGCTGCCGACCGACTGCCCAAATTCAAGATTCCTACCAGCGCATGTTCAGAAGCGGGTGTGATATCCGTTAGCGGTGCGGCGGCATTGGTGGGGGCCACGGCAATCGGGACGCTGGGCGGCGTTGGCAAGCTACTAGCACCCACTGGCACAATCGGCACGGAAGGCTTAGCGGCACTAGGTGCACCGGGGGGAATGGCAGCGGCGGCGGCCACTGGGGCCGGTACCGGTACGGTTGGTCTTTTAGCTTTACTGCTAGGAACGGCGACGTTAGGAACAGACGGCGCGGGCTGAGCCGCTGCTTTCTGGGTGGCCTGATTGTGTTGATAGACCGGGACGAAAACGCGTTCAATCACGTTGGGGGGGGGTATTGCGCCTGGAAGGTTGGGCAGTACGCCGACCTGGGCAGCAGGATTCACGTTGGGAACCGTGGTTGGCAGCGTCTGTGAGGCATTCGCAACTGGGATCACAGACACCGTTTGGCCGTTTGGCAATTCACGGGCGCTGATTACGTCTAGCGATCGCTGCAAATACGCTAAAAAGTCTTCGGTTGAATGATCAGGAAGTTCGGCGGCTGAGGCTTCTCGGTTGAGCGAAATCAGCCAGCCGTTATTCGGCGCGCTTTGGCTAAGCGCCCACAGGCCGAGCGAACTAACGGCCGAAATGCCCGCAGCGCCCACCAGCAAAAACGGGAGCGAAACAGACGGTTGCGGCGGCTTTACCTGCGGCTCAAAAATAGTTTGAGGAGGGCGAGCCGATACGTTTGATAACATTAGCGCTGGCAGTGACTGGTCGGGATAGAGGTTGTTAGAAACCGGCTGAATCGCTTCTGATTGACTGGGCCAGCGGCTATTGACGGGCTCAGCGTAGAGACCAAGATTAGATGGTGATTGGATCACGGCGCTTTGGAAGTTGCCAGAGTGCGCAGGCGTTCTGCGGACGGTCGTGACGGGTCTGCCACCGCCGCTATAGCCTATGGCGCGGGTAGATGGCTGATCAGCGAGCTGGCGATTACGGGCCTCTACCGTGGCGCGATAGAGGTCGGCGGCACTGCGAGGTGCAAAGTTAGAGGGGAGCTGAACAGTTTGATTAGCCGGATTAATTGGCTTTGGCTGGTGGCCTACGACGGTCATGTGGCTGCTGAGATCGCCCTCTAAAATCTGATCTACATCCAAGAACAGATCGTCCATCAGATTATCGCTATAGGTGTCTGCCACTTTTGTAGAGGGGGCAGTACGTGAACCAAAAGCAATGGTTGGGGCGCTGAGATGGCTGTTCGAGATCATGGTTCAGACGGGTAGGTAGAGCTTCTTGGGCGAGCCGGAACTTATGTGAAGCAGAGATGATGAGAAAGATAGTTTTCAAAGACGATTGGGCTGGCGGTTAGCCTCAGAGCCTACGGTCTTTTATGAAGGGAAAATTGTACATCAGACCAAGGGGGAGCGCTGTGATCGCCGTGTTCTCTTAGGTTCAGCTAGGTTCAGCGTTTGAGCGTTTGAGCTGATTTTAGTCGGCTGGCGCAATACTCCAAAGGAGTGGCCTTGCCATTACACCTATCGCCGACACGGCTTCTATGTGAACTTCCGACCAAGGCATCAAGTTTCAATGATATTTATGTCAACTAATATGCCCTTAAGCTGAAGAAACATATCAAGCCGAAGTGTTTGGTCTTACGTACATTATCCGTGCACCCCTAGTACGCCGTCCGTAACATTGCTGTTGATTTGCCCAGATTTTGGCACGAACCAGATTTTGGCACGAATTAGTAGAGGCACTGGGATCAAGTAGCTTGGTATTATTGCCTGAGATTCTGGGCAAGCACGCGGGTAAGTAAAAACATGACAGGCTTCAGCGCTAAATTGAGCACGTTAATGGCGGTGCTTAGTACCCATTCATCTACGATCTCGCGGGATGACGCAAAGGCGATCGCCGTTACTGGCGTTACCACAGACACGCGTACGGTTCAGCCCGGTGAGCTATTTGTCGCCTTAGAGGGCGAAACGTTTAACGGGCATGACTTTGTAGCACAGGCGATTGAAAAAGGCGCGATCGCAGCTATTGTCCGCAAAGGCGTTCTACCTAACGCGGCCCATCTGCCGCTGATCGAAGCCGACGACACGCTGGCCGCTTATCAGGCATTGGGCTGGTGGTGGCGGCAGCAAAGAGCCATTCCGGTCGTGGCCGTCACTGGCTCTGTGGGCAAAACCACGACCAAAGAATTCCTCGCCGCAGCCCTTTCTCAATTTGGCTCGGTGCTCAAAACGCAGGCGAATTACAACAATGAAATTGGCGTACCCAAAACGCTGCTGGAACTCACCACTGACCACGACTATGCCGTGATTGAAATGGGCATGCGCGGCTTGGAGGAAATTGCGCTGCTGACGCGGATTGCGCAGCCTAACGTGGCGCTAATTACAAATGTAGGAACGGCGCATATCGGACGGTTGGGATCCAGGGAGGCGATCGCGCAAGCCAAATGTGAACTCCTCCGCGAGCTTCCCCTGACCGGGATCGCCGTGCTCAATCACGATGATGCGCTGCTGATGAGCACAGCCAAAGGCGTTTGGTCAGGCAAACAGATCACCTACGGCTTACAGGGGGGCGACGTTTATGGTCAGCTTGAAGGTGACACGGTGGTGGTCGATGGCGTAGGAATGCCGCTGCCGTTGCCAGGACGGCATAATGCGCTGAACTTGTTGGGAGCACTCGCCACCCTTCGAGCGCTTAATCCCAAATGGCAAAAGGTCGCCCACGGATTTACCGTGACCCTGCCCGCAGGCCGCGCCCAAACCTATCAGCTTCCTAACGATATTGTCCTACTCGATGAAACCTACAACGCCGGAGCCGAGGCCATGGACGCCGCCTTGCAGCTCCTAGCCGATCGGCCTGGAAAACGTAAAATTGCCGTGCTGGGCACCATGAAAGAACTGGGCGATCGCTCCATTGGGCTGCACCATCGGGTGGGAGAAAAGGTCGCAGAACTGGGGATAGATCGGCTCTTAATTTTGGCGGATGCCGATGAGGCAGCGGCAATGGCAGCCGGGGCAGGCGCGGTGCCGAGCCAGCAGTTTGAAAGCCATGCGGCACTCGCTGAGCATATAAAAGCAGGATTGGAAGCAGGCGATCGCGTCCTCTTCAAAGCCTCCCGCTCCGTCGAAATGGACAAGGTGGTCGACCAGCTCTTGAAAGATTTCATGGTCGCAAAGTAGCCGCTTGGCCTAAGATAAACATTGATATTTGAAGTCTGTGCATTCACAACCCTCATTTTCTGTGGTTTTAGCCCTCACCTCACAGCACATTTCAGAGATGTCAGCGCACGCCGAACGGGTTTATCCCGAAGAGTGCTGCGGACTGCTGCTGGGCGCTATTGACTCAACGCAAAAGACGCCCCTAAAGTCTGTCGTTGAGATCGTCGCGCTAGAGAATAAGTGGACGCCCGACATCATCGAAGCAGAGCGCCCCGAACACGTCAGCAAACAACGTCGTTACTGGATAGATCCGGTTGATATGCTGCAAGTACAAAAGCAAGCAAGAGATCAAAAGCTCAATATTATTGGAATTTACCATTCGCATCCAGATAAAGAAGCGGTGCCTTCAGAATGCGATCGCGCTCAAGCATGGCCCGACTACGCCTATACAATTGTGTCGGTTCATAGTGGAAAAGCAGTCGATATCAAAAACTGGGCGCTAGACTCAAATCATCAGTTTCAGCCTGAATCAATGCAAGTCGCCCCATCTTCGGCTACAGACCGAATGCCGGTTTCGGCTTAATTTTTTGTCTCATCCATGCTCACGCTCGCTGCTGCCGTCAGCCGCAATAGGCCAGTGATTTCACACGCCGCCTAAACTCCAGCCTTCAAAACCTTTTCACCCATCCACCATGCTGAATCCCAACTTGGATGATATCCAACTCAACAAGGCGGAATACGAACGCTATTCCCGCCATTTAATCCTTCCAGAGGTCGGCCTCGAAGGTCAGAAAAAGCTCAAAGCCGCCAGCGTTTGCTGCGTTGGTACAGGTGGCCTCGGTGCGCCGCTGCTGCTCTACTTAGCTGCCGCTGGCGTTGGCCGCATCGGCATTGTAGATTTTGACGTGGTAGACCACTCAAACCTACAGCGTCAGGTGATTCACGGCACCTCTTGGGTAGGCAAGCCCAAAATCGAGTCTGCCAAACACCGCATTCTTGAGATTAACCCAGCCTGCCAGGTAGATCTCCACGAAGTTCGCCTTTCTTCTGACAACGCCCTCGACATCTTCGAGCCCTACGACATCGTAGTAGACGGCACCGACAACTTCCCCACTCGCTACCTCGTCAACGACGCCTGCGTTTTACTCGACAAACCCAACGTCTACGGCTCTATCTACAGATTTGAGGGTCAAGCGACTGTCTTTAACTACGAAGGTGGCCCCAACTACCGCGATCTCTACCCCGAGCCACCACCACCAGGGCTTGTTCCTTCCTGCGCAGAAGGCGGCGTGCTGGGAATTCTCCCCGGTATGATCGGCATCATTCAGGCCACTGAAACCATCAAAATCATCCTCGGGAAAGGCAACACCCTCAGCGGTCGCCTGCTGGTATACAACTCTTTAGAGATGAGCTTTAGAGAACTCAAGCTGCGCAAGCCGCCGGAGGAGCATCGCACCGTCATTGACAAGCTCATTGACTACGAACAATTCTGCGGTATTCCTCAAGCTGAAGAGGAAGAAGCCAAACAGGCCGCTTCTCTGAATGAAATGACCGTCACCGATCTCAAAGCACTGATCGATAGCGATAAAGATGACTACTTCTTACTAGACGTTCGCAATCCAAACGAGTACGAAATCGCCAGCATTCCCGGATCTACCCTGATCCCGCTGGGCGAAATTGAAAACGGAGATGGCGTGCTAAAGCTGAAAGGAATGCTCAACGGTCATAAGCTAGTGGCGCATTGCAAAATGGGCGGTCGCTCTGCAAAAGCCCTTGCCATTCTTAAAGAAGCTGGCATTGAAGGAACTAACGTAAAAGGCGGCATTTTAGCCTGGAGCAAGGAAATCGATCCTTCTGTTCCCGAGTACTAAGCAGCACGCTAACTTACATAGCAACTGTAGGGGCTCGGCAGTGCTGAGCCCCTTTTGCTTTCTATTAATAAAACTTCCACCATTCAGGAATTTCAACCCATGAGCCTAAAAGATCGGATCTCAGACGAAATTAAAACCGCAATGAAGGCCAAAGATAAGCTGCGGCTTGAAACCGTGCGCGGCATCAAAAAAGTTATTTTGGAAAAAGAAAGCACTATTCGAGCTGACGGGCGCGAGGCTTTAAATGAAGACGAAGAGCTGGCTGTGGTAATGCAGCTAGCTAAGCAGCGGCGTGATTCTATTAAGCAGTTTACGGATGCAGGCCGTGAGGATTTGGCTGACAAAGAGGCTAAAGAGCTTGAGATTTTAGAAGAGTATTTGCCTGCTCAGATGACTGATGCGGAGATTGAGGCGGCTGTGGATGAGGCGATCGCACAAACCGGAGCTAGCAGTATGCGCGACATGGGCAAAGTGATGGGGCCAGTAATGGCAAAGCTTCAGGGTCAGGCTGATGGCGGCAAAGTGCAGGCGATTGTAAAGTCCAAATTACTGGGCAAGTAGGTTGTGATGGCTATACAGCGGTTTGCGGGTGGTTCCGGAAAATAACAAGATTGTGGCTAAAATCTTTCTTTGGATAGTCAAAATTTCTACTGATGGGTGAATTGCGATCGCCCTCCTATTAGAACAGACTGATCATAATAATAGATAGTAAAGAGCCTAAATCAACGCCACATGCCGAACCTAACCTTTAGCTTGCCTCCACAGCGCCACACTTCTGAAGGTCAATCTAGCCGAATCAGCCTGCCGACTATTTTTAAGCTACTAGGAGGTGGGGCGCTGATGGCGATCGCCTCACTGGGAAACATGACTGCGGCTAAAGCAGCCGTCGTGATCGGTGGGCCGACCAATCAGGCCTTTAGCATTGGCAACTTGCGAGATGGCAACTACCGCTTTTGCAGCAACCAGCCATCTGCTGACACCAATGATGAGCCGGTTCAAACCGTAGGAGCTTGCTTTAGATTCAACAAGCAAGCCGACCAGATTATAGGCAATTACTACTATCCCAGCACGGGTAAAAGTATTTGTTTTCGAGGACGGGTTCGGGGCAATACGCTCACGGGGCAGGCCATTGAAAGGCTAAAAAACAACATGGCTCCTTCAGTTGAATTCTCTCGGGGTGAGCTAGTGACCTGGCAAGAAGGCGGATTTCTCCAGGTAGGTGAGGGCATTTATGTAGATGATCTCAACCGCCGGGATGCGATTCGATATCGCAGTGCGCTACTGAACATGAATCGTTTTTATCAGTACAATGCGGGCAGCGTGGCACCCCCAGAAAACTGCCCCACCCGTCCTAGCAGCACGATTAGTAATCAGCCCACCTTAGAGAGTCTTGAAGAGATTGGCACCTCACGCTATTTCAATCAGCCTGTTTATCTCGATACCAGCAGCATTGAGGCTGTAGAAGAAGGCAGCACCTATACGTATACGACTTTAATAGGCGTACCTTCACGGCGAAGTGAGACTGAGTACCGGGTGAACTGTGGCGCGTTGGAAAGTGTTCAGGTATTGCGATCGCGCTACTACGACACCAACGGCGACCTGCAAGAACTCGAAATCGTTGACAAACCTGTCGCTGCGACCCAAGAAAACGCCGTTACAACACAGCGCTATAACGCCAGCCGATACGTATGCGGTGAGTCTACCCAAGTTGTAGAACCTGTGATAGGAGAGCCTGAATCGGTCGTAGAACAATCTCCGGAGGCACCTTCAGAAGAGGTGAACTACAAGCGCTATCGGAATGAAGAATTCGACTACACCGTACTATATCCAGACTTTCTGTCACCTTTTAGAAGAAGCGTCCTTGATCGAAGCGGGCCAGTATTTACGGATGACTCAAACATAAACACAACTGTTCTTCGAGTTAATGGCGCATTGCGAGAAGAAGGAGAAACGCTGGCCCAGCGATACGAACAGGCTCAGCAGCGCGATCGCACCGTAACCTATAGAACAATAGAAGACGATAATTTCTTTGTTGTTTCTGGCACAATGGGCGACGATCGTATCTTCTACCAAAAGACACTTTTAGAAGACGGCATCTTTAAAACCCTAGAGCTGAACTATCCTCAATCTTCACGACTTGAGTTTGACGAAAGCGCCCGAGTGATTGCGGACTCTTTTTCTTCTTTAGAAATGGGCACAGGACTCTCTCAGCTACCTGCAGAAGTACAGTCGGCAGTATTAGAAGCCGCATCGTTCAATACTGAAGCCCCCTCAGCTATTTTTCAAGTGGTTGATGTAGAGCGGCAGGTATGGCCCGGTGGCTGCTTGGGTTTGCCTAAGCCGGATGAGGCCTGTACGAAAAATCTTGTGGCGGGCTGGAGAGTAAAGCTAGAAGCAGAGGTGGCAGGCGGAATGCGGCAGTTCACCTATCGCACAGATGAAACAGGTAGTGAAGTGCGACTTGAGCAGTTGTAAAAGGCGTTCAACTTAATAAAAGACTGTCTCATAATCTAATGTCGAAACACAATAATGGAAGAGTTTAAAAAAATTGTCCAATCAGCGACAAAAGAGCAAAGAGAAAGCCTAGCAAAGCTCACTGACTCGGCATTTGGTGATACACCCGACATACTTTACAATCACATCCGCTATCTCAAAGCTGGAAGCATTGGTCAACTTTTCTGGAATGATTCTTGGAAGCAAGTTGTAACGGATGTTGCCGATCACATTGGCATTGACTGGACAAGTACATTGAGCGATCGCCAGTGGTGTGATTTAAAAACGCAGGAAATTGAGGCTGCTGTTGTAGCGAAGCTATTTCAAAAGATGCTAGAGCAACTTTCACAAGAAGAAAAGCAGACACTTGTTATGGAGATGCAAAGAGATAGCGATGATCCACGATTTGAGAGCTTGCTGCTGAGTGGCGGTGTGATGACGGCTGCAAAAATGAGTGGTTTCGGAGTCTATGTATTGGCAAGTAGCGTATTAGGCGGACTGACCAATACTCTGGGAATTACGTTGCCCTTTGCGATCTATACAGGGATGAGTCAAACGATTGCCCTTATTCTTGGCCCTGTGGGTTGGATAGCATTGACCGGAGGTCTTCTATTTACGCTTAGTCAAACTAATTGGAATCGGCTCACTTTGGCTGTTGTTTATGTTTCCATGCTTCGGTATTCAGGAGAATAGAGGTAGCATACTCAGTGCGATGAAATAGAAGTGCACGCACTATGACTATTCAAGAGCTATTGAATGCAGCCCAGAAGCTCAGCCTATCTGATCAAATTCGGCTAGCTAGTTAGCTAATGCAAACTACTGCTCAAACACTTGAGGCCTCTTCTGATACCGTATCGACTCAGCATGCACCCATAGAAGATCTCTTAACTGGACTTAAGGACGTGAGATCCATCGTGTTGAAACTCACTCTGCTTTTTATTGAAGTGCGGCTTCAAAAAGCTGCCTTTCGATAGATTTTAGACTAATACAAAAGTTCTATAACGAAGCAAGATGTATTAGAGAGATTATTGATGGCGATCGCAGACCTCCGCAGCAGCAATATGATGGCACATATTCTAGACGCGCTAGAAGACGGCAAAGATATCGGTCACTATGGCAGGCTCGTCTTCACAATTATTGCCCAGTATTTTGATGACAAAGAAGCTATTGTTAGCCACCTGCAAAAAGACAAAGACTTTAGCGAAGAAGAGGCTAGGGCGCTATATGAGCAAGTCACCAGCAAAGGCTATAGCCCACCGAATCGCGACACTATTCTCGAATACCAAAGCGAGCAAGACTTTGACATTTGCCCAAATTCAGACGATCCAGATGCCTGCAACATCTATCAAGAACTAACCTTCCCAGATACCGTTTACGAAAGCATTTCTGAATATAATAAAGAGAAAGCGGACTAAGTTATCTTCTTGAGAGACGACGCTTATGCAGCTTCACTTGTACTTGCACATATCGTTTCCACTGCTGAAAATCAGGTTCGTTTGGGCGGGTTTCACGCCAAGCTGGACGCTGTGTGATGCGAGCTTGCCAAGCATGAAGGGCTGAGTGTGACTGAAGCGATAAGTCTAACCGGGCAAAGAGCGATACCGTTGCACCGGCGACGACATCCGCTAAATTGATCTGATCGCCACCAAAATAAGCAGACTCACCAAGCTGTCGATTTAAAAACTGTAGACAGGTTTCTATCTGTTCTGCGGTTGCTTGAGATAGTGGCTCTGCTTCAGTCGCTGCTAAGAAAGAAACAAGCTTTGTCGATAGCTCGTTGGCGACGACCATCTGGATCATCCGCATCTTAGCAAAAGTAGCAGGTTCATTGGGAGACAACGGTATCCGTGGGAACTGGCGATCTAGATAATCTAGGATTGCAAAGGATTCGATCAGACAGATTTCTCCATGGACAATAGCAGGGACGTGGTGAAAGGGATTGAGCGCTAGATATTCTGGGCTTAGCTGCTGGTTTTTCTTCAGATCTACTAAAACGGGATCAAAGGGGATATTTTTCTCCAACAGCGCGATCCATACGCGTCGGGCGATGGGGGAGAGCGGGTGGTAGTAAAATTTCAGCATGGGAAAAGGCTTGAGCACACGGCTCAGAATATTAAAGTTGAGACGTTATTTGGCTGTCTATCTGTTTATGTCTGCGGCCAAAGCAAAGGATGTACGCAGCCGGTATAAAGTAGAGTGCGAGTAGCGTAGCACCACCAAGCCCGCCTGCAATAGAGATGGCTAAAGGTGGCCAAAATCCGGTGGTGTCTAGCATCAGCGGGACGAAGCCGATAATGGTGGTTACGGTGGTTGCGGCGACGTGTCGAGTCGCTTTTAAGACGACTTTTACCGTTGCTTTGACATCACCCACTTTAGCCAGCGGATCTTCTCGGAGGGCGGCGAGTACCACAATTGAGTCATTGATGGCGAGGCCAATGAGGCCGATAGTGCCCAAAATGGCGGTGAATCCAAAGATGGAGTTAAATAACCACAGGGCCATGGCGGATAGGCCCACTGCGCAAATAGCAACGACGGCGAGGAGGCCAGCGATCGCAAACGAATTAAACGACAGCACCAGCGTCGCCACCATCAAAATCATTAGCACGCCCACCGACGCCAGCAGGTTGCCAACGGCACTTCCTCTCGCGTCCGCTTCACCGCCATATTCAATGCGATAGCCCTTCGGCAGCTCAAAATTATCTGTTTCTAATTGCTGCTGAAACTGGGTAAGCACGCTATCGGGCAAGGCTCCAGCCGTAAGAAAGGCTTGGACAGTATTGACTCTTTGGCCTTTGTAGTGAGAAATTGTTGCAATAGAGGGCACCAGATTGATATCGGCAACAGCAGAAAGTGGAATAGGGTCTGTGCTATTTGTAGAAAGAAGATCGACGGAGGCGATCGCACTCAAATTTCCCCGATCAGCATCGCCCACGCGCACCCGCACCGGAATGTCTTCAGTGCCTTCGAGCAGCGAGCCACCCACTGAACCATCTAAAGCAGCATTGAGTTGAGAGGCAATCGCGCCATTATCCAAGCCCGTTCGTCGCGCCGCCACTTCATCCACCGCCAACGCCAGCTTTGGCTGCGCCTCCGTCAGGCCCGCTCGCGTATGAATCACATTTGGAATCTGTGCTAGCTCACCTCTTAGCTGATTGCCCAAAGTCCGAAGCTGCGACATCTCAGAGCCATATAGCCGCAGCTCAATCGGCGCGGGAAACGGTGGCCCTTGCTCCAACTGTCTCACCAGCACCTGCGCCTGAGGAAAGGTCTTGTCTAACTGCTGTTGTAGAGTGATAATTGTTCTTCGCAAATCTTCAGTGCTGTTCAGCTTCACTAGCCCTTGCGCATAGTCGGGTGCGTTCTCTTTTGTCGCCACCACGTTATAGAAAAAAGAAGGGGCGCTTTTGCCTAAAAACCAGTGCACATCTGACACTGCTGGATGCTGACGGATTAAGTCTCTAGCTGCGATCGCTTGAGACTGCGTGAGCGACATCGCACTTTGTGCAGGCAGCTCAAATTCGATTTGAAACTGATCGCGGTTTGTCGGGGGAAAAAACTGTTGCGGCAGGCTAGCAAATTGAACAAAGCCCGTAACCGGTAAAATCATGGCCAGCCCGATGCCCAATAGCGGATGCCGAAACATCGCATTCAGGCTACCGGCATAAAGAACGCTTAGCTGTTGGCTTGCGAAGCCACCTTCCCACCAGCGTTGAGAGCCCTCACGATTTGGCCAGCGACGGTAGATTAAGCCAATAAGTGAAACAATGACCGTTAAAGACAGTATGAGAGAACTAAGTAGCGCCAAAATGACGGTTGTGCCAATGGTGCCAATAAACTCTCCTGTCCCCCCCGGTGATGTCGCAATCGGCAAAAAGGCAAGCACTGTAGTTACCGTAGAAGCCAGCAGCGGAATCGTGAGATGCTTTACCGTTTCACTCACGGCTATTGAAGGGTGCATACCTTCTCTTAAGCGAATTTGCACTTCATCAACCACCACAATCGCGTTGTCGATGAGCAATCCTAGCGCAATCACCAGTCCGGTTACAGACATTTGGTGCAGTGGAATGCTCAGCACTTTCATACAGCCGAACACCATCAGCGTCGCCAGCGGCAGGGCAAGGCCTACAACTGCCGCCGAACGCCAGCCCAGCATA
Source organism: Phormidesmis sp. (assembly GCA_051860365.1). Taxonomy (GTDB): domain Bacteria; phylum Cyanobacteriota; class Cyanobacteriia; order Phormidesmidales; family Phormidesmidaceae; genus Phormidesmis. The sequence continues at coordinate 48,376 of JBHYED010000020.1, forward strand.
AACAAAGAGACTAAAATCACCAAGCCAGAACTCAGCAACAGATTGCCGATTACGCCATTCAAGCGCTGCTGCACATACTGACTTTGATCGAGCACCGTCGTCAGGCTCAGCCCATCTGAAAGCGTCCCTTCAAACTCGGCGAGCACCTGTCGAGCATCCTCAGCCCATATATCTACCCGAAAGCTAGGCTCCACCTGTGCCGAAAGCACCACCGCAGGCTTACCGTTTATCAGCGCAATCTCGTCTGCCGGTTCGCGCACGGCTTTTACCACCGTAGCCACATCACCCAGTCGCCGCACTTGAGCGCTTTCGCCCACTCGAATTGGAATTTGCCGAATACGCTCCAATGAATCTAAGGCGCTGTCTACTTCTAACAGCAATTGGTCGGCTGTTCCTTGCAGCGTACCGGCTGAGACTTTGGCATCGCTAGACTGAATTTGCTGCGCGATCGCCCCCGCCGTTAGCCCCAATCTTGCCGCCGCTAGCTGGTCAATATTGACCTGAATCTCTTCATCACTTGCCCCAAACGTTTCTACTTTATCGGTACCCGGAATCGCCTCTAGCTCATCTTCCAATCCTTCCGCTATCCGCTGCAACAAACCCATGTTGACCGGTGAATCCAAATCCCACGTCAGCCCAACAATTAGGGCATTCGCCGCAACATCGGCATCTTCGTAAGTTGGGTCTAACGCACCCGCAGGCAGGTTTGGCGTCACGTCCTCTAGCTGGCTACGGATTCTGGCCCACACGGGAGAAACGTTTGCCACCGTATCTTTCAACGATATCGTCACCACTGAGATATTAGGGCTAGAGGTTGATTCTATGTAATCTATTTCCTCAACATCCGAAAACGCTTCTTCTATTTTATCCGTAATTAGCGACTCTACTCGCTCGGCACTTGCACCTGGAAATACGGTCGTAATGCTCGAAACGCGCTGCACAATTTCAGGATCTTCGAGTCTAGGGAGGGTGAAAAATGATGACAGTCCCCAAACAACAATTAAGGTAAGCGAGAGAAATAGTAGCTGGCGATTGCGATAGAACAGATTCATCGTGCGGCCTCAGGTGAGATATCTGTAGGACTCACTAGCTGATCAACCACGACTTTGTGCGTGCCGCTGGTGATGATGCGATCGCCATCAGCCACTAGTCCTCTCACAAAAGCTCGATTCTCTGAAAATCCAACTGTCTGAGCACTCTCAGTATGCAGCACCTCTACATCTCGCCGCGTCACCCGGTAAGCATCCGCATTGCCATCTTTCGCTAACGCATACACCGACCACAGCCCCCGTTCTCCGGCAATGAGCGCCGTACTCGGTAGCCAGTATCCCGAGGCAGACTGTTGTGCAGACATTTGCATTCGAGCCGTTGCCCCAATCGTCAGGTCATCGTCAGCAGCGACTTCTAGCACAACGGTGGTGGTTTGACTCGCCTCATCTACTTCTGGCAGCCGTGCTGTGACCACTGCCGGATAGGTTCTTTTACCGACTTGGACTGACTGGCGATCGCCCACTGCTAGCCGCTGTGCCATCTGCTCAGGCACCCCAATCCGCGCTTCCATTACGCCATTTTCCACCAGCTTCATCACGAGCTGAGCGCTGCCTACCACCGTCCCTTCATCCACGGCCCGAGCGGACACCTTGCCAGCAAACGGCGCAAGCAAAACGCTTTTGTCCAGCGACACATCTATCGCCTTAATACGAGCCTCTATTTGATCCACCTGAGCCACTTGAGCCGCAAGCTGTTCAGAACGAGTGCCGTTGCGAAGCTCATCAAGCTGACTTTGGGCCTGCTGCAATCGATCGGCGATCGCCCTCGCCCCAAACGTTCTTTCATCCAGCTCTTCTCGAGAAATTGCCCCTTTTGCATACAGCTCAGCCCGCCTGCCTGCCTGCAACTGGGCCAGCGAAAGCTGATTGTTCAAGTCACTTACTGCCCCCTGGGCGATCGCAATATCTTCTCGGCGCGGCCCCGTCTCTAGCTCCTGTAGCTGGGCTTGCACCCGCCTTTTTTCAGCCTCAAGCTGCTGCCTTTGCGCCGCCAAATCTCGAGTATCCAATCTTGCCAGCGCCTCACCGGCTGCCACCATATCCCCATCATCAGCCAGCAATACTGTCACCGTCCCTGAGCGCTCAAACCCCAGGTCGCTACTTCGCCGCGCCACCATTTCTCCGGTATATACCCGGCTCGTTGAGTAGCTATCTACTGCCTGAAGTCGCATCGTTTCTACTGGCAGCGGCTGAGGCGCTTCAATCACTTCAGCCGTTTCACGGCTGCTCCTAGCAATCCAAACAATCGGCATGAATAAAAGCGGCAAAAGCAAGCACAACCGCCACCATTTGCCGAATAAACCCGATTGCTTTGGGCCTGCTGAGTTTTCTGAAATATCAATATCAAGTGAGGCAGTCATACGCAAATAGTTGATATTCAACTTGTTGTATACTACTTTCTCAAAGTATACTCAACATGTTTGGTATGTCAATTCATACATTATTGAGGGAAGCTGATGGCGATCGCGCATACTATTTTGGCCCTGCTTTCTAAGCACTCAGGCAGCGGATATGACATCAGCAAGCAATTTGATGAGGAGCTTAGCTGCTACTGGAAAGCCACTCAGCAGCAGGTATATCGAGAACTAGGAAAGCTCACGACTCAGGGCTGGGTCAAGTTTGAAACGATTCCTCAAGCAGGAAAACCCGATAAAAAGCTTTATCACATCACCGAAGCTGGCTGGAAGGAGCTGACTGACTGGTACCTGGAGCCGACAGAGCCGACGCCTATCCGTGAGGATCTGCTGGTTAAAGTTTTGATTGGCTACAAAATGCCTCGGGAGATGCTGGTTAAGGAGCTACATCATCGGCAGACAGTTCATAGCGACAGGTTGGCTGAGCTGCAAAAAATAGAGGCAGAAGAATTTGCCAATCACAATGATATTGAAATGCAGTTTATGTATCTGACGCTGAAGCGCGGCATTGCCTATGAAACGTCCTGGCTGACCTGGTGTGATGAAGTGATGGAGGCGATCGCTCATCACTGATTTTTGAGGCAGCAACTTATTTCACGTTGTCAAAAATAAAACAACAAAAGATACCAGACTCGACCAAAACAAGAACTGGTGATTGTCTAGGGTCGTTTGCCCTAGCTTTGCCACGACGGGAACCAGCGCCCATAAAGAAACACAGATAAGCGCATACACAGTTCCTTTAGCTTTTTGAGTCATGTCTTCTGCTGTTGCCTACAACGATTTTATGTTTTCATTGCGCCGCTATTAATGAATGCTATCAGCGCTTGCTGATGAGGTTTTCCAAGCGATCGCACTTCCCCTAGCTTTACCGAAAACTTCTCTCCCGCCTCAATCTCTTTTACCGACAACAGCCCCAAATCTTGCCCCTCATTAAGCTGCAATTCACTGACCGGAACCGTCAGCTCACCGTGATAAAAATATCGCTTAATTTTACTATCAGCCTGTTCACAAAAGAGCATCAGCTCGGGGGGAGAGTACGCTATTTCTTCTAACAACTCCCTACGCACACCGACACTAGAATCCTCACCGGGCTCAATATGTCCACCAAAAAATCCCCAAATCCCAGGATGAACAATATGCGGCAAATCATCTCGTAACTGCATCAAAAACTGACCATCTCGATACAAAATAGCCAGCGCCACTTCCGCTAACGACTCACACATACTCAATTTCCAAAACGCTTACTCAGGGCAAAGCCTACCAGCTCCCTCACCCTCGCGCACAATCCCGCAGCCAGCATACTTACCCGCAGGATTTTGATCCGATCGAAAGACAACAATCGCTTCAGCACCCGAGGCATCGCCGTGACGAACTAACAGTGAGCCGTCCCAGTAGCTAAGTCCAGTAATCGTGCTCAAAGGGAAGGTTGAAAATTCATTAGGCAGGTTTCGATTCCCTGGTAGCTGTAGGCGATACAGGGCATATCCACCTCCTTCATTAGCATCAAGAATAAACACGGCTGACTGATCAGAGTCAACGCAAGAATCTAGCAAAACGGGCACAGCAACATTGCCGGTAACGCTATCAACCACAGGGCTGCTTACAATTCGCTGCGCCTCAAGTGTTTTCTGTTCCACTCGGCCCAAAATATTGCAGTCAGTCGCGTCTAGAACGTTTAGATTCCAGTTGCTGCTGACGATATCAATCACATTGGTCGCACCGCTGGGCCACAATAAGCGAATAGCGCTGCCGTTGTTCACAGAAGTCGCAATTGGGGCACCGCTGTTGTTAGTCGCGGCTGTTGGGACAGGCGGCGTCGGTGCTGACGAGGCGGCAGATTGCGCTGGCGGTGGCGCAATTGGTGGCGGGGCAGTTGGTGGCGGGGCAACTGGCGGCGCAGTGGGAACAGGGGGACTTGCAGGTGTATTTGCCGGAGGTGCAGGACGTGGCGGAGCCGTAGGGCGTGGTGGCGGAGCAGCAATAACAGGTGTATTGGGCTGTCTTTGGGCCGCTGAGAAAGATCTGGCTTTGCTGGGCCGTGAGCCGTCGGCAATATCGAAGCAGTTTGCACCTGTGTCTTCAGCTAGCTGGCCGCCGGTTGGCCCTAATGCAACGGTTAGCTGATAGCGATCGAACTCTCGGTAGGGCCACTGCCGGGTTTGATCGCAAGTCGCGTCTTGACAAATACATAGATACACAGGCACATCTGCGTAATAGCCGCGCCATTCGCTGACGATTTCAGCGAGATCAACATTTTCGCCTCGGGCGTATCGCGCGGTGGGAGCAGGTGGTGGCCCAGCAGGCGTGGCTGATTCAGACGTGCTCTGAGCCTGAGCCTGAGCAGCCAAAATAAAGGGCGTGTAGGGAATAAGGAATTGAGGGAGTACGGCGCAGGCGGTGCTACCCAGAAACGTGAGGGCCAGCGTACGCAGCATTTTTGAGGGCAAAAGAGCAGGGAAAGCAGATAAGGGCCACGTCATAGTTGATAAGTCTCTTGATTAACGCTCGGGGCGATCGCCCGTTTCAATATCAAAACAGTTGAACCCCGCAGACTCGTTGCTAGCGGCATTAATGTCGCCCAGCGCCACTAGCGGCTGGTAAAGTGCGTATGCCCGAAAGGGCCACTGTTCGGTGCGGTTGCAGGCAGATGACATGCAGGTGCAGGCGAAAACAGGCGTGGCTGGATAGCGCGATCGCCACTCCTCAACAATCAAAGACAAATCGACCGCTTCACCCCGCCCGTAGCGAGCCGTCGGCACCTCCTGAGGATTAATCACGCGGCTAGGACGGCGATTTTGAGCAGCCACGCTCGGAGCCAGCAGGCATTCTAAGGATGCCACGCCAGCGATCGCAACCACGGTAGCTAGCCCCCACAACCATTGAGTCTGTTGCTTCTCCATGACGCTCTTCCGTATTTCCACTGATCCTAGTGTAGATTATTAAGTCACTTGCTTATTTTGCAAATGCAAGAAAAGCTCATTATTTCAGTTGTTTTAGGGTTGAGAAATACTGAAGGTCTGCATCGCCACATAGCAGTTTTTCTTGATAGGTGGGCATAGTAAATACAACAAAGCCGACACTGCAAACGAGCAGCTTAAAGTAGCCGTCATCCCCTCTCTCTTTGCGAGACTTCGTTAAAGAGAAAAAAACTGCTTATTTATAGCTTGCTTAGTGTGAACCGCAGTGGAGATAGCCAAAAGGCAGACCCTAGAAGAAGCCTAGGATCTGCCTTTTTTTTTAATGTTGTAAGTTTTAGATGCTAGAAATTGAGCGAGAGGGCGTACCGAACCGCCTTTAGCCAAACATATTTGTCAAAAGCTTTTGCACAATCTGCACACCCGTCCAGGCCTGCCAGCCAAATAAGCCTACCAGCACCGTATTCAGCGTAATGTGCGTGTACCGGGCCGTATCATTACCCTTTTTCATAAAGGGCACCAGCGCAGCCGAGCTAGCAATCAGGCCCATCATCCCAAGGCCTGCAAGCAAATGCGGGCCAAAAAACAGCTTGCCGTTGTTGATATAGGTAGCGCTCATGCCACCAAGACTACCGATCACCATCGTGGCCAACACAATAGAGCCTGCTTTGTGATGCCGCTCTAAAAACTTGCCTTTAATGAGTTCTTTTTTTGCATCGCCTGTCGCCAAGCGCGTTTGTCGATGCTGATAGCCTAGCCATGCCGCATAAAGTGTTAGGGCAAAAATCCCCCACATTAGCAGTGGGTGTATAAAATTAAGCCAGGGCTTAACGGCATCAAGGGTTTCGGAACTCATAGCGGCTATTTCTTAATAATCTCTACAGTTTTTAGTATAGCAATCGCTTAGCGGGTTAGCCGTTTCAATCTATCTGCATAAAGACATATTTCATAGGAGCTGAGTCTACTGCGATGAAACGCTTTTGGATATTTTTACTCGCTGCCGCTAGCGGATTTGCTCTCTCTACAGCTAGCAGCAACCTAGCCGCGATCGCTCAACCCAACAAAGAGCCTGCTCCCACTGAAGCACCTGCTGTAGAAGATTCTGAGCCCCGGCTGACCCAAGCAGAACGAATTCGCCGAAAGCTACTAATTCAGGGTGATGCGGCCTATGCTGCGGGCAATATTGCCGCTGCGCAAGCGCTGTATCAGCAGGCAAAAGATGAAAGCTGGCTGTTGCCGCACCAATTTCAAACAACGCTGCCGGAGCCGTTTAGTGATGAGGCGCTGCTTTCACCGGGCGGAGCGGTGTACTGGCGTGAGGCCAAAGCTGGAATTGCCAACGACAGACCGGCTCAAACGCTGGTAGCTTTTGGATTGCTCAGTAAGCGGGAACCGGCGTTTATCCCAGGCCATTTGAGATATGCCCAGATCCTACAGGCCGAAAATCGGTATGCAGAGGCAGAGGCTGTGTTGGAGGCAGCGCTGACAACGTATCCGGCGCAGGCTGATTTGCTGTTAGCGCAGGTGGAAATGCGGATGGCGCGATCGCAATGGTTAGAAGCCGCGATCGCCTCTCGTCAGTTCGTGGCACTCAACGGCGATCATGCCGCTGCGCCTGAGCAAAAGGCGCTGGCCGAGCAAAACCTAGAACGCTTTCAAAGCAAGACACGGGGCGATATTCGAGAAGGCGCGATCGCCAACGTCTTTACGGGCGCAATCGGCTTTGTGCTCACGGGCAGCATTTTCGGCCCATTCACTGCCGCCGACTCAGCGATCATGCTTTTGCAAGGCGAAAACAACATCGGCAACCGCTTGGCCGATCGCATTGAAAACCAGCTCCCCACGCTCCAGCATCCCGAAGCCCTCGGCTATGTCCGCAGCCTCGGCAACCGCCTAGCCGCCACCACGGGCCGCAGCGATCTGGACTACGAATTTTTCGTCATTTTAGATCCCAACCTCAATGCCTTCGCCCTGCCTGGCGGCAAAATTTTCGTCAACGCAGGCGCAATTCTCAACACCGACTCAGAAGCTGAACTTGCTGGCCTGCTGGCTCACGAGCTGTCTCACAGCGTGCTTTCTCATGGCTTCCAAATTGCCACCCGAGGCAACCTCAGCAGCAGCGTCGCCCAATTTTTACCCTACGGCGGCATCATCAACAATGTCTTCATGAGCGGCTACTCTCGTGATATGGAGCGACAGGCCGACATTGTAGGCACCCAGATTTTGGCGGCGGGCGGCTACGCAGCGGACGGTCTGCACAACGTCATGATTACGTTGAATGAGCAAAATGACCGGCAAAGCGCCCCTGCCTGGATTTCTAGCCATCCTAACCCAGAAGACCGCGTTGCTTACTTGCAAAATTTGGTTGAGCGCGGCGGCTATAACCGCTACGCGTACGAAGGAGTGGCCGCTCACGAAGAAGTTCAGATGATTGTGGCGCGTGAGCTAGCAGCCTATGAGGCCAAACAAAAGGCAGAGAAAGGCGGTGAATCTGAAAAGACGACCGCTGAAGAAGTAGAAACTGAAGCGCAAACTGACTTGTACGATGCGGTAGAGAGGTTTGACTGGTAGCTACCGCTGCTCAGCAAATCAGGCTTGGCAAATCAGGCCCAGTAAATCAGGCATTCACTGGGCGCTTTCACCCAGTGACAGACTACCTTTCGGCCCAAATTGTTGCAATTCTTTAAAAGCCCAAGACAAAAGTTTTTTTCTTGTACACTAAGTATTCATACCTCCAGAATACATACAGGCAAGCAACAGAGGAGCCAATGGTAGATTCCCTAAAGAGACCGGTCAGACCTGCCGTAGATAACGGTTTTGATGAGATTCGCCCTGGTGTAAAAGCGCCCGCGAAGGACAGCATCCTCACGCCCCGATTTTACACGACTGACTTTGAAGAAATGGCCAACATGGACGTTTCTGACAATGAAGAAGAACTCCTCGCTATCATTGCCGAGTTTAAAGAGGACTATAACCGCCACCACTTCGTCCGCAACGATCAGTTCGACGGCGCGTGGGATCATATTCAAGACGAAAAGCGTAAGGTCTTTGTTGAGTTTTTAGAGCGTTCGTGCACCGCTGAGTTTTCTGGTTTCCTCCTATACAAGGAGCTGGCTCGTAAGCTCAAAGGTCGCAACCCCATTTTGGCGGAAGGCTTCGATTTGATGAGCCGCGACGAAGCTCGTCACGCTGGCTTTTTGAACAAGGCCATGTCTGACTTCGATCTTCAGCTCGACCTCGGCTTTTTAACCAAGAGCAAAAGCTATACGTTCTTTAAGCCTAAGTTCATCTTTTACGCTACCTATCTCTCCGAAAAAATTGGCTACTGGCGCTACATCACCATCTTCCGCCACCTAGAGCAAAACCCTGAAGATACCATCTACCCTATCTTCAACTTCTTTGACAACTGGTGTCAGGACGAGAACCGTCACGGCGACTTTTTTGCCGCGATGATGAAGTCTCAGCCTCAGTTTTTGAATGACCTCAAGGCTCGCCTGTGGTGCCGATTCTTTTTGCTGTCGGTGTTTGCCACCATGTATCTTAACGACATTCAGCGCCGGGCTTTTTATGAGTCGTTAGGCCTGAATGCGCGTGAGTATGATACGGAAGTGATTATTAAAACCAATGAGTCGGCGGGTCGCCTGTTCCCGATAATTTTGGATGTTGAGAATCCTAAGTTCTTTAAGCAGCTTGATAGCTGTACGAAGCATACGGCTGCGATCGCTGATATCAGTCAGTCGGGTCAAAACAAAGTGCTTCAGACCCTGCGTAAAATCCCTCACATCACCGCCATTGGTTCTAAGCTCATCAGCTTGTACTTCATCAAGCCCATCAGCATGGAAAGCAACCGCGAAATTGTTAAGTAGAAAATTTGTGCTGTTGTCGTAAATAACAGAATAGACAGAGAAAGGGGATGATCACATTACAGTGTCATTCCTTTTTTTATGGGCTTTTTAATCAGTTGCTGAAGCTGTCCATAAGGCAAGTCCACCGCCTTTGCCCCTGGCTGCAATGCAGTTTTCTGTCACTAAAAAGAACGTAAAGAAGGCCTGATCTTTCAGCGTTTCCTGGGCAAAAACCTGATTTCGGTTTTCGCCACCGCGCAGATCGCCGCTATAAAATGTCAGTGGCCCGAAGGCTGCTTTGATGTGGGTGAAGTCGAAAGCGAGGCTGTTTGTGTTGGGCCAGTATTGGGTTGGGCCGGTGAGCTGTAGCTGTAGTGGCCCAGCCGTCACCGCATTTTTTACGGTGTTTGCAGCCGTGTAGGTAATCTCGATTTTCGTGAAGCCGGGGAGAAATCGGCCGGTACCGGGCTTTTTGCTAGGCGTAGATTTTGGCCCTGTCCGTACGGTTTGCGTGCCCGATACAAAGCCTAAGCGCCAGGTGCCAACGAACTGATCGTACTGATAGCGCTGCTTTTCTTTTTTGCTTTTCTTTTCTACGGCAATCAGGGCAGATACAACCTCAGCAGGCTTTGGTTTATTGCCAGTTTTGTTTATGTAGGCGATCGCCTGCTCAACCATATCTATTGCCATGCTCTTAGTCCCCGGCTACTTACAACGCTAAATTTTCAGCCCGTTCTCAGCGACTATTTCGACCTTATTGTTAAAGTAAAAGCAAGATTTTCTGAGCAACGCCTCTATGTCTACGGCCTATCGTACCGTTTCCGCAGCCCCTGTTCACCCTCAAGCTGGCCCCAATTATCGGCTAGAACGCATTCACTTAGAGGTCACCAACGTCTGTAACTTTAAGTGTGAGTTTTGCCCTGATGCCATTATGGAGCGCAAGCGCGGGCATATGGATAAGGCGCTGCTGACGAAGGCGCTAGATGAAATTGCAGCGCAGAATATTGCGAAAGTTGTGGCGTTTCATTTGATGGGTGAGCCGCTGATTTATCCGCATATTTTTGAAGCGATCGCGATGGCAATCTCCCGCCATCTCAACCTTCACCTCACCACTAATGGCAGCACCTTTCACATTCGCCCCGAGCACATCTCAAAGCTCGTCACATCAGGCATTCCCAAAGTCACCATCTCGCTCCAAACGCCCGATCCAAACACCTTTATTATTCGGGGGGCACCGCCAAACCTTCAGCCCGAACAGTACTTTGACGGCATTACGCGCTACGTGCAGGCAAATCTCGCGGACGAAACCTCACAGACACGCGTGCATCTTAAGTTTTTGGACACCACACCCCATCCTTTTTTGGTACCGCATAAAACAATGCACGTGGTAGAAGGAAAAGAACAGATGCAGCAACAGTTGAGAGAATGGAGCGATCGCCTGCTTGCAAACGTGCCCCATCGCCCGAGCGCAACAGAAATAAACAACAAACTTGCTACGCATAAGCCAGGGCGCTGGCAGGTGATTGAACTCACGCCTAAGCTTGCCCTAGAAACCTTTCCGCTAGATAGCTGGGGCAACGTAGAAAGCGCTACCGTTGTGCCCGCTAGCTTTGGCTACTGCAATGGCACGAGCGATCAGGCCGGTATTCTCTACGACGGCACTGTTGTGCCTTGTTGCAAAGACTACGACGGACAAATTCCACTAGGCAACTTAAACAACACTACGCTGCTCAATATTCTCGATCAGCAAGCACCTGCCTGTGGTCTCAGAGCAGGCTTTGATAAATTTCAGGTGGTTAATCCTGTCTGCAAGCGCTGTATGGGCGCAGATACCAAGCAAAAGTCTCTTTTGCGGCAGGTAGGTTCGATTGCTTACTTTAAGCTATATAACCCACTTATGAAACGCCTAAACCCAGGATGGGGTGAAGTTTAGCTTGTCGTTTAGCAGGGCGTTGCTGTGGGCGAAGGTGCCACGCGAGCGATCGCATAAAATGACCGCTATCTCTACGGCTAGCTTTTGGCACAGGAGATTTTTTTGCAGGCACCGGCGGCGTAGCAGCGGTTAAGTCATCAGGTAGCTGGTAGCTATCGGCATCGGCGACCTGCTGCCCTAGCCAGTGCACTCTCAGCAGGTTTGCGCGCTCTAGGGTTGCACCCGCAAATGTAGCTTCATTGAGGTTAGCACCGTAAAAGTTGGCTTCATCTAAGTACGCGCCGCTAAAATCAGCACCGCGTAAGTCAGCCCAGCGAAAGTCGGCCCCGATCAGGCAGGCCCGCTGAAGGTTGGCGCCCCTCAGATTAACGCCGCTAAAGTCACCCTCATAAAAGTAGCCTTTGCTCAGATCTTTGCCCTCCAGGATACAGGGCGTATAAGGATTTTCGGCTCGCCAATGATTCCAGCGATCAACGCTTCCTTCAGTCAGCAGCTTTATAGCGTTCATAGTTTGTGGTAGATGACGTTCGTAAAAACATGTCTGTCTCGCACGAATGCGGGAACAGATGAATGATTGAAACAGCCGTACTTCTACGGCCAAGGCTGCACCTGCCGCTCAGTATAAAACTGCGCCTCGTTTTGCACGCCCGTAGTCAGACGAGGGGAAAACGAAACATTTCACACTGCGTGGGTCAAAACCGTACGGACGGCTGAAGCAGAATAAAGCGGTGTGTAGCGCCGCTAGACTTTAGCCGCAATGGTGTTTTGCGCGATCGCAGCCGGCACTTCAGCTCTCACCGCCCGAAACATCCCAAACCGGCAAAGCCCATTGCCAAAGGCCAATCGCATCAATAGCAGCGTCGGCACTTCTCGCACGGACTTAATAAAGCCGGAAACGCCAAACTTAATCAGTCCCTTCGGACGAATCACGCCCTGCCAAATTGAATCAATCCAGGAAGGCAGCGTTTCCTGCGACCAGTCTGCGGTTTCAACCTGCCCTTTCACCAGCCCCGTCTCCTCCAACAGCTCAGAAAACCCTTCAATGCTCGAAAACTCAGGGTGCGACCACTGATCTAATAGCTGCTTCATCACCGGCTTTTCCCAAAAGTTGAGCGGTTGACGGCGATCATCCCGCTGGTTCCAGTCACCGACCACCAGCAATCCACCCGGCTTCAGCACCCGCAGCAGTTCCTGGGCAAACACCGCCTTATCGGGCATGTGTGGCCCTGCTTCTAGCGACCACACCACATCAAAGCTTCCATCTGGAAAGGACAGCGCCATCGCATCATCGACCAAAAACTCGGCGCTGACGCCCGCAGGCGTGAGCTGCGTTGCCCGCGCTACCTGGCCGGGGCTAATGGTTACAGCCGTTACCTTAAAGCCGTAGTCTCGTGCCAGTACCCGACTGCTGCCGCCAATCCCACAGCCCACATCTAGCAGCGTTGTCCCTGGCGGGCACTTGTCTAAACCACCCCACTTCACCATTTCATGAACAAAGTCAAACTTTGCCTGCCGAAAGTCTTTTTGTCGAGGCGGAGAGCCATAGTGACCCAAGTGAATATGCTCACCCCAATAAAATTCTAGAATGCCGTCCTGCGTCCACTCATCGTAAGAGGTCGCAACCGAATCAGAAGAGTCGTAGCGACGCGGGGTGAGCAAGTAGATGGCGAGGCCTAGCACGGGCAGCACCAGCAGCAGCGAAAGAAGCAGATTCATAAACTAAAAATGGATCTAGGTGTTTTTGAGGTCGTTGTATTACTTGATCATACTATTGACTCACTTAAGTAGATGGCGAGGTAAGAGACATCATATAGGCCAGTGAGGCTGATAGGCTGAAGAAACACTCGCGAGTCCTTTGACGTATGACGACAGCCGCCGAGAAAAAGAGTTTCAAGGTTTCGCTTGCACAGCTAGGGCCAGGGTTGCTGATGGCGGGTGCGGCGATTGGCGTTTCTCACCTTGTGCAAAGTACCAGAGCGGGGGCGCTATACGGCTGGGGTGCACTGATTTTTGTGCTGCTGGCTAACCTGATGAAGTATCCGTTTTATGAGTACGGGCATCGGTATGCAGCAGCGTCGGGTCAAAACCTGATTCAGGCTTACCGGCAGCAGGGAAAGCGCTTTTTTATTCCTTTTTTAGCGATTAGCTTTGTGAGTGCGGTGGGGAGCTTTGCCGTGGATGCGTTTGTGGCGGCGATGCTGCTGCAGTATCTTTGGTTCCCGCAGGTTTCAGCGACGGTGCTGGCCGTCAGCGTGCTGCTGTTTTGCTGGGTGCTGATTGCGGTGGGCCGCTACCGTACGTTTGAGTCGGTGACAAAATGGTGCGTTATTTTTCTATCGGTGGCTACTATCGGCGCGGTTGTGATGGCAGTTTATACGTCAATAATGCCGGTAAATAGCGGGGTTGCGGCTTCCAACATGCTGGAAGGTGTAGAGGTTGTTGCTAGCACAACTAGCTTAACCAGCTCTGTTTTTTCTTGGTCGGCGGTGCCTTTTTTAATCGGCTTTATGGGGTGGATGCCGGGTGGATTGGAGCTTTCGGTTTGGCAGTCTTTGTGGGTGCAGGCGGATGGTGAAGATAGAGGGACGGCAACGTCGATGGCAGAGGCGAGCTTTGACTTTAATTTTGGCTATGTGCTGACGGTAGTGCTGGCCTGTTTGTTTTTGGCGCTGGGGACGCTGACGCTGACGGGGCAAGGGCTAGCGAGTGAACCGGCTGAGTTTGCGGGGCAGCTAGTGGGCATGTATACCAGCTATATTGGTGATTGGGCTGAGCCGGTGATTGGGCTGTGTGCGATCGCTGCTATTTTTTCCACCACGTTCACCGTTGTAGATGCCTTTCCCCGCACTCTTGCTGCGGGCCTACACGAGCTTTTCCCCTCCACTCAGGCTTACAGCTTCTCTATTCGCCAGGTGCTAACCCTACTCTTCATTGCGCTAGCAGGCTTACTCCTCACCGTTTTTACCGCAGGGTTTGAGCCACTCATAGACACCATTACCATTATTGCGTTTGTCGCCGCACCGTTTTATGCGTGGCTGAACATGCGCAGTATCTCTACGCTGAGTGAAGAAGATCAGCCCAAACCTTGGCTTTCGAGACTGGCGATCGCAGGCTTCATCTATCTCTCAGGGTTTAGTCTTTTATTTCTCTTCTTACAATTCACTCCTACTTTCTGGCTAGCCCACTAAAGCCAAAGTCGCTCATACGAAAGAACAATATATCGATAGACGCAAGCTATTCTCTATAGCTATTCTCTATAAATAGTAGGATGGTCGGATAACTGCCGATCGCTGAGTTGTTATATGTGAAATTTTATAGATGAGTTCTTTTGTAGAGAAGATCAACGTTCGGTATGGAAAGTATTTTTTATTAGGCATTGATTTTGCGTTTATCGCTGCTAGCATTTGGCGGGCTCAGCTAGGCTTAGGCGGCGGGGAAGATTTATTTGACATTGCAAAAGATCGTGGATATGCAGAGCAGTTTCAGTACATACAGCTTGGAGGTGTGATTCTGCTGCTGGCCCTATTGGCGGCGAGAGTCAAAAGCGCTTTTATTGGTGGATGGGCCGTTATCTTCTCTATTTTGCTGATAGACGACAGGGTTTCAATACATGAGAGAGGGGGCGCTTATATTGCTGAATGGTTCTCTTTTCAGCCGCTATTTCGCCTACGCGCGGTCGACTATGGCGAAATAGCGGTTTTTGCACTATGGGGCCTTATTTCTCTCGCCATTCTCTTTATCGCTAATTCAATCGATCAGTCCAATATAGGGCGCAAGGTATCTAAAACGCTGTTTTTGTCGCTACTCGGATTTGCGTTCTTTGGCGCTTTCTTCGATATGCTCCACATTATTGCAATCAACGTCTATACGCTCTCGCCTATGCAAAACAACATTTTTGATGCCATAGAAGATGGCGGTGAAATGGTGGTGATTAGTTTGGTGCTGTGGTTTGTATATCGCACTTTTATCAAAGCTCTGCACGATAGACAAAGCCTAGAATAGGTATGGGCGCGGATGAATAGGTGAAGCCTGCTACAGCTTATGAAAGCGACGGCGAGAAACCTTACGCGCATAGAGAAAGACTGACTGCGCTGATAAATAGAGATGGGTTAGCGTCGGAATCATGGCGCTAAAGCCCATCACTACGCCAAAATAAATATTTTTGATGTTGTCTCGACCTAGCGGATCTTTGGCAGCTTCTATCGCCCGATATTCGTATTTGGCGGAGCTTTGAGCAATTGAGGCAGCGGCGTCGGATGATTGTAAGAAGGTACCGACGAGCCAGCCGGAGACTGAGAACACCATCAGTACCCAGCCGGTGGCCGCGATCGCAATAACCACATCAATACTCAAATGCGCAATATAGCTCGGCAGCGAAGTGGTTTTCAGCGCCCGCCGAGCAATCCACACCGTCATAAAAAAGGATAGGCTGTCGAACACAGCACCCAGAAAGCCCACCGGAAACTGCATGAGCAAATACTCAACGCGCTCAGAACCTGTAAACTCTTCTGGATAAGCCGATAGAATTGCTATCCAAAAGCAGATCATGTTGACCAACATGAAGCCAATAAACAGCTTTGGAAAGAAAGACACCAAAGGGCCGCGCTTACGATCATAAAAATCTAGCAGCTTGGATAGCGATCGCCGCCATATCAGCATCACGGGCCGAACGCTTAATTTGTTGAGTTTCATGCGTTAAGGCCGCTACTAAGACCGCCCATACAATAATTGGCTACATCCGTTCTAACACCTCAATGCCCAGCAGTGACAGGCCGAGCTTGAGCGACCTAGCCGTCAAATCGCACAGCACCAGCCGCGACGTCCTCGCAGGTTCCTCAGCTTGCAGCACCGTGCAGCGATCGTAAAACTGATTGAACTTTTGGCTCAGCTCAAACAGGTACTGGCACAGGCGGTTTGGCAACAGCTCTTTTTCAACCTCATCTAGCACCACGTCCATTTGCAACAGATGCTTAGCAAGCGTAAATTCGCTTTCCTCAGTGAGCTTTACCTGCGCATCGAGTGTAGAAAAGTCCACGCCGCCCTTACGGCTGATGCCCTGCACGCGCACGTAGGCGTACATCATGTAGGGCGCGGTGTTGCCCTTTAAATCCAGCATTCTATCGTAGCTAAACGTGTAGTCACTCACCCGATTTTGGCTCAAGTCTGCGTACTTCACCGCACCAATGCCCACTTTTTCAGCAACGTTTTGAATAAACGCGTCCGACTCTGTTCTTTCTTCTGCGGCCAAGCGCGCTTCAACATCAGCCCGCGTTCGAGCGATCGCCTCATCTAATAGCGACTTTAACGGCACGGCTTCTCCCGTACGAGACTTTAGCCGCTTGCCATCTTCTCCCAAAACAAGACCAAACGGCGCGTGGTCTAGCGTGACGGTTTCGGGTAACCAGCCAGCTTTTCTGGCCACCTGAAAAATTTGAACAAAGTGATTAGACTGTCCGGCATCAGTGGTATATATTACGCGGTCTATTTTATCTTCAGTGACGCGATAGCGAACCGTCGCTAAGTCGGTGGTGGCATAGTTATAGCCGCCGTTAGACTTTTGCACAATCATCGGCAGCGGGTCGCCATCTTTGTTGGTAAAGCCATCCAAAAAGACGCACTGTGCGCCGTCATCTTCCACCAGCAGTCCGGCAGCATCTAAGTCTTTAATCACATCGGGCAAATACGGATTATAAAAGGACTCACCGCGATCAACAATATCTTTTGAGATATTCAACAGGTCGTAAATTTTACGATACGACCGCTTAGACAACTCACAAACGCGCTCCCACGCTTCTGTAATTTCAGGATCGCCTGCCTGCAATTTCACCACGGCCTGTCTGGCATTCTCTCTAAAAGTCTCGTCCTCATCAAAGCGCTTTTTGGCCTGCCGGTAGAAGGTGGCTAAGTCTCCTGAAGTCGAGGCTTCGGCGGCCTGCTGAGGATCGGGATAAGTCTCTTGCAGGTAGGTGATTAACATGCCAAAGGGAGTGCCCCAGTCACCAATATGATTGACCCGTAGCAGGTCGTGCCCCTGAAATTCAATAATGCGGGCAAAACATTCACCGATGATGGCCGGACGCAGGTGACCGACGTGCATCTCTTTGGCAATGTTGGGGCTAGGGTATTCAACAATTACTTTTTGAGGCGGGTTGGCTTTTTCAATGCCAAGGCGATCGCTCCCGTGCACGGCCTTTAGCTGCGCTTCCAAATACTCAGTTTTGAGCTTAAAGTTGATGAAGCCTGGGCCTGCGATCGCAGCCGGTTCACAAAAGTCTGACACGTCTAGATTTTCGGAAATTTTAGTAGCGATCGCCCTCGGCTTACTCTTCAGCGGCTTCGCTAGCGACATCGCCACGTTTGCCTGATAGTCACCAAACTTAGGATTATTCGTACTTACCAAAATCGGATCGGTACTGGCATACTCATCGCCAAACGCCGCCGCCAAAGCAGCCTGCACGCGGGTTTTCAGTTCATTTAGCGTAGATTTCATGGTGTTCTGTTCGTCGGTTGGGGCGGCGTGTTTATTCGGCAGTGCGATCGCTAACGTATCTAATACAGCCTCTAGTGCACAATAATCATATACCCTGCCTCATCTCCCATGCCTTCAAAACCCAATCGCCCCAGCAAAGCCGAAATTGCCGCATGCCACGGCGAAACCATGTCCGACATCATCGCCCCCAATTTAAAAGTCCTTTTTGCCGGCATCAACCCCAGCCTGTATAGCGTTGCCATTGGCCACCACTTCGGCAGACCCGGCAACCGCTTTTGGCCCGCCCTTCACAAAGCCGGAATCACCCCGCGCCTGTACGACCCTCGCGAAGATGCCTCCTTAATAGCGCTGGGCTACGGCATTACCAACATGGCCCCTCGCGCCACCGCCCGCGCCGACGAGCTGAGTAAAGCCGAAATTAAGGCAGGGCAAAAGCTTCTGGCCGCCAAAGTTCGCAAATACAAGCCTAAATGTCTCGCTTTTTTGGGCATTACCGCCTACCGCATCGCCTTTGCTCAGCCTAAGGCTAAGATTGGCCCTCAGCCTGATTGGGAAGGCACACAGGTGTGGGCGCTGCCAAACCCTAGCGGCCTCAACGCGCACTACCAAGTAGACGATTTGGCTGAGGTGTATAGCTGGATTGTAGAAGCAACTCAGTAAGGGCAGTCTACGCCTGCGTGCCATGGCCTTGCCTCACTAGCCACAAACAATTTGCGAGTGATACTCAGCGTCACTCATCAGGTCTAATGTGCTCTCTACGCGGTCTAAAAAGACTTTGCCGTTGATGTGATCGAATTCGTGCTGGATGATGCGAGCAACAAAGTCGGTGAATACTTTTTGGTGCGGGTTGCCGTAGCGATCGCAATACATTATTTCAATCTCTTTGGAGCGCTCCACCCGCCCTCTCATACCCGGTACGCTCAAGCAGCCTTCCCATCCTGTTGCTTTCTCTTCTGAAAAAGCAACAATCTTCGGGTTGAGCATGGGCGTGGGTTCCATGGTGGGCGCGTTGAGGTAGCGCAAGTTTGGGCGCGAGGCGACAATGAATAGCTGAAGGCTTTCAAAAACTTGAGGGGCGGCGATGCCAACGCCGTTGGTTTTCCTAGCGGTGTGGATGAGGTTGTCTATAAGCTTTTGGACGGTGGGAGACGAGATGTTTTCGATGGGGTGGGCGGGCGATCGCAATACCGGATTTCCTATTTCAGCCACCTTTAACACTTTACGCACGCCAACCTCTCCGCTTAGAACCGTTGCGCTCAATTTTAACGAAAAATTTAACGAAAAAAAAGCTGCACGGTCTTTGCCATGAAGCCTTTTTGCAAGGTTACTGATGGATTAGACGGTGGCGAGGTTTGCGGTAGTGCGGCGCGATCGCTTCCGGTCACTAGAGCGAACACCACCCACCATTTCAGACTGATCGCTATCTTCATCAAACTGCGATCGCCAAAGCAGAAATCGGTTCCATAAACCTTATCCGTTAAAAAATGTAAGAAATAACTATGCGAATAGCTTACCTTTCACCCGACAACACTAGTTTTCAGCCTAATTCCAGCCAATCCAACAGCCATCACGCCCGACACAGCGCAGGCTGCTGCAACCACAAAGAGTTCAAATCGTAATCATGAGTAGGCTGAATCCTCTCTTCTTTAGTAAAGCTTTTCAGCACCAGCTCTGCTTTTTTCTCACGCTCAGCCTTTTCAACATCAGCGCCCAACTTGCCCTGTAGCTGCGCACCAATTAAAAGACAAATTGCATCTCGCTTATCTGGCGTATGGCTATCAACCAGCTCCTGCAAAATAGACTCACAGCGATGATACTGCTCTAGCTCCATCGCAATTGTAGCGAGCCAGCTCTTGGCCCCTTTCACCAGTCGCATCCAGGCGAGAAAAGACCCGCGCTCAGTTGTTTTTTCAAACACAGCTTGCGCACGTTTGTACCGCCCCATCAGGTAGTAGGCAACCCCTTCGTGATAGCAAAAGGCCAAGTCAAAGCGTTCTTCCAGTCGCGTCGGCAAAAAGCCACTCTGCGCTAGCACGGCCACTTCTGCTTTTCCACCCATGCTATAGTTGCGAGCATCTTCAAAACGAGCGCATCGCACCGCCAGCCGAACGCCCGTCTCATAAATATCAATCAGCAGCTCACTGTAGGGATAGCGATCTTGATGGTCTCTTAAGTAGGTGCGATATTTGTTGCAGTCAGAAGGCTCGCCCACTTTTAATAAAAAGGGCGTGAGTTCATTCCATAGCGCGTTGGCTTTCTTCAAGTTTTGATAGCAGCCGCAGGTGGTATACGTCCACGCCAAAATCGATATCATTAAATATTGAGTCACCCAGTCTTCGCGGCGTTCGGCTTCTGCTCGCAGCCAAGTTGCCAAACAGATGCGATCGCGCACAAATCCCGCCGTTAGCAACAGGTGTCTAATTTCTAAAAAGACGGCTTTCACTTCTTCGTATAGGCCATACGCCATCGCTAGGCGCAGCGTATTTCTCAGGCTGTGCCAAATTTGACCTAGGTAAAGCTCTGCCTGCTTCCATAAGTCGTAGTCATGGTACAAGTTCCAGCTTTTTAACGACTCGTAATAGCGGTTCAAGCGATCTTGTACGCTTTGACAATCATCGCTAAAGATATCTGTGCTGCGGATGGCCGTTTGCATCTCTATCGCCTTTCGGCTGCTGCTGCTGGCATCCAAAACAAAGGGCTGCACTGGCCGTAGCGGATTCTTGTCTGTAGCATTCAACATAGTTGTCAGCAGGCTAAATGGTCTCTTTAATTTGCGCGTATTCAACAACAGCGGATTTAACAACAGCGGATTCAACAACAGCAGATTCAACAACGACGGCTACTCATCATCCGTGATTCGAAACCGAATGTGCTGACTGATCATTTGTCGTTTTTCCAAGTACAGCGCATTGATCTTGTCTAACGCGGCTACGCAGCTTGCTTTGTCGCCTAGCGCTTCAAAGATTGCGGCTAACCAGCTATAGGCAGCCTGCTCTACGCGCGTCCAGCCGATGTAGCTAGCCGCTTTAGCAATCGATTCAAACAGCACTTTAGCACCTTCGTAGTCTTGCAAGCGGTACAGATACACTCCATGCTGGTAGTCCAGCGGAATTGAGTATCGAGTTCTCATGCGCAGCGTAAGCTGGCCGTAGCAAGGAGGCTCTATCAATAGCAATTTAGACGTTGCCACTAGCGCCTCAAACTTTTCTTTTCCTAAGGGGCGATCGCGCATACTATCCAACCGAATTGCCAGCCTGGGCTGTAGCTCAGCAAACATAGCAACAATGTCCATATGCTCTACGGCTACTACCTTTAAAAAATCGGTCGTGTGAATGAGCTGCGTGACATTTTGCATCAGCTTTTGGGCTGCCAACAAACTCCTGGGTTCGTTCTGAGAGGTCATGATCCAGGCCTGAGTGACCTTAACCTGTATTTCTGTTTGGGTGTCACCGCGTGCGATCGCCCGACTCACCAGCCACTCAGACATCTCCGTCACCAGCTCAGAAGCGCCACACAAGTGAGCAATATGCCGCACCTCTGTATAGATCGCTCTAATTTGCTCATAATAGCTTTCGGCCTGCATTCCTTTTACAACAGCCGGACGAATCAACAATGAGCGACTAGCAGAAAATGCCTGCTTCACCTTCCCTAAATAGCCAAAGTCATGCTTCATCTCCCAGCTCTTGAGAAACTTGATTAAGTGCGCCAGTGAGTCTTCAACAGACACATGGCAAGCCGCCACGCTCAGCGGATCTTCAAAGCCCTGCTGAAGTTGATTCAGCTTATATATGTAGTTGCGGCACCATCTCTCCACGTCTGAGTCGCTTAGCGGCACAACCTCTGTATTTGCTTCAGTGGCAAAATGATTGCGCAAAAAGTTGAACGCTTCTTGAAACCGGACGGCGGCATCCATATAGACCCAGCCTTTGTCGTAGTTACGCTCGTGCACCGCACAAATAATTTTCTCAGCGACCGCATTACAAGGCTTGCGCGTCCCTCTTGAAATTCCTGATAGGTCACCTTCATAAACGCCAGCAGCCTTTGCCAGCTTAGCCATGCTGACAAAGCCGATCCAGTCAAGCGCTTTAGTTCGCCACTCTTTATGTTGCCTTCGGTTTTTCTTCTGTTGCTGATCCTTAGCCCTTGAAGACATTACGTTTTCCCAGTTGCACAACCTATACGCTGTATCTAGCTGATGAATACAAACACCAGCGATCGCGTCTATTCCTGAAACCTTTAGCAATAATCACGCATAGTCTATTTCAACATAGCTGTCAGTATACGAGAGTTCTCCATCGAATAAAATCTTGCAGGCGCAAGTCTATGTATAGCCATTGATTCACGCCTTCGGAGCCATATTTGAGAAAAAGTTTATTTGTTGCGGGTTGTTTTTAGTTGTCCGGCAAAACAGTTTTTTCGACATGACAATATGTTGAGAAACATTCACAAATCAAACGAAAGCTAACGTATATCTCTTGCAAGTTTGGGTGCCAGCGCTCTCAAAAGTAAGAAGAAAACATCTCAGATCCAACCCGGATATCTGCAACAACTTCTATGGTTACGATAGAAAATTGCCCTAGTACTATAGCCAGATAGCGGGCCTTTTGTCTGCCTATCGTTACGCGATCGCCCAAGGCCACCGATAGCTCAAAAAGCCTTCCCAACAAAGATTAGCACTGCTGTATCGTTACACTTCCTTATACACAACACTTTCTACCCAAATGATCCCAGCGATCCCGAACCTGTTGATCCCCAAATCCTAGATAGGCCGATTGACAGCGATCGCGCTATCGATTCATAACGCCTTTCATATAGCAATGCGACAGATATCAAATCGTATTGCTGACAAAATAAAGAAACAAAGACAGCTTTCACGATTGTGAATTTAGCATAGCATCATCATTTTTAAGTCTGTATAAACTGATACAGTTTTTCTGCTTTTTGCCTCTGTTACAGGATTATTAAGCTAAAAACCACTCAATGCAGCTTTTATTCTTTTCTGGTAGCTTACTCATATCGGTAGCAATAAGCACACAAACCATACATAAGTTCCCTTCTATTACGATAGAAACTGCTCTTCTACAACGCCCAGCAGTACCGCGCTGATATAAGTCTTCGCACCTGTCACAAGTAACAGAACGGCCTTGAGGTAGTCCTTTTTAGAATCGCATTATTTAACCCTCACTTCTGTACATCAATCACGGTCTGCTACCCATAGAAATACCAACCGTTAGTACGCCACAAACAAGGTAACCACTCTACTCGTCACTCTACTCATACACACCTATGACTCATAAGCAGCCTGACATCCAAAACAATAGTATTGGCCCTCCCGCTAGCAACGAACCCTTCTTGGTAGCCATTCATCGAATATGTGATAAAAACAATCAAGACAAGGATGTTCTCTGCCTATTTGCCTACATTCAAAAGCGATTAGACGATGAAAACATTACCAGCGACACCCTTGCAGACCTGCTTCAAAACAGCTTCAACCACGGCCTAAAGACAATAGCCGACGGAACAACGTCTATTCCATTGCCTATTGCCTGGATTAAGTGGGACTGCAACCAGCAAATCCGAAAGATTCAATACTCTCAACGTCGTGACGAAGCTTAGCCGAGTAAAACCAACTGAGCCGTCGCAAAGACAAGCGCAGTGAGCATGTTCTTTCACCCCACTCTCTTGTCACGTTTTGTTGAATCTTTCATGAGTCAGTGGCAGCATCAATCATTCCCTACCGCAACAAGCTAAGGCGATCGCGAAAGACATTCCGTGTCTCTTTATACTTTTCAACATAATCTGTCTCTCACTCGCTGTTTCTTCTTAGGTAGGGTTTTTCTGCTTGCGCCAGTAGCTACATTGGCAACGCTTGAGGAAAGCATCATGCTAAACCATTCAAAACGCTCAACAACATGTTCTATCCGTAGAACGGATAAGGAGGTTCAAAAGGGCCTTGACCCTAAGTATCAGGGCTTGTACGCAGCTATTAATGAGGCTTCTTCATCTAAAAATGCAGCCAATCCGAGCCTGTGGGTATCGGTTCAAGCTGAGCTGAATCGATATGGCCTAGGCCAAGCTGAAACGGCCAGTGCTGTACTCCATGCGGCGCTAATTCGAGGAAAGCGAGCCATCGATCAGGGGAGGCCAATGCCTAACCCTAGTGCCTGGTTAAGATTGACGTGTCGTTACATTATTAAGGAGAAGAAAAGAGCCAGTCAAAAAGAGCCGCAGCTTGAGTTTGTAGATGCGATCGCAGCTCATTCATCAGACGATAGCACCGTAGAAGTGTCAAATAGCAACAGCCATCCCGCACTCAAAAAGGCGCTTCAGAGCCTATCACAGCTCGATCAAGAAATCTTAACGCTGAAAGTTGTTCACGAACTACGATGGGAGGAAGTTCAAACCCGACTGGTTGAGATGGCATATCCGCACTATTCGCTAGCAGCCTTGAGAAAGCACAAAAGCCGCGCTGTGCTTAAGCTCAGAAAAAAGCTCTCGAGCGTCTACTATCCCAATCATGAGGAGATGTTTTAGCCCTAAGCGCCATCTCGTAAATGCATAGTCCCTATCTCTTCTCCAGAGGCTTACCAAAACAGTAAGCCTCTTTTTTATTAAATCTGCTTAGCGAAACGAACACCGCACGGCAGCAGCAGTATCCATACGCCATCTATTGTAAATATTGTCACATTATTGTCTTTCCAGCATAGGTAGGTGTAAGTACCTATTTTTTCAATATATTATGCCGCGCCTACGCTACTGCAATTGTCTTTTCTTACGAGGAGATTTTGTCACTATTCAAGGCCTGCTTTTTAGCTATTTTCTGGAGACTGTTCAATGACTCAGCCCTTACCGGTTGTTCAATTCAACCCTGATAATCCCAATCATGTTCAGCTCAAAGATGCTGTCTACAGCATTCAAAAGAAATGCAATCAAGAAACGCTTGGCATATGGATATCCCTTGAGAAGGCGCTAAAAATATATCATCTTGATAGTCACTACAGGACTGCTGACATCCTGAGAGAGGGCTATTACGAAGGACTTATCTGGATTGAACAGGGCGGTGATATCAAAAATCCTACCGCTTGGCTAAGATACACGGGCTATCGACGCATCAGGTCGCTTAAGCAAATTCACGAAACATCTCACGCATCTCACCGCTTGCCCTCATAAATAGCCCCAATAAATAATTTATAGCCAGTCATCTAAAAGGAGCTGCCGCATCAGTAGCAGATCCTTTTTTTGCGCTAAAACGACCGCACCATCGGCACTTGCATCTTTTTTGACTCTTCCTGTCACATTTTTAGCGTTCTTTCATAGGTGAGTGTACGTCGGCAAATGCAGTTCGCACTTTGCCTGTTGAGTTTGTAACAGCAGGCAAAGGTTTTGCGTCTGTGTTTGTAGCCCCTGCGGCACTGCGTTCAGCTTACTCACCGGAATCAACTTATGCGTCTTTCTTTGCTAGACCTTATCGATTGAAAAGGACTCTTTTATATGAATATGACTTTACTTTTTCATCAATTCCGAAAACGAGTGATCGCACCTGTTAAGGATAATTCTGAAAAAGCGGTCGCTTGTCTCAAGACTATTTTTAACGCGTTTGTGCGTCGATTGCCCAAGCGCGATCGCCCGCCTCAGATTCGTTCCGCTCATATTGTTTTTACTCAGCGATTTCTCGTTCTTCAACATCTCATCGCGCGCTCCAACAGAGCAGTTCTTTTGCACTATCGCGTCTACCCTCACTAAGCAGCGTACAACACGCTACTTTCACATCTTTAAATGACACTGCATTAGAATTTACGGGATCAATAATCACGATGCTGCACAATCCGTCAAAACATTACCACCTTGATAGCTCAGCCATTTCTCTTGAAAAGGCAAAAAAAATTGGGGTCGAATATGGAGAGCTGATGATCCTATCAACGCTCTCTCAAAAACAAGAAGATAGGATGGATGAAATCCTATTGTTGGCGACTCACGATAGCAATGTTGACTTTTGGGTTTCTCAGGCTGCGTGCGATCGCGGCGCTGATATCGGATTGCTCAGCCCTGAAATGCTAGAGCACTACGAAAATCAACGGGCGGCGCTAAGAGAACGTATTGAACTTGATATTCCACTGGTTCCAGTTGCAGAAACGCTTCTGCGGCAGCAAGTTAGAACCATGGAGAAAGAAACACTAGACAAACTTTGTGGTGAGCTTGGTATTGAAAAGAAAATTGCTTAGTTTTTGTCAATAATACAGGTCACATTTTTCCGCCATTTTCATAAAGAGGTAGATAGTTAGTTCTTGGCAGGTGGCCTTTATGTATTCTTTTCTTCAGTCTGTAAAAGAGAGAGCGATCGCGTTCTCCCCGGTCGATCTGACTCGTCCAATTAACAGCAACTTTGTCGGTATCGGAACCGCCCACGAGCCAATTGGCCGACACCTACCCGGCAAAATCAAAATCAACGGAAACCTCTGGTCAGCACTCAACGTAGATGACAGCACCATTCCGGCAGGCGGGCACATCAAAATCGTAGGCAGGCGTGACCTTGTGCTCTACGTTCAATCAGCCCAGTACGCTTAGTTTTATCAAAAGAGAAGGCCGGGTTCCACAACGAAACCCGGCCTTTTTGTGTCATTTAAAAGATCGCTCACCCGCCTACCTACAGGTCACATCAAAAGGACGCATTATCACGTGGAAAGGAGCATTAAGTAAATATGGCATCACCCATATTAAAGAAGGCGATGATGTGTGCAGTTGCCTTTTCTTTTTAAAGGGCTTTTTTCCGTTAGAGTAAGCTAGCGACGTACTGCCCCAGGTGCAAACAGAGCGCGGGCCCGTGGTCGATGTGCATTTGATTAAAGACAACACCAGTAGCTGGATCTTATTGTTAGATGCAACAGATGCCGCCGAGCGTCAGCAGAAGCTTCAGCAAAATAGAGCACAAGGCTTCAGTCGCTGACGGTCTCGGTGGTACCCAAACCCTCTTTTGTAGATGCGATCGCCCATCCCAAGCCTATCAACCCCAATCCCAACGCCAAAAATCCCATATCCCAAGCAAACTCATTCGGCCCAGGCTTCACATGGTGAATCCCTAAAATTTGATGATCGATTAACCCTTCAACAAAATCAAATAATCCCGCGCCAATCAACAGTGAGCCCACAAAAACAGACGTCGAATGAGAAACATCCTCTCTTTTAGCCACTCGCCATAATAGCCCAATTCCCGTCAGCGTCAGCAAATAGTCCAGCAGGTGAAACAATCCATCACCCAAGGTGTTCAGCTCTAGTCCGGCGACCGTTCTATCGGTTTCAACGCTAGTAAACATATGATGCCACTGTAGTAGCTGATGAATGACAATGCCATCAAAAAAGCCCGCTTGGCCCAAACCCAGCACAATTCCCGCCACAATCAGCGGTCTGCGGTTTTCTCTTAAAACGGGTTTAGATGAATTGGACATCTTTTCTCTTAAGTTCAGAGCGAATGCTTAAACCTTGCTACGGAAGCGCCCTTCAGCCATCTACCTTTTGATAGGAAGCTGCCACGAATCTTACAGAAGGATGAGGCTATTAGTCATTGCACTCACTCACAATATTCACGCTGGTTTATTTGAAGGGGTCTATGACGCTGACTACCCATTTTCCTAAAGAGAGAAGCCCTGAGAAAAGTCCTGAAGAAACCCTTCATCAAGACTCCTGCGAAAATCAAGGTTCTAAGAGAGTTGTTGACAGGCTCGATCAGCTCCTCAAGGCTGCAAAAGAGATTGCTAACCAGGCAGCACTGTCGGCGGCTGATAGCGATCGCATGGGCGGATTTCCCACCGCAGGCTTTAAGCAGCTTGCGGCCGCAGGCTTTCTTCACGCACCACTGCATCCCAAATACGGCGGCGCAGGGCTAGGGTTTCAATCAAACCAAACCTGGCTAACGCTTCAAATTCTCAAGCATATCGGTCGCGGCAATCT
Organism: Phormidesmis sp.; assembly: GCA_051860365.1. GTDB lineage: Bacteria > Cyanobacteriota > Cyanobacteriia > Phormidesmidales > Phormidesmidaceae > Phormidesmis. The sequence continues at coordinate 75,968 of JBHYED010000020.1, forward strand.
CTCTATGGGCCGCGTTTACGAAGGACACGTCAACGCCCTTCAGCTCGTTCAAACCTTTGGCACCCCATCACAAATAGAGGCATACGCTCAAGACGCTCGCAGCGGCAAAATATTTGGTGTGTGGAACGCTGAAGCAGAAGACGGCGTAAAGCTTATACCTACTGAAAACGGCGGCTACCGGATTGAGGGTAGCAAAACTTTTTGTTCAGGCTGCGGCTATGTGCAAAGGCCTTTCGCTAGCGGCACGGTTTCAGGTGGCCCGTACGATGGCCAGTGGCAAATGTGCATTGTCCCCATAGAAAACGTTCGCGTTGAGGTTGATCCTAGCTGGTGGCAGCCCTCTGGAATGCGAGCTTCTGCTAGCTACAAAGTAGACTTTACAGACGTAGAACTCAGCCGAGACGACATCATTGGAAAACCGGGCGACTACTTCCGCCAGCCCTGGCTTACCGCAGGCGTCATTCGCTTTGCCGCTGTTCAATTAGGAGGGGCCGAAGCGCTGTTTGATGCTACACGCACTTACTTGCAGAGCATGGGCCGAATCGATCATCCTCATCAGCAAGTTCGCTTGGGCAATATGGCGATCGCGCTAGAACAAGGCAATCTCTGGCTACAAAGCAGCGCCTGCAAAATTGAAAGCTACGCGCCTATCTTCGGAGGTCTGCCAGAAAACGCTGAGTCGAACGCTGAACGGAGCCCAGGACTGACTACCTACACCAACATGGTTCGCACCGCCATAGAGCAAATTTGTATTGACATGATGCAGCTTTCAGAGCGATCTGTTGGCACACGCGGACTTCTTCCCCCTCACCCTATGGAGCGGATTATTCGAGACCTGACGCTATATTTACGTCAGCCAGCTTTCGATCTCTCTCTTACCAGCGTCGGTAAATACGTTTTAGAACAAACGCCGCCCGCGAGCGAGCTATGGTCATAACAGCACGCACGCATCCATCCATAGAAGCGCTCCCACTGCGCACGGCATCAGCGGCCTTTGCACATACCGAAGGTGCCCTTGTCCTGGCTCCTCATCCCGATGATGAGACGCTCGGATGCGGCGGTGCGATCGCGCTCATGCGCCAACGTTCAATCCCCGTTCACGTTGTTGTTTTCTCCGATGGCACCCAGTCTCATCCTCGCTCGCAAAGCTTCCCTGCCCCCACTCTCAAAGCGCTCCGAGAACGTGAAACCTATGCCGCACTCGATCAGCTTGGCGTCGCCAAAGACGCTGTGACCTTTCTACGCTGGCCCGATACAGCCGTACCGCCTCCAGAGAGCCCTCAATTCGCAACCGCCGTTAAGCAGTGCGCTCAAATTATTCAGGCAAAAGCCCCTTCCCTATTGTTTGTCCCCTGGCATCAAGACCGACATTGCGATCACCGAGCGACCTGGAAAATTGCGCAACAGGCGCTCAAGTCATGTTTACGGCCACCCAAACAGATGGTCTACGCTGTTTGGGGCGATGCTGATGCCGGTTTATCAGCACTGCCATCTACAGAGCGCGGCTGGCGGCTGGACATTCGCACGGTCGAAGCGCTCAAACGTCAGGCGGCGATGGCGCACCAGTCACAAACTACCGATCTTATCCAAGACGACCCAACTGGGTTTCGTCTAACTCCTGACATGTTGAACAATCTTATCCAACCGTGGGAAACGTACCTAGAGGCTCAATAATGCAACCGCTTCAAGAACAAGATTCACAACGGCCTAAAGACTCACTGCCGCCTAGCTACTTTGAAAAGATGTACGCTGCCGACATTGACCCGTGGCAGTTTGAAACCAGCGAGTACGAGGCTAAAAAGTACGCAGCGACCATTGCAGCACTGCCCAAAGCACAGTATTGTTCAGCGTTTGAAATTGGCGGTTCTATTGGCGTTTTAACGGAGAAGTTGAGCGATCGCGCCCAGTCTCTGCTCTCTGTAGATGTCTCTAAAACGGCTCAGGCTAGGGCAAAAGAACGCTGCGAGCACCTCAGCCACGTTGAGTTTCAAATATTGCAGTTCCCTCGCGAACAGCCTGGCCAAACCTTCGATCTCATTCTTGTTTCTGAGGTTGGCTATTACTGGAGCGCGCAAGAGCTGCCTATAGCCCAACAATATATTTTTGACCATCTAGATCCGGGCGGACACTTACTGTTAGTCCACTGGACGCCCTACGTTCAAGAATATCCGCTAACGGGCGACCAGGTGCATGAGGCTTTTTTGGCGCAGGTAGGCACTCAATGGCGATCGCTAAAATCTCAAAGAGAAGATCGGTATCGTCTCGACCTGCTTGAGCGCCTGTAGAACACTTTGGAAATAGCGTTTGTCTAGTCCTAGGCCTAGGGGTTGGCTGCTAGAGATATCTGCTTGCTGTCGCAGCGTTTGCAACAACTGCCTCAGGTGCATATTCGCCAAGCTAATCTCCGTATTTAGCTCTACAAAAGTACCGTCGCACTGCTGCTGACGACGCTCAACCGCCAGCAGCAGTGCGCCAAACGTTGGCGCATGCTCAATCTCTTGCCGTAACTCTGAGGCCGAGAGCCCTAAACTTTTCCCTAATAAATCTGCCCGCTGAGCATATTTGCGCACCACAAATCCTTCTGAGCTAGCTCCATTCACGTCCAGCCAAAACTGACGTAGCTGTTCGCGCACTAATATTCGCGCCTCAGTAATTGCTGGCGGCTCTACTAAAACAGCCCTCCGCTCAGCGCTAAGTTCTGTCAGCTTCTCCATCAGCTCAGCGAGGCCTCCCGTCGCCCGCCCGACCCGACGCGCACTTGTAAAAACCCGCACGTCAGGGCTATGGCGAATTTTGGCATCTATTTGCTGTAGCCGCTGGTACAAAGCCACATCTTCTTCTTGTGGCAGGGGCGGCAGACCGCCTATTTTGCCATATACCTCAGCTAGCACCGACATATTAGCGCCATAGTACTGAAAGTGACGGGGCCAGCAGTCATGCGATTGTGGCGCGAGAAAAGCCTCTATTTGCGCAGTTAAGTATTGATAAGCAAGCCGTCTTAGAAAATAAAGAGAGACCTTTGAAGTGAGTTCCAAATCAGTTGCTCGGCGAGTTAAAATACGTCCGCCCACTGCATCTACACCCTGATCAAACTCGCTGATTAAAGTAGATATCCAGTTGGAGGCAACAATGGTGTCACCATCAGTAGCCGCGATAATACGACCGGCTAGCCCAATTTTAGCGAGTCTTCTATAGGCCTCATTCATCACCAAGCGGCGAGCCGTGCCGACGTGAGCGATCGCCTCAGGCAAACAGGCCTCAATGACCTGAAGATTCAGCTTCGGGTAGCTTTGTGCGATCGCCCTAGCCCGCTGCGCCGAATCGTCACTACAGTTATTCGCCAACATTAAAACCTCATAGAGATTAGACTCTAGCGGACGTCCAGAGCTATCTACCTGCTGAGCAAAGCTGCGAATTGTTGCAGTTAAGCCATCGGCTTCATTCCGAACAGGAACAGTAATACAAACACGACAATCTGGATGAGGAGATGCTGTTGTCAAAGGAGTGAAATCTTCTGCTCGCAAGGAATACATCAATTCCTTATCTATGACTTCAGACTCAACTAAAAAAACCACAAGAGAGCTTTCCTACACGTAATGCTGCCTACAGCTTCCTCTCTCTCTCTCTTTCATTCATCTTTACATAGATGTATCTTATTTAGCTGTTTTACACATAAGGAATAGGCCGTTAGGTCATTAATCTAAAGAACTCACCATTATCTTCTCCCCACCTAGCTTCGATTTGCAACAAGATGGTTGAGAACAGACTTGGATATCTTTTTCTTAAGGCATACGCCTCCATCACCCAATGAGGATGGAGACGAAGGGAGCGAATATGAAAGGACATGTTGGAAAACGATAAAGTATGAGTTTAAGTGTGCTCTTACGTTCGTCGTCATACTTCGCTACTTACGGCACCGGATACGCCCCTGGACGAACAGAAAGTTCCACCGTTTGACCGCTTCGGTTCAGCGTCATGGCGATCGCATCTCCCACATCCGTCGCCTCCACCAGCCGCTGTACCTCACTGGCATCCGTAATTGTCTTACCATTCATTTTCAAAATCACATCGCCTAGCTGCAGCCCTGACTGCGCCGCTGGAGAATTGCGGGCAATGCCAAAAATCACCACGCCTGAGTCAGCCGCTAACCGAATATTCGCGCTTGAATCACTGTTAACCTCTTCTTTGAGCGCGGGCGTCAGCGTGCGCATTTGAATGCCGAGGTAAGCGTGCTCAACTTTGCCGTTTGCCACCAGTTTGTCTGCGATCGCCCGTGCCTGCTTAATCGGAATCGCAAAGCCCAGGCCCTGAGCCCCACCGCCAATAATCGCGGTATTCACGCCAATCACTTCGCCTTTATCATTCAGCAAAGGCCCGCCCGAATTACCAGGATTAATCGCCGCGTCGGTTTGAATAAAGTCCACCCGCTTATCAGACACTTTGATCTGAGCGCTGGTTCGGCCCGTCGCGCTGATGATTCCCGCCGTTACGGTATTGTCTAGGCCCAAAGGGTTACCAATCGCGATCGCCCATTCTCCGGGCCGCAGCGTATCAGAATTACCCAAACTAACTGGCGGCAAATCACTGGCTTCAACTTTAATCACCGCTACATCTGTCAGCGGATCTTCGCCCAGCACTTCACCGCGTAGCTCCCGACCATCTTTGAGAGTCACCGTCACCTCATCAGCGCCTTCTACCACGTGAGCATTAGTCAAAATGGTGCCGTTTGCGTTCAAAATAAAGCCCGATCCCGTCCCTCGCTCCACACGCTGTTCGGGTGCCTGCTCAGGAATGCCTTGCTCACCGAAGAACTCACGAAAAAACGGATCGTCAAAGATGCCGGGACGACGGCTACTGGCCACCACCGTACGCGCCGAGTCAATCCGAACGACAGAAGGGCCAACGCGCTCTGCGGCAGAAGCAATAAAGTTGGCACCTCCGATCAGCCGTTCGGTGCCTGTCGCCTGACTCAGTAGCTGAGACTCATCTGCGATCGCGCCCGATTCAGACGGAGAAGGCTGCGCGAGCTGTGCGTTTCTCTGGCCATCTCTAAGCTGAACGCCTTCATACTGGAGCGTTTCATAAGCAAACTCATTTGCCGTTGGCGTCATACTCCGCCCGGTCAGCAGCATGACGCTACCAGCACTAGCTGCTGTGAGCATCACGTATGTCATCGACTGACGCAGCCAAAAAGGAATTTTCTTGGCAGTAGGGGTTGCTTCGGTACGGGGCTTATCAGACGACTTCATAATTGATCTCTACCGAGGATGGGTTTGCAGTAATCGGACATGGAAGATAGAGCCTTGCAATAGGCGCAGGTATGCCAGGCATTTTCGTTCTAACAGACAGCGTAGAGAACTGTGGACTTTGAGAGTGACAGTTCTAGCAAATGTCTTCTATATCTTCACTGCAAATTTTTATGAGTGCGATCGCACAAAACAACAGTTCGTTTTTGTACGGATATCGTAAAAAAAGCTTTGGGTTGCCAAAATTTTGAAGGAAAGCTTTTGAAACGATCCTCTAGGTGAGATAACCACCTATAATTCAAAAACTATATTCAACCTAGCCCCACAAAAAGCGTCTTAATGATTAGGCTCTCAGGGTAGCGCTTCATAACGTATGAAGGTGCTACGTCTAGCATCTAAAAAGCCCTTGGAATCATTAAAATAGATTTCACTACGGCATCCACATAACCTATAAAAAACGCTGCGTCAAAAACCATCTTGATCAGCTAATTTTTACTGCTCTATTTTTAACTCTCAACGATTTAGTGGTGAAGCGGAACGCCGTTCTTAGCAACTGAAGCTGCGTATGGATTTAAGCAAATTCGTATGCAGCTTCAACCTCACCGTGCGTCAAACGACCCAAAGAAAACTGCCGAGGTAAAGCTGTGCCCCAGATGAAAGAAAATCTTTGGAATGAAGTCCTCACCAAATTAGAAACGCAGCTCAGCGGCCCAACGTTTGAAACCTGGATTAAGCCGACTCGCGTTCAAACGCTCTCCGAGCAGCAGCTTGTTCTACTCACCGACAATCCTTTTGCGCGTAACTGGCTGCAAAAGCACTACCTCAGCCAAATTACTCAGGTGGCCACCGAGGTCTTAGGCCGTGATATCGATGTGACGATTACGGTCAGCAATGGCACAACGAATGGGACAGCGCACGGGACAGCGCAAAGTGCGATCGCAACAGAGCCACGCCCTAGCGACGGTATGCCCAGCCCACCTACGGCGCATCCAGCCACCGCCGCCGCAAGCACCGACAAAATTACGGCTGGCTCCTCCGATCTCAACTCCAAAGCTATTTTCTCGCGATTTGTTGTTGGGGCAAACAACCGTATGGCCCACGCCGCTGCCCTCGCGGTAGCAGAATCCCCAGGACGCGAATTCAACCCACTCTTTTTATGCGGCGGCGTGGGCCTAGGCAAAACGCACTTGATGCAGGCCATCGGTCACTACCGCATGGACAATGACGCGCAAGCCCGCGTCGCCTACGTCTCAACAGAAACTTTTACCAATGATTTGATTGCCTCCATTCGCCGCGACACCATGCAGCGCTTCAGAGAGCAGTACCGCGAAGTAGACGTGATTTTGGTGGACGATATTCAGTTCATTGAAGGCAAGGAATACACTCAGGAAGAATTTTTCCACACCTTTAATGCACTGCATGAGGCGGGCAAGCAAATTGTGCTAGCTTCCGACCGTCCGCCCAACAAAATTCCACGTCTGCAAGACAGGCTATGTTCACGATTTTCGATGGGCCTAATTGCCGATATTCAGTCGCCCGACCTTGAAACTCGAATGGCCATTTTGCAAAAGAAGGCAGAATACGAGCAAGTCACCATTTCTAGAGATGTCACGGAGTACATTGCCTCGTCCTACACCACCAACATCAGGGAGCTAGAAGGCGCGCTCACTCGCTCAATTGCCTACACCTCCATTTCGGGCCTGCCGATGACGGTTGAGAACCTAATTCCCGTGCTCGATCCGCCCGCTGAGCGGCTAGAGTGTTCACCTAAAGACGTCATCAAAGCCGTATCGGATGCGTTCAAAATTTCGATAGAAGACCTCAAAAGCAATTCACGTCGTCGTGAGATCAGTCTAGCTAGGCAGGTGGGTATGTACCTAATGCGCCAGCACACAGACTTGAGCTTGCCAAAAGTCGGCGATCAGTTTGGTGGCAAAGACCACACTACCGTTATGTATAGCTGTGACAAAATTACTCAGCTAGTGAAGCGAGACCTGGACTTGGCCCAAACAATTCGAGAAGTGAGCGATCGCATCACCATTACTTCCGAGCAGTAACCTCCCACCGCTAACCCGTAGCAATCCACCACCTACGCAAACAACGCACGTGCTGATAGTCCGTACTGAAAATTTGTGCATATACCAGCATATTTGGTAAAGAAATATAACAAAAAAAACGGGATTTGCCTGTGGAAAACTCCTCTTTTTCTGTGGAAAACTTGTGGAAAACTGTGGAGAAAATGTGGAAAACTTTTGGCTCCCTGTGGAAAACTTTTTAGGTTTTCCACAGGCCTGTGGAAAACTATGGGAGTTTTCCACAGGTTTTCCACAGGCTGGAAATGGCTCAAAGCTAGCTATAGGTAGAAAAAACCCGAGTTTTCCACATTTTCCACAGGCTCTACTACTACTACTTTAAATAAATTCTTTAAAAAGAAAGAGTCTGTAGAAGTTCAGAGAGAAAATGATTTTTTGAGGGGTTTGACAAGGGCGGCCAGAGTGATACTGTTGGTTATCTCGAATTGCCGTCCAGCGTTTTGGAGATCATTTCACTTCTCCCAAAACGATTTCCAAAACGATGAAGTTTAGCTGTCCGCAAGCAGAGTTCAATACCCATTTTTCGCTGGTTAGTCGGGCAGTTCCATCAAGACCTAGCAAACCGGTTCTAGGCAATGTGCTGGTGACAGCAAGTACCGATACGCAGCAAGTCACGCTGGTCGGCTTTGATGAAACGCTGGGTATTCAAACTACATTTACTGCACAGGTTGGGCAGAGTGGCGCGCTGACGCTACCAGCTAAGCTGCTCGGCGATATTGTGTCGCGGCTGCCCAACGAAGAACTCGACATCAGCGAAGACGACGATGAGCCCGTAGTGACGCTTTCTTGCTCAGCCGGTCGCTACCAGGTTCGAGGCTTGAGTGCTGAAGACTATCCTCAGCTTCCAGAAGTTGAAACTAGCGAGCCGGTCAAAGTCGCTGCCGATGCGCTGATTGAAGGTTTAAAAGGCGCTCTGTTTGCCACTAGCTCTGATGAAACTAAGCAGGTTTTAACGGGGGTTCATCTCACGGCTGATGATGAAACGCTGGAGTTTGCGGCGACTGACGGTCACCGGCTATCAGTTGTGCAAACGGTGGATGAAGGCGGTGGCCCAGCCTCTACGCTAAAAATGAACGTGACGATTCCAGGCAAGGCCCTACGCGAGCTAGAGCGCGTGTTACAAATTTATCCCAGCAGTGAACCGGTTGCTTTTCAGCTAGATTCTACGCAAGTTGTGTTTGATTTGGGCTCGCAGCGCATTACGACTCGGCTGCTCGAAGGCCAATACCCAAACTATCGCCAGCTTATCCCTAAGCAGTTCGAGCGCCAGCTCACAGTTGATCGAAAGCAGCTAGTGTCTTCGCTAGAGCGAATTGCGGTCATGGCCGACCAGCGTAACAACATCGTTAAGCTGTCATTTTCTAACGAGGCACAGTCCTTAGCGCTCTCAGTAGAGGCTCAAGAAGTGGGTAGTGGGCTGGAAACGATGCCTGCTCAGATTACGGGCGAAGACTTAGATATCGCGTTCAACGTTCGCTATTTGCTAGAAGGCCTCAAAGCACTACCAACGTCTGAAATCCAAATTCAGTGCAACTCAGCAACTAGCCCTTCTGTGCTGACACCTTTAGGTGGCCCGAAGATGACATACCTTGTGATGCCAGTGCAAATTCGGAGCTAGCTCTAGGCACTTCGTTGGCATTCTAGATACACCCAGTAGTAAATCAAGAAATCTTGATAAAGTGCGTCTCTCTCTACTTTTGGCTTGCCCCATAATTGGGTACGTTAGTACGTGCAACAGTTTGATGGAGAAGGCTCATGGATTTGATTTTAGCTGCGATTATGTTTGGCGCGATATTGGTTGTGTTTAGCAAAGAAGTGCTGAACAGTTAAGCTAGTAAACCCGATGCATCTACTCAATTGAAAAGTCCGCAGGTAGCCTCTTTTGTGAGAACTGCCTGCGGACTTTGTTTTAGTCCTATAGCCTAGTTCCAAAGAAATCAATGCGATAGTCAGATACTTTCACGCCTGTTTTTTCTTCTACCAAGGCTAAAATTTCGGCAGGTAGCTCAATGTCAATGTCAATAATTTGCTGCGTGTCCATGCAATTTACATGGCTGTGAGATGAGCTGACATGCCCGTAAAGCCTTCCACTCGAGCGCTCTACACATTCAATAATGCCTTGGTCTGAAAGGGCCTCAAGGTTTTGGTATACCGATGTGTGGCCGATTTCTCGGCCGAGTCGATTGAGCCGGTCATAAATGTCGCGAGCTGATAGGTGCTCTTGAACCTGCCACAAAAGCTCCAAGATGTATCTGCGCTGACGGCTTAGGCGCATACCTAACGACTGACACCGGGCGATCGCATCTTCTAGTGATTCAATGGGTGCAATGGCGTTAGCTAATGGTTGCATGGCATAAGGCACAGCGAGTAATCCGTAGTCACTACCACTTTAGCTCGGATTTTAAGGAATTGTCTATTTGCTCAGGTGGTTCTACTGACTATGGCAGCAGACTATTATAGGAGTTACGCATTGACAGGTTGACAAAGTTGTAAGCTAAGAATCGTCGGTCATTAGTCTCAGCTCGGTTGTCATTATGCGTCAGCCATCAAAACCGTCTACCGCCCAGTGTAATAGCACTCTGTA
>JBHYED010000021.1:0-78940 GCA_051860365.1 Phormidesmis sp.
TCGCAGCCCAGTCAACTGCTGGGTCAACATCATTTGCGGTTTAATTGCCTACTGTCATCAGCCTAAGAAACCTGGACTCCATCTAGAATGGGCGTTGCCGCCTGCGGCTTAACCCGAACTGACGTTATTTTACGAACCTAGATAACTGTCTCTAAGTCCACTATTATGACTATCTGAGCCTGATCAGCTATCTGAGTAGTATGATGACTTGGACAAGATTCAAGATACCTGCTACCTAACTCTCTTCCCTCAGACGGCTGAAAATGCCTTTGTTCAGGTTACTCAATACAACATCCATCGCGGTTGCTTTCTAGCTAATTTGCCAGCAGCGGCTAGCTTGATGAGCGGCGAGGCTTTGGAGCAGATGAGCGGCTTTTGTTAATGACGGGTTTGGGCGATCGCGATCCTCCCCCACTCGGGCGAGAAGAAGACCGCCCCCGATTTCCACCACCACTGCCAGAAGACCTACCCCGTCCACCACCACGAGTGTTGTTGCGACCGTTTGGAATCGGCTCAGGTGGAATCGAAGGATCGGGCTCGTAGCCTGCAATAATCTCTTTGGGAATATCTCTTTTCAACAAGCGCTCAATGCTTCTGAGCAGATCTTTTTCGTCTACACACACTAGCGAAACGGCTTGACCCTCATTGCCAGCACGTCCGGTTCGGCCAATGCGGTGCACATAATCTTCGGCGACGTTGGGTAGCTCGAAGTTGACCACGTGAGGAAGCATGTCAATATCGAGGCCACGGGCAGCAATGTCGGTGGCAACAAGGACACGAACATCACCTGACTTGAAGGAGGCGAGGGCACGGGTGCGAGCACCTTGGCTTTTGTTTCCATGGATGGCGGCAGCGGTGAGGCCGTCTTTTTGGAGGTGTTTGGTGAGGCGGTTCGCGCCGTGCTTGGTGCGGGTGAAGACGAGCACCTGCTGCCAGTTACGAGAGCCGATGATGAAGGAGAGCAGTTCGCTTTTTTTGATGCGATCGCATGGATAGGCAATCTGATCAACCGTCTCAGCCGCCGCGTTGCTGCGCGCCACTTCGACGAGTTCGGGCGATCGCAAAAAGCTATCAGCCAGCTTCTTAATCGGCCTAGAAAACGTTGCCGAATACAGCAGCGTTTGCCGGTCTTCAGTCACCAGCGCCAGAATTTTGCGAATATCGTGAATAAAGCCCATGTCCAACATACGATCAGCTTCATCAAGCACCAAAATCTCCACCTGAGAGAGATCGACCGTGCGCTGATTCACGTGGTCGAGCAAGCGACCGGGCGTGGCTACTAAAACGTCTACGCCCTGACGCAGCTTAGAAATTTGAGGGTTGATTTTGACGCCGCCAAAAATAACCGTAGAGCGAATTGGCAGATATCGGCTATAGGTATTGACACTTTCTCCGACCTGCGCAGCCAGCTCACGAGTCGGCGTCACAATCAGCGCGCGAATCGGACGACGGCTACCGCCACTAGTGTTGCTATGACTAGGCGCACCTTTCTTTTTTAAGACAGGCTTGTTGCCAGCCGCAGAGGATGCACTTTTCGTTTGAACAGACGCACCTTCGGGTGGCATATCTTGAGTTGGCAAATCCTCACATAGCCGCTGCAACATCGGCAACGTGAAGCCAGCCGTTTTACCCGTACCCGTCTGGGCACTGGCCATCACATCGCGGCCCTTAATCACAATCGGAATAGACTTTAGCTGAATCGGCGTAGGCTCTGTGTAACCTTGCTCTGCAACGGCGCGCAAAAGTTCAGACCGCAGGCCAAGACGCTCAAAAGACGCAGGCTCGGCAGACGGATTTTGAATAGACATAAGCGAAAAACTTGGCTCCTAGGCCATCATCGGGTGGGATGCCCTATCCCCAACGCACGCGTCTAACGTGTGCAAAATGGAACTAGCCTGAGAGCAAGGAATTAGAAAAAAGTGAATGCTAAACACTTAGTGGCGCTTGCGCAGACTAGGGACGCAGCCAAGGCACCATAGTAGCAGACTTTATTCGTTACAGACTTTTTATAGGTATTGGTCTAGCCAGTTCACTAGGTCGTTAGTGACCACCTCTGCATCCAGATCGTTATGAGGCTCGTGATAGCTGCCCGGATAGATCTTTAGCGTTTTATTAAGGCTCTGCATCTGCTGAAAAATCTTCTGGCTACCGGCAGGCGCAATAATGGGATCGGCCTCTCCATGCGTCAGCAATATAGGTAGGCCTAGCTGCTCAACATGCGCTTTAACCCATTCGATGGTGCTCAGCGTTTCACTGCCCCAGCGCAATGTGACATAGGGATGCGTCAGCGGATCTTCAGCCGCCGCTTCAACCACGTCTTGCCTGCGAGAAAGGCCACACTGTTCGAGGCCCATCTTCAAACTAAATCGAGGGAACAGGCCCGAGAGCAGGCGTGCTAGTAAAATTCTGAGCGGGCTAGCCGTACCGCTAGTAGGTTGAATAGGCGGTGCGCTCACAACCACGCCACGAATATTGAGCGATTGAAACGTAGGAAGCTCGGTGCTGCGCAAAATGTAGTCAAGCACAATTAGGCCGCCCAAGCTATGGCCCATCAGAAAAAGCGGTGCGTCGGGTTCTTGCTGACGGATAAGCTGTAAAAAAGTCCGCGTGTTGCCGCGATAATCTTGCCATTTGTTGATGTGGCCGCGCTGGCCTTCTGAACGGCCATGTCCTTGGTTGTCATAGGCAAACACCGCATAGCCTACAGCGGTTAGTGCTTTGACGATGTTGGAGTAGCGTCCAGAATGTTCGCCTAAGCCATGAACGATGGCTAAAACGCCTCTGACTGCTGAGCCTGATGAGCCTACAGGCGTTGCTGTAGAAGATTCGCCGTTGTTTGCCAGCGCTTTGGGATACCAGCTTTGGTAAAAAAGCTGAAGGCCGTCAGCGCCACTGAAGGTGCCTTCACAGCTTTTAGTTACAGGCGGATTGGCCGAGTGTAGCTGGCTCATATGCGTCTGAATCGAAGTCATTTCGGCCACATAATGCGCACTGCGAGGTGCATTTTTTACAAGATTTCAATTGTCCCACGCCGCCCATCAACCCGAACATGTTGGCCGTCAGTGAGACGACGGGTGGCATCACTAACGTCCATTACCGCTGGGATGCCGTACTCACGGGCGACAATTGCACCGTGTGAGAGCTGACCACCGACTTCGGCAATGAGTCCGCCGATGCGTGAGAGCACAGGCGACCAGCCAGCGTCTGTGTATGGGACAACGAGAATGGTTTGAGCATTGATATCATCTGCAGAGGTGGGGAGTCTCTGAAGCACTTTAATAGTGCCTTCGACTTTCCCCGTGCTGGCACCGATACCCTGTAGAGTACCTGACGATACGAAGGGAAGGGCGTTCGGAGTGGACAGTATTGGCGGAGGAGCGCTTCCATAGACGAGAGTAGGAATCGCGATGGGTGTCTCTGGAGCGGTTGCATCGTGGGCGTGAGTTTGCCACTCGGCCTTGGCTCTAGTGACTTTGAGTCGGAGCTGTTCGGTCTTTTGCGGGTTGCTGGAGTCGGAAGGGGTTTGTAGCTGCGTGCGAATGTCCGACCAGGAAAGGAAAAAGACGTCGCCCTGACTCTCTAGTTGGGTAGATATTAGCCAGCGGCTTTCAATTTCGATAAAGCAGCTTCGGAGGTCGGCGAGCAGACGGTTGTAGACTTCTGCGACGCGTCCTTTTAGGTTTAGGCGGGCTTGAACTTGTTGGTAGCGCCAGCCGGTGATGGTTTGTTTATTGACTTTGGGACGGCTAATGTCGGGATTGAACAGGTACTGGGCGAGTAGTTCGCGGATGGGCTGGGGGGATTCGCGCCAGGTGGGGACGGCAATGTCGGTGGCAACTTCGCTAAGGTAGCCGTATTTGTCAAGGAAGCGATCAAGCTGGTCGAAGACTTGTTGGCCTTCGGGGTGCTCGGAAAGGGCGGCGAATAGAGTGGCGCCGGTGATAGGTGTGTTTGAGCTTGGGGCGGCAGAAAGGCCGAGCTGAGGAAGAAGCGATCGCACGCTAGCGGCCAGTGCCTTCAGATCTTCAAGGGCCATGACTTCAGGGCTGCTGCTGTTGTCAAGGGTGGCCAGATCGACTTTGAAGATAGTTTGGCGCAAAGCTAGGCTCAAGGGGGCCAGGATGTTGTAGTAGGTGGCTTGTTTTAGAAGAGTGAGGATGTGTTCGATGCGCTGTGCGATCGCCTCACTATCCAAATCCGTCAGCGGCTGCAACTTCCACTGTTCAAAAGCAGGGAAAAACACGGCCTGTTCAGCTTTATTAAACTGACGCAAAACGTTCATTTCCTGACGAAACAGTCGCCACAGCCCCGGTGCATTGCGCAAGGTAACGCCGAGTGGTGGACGATTAAACTTTGCTCCTCTCGTTAAAAACTCCAGACTGTCCGGCGGCAGGCCCATTTGCTTAAAAACATCGCCTAGTAAAGTCGCATTGAAGTAGGCATGTGAGTGATGGAGTGTTGCTGTTTGCGAAAAATCAATACCAGCAGCGCGGTCTTTCAGCACTGTTGTGAACAAGTCACCCCAAACGCCACAGGTCAGCGGGCGATTAATTGACCAGGTTAGCGGACGAATGGCTCCGGGAATCACTTCAGCCGCAATTTTTCTTGTCCAGATGGGCAGCAGAGTGGTAATTGGACGACTTTGCAGTACCCATAGCTGCTCACCGTCAAATGTCCATTCGATGTCTTGAGGGATGCCGTGAAAGCTGTTTTCTAGGTGGCGAGCTAGATAAGCAACTTGTTGAATAAGAACTTCGGGAACCTTACTGAGACCTCTGTTTTTACTGCTCACTGGCAGCATTACATCTTCAGGAAGCTGCCAAGACTCACCGGGTGCGGTGTGATCGTCTACTAATACCTGATAGGATTCTGGCGTGATTTGTCCGCCGACTACTTGGCTAGCATCGCCAGGAAGCGCTTCAATGACGACGGTGTTGCTAGCGTGAGTAATGGGATCGCGGCTGAAGGCAACACCGGAGAAGGTACCAGTGATGTGGGGCTGCACGAGGACGTTCATTTTGCCGTCAGGCAGGTTGCGGTCTTGGCGGTAGTGGACGGCGCTAGGGGCGTTGTAGGCGTTGAGGCAAACGGTTATGGCGCGCTCTAGGGCTTCGGGGCTGGTGATTTCGGTAACGGAGACGTACTGACCTGCGGCGGATGCTGTGAGGCCGTCTTCGCCGATAGCTGAGGAGCGGGCGACAACTTTTTGATCGTGAGTCGTGTTGTCGGCAGGGTTAGCGATGCCAGGAAAAACGGCTTTGATGAGGGCTTCGGGATCGTCACCTGCAGGGAGGATATAGCCGGGAGGGACAGGATAGCCCCAGGCGTGAAGTTGGGAGAGGGTAGCGGCTTTAGCGCCGACTTTCTTAGGATCTAAAACGGTGTGAAGGGAGGGGAGGGCGCGATCGCCTTGAAAGAAGCGAAACATGCGGCGGGATTCTCCTGCGGTGGCGGGGAGGTCTAGGTCGTCTGGGATCTTGTGGTAAATCCAGGCGACTAGGCCAGATAGGCAGGCGACGATGATAACGCGCATACCGTCAGCGGGGTGGACGAGGGCTGTGAGGACGGGCATGAGGACTAAGACGAAGAGGCGGCCCTGGTCGCGCATTCTTAGCAGGGTAAAGCCGATGAAGCTGATGAGGAAGGTGAGTCCGGCGACAATGGGATCGTAAACGAAAAAGCCCCAAGCGACATTGGTGGTGCCTGCGCCTTGGGAGCCCCAGTAGCGGCCAATGACGAGGAACATGAGGGAGATAATAGGCCAGACGGAATCGCCAGCGAAGAAGTGGCGGGCGATGAGGATGGCGGCGATGCCTTTTACAGCTTCGGCGGTGACTGAAAGGACGCCTGCGGGGGTGCCGCCGTGGTAGAAAGCGGCGGAGACGCCGATATTGCCAGTGCCGAGGTGTTTGAGATTTTTGCCGGTGAGGAGATGGACAATCCAGCCGGTTAGGGGAAGGGCTCCTAGGAGGGGGATGAGGGTGACGATTAGGAGTGCGCCGAGGACTTGATCCATTTGTTTGGCATGTCTGAAAAGGTTTTCTGGCGGTAAAAATGGAGATCTGGATGTAGTTATTCTATGGTGGTTGCTTGGATTTATTGAAGGGGCGCTGGATTTATTAATAAGCGCTGTGGATAGGTGAACTTACTGAGGCTGTCTTGCCGTGGTTGAGACGAGGAGTACGAAGCTTATGTGTGGATTAATGCGTCTTTCTTGCAAAGGTTGTTGCGATGTCGCTTGACTAAATGATTGACCGCTGGACTTTTACTTATCTCATAGGTTCTTGATCATGATTTTTGGGGATGCAGTTCTTTTTCTAAAAAGTACTTTTGCCGCTAAGCGGATAAGGCTAGCTGTCTTTTTGTCGCTGATGTTGAGCGTTTTGCCCGCTGCTAGTACAAGAGCTGTTATTTCTTCGTCTGATCGTCAGCTTGCGCAGCTATTGCCTGCCGATACGCCAACTGCTGTCTTTGTTTCAGCAAATCCGCAGGATTGGAAGGAGCTTGAGAATTTTGAGCTGTTTGCGAAGGTAGCGGATCTGGTTGGACTTATGAATGACGGTACTGGAGTGGGATTGGGCAATCCGGCGAGCTTTTTGTTCGCGCCGCCGGGGACTGACTACGAGACGGAGGTTGCGCCTTGGATTGGAGAGCAGGTGGCGATCGCAACGCTGCCAGATACCACGCCACGTAGTATTGCGCTTACGGACTTAGCAAAACAGACGTTCGTTATCGTACCGGTTACAGATGAGACCGCACTCGAACCCTTCCTAGCAAAAATTGAAGCTGCTAGGCCAGATGAGGTGCCTGAGAAAAGTATCTACAAAGGCGCTGAACTGTGGGTATGGCCGACGCGCGCGATAAGCTTGTATGACGATGAGGATTGGGGCAACGGCGAGTCCGATGAGAACTGGCAGAATTTGCCGGAAGTGCCGCATGAGGAGATCAAAGATTTTCCTCCGTCTGGTGCGGAGATTGGACTTAATTCGGTAAGTGCTCAGCTAAATGCAGCCCCTGATGGTGAGGCGCTACCGCTGCCCTATCCTGAAGACTTTGAGACGGAAGATGGCTACAGCACTTATGAAGTGAAAGGACGGGCGGTGGCTCGTATAGAGGGCTATTTAATTTTTGCACAGGAGCCTGCGGCGATTAAAACGCTGCTGGATTATCGTGAGTTTGATTATCCTAAGCTGGGAGATAGTGAGCTGTTTACGCGGTCGGGCTATGGGGAAACGGAAGGAGCGATCGCGCGTATATACAGCAATCTTTCAGAGATCTCTAAGTTCAACCTAGATGGTGGATCGTTTCAAGGCGCACGGCCCTCACTACCTGACGTGCCAGGATTACCTGGGCTACCAGGACTGCCAGGACTACCGAGTTTTCCAAATGCACCTTCGCTGGCCATACCGCAAGAAACACGGGCGCTGGTCGCTCAAGCGCTTGAAGGAATGACGCTGGACGGTCTAATTTATCCGCAGAAAGAAGGGATTCGGATGCAGGGTCGTGTGTATGGCAACAATCTTGTTCGCAGTAGCGCTACACCTGAGCTACCGTACGCTAACTCGGCCCTGAGGTTTGTACCGGCTCCGACCTACTCACTCAACAGCGGTCGTAACATTGCCGGACTCTGGCAACAGATTGCCTCTCGGCTTTCACTCAATGAAACCACACGCAGCTATCTTGATCAGGCTCGCACTACAATCTCTCTTTTTACCGGGCTAGATCTTGACACTGAGCTAATCGGCTGGATGGATAAAGAGTTTGTGTTGTTCTTTTTCCCAAGTCGTAGCGGTGCGTTCAACAGCTTTTCGCCTGGGGTTGGCGTGGAGATGGGGCTGGCCTTTCAGACGAGCGATCGCCCCACCGCTCAAAAAGTGTTCGACACGCTAGGCAACCTTCTTCCAGAACCCGCAACAGCCGTCACCATCAACGACACGCCCGCCGTAAGCTGGCAAGTCACAAACACAATTTCATCAGACAGTACAACAACAGAAAAAGTTACCAGCTATCTGAGCCATAGCTGGATTGCCGAAGACACCATTGTCATCACTTCAGGCGTAGGTGCAATGGCTCATCTCCTAAACAACAGTGCCTTCGAGCCCGTGAGCGAACATCCCACATTCATCAACGCCACTGCTCCCCTCGAAACGCCCAACAACGGCTACAGCTATCTCAATGCAGGCTCCACCTTTTCGATGGCCTACGCCCTAGTTAGCAAATGGCTTCAAGTCCCACCCGATAATCTGTTCTTTCAGCAGGTCAAAAGCTACTTAGGCACGATTCGCGGTGGCGGCAGCACCACCTCTAGCACTGACGAATACTGGCAGCTAGACTCGTTGCTTAACCTGGCACCTGCCGAAGAAAGAGAAACCTCTACCACGTTAGAACAGACGGCGGAGTAGGCACAACGCGATATCCTCAACGCGCTATCCTCAACGCGCTAAGCTGAAGGCACGTCGTCAGTTGTGAGCTTTGGGCTTTGTCGCTATGGGTTCTAAAGAAAAGGAGTATGGGGTTTGGCAGCGGGTGCAGCGGAATTTGCTGTGGCTGTCGCTGCTGGCGTTTGTGTGGCTGCTGTGTAGTGCCCAAGCCTCGGCAGAAACGCTGAGGGAAAGGCAGCAGGCGTTTCCGAACTGGCAGGGAAAGCCACCGGTAGAGATGTCAGACGGGGATTTGACCTATCCGAGGTGGATGGCTGGCACCTGGCGGATGAATTCTACGCTGATAGACATGGTGGCGCCGCTAGCTCCAGAAATTGTGACGCCGGGGTTTGAGGGAAATCGGCAGTTTTTGCATAAGCCGGTTTCGGCCATTATCAAGTTTATTCCGATCACGGTTCCCAAGGGACGTTTTTTGAATCATCCACTGCCGCCCGTGAGGTTGGAAGATGCGAAGGACGATGAGATTGAAATTGTGTCAGATCGGGCGTTTAACGGATTGAGTTTGGCGCGGGCTTACTTGGGTGACGACTGGGTGAAGTCAGTGAAGGTAGATCCAGACGATCCAAACCGGCAGATTACTTTTTTGAAAGATAATCAGCAGCTTGTTTCGACAGTGACCGGACGGACGGTAGAGGCGCAAAATCCAGCAACGTTTGCAACCGCTGAGGTGTTTCAGCAGTATTTCCGTAACGCTAAAAATGCGGACAATGAACGAACGGTGTATTTGAACGAGGTGGAAAATACGACCATTTATCGTCGGCTGTCCGATCCTAATTTTCCGGTGGCGGCTGATCAAATTACGGCAATTTATTTGTCGCCGCAAGATCCCAATTATTTTAAGGCGAAGGACAAGCCAGTGGCGCTGTATCGGTATCAGCTATCGTTTAGTCCGCTGCGGCCTGGGAAGTGGTAGCTAGAAACTAAGGGCAACTGCAACTGTGAAAGAAGAAATGAGATCTAGCGACGGCGCGGTGGGCGCTGGTTGTAGTCGCGGGGATAGTTGTCTCTGCTGTCGTACGGGCGGTCGTAGCGGTCTCTGCGGTCGTAGCGATCATCGTAGTTCGGATAGGGATTGCGCTGGGGGGTATAGCGATCGCGCTGCTGCGAATTACCCAGAATATTGTTCTCTACGTGCATTTTTAGCTGCTGGGCCATGCGGCGTAGGCCCTGGCGCTCGTCCTGGCGAATGAAGGGCAGGAAGACTTTGGAAAGGATGCCGGAGAAGGTTTCGCGGTGGAGGTAGCGGGTGCGGCCTGGGACGGTTTCGCGTAGCTCGAAGGTGTGCTCGCTGCGAAGGCCGGGAATGGTGGATACCCAGCGCATGAGCTGGGGCGATCGCATCATTGTAATCACGGGCTGAAACTCAGTTTCCTCATCCCCTTCTAGGCGCTGCATGGACAAAAATATTTCACCACCGCGCTGCATTGGCAACCCCGGATCGCAGTCGTACAAAAAGGTGTTCCAATAGCGCCACTGGTCTTTACGAATGAGGGCATCCCAAACCACGCTTTGCGGTGCGTTGATTTCGATTTCGGCATAAAGGGTGGGCATGGGAAAAAAATGAATAATGAACGATGGATGGGAAGTAGCCTCAGGTTTCCCTGTGATTTTGGTGGTGGTGACCTCTTCGAATTGTATGAAAAAGCGATACGCTTTTACTCATCATTTATCATTTCGCCTTCACTATTTCTACCTATGGTCTCTTTGACGCCGAATCCTAGCTACAGTGTAACGCTCCGCATTAAGCTACCAAATCAGGTGAGCCAGCTATCGGCAGTGATTGAGGCCATTTCAAACGCTGAGGGGAATTTAGGCAATATTGAGGTGATTGAAAAGAGCCGCGAGCATATTATTCGTGAGATTGCGGTGGATGCGGCCAGTACTGAGGTGGCTGAAAATATTGAGCAGGCAGTGCGATCGCTCTCCACAGTAGAAGTTTTGGACGTATGCGATCGCACATTTGCCCTCCACCGAGGCGGCAAGCTACGAGTAGAGGCGAAAATTCCGCTGCGTGAGCAGGATGACTTGGCAATGGCCTACACCCCAGGCGTCGGCAGAGTTTGCGTAGAAATTGCCAAGCATCCCGAACGCGTGTACGACCTGACGATTAAAGGAAATACGGTCGCAATCGTCAGCGATGGTAGCGCGGTGCTGGGCCTTGGCAACCTGGGTGCGGCGGCCTCTATGCCAGTCATGGAAGGTAAGGCCATGCTGTTCAAAGAATTTGCGGGACTAGATGCGTTTCCAATTTGCTTAGACACGCAGGACACCGAAGAAATCATTGAGACGGTGAAGCGAATTGCGCCTGTATTTGGCGCAGTGAATCTTGAAGATATTAGTGCGCCCCGCTGCTTTGAAATTGAACGGCGTTTGCAGGAAGATTTGGATATTCCAATTTTTCATGATGACCAGCACGGCACGGCGATTGTCAGCTTGGCAGCGTTGATGAACTCACTGAAGCTGGTGGATAAGCAGATTGGCAACATTCAGCTAGTCATTAATGGTGCGGGTGCAGCAGGGCTTTCGATGGGGCGGCTGTTTAAAGAAGCGGGCGTGCAGAACTTAGTGATCTGCGACTCTAGAGGTATTATCAGCAGCGACAGAGATAACTTAACGGACGAAAAGAAGGCATTTGCCGTATCGCAGTCTGGAAACTTAGCAGATGCAATGAAGGGTGCGGACGTCTTTATGGGAGTGAGCGCGCCGGGTGTGGTGAGCGTGGAGATGGTGAAATCGATGGCGGATCAGCCGATTGTGTTTGCCATGGCTAACCCAGTCCCTGAGATTCAGCCGGAGCTGGTGCAGGATATTGTGGTAGTAATGGCGACTGGGCGCAGCGACTACCCGAATCAAATTAACAATGTGCTGGCGTTTCCGGGCGTGATTCGCGGCGCGGTGGACTGTCGGGCGCAGGCAATTACGACGGAGATGTTTTTGGCGGCAGGGAAGGCGATCGCCTCTCTCATTCCAGAAACCGAGCTAGCGGCAAACAATATCATGCCGTCGGTATTTGATACGCGAGTGGCCCCAGCGGTATCGGCAGCCGTCCAAGAAGTCGCAAGAGCCGCCGGAATTGCGAAGAAGTGAACCTAGGGATGATTTTCGCCTCCCCCCTTTGCCATAGACTAATCATCAATTCTGTTACATAAAGGAAAGTACACCATGGCTTTGAATGAAGCTGCCAAAAAAACGATGCTCCGCAAAATCCCTCACGGGCTATACATTTGCGGTGTAAAAGATGGCGATGAAGTCAACGGCTTTACGGCGAGCTGGGTGATGCAAGCGTCTTTTGAGCCGCCTTTGGTCGTGACCTGTGTAAAAGCAGACTCTACGTCGCACGCCATGATTAAGTCGAGCGGCGTCTTTGCGCTGACGGTTTTAGACGAGTCTCAAAAAGCGATCGCTCAGAACTTCTTCAAGCCGCTACGTCGAACCGGCAACAAGTTTGAAGACATTGAGTTTTATCCCGGGGAAGAAACCGGATGCCCTGTGATCAAGGATTCTTTGGGCTATGTGGAATGTAATGTAGTGGGCTCGGTAGAGAAGGGCGATCACACGGTGTTTGTTGGTGAAGTGATTGGCGCGGGTGAGCATCGTGAAGGTAAGCCGCTATTGCTAGAAGATACTGGCTGGAACTACGGCGGTTAAGTCGAACGTTCTCTCGTATAGATGAGAACTTTTTGAGGGCTACTTTTCAAAGTATCGATTGATCTTAAAAAGTAGTCCTTTCCCAGTTCTTTGCTGGCTCAAAGCTCAAAAGCGTGAGGTTAATGAGTTCACTGTAGAAAATCCTCATAGCCTTTTCTCAACAGTTCCTTTCCACCTTGCTCAATCACGCTACCGTGAGCCATAACTATTCTCTCAAAGTCCCACAGCATCACTTTGCTGATCGATTCTCTAACGCTCCCTTTATCTGTTGTCGCAATTCTCTCGAATATAGAAGGGCTTAGTTTTTTATAATCTCCGGTAATACTAGACGCAAACCGCGTTAAGAAGGGAAAGCTTTCATCGAAGTGAAAGGCTGTATCAGTCAATATTAAAGTACGGCTATCAGTATGAAAGAACACGCACTCGTTAAGCGACTCAAAGCCACCTGAGCCAAGCGTTTTAAACCCGTTAAAATACACATGCTCTATGCCGTTCCATAAAGAACCTGTTGCCTCCTTAATCGTTTGATCGATTGGAAGATTAGGCTTCTTCTCTTTCAGCCCCGGTGCAGCCCAAAAAGTAGCATTTGGATAATGAGCTTTGAACTCAGCCGCAAAAAAGTAGTGATAGAGATTGGGCGCAACAATGTGTTTTACACTGCCGAGCTGGTTGAGCTGATCGATTATTTCGTCAGTAGTCGGGATTGGAGAAATGACAACTAGCTCAGCACTTTTAAGCCGAAAGACAGTCATTCTAGTGCCAACACTAAGCCCAAAGTATCGGAGTGGCTGTTCGGCGACCCAAATGTCTTGTTCTATTTTTCTGAGCATAAGTTTAGATATGACGCGTTAGACAAGCGTTGAACCCAATCATCGTCGCTCTATTTCTGTAGTTTTTCTTTGAGGTTCTCTTGAGCCTTGGATAGAGAATCAAACACGCAGAATTCTTCGTTGTCAGATACACTACTTTCTTTCCCAAAACCATCAGGATGCTTAAAAAAACTAAGAAGTGCCAGTTCCTTTGATTCATTTAAAAATAGAAAGGCTGGAAGTAAATTTTCGTCAGGAACATAAAACCCAAATTGTTCCATTGCGCTTTCCCAAACTGGTTCGCCAATAGTAAAACGATTGACTAAAAGAACTTTACTTCCAGGAGAATGAATACCTAGTCTCATGATTTCGTCAAGTGCATACCAATCTGCTGGAAGTGCAGATTTAGTTAGGTCATGCCATGCAATCTCATCGTGCTGCAAAACAGGTAGGAAAAATAAGCTGGGTCGATAAGAAACTTTTGTACAGTTCTTTAGAAATGTCATCTGAAAGTACCAACCTCGTCTACGCTCCCTAAAAAAAGCAAAAATATCTTCCCCGTTATCTGCCAAGCTCCATTCAATTAGGCGAATCTCTTCGTTAGGATAAGAGTCCTCGCAGGCTTTTAATATTTGAGGAGTAGCCTCTTCAGAACCTTTAGGACAAACGGTTAGTGGTTCGCCTACAATGGAGGGCTTTGCGTATTCACGAACGGGCTTACCGTTTTTGTACAGAATAGGTGTTAGATGTCCAGGGATTCCCTCTAATTCAATAGCGATACAACCTAAATCATACGCAAGCTCAATAGATCTTCCTGCACCGATTGCCCGATAAAACCCAACGGAAAAGGCAATTGCAGCATGGTCTCCTATCTCGTCACTCATCCCAACTACAAAGTCAATACGTTTTGCTATTAACTCAGCTTGTTCTTTTGAATAGCAGGCATTTAGGACTACGCACTCTAGACCTTCACGAGAGAACGTACCAAAAAGATTCGCTAGAGCTTTTCCATTAACTAGCTTGCCGCGTCCGATTACATCTTGGAATACCAAACCATCTTCGCCAATACCGTGTCCACTAAAGTGAATAATCTGTGGACTAAAATCTAGGAGCGCTTGTTGTATATCCCCAGTCTGTGCTGCACCTATGTCTTTCATTGGTACTTTGTCATAACCAGCTATTCTAAGCGCTTGAGAAATCTTTGCTTTTTCATCAGCCAAGCGTAAGCGACTCATATTACTAGGGTCTGCTGACACAAACAAAATTATTTTTGTAGCCAAAGTATTATTCATAAAATCAAACAATATATACAGCGATATTCGGAAGATTTGCTACCTGACGCTAATATGGCGATGCTAGCTCTCATCAATCACAGCATCGCGATCTAATAACAGCAAATTACGTAGCTGATCGGTGTCAAGCTCAGTGAGCCACTGTTCGCCTGCGCCAACAACTTGCTCAGCTAAGGCTTTTTTGCTGTTGATCATGTCGTTGATTCGTTCTTCTAAGGTGCCAGTCGTGACGAATTTGTGTACTTGAACGTTTTTAGTTTGGCCAATGCGGAAGGCGCGGTCGGTGGCCTGATTTTCTACAGCGGGGTTCCACCAGCGGTCGAAGTGAAAGACATGATTGGCGCGGGTGAGGTTGAGGCCAACGCCACCTGCTTTGAGTGAGAGGATGAAGATTTTGGGGCCGTTGGGGTCTAGCTGAAAACGGTCTACCATTTCTTCTCTTTTGGGTTGGGAGGTGCTGCCGTAGAGGAATTGGGTTTTGGTGTTGAGGCGGTGCTCTAAATGGGTGGAGAGCAGTTTTCCCCATTCAGCAAATTGCGTGAAAATTAAGGCGCGATCGCCCTCCGCTATCACTTCTTCTAACATCTCATCCAAACGCTGCAACTTACCTGAACGTCGATACTTACCCAAACTCTCTTGCTTCAAAAACTGAGCCGGATGATTGCAAATCTGCTTGAGTTTTACTAGCAACCCTAAGATCATGCCGCGCCGCTGAACGCCTGTGGCTTCGTCAATTTCACCCAGCGTCTCATCTACGAGCTTTTGATAAAGATTGGCTTGCTCAGCAGTGAGGCCGCAGAAAACGGTCATTTCCTGCTTATCTGGCAAATCTTGAATAATGGTGCGATCTGTTTTTAGACGGCGCAGAATGAAGGGCTGTACGAGCGATCGCAATGTCTTGAGCGAATCTGTATCCCCATACTTCTCAATCGGCGTCGCAAACCGACGCTTAAAGAAATTCAGCGGCCCCAAATAGCCAGGATTTAAGAAATCCATAATCGCCCACAGCTCAGATAGCCGGTTCTCCACAGGCGTACCCGTCAGCGCAATTCTGAACTCACTTTCTACCTCGCGCACCGCCAAAGACTGCTTAGCCGCAGGATTCTTAATATTTTGCGCTTCATCCAGCACCATTCCCCGCCACTCAACCTTTTTAAGATCCTTTAAGTCTCGCTGCACCAGCGTATAGCTCGTAATTATTAGATCTAGCTTCTCAACTGCCTTTACTAGCGCCGCTCCTTTAGGCCGCTTATCACCGTGATAAATCAGAGTATTCAGCTCAGGCCCAAACTTTTTCACCTCTCGCTGCCAGTTCGTTAGCACCGAGGTTGGACACACCAACAGTACAGGCCCGCCTAGCGCTTTTTCCTGCTTCAAATACAGCAAAAACGCAATGAGCTGAATGGTTTTGCCCAAACCCATATCATCCGCTAGGCAAGCTCCTAGGCCCCACTGCTCCAAAAATGAAAGCCAGGAGACACCTTTTGCCTGATACGGACGTAGCTGCCCTTCAAATCCGTCCGGCTCCTCCATAAATGGCAGGCTCTGATTCCCGGTTGTCATTGTTGTAATCAGTTCGTCTAGCTTGCCAGACGCATCAAATTTCACCACCGGCAGCTTATCAATGAGCTGATTGTCACCTGTGCTAATTCTCAGCGCTTCTTCAACCGAAAGCTTGGTCTGTCCTCTTCTCTTTTCAAAAAACTCTTTTGCCGCTCGCACATCCTGTGGACGCAGCTCAATCCACTGCCCGTTGATTTCCACGAGCGGTGTGCCCTGCGTAATTAGCTCATCAAATTCTGCTTTTGTCAGAATTTGCCCGCCTACTGACAAGTCCCACTTAAAGTTCAACAAGCTTTGCAAGCCCAATCGCTGCTGCTTGGGTGGAGCCGTGGCACTAATTTGCAAGCCCAAACGACTAGCGCCCACTTTGCTTGGATCTACCAAATTATCAGGCATAATCACGCCAAAGCCGCTGTCCTGAAGCTGCCAAGCCGTCGCTTTAATAAATTGATAGGCCTCAATCGGATCTAAAACACACTGTGTTGGGCTCGGCTCGCTTAGCGTTTGCTTAATCGGTTCATATAAGCGCGTAGCTCGACCTAAGCCGCCTAGCAGCGTTTCCTGAGGTGATTCTATTGTTCTTCCTTGATAAACAAACTCATCGGCAGGATGCTGCCAAACGGTGCTTGCATCTACTTTGAATTCGTCATCGTCAATGGCTTGTAGGCCATACTCAAGTGACCAGTTGAGCGTGCCAGAGGGCGGCGGCGTGAGTGAAAAGCAGGTGCGGAAGCCATCAATTTTGTCCGCTAGGTTCTGTAGCGGCGCTGTCCACGTGTTGATAGCCTCATTGAGGCGTACCACACCTGTTGGCGTAGCCTCAAAGTGAGGATCGGTTTCGCCTAGGGCATCTAGCCACTCGCGCAGTGGTAAATCTTTGCTGAGCGGTGCTGATTTATCTAAGTTGTTATTCTGCGCGGCGCTGCGGACTTGTGAATCGACGAGCGTTTCTAGAAAGTCGCGAACGAGGGGTTCTGTTGAGGCCGGGAGATCGATGCGGAAGACGGATGCCTTTTTGGGCTGTGGAGGGGCGTAGCTGCGGCATAGGGGGGGGAGGCGATCGCAAAAATCTTTCAGCCGAGACTGATCCAACGCGCTATCTAACAAAAGCTGCCAGGACGCCAGCGCTCCTTTTTTATCAGCGCTCACGATTGGCACAAACTTACCGCGTGCTAACAAATCCAAACACCACCGCGTCAGGTGAGACCAGTAGCGCAAGTCATCACCCACAAAGGCACTCGATTCCGATTGGCCTAACGGCAGTGCCGTCAAAAATTGAGTAGTCATCAGCGGGTCTAACACACTGCCTGAAACCTGCCAGGGATAAAGCGCTGTGGTGACAGAATCATCCGCATCAGCCAGTCGATCATCTGTTGAGAGTGCGGGCAGCATCCCTACGGCATCAAACTTAGTAGGGAGTACAACTACTCGTGGCTGCCATGTCTTTGGGCCAGATTTTCGCGTTGTTTTCTGGGCCGTTTTAGCCCCAGTCTTAGCGACGCCCTTCGCGCTGACTTTTTTGGCAGCACTACTGGTACTGGCAGATACGTGAGCCCGCATCCAAGACAGATCAAACTCCTCTCCCTTTTGCAAAAGGTCTGATAGCTCGGCCTGACTGAGCTGATACGGCTGCTTGGCGACGCTCGGCATTTTGTCTGTTTCTAGCAGGCTAGAGAAATCAACCGAAAACTTAGCGGCATCTGCTTTGCGCCACG
This sequence comes from Phormidesmis sp., assembly GCA_051860365.1. Lineage (GTDB taxonomy): Bacteria > Cyanobacteriota > Cyanobacteriia > Phormidesmidales > Phormidesmidaceae > Phormidesmis. The sequence continues at coordinate 17,469 of JBHYED010000021.1, forward strand.
TTTCGCCCCACACAAAAAATTGCTGGAGGTCGGGCAGCCAGTTTCCATGTAACGTCGCCATAGGATTCCTACCTACTGGTTTTCAAATTTTTCGTAAGCAGCTACGATGCTCTGCACAAGCTGATGGCGGACGACATCTGCCTTTGTTAGCTCGCAAAATGAAATGCCTTCTACATTCGCTAAAATCTTAGTCGCCATAGATAGGCCCGACTTCTGATACTGCGGCAGGTCTGTCTGCGTCACGTCACCTGTTACCACCATGCGTGAATTAAAGCCTAGGCGAGTCAGCACCATTTTCATCTGTGCAGGCGTCGTATTTTGGGCTTCATCCAAAATTACAAACGCATTACTCAACGTGCGACCGCGCATGTAGGCCAGCGGCGCAACTTCAATCACGCCTCGCTCCATCAGATGCGGGATTCGCTCCGGGTCGAGCAGTTCGTGAAGCGCATCGTATAGAGGCCGCAAATAAGGATTCACTTTCTCCTGTAAGTCACCTGGCAAAAAGCCCAGGCGCTCGCCGGCTTCTACCGCTGGACGGGTCAGAATCAGCTTTTCAAATTCCTCATTCATCAATGCCTTGACGGCGACCATTGCGGCTAGGAATGTCTTACCCGTTCCGGCTGGGCCTGTGCAGAAAGTTAAATCGCTCTTGCGTAGGGCCTTGATGTACTGCTGCTGTCGGAAGGTTTTGGCGCGGATGATTTGGCCGCGACGCGTGCGCGCAATTACATCATTTTGAAGGGCTTTTAGCTCGTCGCCGCGATGGGTGTCTAGCGCATGGATAGCGGTCATGACGTCGGTAATAGCGATCGCCTGCCCCTGGCTCCAGGTGGGCTCTAGGGTTTCTACAATTTTGCGCGATCGCTCAACCTGACTTTCTGTGCCTACAATATTTAGCTCACTGCCTCTGAGCACGATATTGGCCCCGGTTTGCTGAGCAATCCGCTTGATATTTTCCTCATGCGGGCCTGCGAGTGCGATCGCATTCTCAGAACTCATCAAGCCAAATTTGTAGTTATTTCCCATGCAGCTATGAAAGTAGATCCGGTCAGGTCTATTTAAAAATATAGAAGGCAAAACATCAAGAACGCCCGTTTCTTAATCTAGCGCTTTTACGCAACCTCAGCGCTAAACAAAAAAGATTTGGCCTGCTAGCTGTCCGCTCGGCCAAATCTTTTTTCAATCTGCATCAAAAAGCATATTACGCACTGAAGGCCATCGCTAAAGCGGCAGGATCACTCAGTCTTAGGCTTTTTTCTAGGCGGCGCTGGGTTTGTACTCGGCCTAGGGGGCCGACTGTCACGATTACTATCGCGACCTCTACCGCCCGAAAAACGGTTTCCACCTTCAGATCCGCCTCGCTCAGAACGTTCTGGCTCTGGCTCTCCAAACACGCTCAGGTTTACCGTCATGCTAGAAAGCTTTGCGGCAGCAGCAAGCACCGTTCGTACGGCCTTAATATTACGGCCCCCACGACCAAACACGCGGCCCTTATCCTCATCCTCATCAAAGGCCGCTCTGAGCCAAAGTTTTTTACCACCTGCCAAGTTCTCCACATGAAACTTGAGCTGCTCAGGCTTATCTAAAAAAGGATGCATTAAGAAGCGAGCAAGCGCTTCGTAGTCGGTTGGGGACGCTGCCGATTGGTCAGGAGAAGTCACATTAGCTACCTAGCTGTTCGTACACGTTTGCTTTTTTCAGAATATGCTCAACGGTCTTTGTGGGTTGAGCGCCTTCTTTGAGCCATTTTACGATGGCAGGAACGTCCAAACGCGTCTCGTCGGTTCTAGGATTGTAAAAGCCCACTTCTTCAAGCGGACGTCCATCGCGGCGGTCTTGGGCACGCATCGCGACGATACGATAGCTAACTTCGCGCTTTTTACCGAAGCGCTTGAGTCGAATTTTGATCATTAGAGAATAGCAAGTCACGTTAGAGCACTTGATTTTAGCACTCACTGCGAGTCTGAGGCAAAGCAATTGCTCGTGCGATCGCTCAAACACAAACTCACACTGGTACTATTTCAAGCGCCTTATGGGTTCAAAAGAGAGAAAAAAGCCTAAAATCTGCTTAAAAATGAAAAGCAGGCCTGCAATTATGAGAAAGCCCTAGTCTTCGTGATCTTCAAACGGATCGCTGAGCTGCTTAGCGGGTGGGCCAAAGGCTGTATACACCGCGTACAGGGTAAACAGGCTGACGATGGAGGCCACCGACACAATAAGAACTGTTGCGGAATCAAGATTTTCCATAGGATTTTGCTCGGGATTTCCTCTATGATATTACAGAATATAAAGTAACTTTACTCACCAATTACTCCATGGCACAGCGCACAAAGTTGGGTAACATCCTCAAACCTTTGAACTCTGAATACGGAAAAGTCACGCCAGGATGGGGCACAACCCCAGTGATGGGTGTATTCATGGGGCTTTTCCTCGTATTCCTACTCATCATCCTTCAGCTATACAACTCATCACTCATTATCAACAACGTAGATGTTGATTGGAGAAGCCTTGGTGGCTAAGCACTCTTTTATGAGGTGCTTTAAAAATAGGTTTATAGTGGGCTCAAAGCAGCCACACGAATCTAGCCACTTCGATTTATTTCGATTTCAATTTATAGAGGGCAGGTGCGAAATGCGTCTGCCCTCTATACTTTTTAAATAACGTTGCGGATAGTTGAAAAATGAACGTCTTTGGAATTGGCCTGCCCGAGATGGGCTTGATTATGATTGTGGCCCTGCTAGTGTTTGGGCCGAAGAAGCTGCCTGAAATTGGTACAAGCGTAGCAAAAACAATTAAGGAGCTTAAAAAAGTTTCTGCAGATCTCGGCACTGAATTAAAAAAGGAAACGGATCAGATTGAGAAGTCGATTAATACGCCTATGAAAGCTACGTTAGAAAAGCCGAGAGCCCTAGCTGCCGATAAGCCGAAAGCAGAGCCGACTGAGGCAGAAATTATTGAGACCTCAGCAGCAGAGCCCGCTAACGTTGAAGAAGACAGCGAAACAAAAGTGGCTTAAGCAACCTTTTTTTTAAGATGAGAGACTAAAGACAAGCAAAGAGAACTAGATAAGCAAAGAGAACTAAGAAAGTAATGGTAGGGACAACGCCCCCGCAGACGATTGTGCTGCCAAGACTCATCGTCGGACTGGGCAATCCGGGGACAAAGTACGACCGCACTCGCCACAATATTGGATTTGAAGTGATTGATGCCCTGGCGAAAAGCTATCCGGGCGTGTCGATGGCTGAGAACAAGCGGTTTCAGGGGACAACCGGAGAGTTTCGGAGTCAGGGAGCGCGCACTGTGCTGCTAAAGCCCACTACGTACATGAATAATTCGGGGCAGGCGGTTCGCGCTGTCCTTGACTGGTACAAGCTGGAAGCAGATTCCGTGCTGGTAATTTATGACGATATGGATTTGCCAACTGGCAAGCTACGGCTGCGATTGTCGGGTGGAGCAGGCGGCCACAATGGTATGAAGTCGATTATTTCGCACCTGGGTACCAGAGATTTCCCTCGGCTGCGTGTTGGCATTGGCAGTACTGATAAAGGAGATGAAAGAGATCGAGCAGTCGTTTCTCACGTGCTAGGCCGCTTTGCACCAGAAGATCGAAAGATTGTAGATGCCGTGATTCCGATGGCCGTTGATGCAGTTGACTTAAGCCTGCGCAAAGGCTTTGAGCGCTCTATGAATCTGTATAACGGGCGCGAGGTAGAGCTGTAGACCTTTACATCCGTACGTATGGGGAGAGTTTGTGCCAAAGCGCAGGAAACTGCTTTTGAATGTCGGCAGCTTTAGCGATCGCCATATCCCGATAGTCAAATCCAGGCGCGACCGATTCGCCTAGCAGTCCATACTCACCTGATTCCAACACAGCCGCCTTCCAATAGCCGCCAGGGATCAGCAGTTGAGGTACCTCTCCTCGCTCAATATTGAGCCCTAATTTAATCTGGTTTAGATTGCTTTCCAAGTCGATCAGAATGTATGTAATAGCCGAACCTGCTTGAAAATAGTGCATGATGTCTGACTTATTTTTATGCAGATGATCGACAGGGCGATCGTCCGTAAGCAAGTAGTAGATTGAAGTCATTACCGAGCGGGTTGAGCCTTCTCTAGGTGTCGGTATTTCTTCACTTGATCGATATGACTCAGAGAAATAACCGCCTTCGACGTGTTCAACGAGCGACAGTTTCTCAATCCAATCTTGCTTATTCATGTTTTTCCTATTTACGGCTTAACCCAGTCTTTTGCAGCGTCCACCATTCTTGTCATGCCCTCAAACCCGAAGCGTGAAAGCCAATAGAGAATGGTGCTGGTGAGTGCGCCGCTAACAACGCAAATGGTGAGGCCCGCAAGGCTGATAGCACCATCGTCATCTAGCAAACCAAAGCCGGTTACGAAAATGCCGATGGCCGGGAGCGTATTGGTGAGGGGAATAGGGATCATCATGGAGATGGACATGAGGGCGATCGCCATACCAATTACAAACCGCCCTAGCCGACTTGTGCACACAGGCGTCAACCTTGGTCGCGCTATCAGCTCAATCCGTTTCAGCCAGGGCATCCCTTTACGAATGAAGCCCTGCACGGCCGACCGCTCAAAGCCACGTTTGCGAAACGACTCCGGTAGCCATGGCTGCTCGGATCCTACAACGAGCTGAATCGAGAGCAAAAACATCACAATGCCAAACGGTGTAGAGTAGCCCGGTGCAGGAATCGGTAGGGCAGAGGGTAACGATAGCAGCACAAATAAGAAGCCAAATGTCCGCTCGCCGGCAATCTCTAAAATCTCGTTCAGCGTGATCTCTTTCTTAATCTCAGAGCTGATCGGCTGAGTATCTGGAATTCTGTTAGATAGTGTTAGAGACGCACTAGCACTGTCTTCAAGAAAATATCGTTGTAGCTCTACAGATAGCCGTGCCATACGTCTTACAAACCAGTTGCAGTAATAAATTTTAGGTCTTTAGCAATATATCCCAGCTAGGCTTTCTGGACTATATTCGTTATTCCGGAGGAGTCGTTGGCTGTCTTCGCCCAAATCTGATCTCTTTTGTTGGCTGTGAGGGCTGTTTGAGCCAGTGATAGCTCAATGTGAGAGCAGCGATCGCACTCATTAAACTCGCCGTAATTCCCAGCTTAAACGCCAGCGTTTTCTCATACACCACCTCTATTTCAGACTGCCCTGGCTCCACCTCGAACTGAATTCGACCATCGAACGCTTTATGGATAGGATGAGCGATGTCGTTTAAATACAAGTGCCAGCCGGGATAGGAATAAATGCGTAGAATGGTGGTGGTTTGTTCAGTGGCATTGATGTTTAGGCGTCTGTGATAGCTGCTCCAATGGGCGATCGTAATCTCCGCCTCGCCCTCAGCAATCTCAAACAAGGGCTGATTGGGCTGTGGTGTTGGCAACGCTCCTGAAACAGTCTCTTTCACGGCTGGCCAACCTTCTCCCGACTGCTTTTCTTTTATAAACGTCGGCGCTTTGCTGCTATCTATCCGAGGCCGATACTCGGGTACATCGATTAAGCTATCGCTAAAAGGCGTGTCGATAATCTTTTCTAGCCATACCCGATTCCAAATCACCCCCCGACCACCGCTGTGGATGCCTGGAAATCGACGGGCATAGTCGTGATTGTATTTGAAGTTACCAATCAAAATGCTGGCGATAACAACGAACAGAAGCACCCGAAAAAACTTCTTAGAAAAGCCCTTTAAAGTAAAAACGTTCGCCCACCATCCAGGCGGAAAAAGAGACTGCATCGCTACTGCACATAGCGCTGCTTCCGTCAGATACAACAGTCGATTAATGCGGCTAGAATACTCAATCTTTTGCAAGATCGGGTTCATCTTCCAGAGTGGCCAAGACCAGTGGCTCATCAGAAAAACGATGCCTATCGCCGTCAGTAGCAGCACGCCTGCTACCCTTCTTCTTGCAGGCGCTTTAGCAAACCCAACGGCTGCGATCGCTGCGAACGTGAAGCAGGCAAGCCACTGTCGCGGCACGATGTCGTCTAACCCGCGCCCAATCGTTTCAAATACGTTTAGCATGTAGCCCTCAAATCCAGATTGAGAGGCCAGCATGTAGTCGATGTTGATATAGCGTTGTTCTAAGACGGCAGGAATGAGGAAGAAGGCGGCTAGGCCCCAGCCAAGAAGCGGGGTTAGCCAGATTTGGAGGCGCGTCTTCCAGGGGTGATGCCAGAGGATTTTTAGGGTGTAGAGCATGTATGCGATCGCATAAATCAGCAGGCTCGGCAAATGCGTCAGTGCCACCAGCACCCAGGTCACGACCAGCCCACAAAGATAGCTCGGCTTACGAATCGCCTTATCTGTCAAAAGCAGCAGTAGCGGCGGCCACACAAAGGTATATAGCGGTGAAAGCCCGCCATGTTGTACTAATCCCAAAAGGCCAGGGCTGAGCATGTAGGCCAGCGCGCCCGATGCAGCCGCTACTCGTCCCCAGCGCGATCGTAAAGTCCCGCCTGTGGAGTATCGCCCAAAAAGATAAAAGCTCAGGCCCGACAGAAAAATGCCGCCTGAAAATAAGGTGCTGACCGTTTGCTCAAACGTGAGACCTACTGCTCTGAGCGCAGAGCCCAGGTAGTACACAAGCGGTGGATAAAAAACAAAAGTCGGACTACCATAACCAAAATTGGTGCCTGCTAGCCAACGTGGATACCAAATGCCTTCAGATAGCTGCTTAGAAAAATGCTGAAGCCAGGTGAGATGCCACCGCAAGTCGCCGAGGCCATTGACCCCATCGCGAATCATGCGTAGGTTAATCGCGATCGCCATAGCAACCAAAAAAGCAACAATTCCAATTTCTAAAAAAACAGAGGTCAGCATCGATAGCGAGCCGGTACGATTCTCTAGAAAATCATGCCTACCTACAGTGCGCTCAATATTAGGATTTTGCATAGTATGTAGTCCAGTAACAATCAGCTAGCTACCTATACATTGCCCGTTAAAACTATCTCTTCTCAATCAGCCCTGATAGGTTGCAACTAACGACGTAAGTTAAATGTAGCTAGCTCAGCCTTATGTCTCACAGGAAACCGAATGCCTCAAAACGCGTATACTCCATTCAAAGTTTCGGCGCTGCTAGCACTCAGTAGCCTATTTGCAGGTGCCCCCGCGATGGCTCAAAGTGAGCCTGCTGCTGTAGTAGAAACAGCTAAATTTATGTCCGACTATATCCCCACCGAATGCACCGTTCAGTTTGGTTACGTTGAGGCCGCCGCTACTAGCCTCACCCAGTCTTTTACTCAAAACTTTGATCAAACTATCGATAGCGCTATCGATAGTCAGCCTGAATCTATCTGCGATGCGGTCACCGGTACAGACAGCGGCGAAAGTCGAAACTTTAACTTTATTCAGGCAGAGCAAGGCGTTTATAAAATCGTGACTGAGAGTGAGGGCCGATTAGATTCTGCAACGGCCAATTACATGTTCGATATTTTGGGTATTCGCTTTATCCCAATTAATGCCGAGGGTGCGCTAGAAGCCAGCAAAGCCCAAACGATGTTTGCAATAGAAGGCAGCACCTGTGTTACGGATGAGTTAGAAGAGCCCTATAGTGCATTTTGTGAATTTGCAGCAACAGATACAGCAACGGGTGAAACAGCCGTTGGTCAGATGAACTATCTCTATTGACTGACTCTACTGACTTAAAACGACAATAAGCCGAGAGACTTTAATAGTTCTCTCGGCTTATCTTTTAAGCAGGCTGTTTTAGCTGTTATGACAAAAGCAGCTTGTTTGATTACTAAGGCTAGTACTTGTAAGTTTCGTTCTTAAATGGGCCTTCTACAGGAACGTGGATGTACTTAGCTTGCTCACCAGTTAGCTCAGTGATAACGCCACTGAAGCCTTCCACCATGTAGCGAGCAACTTCTTCATCCAGCTTCTTAGGTAGTAGCTTAACGGTGATCGCTTCAGCTTGCTTCTCTTCAGGCAAGTCAGCAAACTTCTTTTCGTACAAGAAGATTTGAGCCAGTACTTGGTTCGCAAATGAACCATCCATGATGCGAGAAGGGTGACCGGTCGCGTTACCGAGGTTAACCAAGCGACCTTCAGAGAGAAGAATTAAGAAGTCTTTATCGTCGTCAGAGCGGTAGACCTGATGAACTTGAGGCTTTACTTCTTCCCAACGCCATTCTTTGCGCATGAATGCAGTATCAATTTCGTTGTCGAAGTGACCAATGTTGCAAACAACAGCACCTTTTTTGAGGTTGGCTAAGATGTGCTTGTCGCAAACGTTGTAGTTACCCGTGGCGGTAACAACGAGGTCAGTTTTAGCAAGAAGATCAAGATCGAGGCTATCAACGGTGCCGTCGTTTTTGCCGTTTTTATAAGGAGAAACGACTTCAAATCCGTCCATGCAAGCCTGCATGGCGCAGATGGGGTCAACTTCAGCGACCTTAACGATCATACCTTCTTGGCGAAGAGAAGCAACAGACCCTTTGCCCACATCACCGTAGCCGATAACCAATGCTTTCTTACCCGACAGTAGGTGGTCAGTACCCCGCTTAATAGCGTCGTTCAAGCTGTGGCGACAGCCGTACTTGTTGTCGTTCTTTGTTTTTGTAACGGCGTCGTTAACGTTGATGGCAGGGATTTTTAGCTCGCCTGCTTCCATCATTTCAAACAAGCGGTGAACGCCTGTTGTGGTTTCTTCGGTAACGCCGTGAATGCGCTTGAGCATTTGAGGATACTTTTTGTGGATGTGGCCAGTGAGGTCGCCACCATCGTCCAAGATCATGTTGGCGTCCCAAAGCTCGCCGCCTTCAGAGCCTCCTTCGCCGTAGCAGGTTTGCTCTAGGCACCAGATGTACTCTTCTTCTGTTTCGCCTTTCCATGCAAATACAGGAACGCCAGCCGCCGCGATCGCAGCCGCCGCATGATCCTGCGTGGAGAAAATATTACAAGAAGACCAGCGAACTTCAGCGCCTAGCTCACACAGGGTTTCAATCAAAACCGCTGTTTGAATGGTCATGTGAATACAGCCGATGATCTTAGCGTTTGCCAACGGCTTGCTAGCGCTATATTTGTTGCGAATAGCCATTAGAGCGGGCATTTCGCCTTCAGCGATCGCGATTTCTTTGCGGCCCCAGTCCGCTAAGGCGATATCAGCAACTTTGTAGTCAAGCTTGCCAGTAGGCGCAGTATCAGGAATTCGAGTGCCGGTTGCAATCATAGTTATTTCGGTTAGGTCTCTTTATCTAAAATCTAAGAACAGTGTCTTGCTCATTAGCTTACCTTCAAAAATAAATGCGAACCGCCGAAACCCCTCTCTAGGCCATGCATTCCACAGATGCATATATATTGATGACATTAATTAGGGGCTTAATAAATAGCTCTGTAAAAGCAAACTAGAGGCAACTATTTATAAAGCTATGCAGATTTGTCTTGAGTCGGAGGGGCCACAGAAGGTTGAGATCCAAATTCGCGCGATCGCACATCCTCACAAAAGCGCTTGGCCGCGTCAATGCCCTGCTCTCTCAAATTTGCATAAGGCTTCGCAAACGGCGGCTGCCATTCTGAAAGGCCAAGCAAATCAGAGGTCACATAAACCTGTCCGTCACAGTACGGCCCCGCGCCAATGCCAATGGTGGGAATGGTTAGCGTTTTGCTGATGGTCTGGGCTAGCTCATCGGGAATGTGTTCGAGCACGATGGCGAATGCGCCTGCTTTTTCTAAGGCGATCGCCTCATTCAAAATTTGCTCAGCCGCCTCAGCCGACTTGCCCTGCTTCCGAAAGCTCCCCACCTGATAAACAGACTGCGGCGTCAGGCCCACATGGCCCATCACTGGCACACCCATCTGCACCACGGCTGCCACCGTGTCTACCATTGCAGGGTGGCCACCTTCCATTTTCACCGCCTGAGCGCCGGTTTCCTTCAGCACTCTCCCCGCCGACAGCATCGCCGCCTCTTGGCTCACCTGATAGCTCAAAAACGGCAGGTCTACTAATACCAACGTCTTTTTAACCGCCCGCCGAACCATTTTCGTGTGGTAGAGCATTTCATCTAGCGTCAGCGGCAAAGAGGTTTCGTGGCCGACTACGGGCATCGCCATCGAGTCCCCCACAAAAACAATGTCTACACCCGCAGCTTCCGCTATCTGTGCAGACATGTAGTCCCAGGCGGTCAGCATTGTAATCGCCCGCCCTTCCTGCTTCCACCGCGCAAACTTGTGCACATTGACGATCATGATTTAGATTGCTCCACCGAGCTGGGTTGAACTCACAAACTGCCTTAGCAACTACTAGAATATCAATCCGAAGAACACTTTTTTAGTAGGGATCACCGAGCCCCGTTAGCGCTCACAATTGAGCCATGAGGCGTGCCGCGTCCGGTGACTGTGCTCACCCAGGCAAGGCCTTCTGTGGTGCCCACCCAGATTTTATTGCCGGTATCAGGTGAAATAGACAGGATGTGTTCAGAGGGCAGGCTCGGCACTCGGCCAACGACAGCACCATTGTAAGGGTTTAGCTTGAGCAGTCCTGTGCGGGTGCCGACCCACAGGCTCTGGGTTTTGTCGAAGGCGATCGCCTCCACATTTCGCCCCCGTAGCTGAGTCACCGAGCGCAAAAGCTGTCCCGTTTTGCTATCCACGACTAATAGGCCCGTTGGCGTTCCAATCCATAAATCTCCTTGGGGCCCGACCGCCATTGATTGCGCAGAGCGCCCCGGCAAATTTGTCACCCGGTCAGTTACATAAGCAGACGCCGTATCGATTCGGACTAGGCCTTCTAAAGTCCCCACCCACAAATTGCCATCCGGCGCGAGTCCCAGCGTATTGGCACTGACACCCGGCAGAGCTTGCAGCGTCGTCATCAGCAATCCCTCATCAGGGCTGATCATTGCTAGGCCCCGATCGGTTCCCACCCACAAAAAGCCTCGATGATCGACTAGCGTGGCCAGCACTCGATTAGAAGGCAGTCTAAAATTCTGCGCTGTCACCTTATCAATCCGAGGCTCCACCCGAATAAGCCCCTCAGGCGTGCCTAGCCAAATCCGACCCACCTTATCTTGAGCCATCGCGTCAATAAAGCGATTCGGCACCGCGACCTTTGCCGTAATGACGCCCGTTTCTGGATTGATGCGTGAGAGGCCCTGATGCGATCCAACCCAGAGACTACCGGTGTAATCCCTTTGGAGTGCGCCTACCTTGTAATCGAGCGGGGTAGAGCGAGTGGAGCGTTCTTGAGGTAAAGGACGAGACGGGACGCCGATGTTGGTGTCCGCACCAGGGAGTTGGATTTGAGCGGGTGCGGATGGGGGGAGGGCGATCGCGACACTGCTCCACAGAAAAGCAGCACCCGCTACCTGACCAACTTTTCTAGAAATGCTCACGAAAATACGCCCCAAAAATGGTTACTCAAGCAAGCCTTCACAACGCGTCAACGGAGCTGCGATCAGAAGTTTTTACAGACCTATTCGCAGAATCTATTAAGAACAAGGATGGCTGATGGAATAGTTTGCCCAAAAGTGCCCGCGTACCTGCGCGCGTCAACGCCGAAGCGAGCAATTCATAGCCCGGTCAACCGAACCAACTAGCCATATTCTTAAGCTCGTATAACAAGTTGGGACAAGTTTCAGAAAAGATGAATATTTCCTAGAAAAAGTGAAGCTGCTCTTTGCAGGCTGCCTTCATTCGATTGCCACAAGCAACCCTTCACGATAAGCGAGCATAAAAAGTAGCGATTGCCTTAACATTTTTCTTTACAGAATGTTACAAATGCTACTGCGCGCCCTAAAACTCTGAAACCCTTTGAAACCTTTGTATCACGGCGATCATCATATTTTGTTATCAGAGTATACAGAACTTCTAAAAGGAAACTTATCGTTGCCCTGGTAGTATTCTGAAAAGCATAGGTTTATCTGACGGGCTTTCTCCAAAGCACCCAAACCTGAAAGATGCGGTATTTTTACGACTTCCAAAGTGACGCTTTAGGAACCCGTGAAATGCCGCTTAAGTCTGCTTCGAACTTCTGAGAATCAGAAAATCGTCTAAGCCAATCGCAACTACTTTAACTCGTAGATCGCGAAAGGATTTTAGTGCGTTGGGTGCAGGTCTCTTTCTATGAAACATATAGAGTGAGGCGCATGGAGTTCGGTCAATATCTAGTTTGATTCATAGGAAATAGACAGGAAATAGGGAAAATATGTCCTACTCAAAAACTCAGTCTAAGTCGGGCGCTGGCTATGATGCTGGCGTACAGGATTACCGGCTGACTTACTACGCGCCAGACTACACACCCAGGGATACGGATATTCTGGCTGCTTTCCGGATGACGCCTCAGCCCGGTGTCCCACCTGAAGAGTGTGCAGCAGCGGTGGCCGCAGAGTCTTCTACGGGTACTTGGACAACCGTATGGACTGACCTTCTTACGGACATGGATCGCTACCGTGGTCGCTGCTACGATATCGAGCCTGTGCCTGGTGAAGATAATCAGTACATCGCTTATGTTGCCTATCCTCTGGATTTGTTTGAGGAAGGCTCTGTTACTAACCTGCTAACTTCACTGGTTGGTAACGTATTTGGCTTTAAAGCACTGCGTGCTCTGCGTCTTGAAGACCTACGGATTCCGGTTGCTTACGTTAAGACCTTCCAAGGGCCACCACACGGTATTCAGGTTGAGCGCGATCGCCTCAACAAGTACGGTCGCCCCATGCTTGGCTGTACGATTAAGCCCAAGCTAGGTCTTTCTGCAAAGAACTACGGTCGTGCGGTTTACGAATGTCTCCGGGGTGGACTGGACTTCACTAAAGACGATGAGAACATTAACTCCCAGCCTTTCCAGCGCTGGCGCGATCGCTTCTTGTTCGTAGCAGATGCAATTCACAAGTCTCAGGCAGAGACAGGTGAAATCAAAGGTCACTACCTGAACGTAACTGCTGCCACTTGCGAAGAAATGATTAAGCGGGCCGAGTACGCAAAAGAACTCGATATGCCCATCGTCATGCACGACTTCCTAACGGGTGGCTTTACGGCCAACACCTCTTTGGCTCACTGGTGTCGCGACAACGGCGTATTACTGCACATCCACCGTGCAATGCACGCTGTAATCGACCGTCAGAAGAACCACGGTATCCACTTCCGCGTATTGGCGAAGTGCTTGCGCCTATCGGGTGGTGACCACATTCACACAGGTACCGTTGTCGGTAAGCTCGAAGGCGATCGCGCCGGTACGCTGGGCTTTGTTGACCTGCTGCGTGAAAACTACATCGAACAAGACAAGTCTCGTGGTGTCTACTTCACCCAGGACTGGGCTTCTATGCCGGGTGTAATGGCAGTTGCTTCCGGTGGTATCCACGTATGGCACATGCCTGCACTCGTTGAAATCTTCGGTGATGACTCCGTACTCCAGTTTGGTGGTGGTACTTTGGGTCACCCTTGGGGTAACGCGCCTGGTGCAACGGCTAACCGTGTTGCGCTTGAAGCCTGTGTTCAGGCCCGTAACGAAGGTCGTAACCTCTCTCGTGAAGGTGGCGACATCCTTCGTGAAGCAGGCAAATGGTCTCCTGAGCTGGCTGCTGCGCTTGATCTTTGGAAAGAGATTAAGTTTGAGTTCGACACCGTAGACACTATCTAGTCTTAGCTTTCTAGTAGAGCGGTATTAGAGTACGGGTCGTTTTCCCCAGTAGGCCTCCGTTAACTCAACGGAGGCTGTGGCTAACACAACAGATTTATCGGTGCTCTTTTCATAGGGCTCCCTCTATATGGATCTCAAGCGAATCGCGAAAGATACGGCAAAGGTGCTTACTAGCTACCTCACCTATCAAGCCGTTCGCACTGTGCTAAGCCAATTGCTTGAAGCGAACTTGCCGCTGTTCCATCAGCTCAATGAGTTTGCGAGTCGTGAAAAGATCCAAGATGGAGAAGTCTTCATTACCGACCTGTTCAAAGAACATCCTGAATTGGCTTTAAGAGTTATGACGGTGCGTCAGCACTTAGCTGAAGAAGTTACAGAGTTTCTTCCCGAAATGGTGACCACCAATATTCAGCAGGCCAATATGGGACATCGAAAAAAGCACTTAGAACGCATGACTCAAATGACCTCGGAAGAGCTGTCGGCCAGCGTGGAAAAAGTAGAAGATCTAAAAGCGTCTTCTCAAACTAACGCTGAGACTTCTGAACCTGACGCTTCTGATACTGAACCACCAGAAACTTCGACTTAGATCGACGCTAATTTTTCTCGACATAGACCTATTTTCACCCCTGGAAGAAATCCATGAAAACTCTCCCTAAAGAGCGTCGGTATGAAACTCTCTCGTACCTTCCTCCCCTTACTGACCAACAGATCGAAAAGCAGCTCAACTACTGCTTGCAGATGGGCTATATCCCTGCTGTAGAGTTTAACGAAGACTCTGATCCTAAAGCTTTCTACTGGACGATGTGGAAGCTGCCTTTGTTTGGCGCATCCAGCACTCGTGCAGTTTTAGACGAAATTCAAGCCTGCCGTTCTGAGTACGGTAACTGCTTCATTCGTGTTGTTGGCTTTGATAACGTCAAGCAGTGCCAAGCTGTAAGCTTCATCGTTCACAAGCCTGGGAGCAATAACAGTGGCGGCGGCTACCGCTACTAAGCAGCAGTAATCCAACCCAACTGACTCGATTGTTGGCTTAGATTTGTATAAGAGGAGGGATAGCGATCGCTATCCCTCCTCTTTTGTGCTGTCTAATCCGAGTAGCGTATGGCATGATAAAAGCTTTGCTGCCTCCAAAAAATGTGGTTTTTGTCAGGTTTGAAGGTAGGTGAGTCTGGTGAGGAAAAGTTAGGCGATCGCAAGCTAACGGAAAAGACTTTACAAAATAAAAAACCTCCAGAAGATAGTACTCCTGGAGGTTGGTTCTAATAAGGCAGTCTAACCGCCATGCAGCTCAACTAACTGACAGCAGCAGCCGTTTTAACTTTTGCATCAAGTTCGCCAGCTTCGTATTTAGCGGCAAATACTTCTACGCCAACTTGCTTAATCTTGGAAGCTTGTCCAGCAGCGCCGAACTTCTCATAGCGATCGGTACAAACCATCTTCATGTACTTGATAGAAGGCTTGAGGAAGTGGCGTGGGTCGAAGTTTTTAGGATCGGCTTCAGCGGCTTCGCGGATGGCAGCAGTAATTGCTAAGCGATTGTCGGTGTCGATGTTCACTTTGCGAACGCCATTTTTAATGCCTTTCTGAATCTCTTCGACCGGTACGCCGTAAGTTTCAGGAATGGCACCACCGTGCTTGTTGATCAACTCTAGCCATTTTTGAGGCACAGAAGAAGATCCGTGCATGACGAGGTGAGTGTTTGGCAGGCGCTTGTGGATTTCTGCAATTCTATCGATTGCCAAAATTTCGCCAGTTGGCTTGCGAGTGAACTTATATGCACCGTGACTGGTGCCAATCGCAACTGCAAGGGCGTCTACCTGAGTAGCCTCTACAAACTGCGCCGCTTCTTCAGGGTCAGTGAGGAGCTGGTCTTTGTCGAGCTTGCCTTCAAAACCGTGACCGTCTTCTGCTTCACCTTGGCCGGTTTCGAGTGAGCCGAGGCAGCCTAGCTCTCCTTCTACACTGGCACCGATGGCATGAGCAACGTCTACTACTTTACGAGTAACGTTGACGTTGTACTCAAAGCTTGCAGGTGTTTTTGCATCTTCTTCGAGTGAGCCATCCATCATGACGCTGGTAAAGCCGTTGCGAATTGCTGAGTAGCAAGTGGCAGGGCCGTTACCGTGGTCTTGGTGCATCACAACAGGAATGTGGGGATAGGTTTCTACCGCTGCCATCACGAGGTGACGTAAGAAGTTTTCGCCTGCGTATTTCCGCGCACCGCGTGAGGCTTGCAAAATAACAGGGCTGTCAGTTTCGTCAGCAGCCTGCATAATTGCCAGAATCTGCTCCAGGTTGTTTACGTTAAACGCAGGAATCCCGTAGCCTTCTTCGGCTGCGTGATCGAGCATCAGCCGCATAGGTACAAGCGCCATTCCATATCCTCCTAATTAATTTATTTGTCTTGTGACAAATTTCAAGTGGAAACCTAAAAATATTCTTAGGTTTATATAAATCAATAGTAAGTCAAAACAATGACCTGTGGACAAATGTTTTCCTTTCCCGAGGAAGCGTAAAATTTTTCCTTGGAAAGAAATTAATAAAAAATGGGTCGCCTGGGATTCGAACCCAGGACCAGTCGGTTAAAAGCCGAATGCTCTACCACTGAGCTAGCGACCCCCATTTTGTTTGTCTTTTGACGTGAGCTACACCTTAGGCTGTGCTGAGGTTTGCGCGGGCAAGTGCGTATGCCTTTCACGGTTATTAAATGTAGCACACGGATGTCACGCGATTGGATTTGTATTCCAAGAAACTTGTGCTTAACGTTTTATTAGGTGGCCTTGGCGGACTCTAGATACTGTGCGTCGATTAAGAATGCGCCTTGGCTGAACTTTACGCCTAGGTAGCCGCCGGGTTTGCGCGATCGCACCACACCTTCTTCACCCACTGCTACTAAGTCAGGGGGGCGCAGCATGGGCATGTTGTCGTCACTTTTGAGGTATTGGGGGCGGGTGGCGACGCGAACGCGATCGCCTACCTTAAACATAGAGTCAGCCATAAATAAAGTCGTTTAAAGGGCTAAGGAACCTGCCAGATGCGCTGATGATACTTCTCAGGCTCGGCACAAGGATCTAGATTAGCGCCATGGTCGTGATTGTGTCCGTGTCCATGATGATTGTGGCGATCGTGGTTGTGTCCATGATCGTGCCCATGATTGTGACCGTGGCCTGTCTCGCCTGCGACGATGCGGAACTTGCACATTTCGCAGTTCATCGCGACCTGACCAAGCTGAGTTTCGATTTCGCGATCGCGCAGCACCTTAATGAGCTGGGGATGAATGCCCATTTCAGGCAGCATGGCAATTTCAGCGTCGGGGTGGAGCGCCTGCTGTTCGGCAGCGATCCGCTCAATTTTTTCCATGAGTACGCCGGTAAACATGAAGTAGGGCAGCACGACGATGCGTTTGGGTTGGTATAAGCGCGATCGCCTAAAGCCTTCTTCTAACCGAGGATGCGTAATGCCAATAAAGCAGGTTTCTACCGTGTGATAGCCGCTGCCTTCCCACATCATGCGCGCCATCTTAAACACGTCGCCATTAGCATCCGGATCGCTAGAGCCGCGTCCGATGAACATAAGCACGGTGTCTTCGCGGGCGATGTTATGTGGATTGTGCGCAGGCGTATCAAGTAGCGCTAGACGAGCTTGCCACAGGTCGAAAATGGCGGGGGTGATGCCGAAGTGACGACCGTAGTGGAAGGTGAGCTGAGGATGGCGTGCCTTTGCGCGGTCAAGCTCGTTGGTGACATCGAACTTATTGTGGCGAGCGGCAAACAAGAGGATGGGCAGCACGGAGATGTCGGTGTAGCCTTGCTCAATACACTGATCTACGCCGTCTTGAATGCTGGGCTCGGTGAGTTCTAAAAAGCAGGGAATGACGGGGCGGGAGGTGTCTAGCTGCTGGTAGATGGTGGCAAAGTCGATTAGATCTTGGCGACCTTTGGGATTGCGGGTGCCGTGGCCGACCATAAGTAACGGACGGACAATCGGTAGCTGTGGTAACGTCAGGCCGCTGGCGGGAGTGGTCGTGTCGGTGGCATGGCGGTCAGCGCCGTCAGCGACTATTTTGGTGGCCAGCTTAGTTGAAGGGTCGGTGGCTAGTGTGCGTTCCGGTGTGGCTGTGAGAGTGTCGGATGTTTGAATTCTGGTCATAGAAAAGGGCTCCTAGCCTGTGTTTCGCAGGCAGTAGAGAACAAAGGTCATAAAACAAAAGCGGGCCTAGGTGTTCTGACTTTGACAGCTGCGGCACAGCGCCGGATTTTCACCGGACTTTCCCTAGATACTTTTGCGACTAGCTTAGTTATCGTATCGAGTTCTTTGAGGCGCGTCCGCTAATTACAGATAATGTGATGATTTGTCTTAATAGTCTTAACAGCAGTGCGCCAATAGAAAATAGGTAAAAGCAAATACTCACTAAAGATGACTTTAAGGGAACGGGTACGGCATGTATTAGATGAGAGTGACGACGCGACTGGGGTGGTGGTGAATGGGGCAATCGCACTCCTCATTCTTTTGTTTGTCCTACTGTTTGCGATTCAAACCTATCCGCTTCCTCTGAAGGTTCACCACTGGATTAGCACCGCCGATCAGGTCATTTTCGTTCTATTTACGCTGGAATATCTCATTCGCCTATGGTCAGCCGAGCGACCTATAAAATTTATATTTAGTCTGTACGGCCTGATTGATCTGGTGGCCATTTTGCCGATGGTGCTGGGCTTTGTAGACACACGCTTTTTGAGGCTAATCCGCTGTTTAAGGATTTTAAGACTGGTTCGATTTTTTGAAGAAAAGACCTGGTTTGCCCGTATAAGCGGCATAGAAGGTTTGATACTAGCTCGAATCATCTTTACGCTATTTGCCATTATTTTCATCTACTCAAGCGGCATTTACCAGGCAGAGCACGGGGTCAATGGTGAAAAGTTTGAAACCTTTCTAGACGCGGTTTATTTTTCGGTAGTGACCATGACGACCGTAGGCTTTGGTGATATCACACCTGTCTCAGAAGCCGGGCGCGGGCTCACCATCCTGATGATTCTGTCTGGCATTGCGCTCATTCCCACCCAAGTTGGTAAGTTTATTCAGCAATTCACAAAGGTGCAGAACTCGGTGCGAGTGACCTGTTTGAGCTGCGGCCTATCAGGGCATGAAACAGACGCTCAGTTTTGTCGGCGGTGTGGTGCTGATCTCCCAACGTCTGACAGCGTTTCAAAAGAGTCGGCGCTAATGCTCAAATAATCAGCGCAGTTCATAACTATCTGTAAACCTCCGTCAGTTGCTGCTGCAAAATTAGCGCTGACTGACGATTATTCCTCAGCGGCTTTTTATCAGCCTGATTTGGCATACCGTCTCCATTACCCAGTCCGTAAGGATTTCCACCTTTGCGCTCAATCAGGAGATGACGTAAGTGCGCCAAATGCCGAAATTGTCAGGGTTTGAGGCCCACGGGCGTGAACGCATAAGTTACAATTGATTAAGCTTTATATCAAGGGCATCAACAATCGTCACCTGATATAAAGCTAGTTTATGCTCGCACGCCGTCGCGGGCTTCTGTCTGTCGGCACTTCCGCCACCTTTGAGATACCTCATGAGCCTTCCTATCCGTAACGTTGCTATCATCGCCCACGTAGACCACGGCAAAACCACACTCGTAGACTCTTTGTTAGAGCAGTCCGGTATTTTCCGCGACAACGAAGCCGTCCCCACTTGTGTGCTCGATTCTAACGATTTGGAACGGGAACGAGGGATTACCATCCTGTCAAAAAACACAGCGGTGTATTACGGCAAAACGCTCATTAACATTGTCGATACCCCTGGTCACGCGGACTTTGGGGGCGAAGTAGAGCGAGTACTGGGCATGGTTGATGGCTGCTTGCTGATCGTGGACGCCAACGAAGGCCCGATGCCGCAAACGCGCTTCGTACTGAAAAAAGCATTAGAAAAAGGCCTGCGTCCCATTGTTGTTGTCAACAAAATTGATCGACCTCGGGCCGACCCCCACACGGCTGTTGATAAAGTGCTCGATCTTTTCCTTGAGCTAGGTGCTGACGACGATCAGTGCGACTTCCCGTATCTCTTTGCCTCTGGCCTAGCAGGCTTTGCCAAAGAGAAAATGGAGGAAGAAGATAAAGACATGAAGCCTCTGTTTGAATCGATTCTTCACCACGTATCTCCGCCAATTGGTGATCCTGACAAGCCTTTGCAGCTTCAGGTTACAACGCTTGACTACTCTGACTATCTCGGTCGTATTGTGATTGGTAAAATTCACAACGGCACGATTCGCATGGGCGAGCAGTGCGCGCTGGTGAAAGAAGACGGCAAGATTGTTAAAGGCAAAATTACGAAGCTGATGGGCTTTGAAGGCCTTGCTCGCGTAGAAAGAAAAGAAGCAACTGCCGGTAATATTGTGGCCGTAGCTGGCTTTGCAGATGCCAACATTGGTGAAACCATCACCTGTGCGACTGACCCGCAGGCGCTGCCGTTGATTAGAGTAGACGAACCTACGTTGCAGATGACCTTTGCGGTGAATGACTCGCCGTTTGCAGGCCAAGAAGGTAGCTTTGTCACCTCTCGTCAATTGCGCGATCGCCTCAATCGTGAGCTAGAAACCAACGTGGCTTTGCGGGTTGAAGAAACCGACTCTCCCGATCGCTTTGCTGTCTCAGGTCGCGGCGAACTTCACCTCGGCATCCTTATTGAAACTATGCGCCGTGAAGGCTACGAGTTCCAGGTTTCACAGCCTCAAGTGATTTACCGTGAAGTGAACAGCAAGCCCTGCGAGCCCTTTGAGCAGTTAGTGCTAGATGTGCCTGAAGAAGCGGTCGGTGGCTGTATGGAGCGGCTCGGCAACCGCAAAGCTGAAATGAAAGACATGATGGTCTCTGGTGACGGTCGCGCTCAGCTAGAGTTTGTGGTTCCAGCCCGTGGCCTGATTGGCTTTAGAGGCGAATTTATGCGCGCGACTCGCGGCGCTGGCATTATGAACCACAGCTTTTTGGAGTACCGCCCGATGTCTGGTGAAATTGAAACCCGTCGCAACGGCGTTCTGATTTCTTTTGAGGAAGGCGTGGCAACGTTCTACTCTCTGAAGAATGCTGAAGATAGAGGAACCTTCTTTATTGAGCCGGGTACTAAGGTGTACAAGGGTATGGTCGTCGGTGAGGCCAATCGCAACCAGGATCTTGAGCTGAACATTTGTAAGGCAAAGCAGCTCACGAACCACCGGGCCGCATCGGGCGATGAGCTGGTGCAGCTTCAGTCACCCATGGAAATGGGCTTGGAGCGTGCGCTTGAGTACATTGGGCCAGATGAAATGGTGGAGGTAACGCCCGAGTCTATCCGGTTACGCAAAGTGGGTAAAAAAAAGCTCGCTAACCGGTAACTTTTCGGCGGCTAATGCGCGATTGAAGTACAAGAGGGAGAGAGGCGGGCATGGTGCAAAAATGGCCGTTTTCAGGTAACACTCGCACGACAAATTAGGCCATCATCGTCATGACGACCTAGCTTTCATCGACGTTTCTGATTAGGCCTGTTGGAAACGCTGAAATCCGAGGAGTTCCAACCAATGGGGATGACTTTCTCCCGTCATCAGTTCGGTTGGACTTTTCCCAACGCGTTCTTCACACTCACTGCGCATGAACTGACGAGAATTCAAAAAGAACTGTAGGAGCTTGAGATAGGACGGCCCCAGATGTTTTTGCAGAAAGAAGTAATTCCGCAGCCGAGAGTTCAGATTCTCTACCATGGAGCTGGCTCTAGGCGTCTGTCTCATCGCTGTTTGGACTGCTTCATAGAGCTGATGGAATTGTCCCGACAGTGTCTGCTGGAGTTGATTCCAGGCTTGCCAGTAAGCATTGGAGGTGGGCTGTTTACGGAATAGAAGACACATCTCCCGTACTAGATGGAGCGGCATTTTCAGTTGCTGAGCAATGTCAGCGAGCTTGTCGTCTAGCACCTGAGAGAACCCCAGAATGTCGTCTCGCTGATTCTGCAACGCTTTGCGCAGGACACGGACTTTCTTCCCGCCAATTGCTTCTCTAAGCTGGAGTTCTGCCACAACGAAATTATAGAGTTCTTGACGCTCTGCGAGCGCTGGGCCAGCCAGTTCCAGGACGTCGTGGTTTAACCACCCGATGAGAGTTTTGACATCGCGCGCCAGTGAGATTGCGCTCACCTCATGCTGCCGGGCCTGGGTCAGTTTGGCAGAGAATCGATTGCCTTGGCCCTTCTGCTTGGCGAGCACCATTTTCTGTTCCAAGTCTTGGCGGCGGGTGGTGGCCCCCATGGCCTGACGGGTGAGACTGTTGGCAACAGTCTGGCACTGATGCTGAATGTGGAAGACATCGCCATGGCAGGGGACTTCTGCCCCAAACGCCGCCTGATGGCCTGCCCGAAGCCCGCTTCCCGCATCCGCAATCGTTCGCGTCGGGGCGAGGCCTTGGTCTATCCTATCCAGCAAATGACAGCCCCAGGTATCGGCATCCCGGTGTTCAGTCAATTTTAGTAAATAGCAATAAGTCGAAGCGGCATCCATTCCCACCAGCACCGGTCGATGGACCTGAAAGATTTCGTCCCTCAAATCTACTTCAATCAGCGACAGGTCTTGAGCCGCATTGATCGCACTGGCTTGCTCTGCTGCGGTATTAAGGCGATTGCGAACTGTACTGGTACTGATCGCCACGTCAAAGACGTCCCTCAGCAATTCGACGACGCCTCTCAACGAACTGTGGCAAATCAACACCAGACCAAGAATCAATTGAAACAGCCAGCTTTTGGTGATCGGCAGGTGAAACAGCACTTGCTTGTCAGGGATAGTAGGCTCAAAAGCGTCATCCAGGGCCAGCTTTGCCTTGTCGCTCTGCTCATAGACAAATTTGCGGCTGACCTCATAGTCAGTGGCCAGATGGCTGATGGGTTTTGACTTTGCCAGGGCCTCAATCGCGATTTGCTGGCGAGTTTCGGGGCGCAAGGTAGCGGCAACTGAGGAAGCTGAACTCATGAGGTGGACTCGCTAAGCAGTGGTGACAAGCCTTGAGTATCGTGGCTCTAGGTCACCTCAGACAATCAAGTGGAGAGCCTTGAACGGCTGAAATGGACATAGCAAAGTGTTACCTGCTTTTGCACCAGGCCCAGTTTGTATCGTAATGTGAGTCGAACTCTGAAGGAAAAGTGTAGTTCTCCCACTTTTTGATTTTTTTCTCTATAACTAATAACTAACGAAGCGTAGTGAAAGCATCTTGCTATAAACATTCGCTGTAGACCTTCTCTAAACCCCCAAATCAAACTGCTTATGGCTGTTCTAAAAGTTGGTATCAATGGATTTGGCCGCATTGGCCGCCTCGTTTTCCGCGCGGCAATCAACAATAGCAACATTGAATTCGTTGGTATCAACGACCTTGTGCCCCCCGAAACATTGGCCTACTTGTTCAAGTACGACTCTACACACGGCACCTTTCCTGGTGAGGTAGAAGCTCGCGACAACGGCATTATCGTGAACGGCCGCTTTATTCCCTGTACCTCCATTCGCAACCCCGTTGAGCTGCCTTGGGGCAAGATTGGTGCCGACTATGTCATTGAAGCAACCGGTCTTTTTACCACTTACAACACAGCCAAAGCTCACCTCGTTGCAGGCGCTAAGCGGGTGATCATTTCGGCTCCCACCAAGAGCCCTGATAAAGTCAGCACGTTCTTAGTCGGCGTCAACCACGAAACCTTTGATCCTGTGACTGACCAAATTGTGTCTAACGCAAGCTGCACAACCAACTGTTTGGCCCCGATTGCAAAGGTCATCAACGATAACTTTGGCCTAGCCGAAGGTCTGATGACCACAATTCACGCCGCTACGGCCACTCAGCCCACGGTCGATAGCCCCTGCAATAAAGACTTCCGCAGCGGTCGTGGTGCGGGTCAAAACCTAATCCCGGCCTCAACAGGCGCGGCAAAAGCGGTGACGTTGGTATTGCCTGAGCTACAGGGCAAGCTAACCGGAATGGCCATTCGCGTGCCAACCCCCGACGTTTCTGTTGTGGATTTAACGTTCCGCACTGAAAAGGCGACTTCCTACTCTGAAATTTGCGCCAAAATGCAGGAAGCCTCTTTAGATAGCCTAAAAGGCGTACTAGGCTATACCGAAGAGCCGCTGGTTTCTTCCGACTTTACAGGCGATCCCCGTTCCAGTATCTTTGATGCCAAAGCTGGCATGGAGCTGAACGATCGCTTCTTTAAGATCCTTGCCTGGTATGACAACGAGTGGGGCTATTCCAACCGGGTAATGGATCTAATGCTTTATATGGCACAGTCTGAAGGCATTCTGTCTGATGTTGCTAGCGTAAGCAGCCCCTCCATGGCTACCGTTTAATCTATAGAGCTGTACAAACGATTCAAAAATAGCTCGCAGGGGTGTCTTTCTTGAGGCTAACTGCGAGCTATTTTTTTACGTGTGTTTAGAGCGCGAGCTGAATAGACGGTGATATATAGTCTTTATCTCATCTAGCAAACTTGCCGAGAAGGGAAGGGATTTATGTCATTGAGGAGTAGGATTGTTGTAACTGGAGTCGTTTCTTTGATTCGTTACCTTGGATACCTTGGAGTTATTGCTTTGCTTACCGGAATTGCCCTTTATCTCTCAGCGTTTGCCTGTCTCAGCCTTTCCTGTTCAATCCTGTACGTATTCCGCACCCTGGATTAAAGCGATTTCGGCTCGAACAAATTCTCTGCCCAAGTAGGCTGCATGATCTAGATAGCTGATTGGGCAGGAATTCTCTTTATCTTCAAATATTTTCATACACAGCTCTTTTGCAGTTCGTCCGGTAAAAAGCTGTTCGGCTGGGCGAGTACCGCCACCGCGTACGGACAGAGGCTTACCCGTTTTAGGATCACAGGCGAGGCCTTTTTCATTAATGGT
This sequence comes from Phormidesmis sp., assembly GCA_051860365.1. Lineage (GTDB taxonomy): Bacteria > Cyanobacteriota > Cyanobacteriia > Phormidesmidales > Phormidesmidaceae > Phormidesmis. The sequence continues at coordinate 41,970 of JBHYED010000021.1, forward strand.
GTTGGTGAAGTGCTTGGCGCAGATGATTGAAGCTTCACGGTCGATATAAATTAAAAAGTAGCCGTCCGGGTCTAGCTCTATGAACCGCTTAGAGAGCTTGTTGTTTAGAGCAGTCAGTGTCGCTGCGCTAACGGCGTTTGGGTCTGCGGCGGGCGTTGCTGTCGTCACCATGGGCTTTTGAACAAAAGTGTAGTGTGGCTCACTATTTTATCGCGTCAGGCAAAGGCGAGATCCTGCGCTTTTAAAATCTCATTGATGGTTTACTATCGCTGGTATAGATAGCTTTAGACTTGAGTAGATTCCTCCACGAGTGGAATTTCTGCCTGCAAGTCTTTAATCGGTAGGTCGGCGTTGATTTCGTCAATTTGAAACTGTTCGGCTTCGTTGATGCGGCCGATGTAGTTTTCTAAAATGCCGCCGAGTTCGCGGGCGTAAAAGCGATGCAGGCTGTAGTTGGGCGTAGCCGGGAAGCCGCGACGCTTTTTGTGGCGACCGCCCGCGCCGGGATCGAAGGTTTGGATGCCGTTTGCGATCGCCCATTCAATCGGCTCATAGTAGCAGGCATTGAAGTGAAGATTGTTGTATTCCTCAAACGATCCCCAGTAGCGACCGTAGAGGCGATCGCCCTTCGTCAAACAAAAAGACATCCCCACCGGATCAGGACTCTCTTCGGTATAGGCCGCAAAAATGACAACCCGCTTATTCCAAACCGGGTGTAGCTGCTGAAAGAACTGACGCTTCAGGTACTTGCTGCCCCACCATCCGAATTTGTCGCAAGTATCGCTATAAAAGTCGTACACCTTCAGACACATCTCAGGCGTGAGGCTTTCTCCGGTATGCACCTTAAAGTGAATCCCTGCTTTTTCAATCGACTTACGTTCGCGCTTGATATTGCGCCGCTGATTCGAGTTGAACTGCTCAAGATAGTCATTAAAGTTGTTGAAGCCTTTGTTTTGCCACACGTAGCTATGATGCAACCACTTGTGAAAACCAAGCTTCTCCATATCAACCTGCCACTGCGGATCGACATACAGAAAGTTACAGCCCGAAATGCTGTGCTTAATGCAAAAGTCGTCAATCAGGCTAACCAATATCTCATTAACTTCGCCTTCGTTCTCAGTCGGCGCAATCAAAAAGCGATAGCCTTCTGCGGGTGTGAACGGCGACATTCCTAGCAGCTTAGGATAGTAGTCCACACCTAGCCGCTCAGCTAGCTCAGCCCACTGATGGTCAAAAACAAACTCGCCGTAGCTGTGCCCTTTTAAATACAGTGGAGCCGCCGCAACGAGCTTCTCTTCTCGCCATAGGGTCAAATGGTGGGGCATCCAGCCTGTTTTGGGGCCCGTGCTGCCGGAGGTTTCCATATTGTTCAGCCAAGCCCACTCTAATGCGGGCGTTGGTAGCGGCATCGCCATCGCGTCCCACTGCTCGGCTGGAATGTCTGAGAGGCGATTTGTCCAGCGGGCGGTGTAGGGCACTGAGGATTCTGACACAGGTAGTTAAAGCGGTATGGGACTTCTTTATAGGGTAGTAGAAGTTTTGACATCGTGGCGGCGCGGTTTTTCGCTTAAAAAAGAACGCTATTGAACGCTATTGGCAGTGTGACCGCTGTGCTGTGGCTACCAATCGACTTCGCTGCGCTACTATGCCGAGCGTGCCTTGCAATACTATCGTTTCTCCCAGCATTTCTCCGAGTTCTTCCAAAGCTGTTCTCACGGAATCTACCTGGTAAAACTGCCATCGGCCAAACAGTTTGTACCAGTAAGGCTCTTGAATGTACGAGCGAAAAAGCTCCAGGCCAAAGCCACCCACCAGAAAAGTGACGAAGCCAATGACGATTAGCCTCATTGGTTTGGGATACTGCTGAAAAAGGCGAATCAAATCTCGATAAAATAAGATAGGAATTGAAAATCCTAACGCAAGATAAACAGACTTCCATAGGTGATGCTGATTGCCTATAAAGCTGAGCTTAAACAGTTCATCTGTAGCCGCGTAAAGAAATAATAGCGCTACGCATCCCAACAGATTGCGAGAAGGTGGTATCTGTTGGTCGCGATAGGTGAAGTACATCCAGAGCGGCAGCACCCCGATTAGGAATAGCTGGGTTACCTGAAGGATAGAAGGCAGCGTTCTCGCTCCATTAACATCCAAAAAAGGCAGCGGCTCACCTCTGTTGATGTTGATGGTTGTTGCATAGAGCGTGACTAAGATAATTTCAAGCCCGACAACTAGAGGCACCCAAATGCTTTTGTGAATAGACATAGGTTGTGAATCGCCAGCAATGTTATCAACTGTCAGACATGATGACGCTATAGTGCAGAAATACTTCATCGCCCGCTACTCGTGAGGACTGTAGCTTGAGCTGAGGTGTTTTTGGTAGCGTAAACCCTAATCCACCCGCTGGCGTCGGGGCCGTTTTTCCACCAATGAGTAAAGGACAAATGGTTAGATAAAGCTCGTCAATTAAATTATTTGCAAGCAATGACGCGACCAGCTCGCCGCCGCCCATTATTACAAGTCGTTCAATTTGAAGGCGACTTCCTCGCGTAGAAAGCGCAGCTTTTCCAGTGCGTAAGTCCTGCATTATCTTGGCCCAATCAAAAGGCCGCTCGTTGATCAAAATTTGATCGAACTGATTTTGCTCCGGAACGGGTTGATGAGGATGTGATTTCCAGGTTTGCAGGCCTTCTAGAGTGGTGATGAGCCAGCGGGGAACGGGCTGCTGAAAAAAGCGATAGTGCGGATCGAGATTGCTGGTGGCGGTGCAGACGATTTGAATGGGTTGATCAGGCTGATGGCGCGATCGCCTCTCCTCAATCAAACCTTTATCCGTCACCGATAGCGTTGTCCCATAGGCCCTTAGCGTTCCCGCTCCAAACAGCGTCGCATCCGCTCTGGCAATCTGCTGCTCCAAGTGTGCTTTGTCTGCTGTTGAAGGAAAGCGAGCGGCTGAGCGGCTAGCATCAGCAATTTTGCCATCGGCGCTCATCGCTAGCACAACGGTGGTATGCGGGCGATCGCTCATCGGCCAGTTGATAATCTGTGGCGACATAGCAACTTTGTGTCTAGACTAACGGCCTATAGTCGTACCAGAAAGACTGTAACAAGTATGGTTTTAATTCACACCTAATTTTTATATCGATTGAAGCATCATCATAAATTTGTAGCTCAGTTGCATCAGGGTGCCGACTTGGCAGATAAACTAAGAAAAGATGAATACATAGATGTATTAGGGAAAGAGTGATAGTTTTTCGTAGGGTGTCTACGTGTTTATGCTTAAACAAAACTGTGTGAAGGCACAGCTTGATATCCGTTGGGCACTTGTTTGGTGCCCCTTTCTTCAGCCCTATTGTGGTTTTGCGGCCCAATGTTTTAGGCTCAGTTTCCTAGCTGTGCTGCTTTAGGTTCAATGTCTCAAACCTGCTATGGCTAACCGTCCGCACTCGTTTCGACGCAATCTACTAGTCAAAATTTTGCTCTTCACGCTGCCCATTTTAGTGATGGGTCAGTGGTTCGCGCTGCGTAAAGCTAGAACCAGCTTGTTAGAAACCGCACGTCAGAACCTTACTAGCAGCGCTATTCGCAAAGCCGATGAGCTAAAAACGGGGATTGGTTCAGTTGAAGCCAATATGGACTTGCTGGCACAGACGTCTGCCTTTCAATCTGGCGATGTGGATGGCATTGAAAAGATTCTGCGCGAGTTTGAGAAAGATTCTCCTTACGAAATTAGCTGTGTAGAACTAGTGGCACCACTGGCCGATGGGGCGACAGTGAATACCTGTGGTAGAACAATTATGCCTAGCGCTAAAAAACTACCCTGGCTACAAACTAATCCGATCGACAAATCAGACTTCTACGTTTTTTCGCCAGGAACGGCAGCGCCTGCCGTCTCTTCAGATCCTGACCGCGCGTTGATTAAGTTTGTAGTAGCCAGCCCGCTTTATAGCCCAGATGGCCTGCGGTATACGCTGGCAATGGAGGTGTGTATTTCGCAGCTTCAAGACATTGACGATCAGTCGCTGGTGGGCGAAACGGTGATTGTTGACCCGGACGGCATTGTGGTGACACATCCTGACTCGGTGCAGGTGGGACAAAAGATTTCGACGCTGAGAGAGGCGGAAAAGCTGTCGAGTATTATAGGCAGCGTGCAGGCTGGCCAAGATGCTTTTATTCATCTTTTTCGCTTTTCATCAGAGGCAGATGGCGAGTGGCTAGCAGGCTATAGCGGCTTCAAGGTACCGGTGAGCCCTAAGCAAAATAGCCAGTGGACGGTGCTGACAGTGACGCCGATTGACCACGCGCTGGCAGGGCTTAACGAAATCCGTAGCGTGCTGATCACGATTACGATTGGGCTAGTAGCGGCGAGTATCTTGCTGGCAATATATGTGTCTCGCAGCCTTTCGCTGCCGATAGAGCGGCTGATTCGCTATACGCAGAATGTTGACGACCTCTCTCAGCTAAAGGCTGCGCCTCGGGCCTCTAATATTTGGGAGCTGGACTACTTAGGGATGGTGCTAGAGCGAATGTTGCGACGGCTGAAGGAAAATTCGGCTGAGCTGCGGCGGGCTTGGCACGATGCTCAGACGGCCAACCAGCTTAAAAATGAGTTTTTGGCGAATACGTCTCACGAGCTGCGGACACCGCTGAACGGCATTATTGGCTCGATTCGGGTGATTCAGGACGATTTGTGTGACTCCAAAGAAGAGGAGCTGGAGTTTTTACAGCAGGCGGATAAGGCGGCGCTGCATTTGCTGACAGTCATTGAGGATATTTTGAATATTGCCAAAATTGAGGCTGGTACGCTGGATGTGAACGTGGTGCCGGTGGATTTGCGACAGGTGCTACAAGACGTGCTGGACATGCAGGTTTTGCAGTTTCAGCAGAAAGGATTGCAGCTCATTCGACCGAAGCTAGACGTGCCGCTGATGGTGTCAGCGGATTTGTCGCGGTTTAAGCAGGTGCTGTTGAATGTGTTTTCTAACGCGCTGAAGTTTACCGATGAGGGCGAGATTTCTATACGGGTAACGACGGGTAAGACGCTGGCGGAGGGCGCGTTGGTGAAGGCGGTGACGATGACCGATCCGAACGATGAGGTGCCTTGTGCACTGCTGTTACCGTCTGGGCCTTGGGTGAAAATTACGGTCAAAGATTCTGGTATTGGGATTGCGCCTGAGGATTTGCCGAAGCTGTTTAAGCCGTTTGTGATGGTGGATGGTTCGCATACGCGGCCCTATGAGGGGACGGGGCTAGGGCTGGCGATTTCGCAGAACTTTATGCGGCTGATGCAGGGCGATATCACCATCAGCAGTAAGGGGGCGGGTAAGGGCTCGGTCGTAACAATTGTGATGCCTCAGATCGTAGAGACTGTTATAAAAGGTGATTCAAGTTTGAATGGTTTGGCTGGTTCGGCAAATGGATTGAATGGCTCGGCGAATGAGGGGGTGCCCGGTTCTCAACCGGCTGTGTCGGCGGCTCAGTCGATATAAGGGGTAGTGTTCAATCGATTTTGCGAAACAACCCATTAACGAAGGACTTGCTCGATAGCGGATACTTGCGCTCTGTAGTCAGCTTGGGCGATCGCCTCCACCCCATTTGCCTTAACTCCCTCATCTATCGGCACCCAAGATTGGCACCCTCCATACGCTTCACGCCAAGGTAGTACAACTGGCTTGGGAAAACGATAGGCCCGCAGCGTCATCACATACAGCGGCTGCTTCGGCTTCCATTTCAATCGCTCTTGAGCAAGATTCGTCTGCCAAATATGAAACGGCGTCAGCGCAGCGACCTTATCGGCATCGTCGGTTAAAAAAATATTGGTAATCTGAGCCCAAGCTTTGAGCGTAATTACTTTAGGATGCCATCCTTTCTCAACGGGGTCTACAGCGGCCTGGTAGTCAGGCTTCAGCAGCTCGGGCCTTTGATGCTCGAAGGTTGGAAACAGGACGACTTTTTCGGCTTCAGCAGAGAACTTGCCGCTGTCTTCTTTAATGCCGCCTTTACGTAACAGCAGAATAGTTTCACCGTTGGCCAAAGCGTCTACCGCTACTGACCATTCTTTAAGCGCGGTGGTAAGCATTTCGGGCATGGCGTCACTCCTATGACTCTTTTAATCCAGCTTAAGCTAAGTCCGCTGACGGTGCAGCCAAGCGCGCAGTCGCAGGTAAGGGCACGATCTCAAGACTACAACAACTTTTTGAGCAACGGCAGTTTGCCCGCGTAAGGCGGATAGCGCAAAGGCACGTCTATCCAGGTGGGATTTTTGAGGATGCTTTTGTAATGAGAGAAGGCGTCGAAGCCTGCTTTGCCATGGCCTGCGCCGATGCCGCTTTGGCCAATGCCACCAAAGGGTAAGGCTTGAATGGCGTATTGGCTGATGGTTTCGTTAAAGCATAGAGAGCCGGAGCTGGTTTGCGTTTGGACGGTCTGCTGCTGGTGCGCGTTGGCTGAAAATAGGTAGAGGGCAAGGGGTTTGGGGCGCTGGTTAATGAAGGCGATCGCCTCTCCCAGTTCCTGAAAGGTGAGAACAGGCAAAACTGGGCCAAAAATTTCTTCCTGCATGGCAGGCGCGGTGGCGTCAAGATTATTGATCGCAGTAAGGCCGATGTATCGAGTCTCTGCGTTGCTATCACCGCCGATGACTTTGTGCCCGACGGCGAGGGTTTCGGTCATTAAGCTGTGCAGGCGTTGGAAATGGCGATCGCTCACAATGCGGCCATAGTCGGGCGATTTTTCCATATCTTCGCCAAAGAAGTCGGTGGTGGCCTGGGCGATCGCCCCCATCAGCTCATCTTTAACGCTCTCTTCTACCAGCAAATAGTCAGGCGCTATGCAGGTTTGCCCCGCATTGAAGCACTTGCCCCACACAATCCGCCGCGCCGCAACTTTAATATCTGCGCTGGCGGTGACCACGCCCGGACTCTTCCCGCCCAGCTCTAAGGTCACAGGCGTGAGGTGCTCGGCAGCAGCGCGCATTACGATTTTGCCAATCGCGGGCGAGCCTGTAAAAAAGATGTGGTCAAAGGGCTCTGCGAGTAGGGCTTGACTGGTTTGGGCGTCGCCTTCAATCGCACGGATGTAGTCGGCTGGGAAGGTGTCGGCGATGAGCTTGGTAAGCAGAGCAGAGGTGTGCGGCGCGATTTCAGAGGGCTTGATAATGGCGCAGTTGCCGGCGGCGATCGCCCCTACTAACGGCCCAACCGCTAGCTGAAAGGGGTAGTTCCAGGGGCTGATGATCAGCACGACGCCTTTGGGCTCTGGAACGACTTTGCCGCTGCTAGGCTGAAAGGCAATAGGCACACTCGCCCGGCGCGGCTTTGCCCAGCTTGATAGGTGCTTGAGGGCGTAGTCGATGTCGCTAACAGAAAGCGCAATCTCGCTGAGATAGGCTTCGGTTTCGCATTTGCCTAAGTCGGCATTGAGGGCGGCTGAGATATCGTTTGAAGCGTCTAGAATGCTGGCTTTTAGCTGTTGAAGCTGCTGGCGGCGGAAGGAAATCGACTTTGTTTTTTGCGTAGAGAAAAACGACCTTTGCGATTCAATTTGGGCCTGCATTTGCTCAGAAATATCCATAGGTAGGTTCACGCACTTCATCTAGAGTTCATTTAGAAATAGTGTAATCGCCATATCACTTCACCATTAAAGACAGCTCAGCGGCGAACTGCTCAGACCGATCGCGGTGGTTTATCATGAAGCAATGCTTTTTGACCTCCGTGCGATCGCCGCTTTCGGCCTTTAACTTGCCCCATGCCTTCATCTAAAAAGAAACCTGATTCAGATAAGACGCCAGACGCAGCTAAGGCCAAGACTTCTCAAGCTAAAACCACTGCTAAAACCAGTAAAACCGGGTCAACAAAAGCAAAAACATCAAAAGTGAAACCGGGTGAAGCTGACACTGCAAAAGCTGAAACCACTCAAAAGAAAGCAGCTAGAAAATCATCCAAAGCGAGACCTGCCGCGCACGTAGACGTGCCTGTCGCCGTTAAAAATGGTGGGCTAGATCTGTCTGACACAAAAAATTTGATTCGCATTAGCGGCGCACGACAGCACAACCTCAAAAACATCAGTCTCGATTTACCCCGCGACAAAATGATTGTGTTTACCGGGGTGTCGGGCTCGGGTAAGTCTTCGCTGGCGTTTGACACCATTTTTGCCGAAGGGCAACGGCGATATGTAGAGTCGCTGAGTGCCTACGCGCGGCAGTTTCTAGGCCAGGTAGACAAACCGGATGTGGACGCGATTGAGGGTCTGAGCCCAGCCATTTCGATTGATCAGAAGTCTACCTCGCACAACCCCCGCTCTACGGTGGGAACGGTGACGGAGATTTATGACTATTTGCGCTTGCTATATGGACGGGCAGGGCAGCCGCATTGTCCGGTGTGCGACAGATCAATTGCGCCGCAGAGCATTGACCAAATGGTGGATCAGGTGATGGCGCTGCCGGACAAAACGCGGTTTCAAATATTAGCGCCTGTCGTACGAGGAAAAAAGGGAACGCATCAGAAGCTACTTTCGGCGCTGGCGGCTGAGGGCTTTGTGCGCGTGCGCATTAACGGTGAGGCGCGTGAGCTAGGCGACAATATTGAGCTGGATAAGAACAAAACGCACGATATTGAAGTTGTTGTTGATCGCCTGGTGAAGAAAGATGATTTGCAGGAGCGGCTGGTCGATTCGCTGTCTACCGGGCTGAAGCGGTCAGACGGGATTGCGATTATTGATGTGTTGCCTGCTAAAACAGACGCTCAGAAAACAGAGGCGTCCGAAAAGGCCGCTAAATCTACGTCAGATGCCATCCCGGATGACATTGTTTTCTCTGAGAATTTTGCCTGCCCAGAGCACGGGGCGGTGATGGACGAGCTATCGCCTCGATTGTTTTCGTTTAATTCACCGTATGGCGCTTGCCCAGACTGTCACGGCTTGGGTAGCTTACGACGGTTCTCAGCGGATTTGGTGGTGCCGGATCTGACCTCGCCTGTATATGCTGCGATCGCCCCTTGGTCAGAAAAAGATAACACCTACTATTTCTCTCTTTTATACAGCGTTGGTCAAGCCTTTGGCTTCGAGCTTCAGTCCCAGTGGCTCAGCCTCAGTGAAGATCAGCAGCACACCATTCTGCACGGCTCCAAAGAGAAAATCTACATTGAAACAGATTCTCGCTACGGCACCCAAAAGGGCTACCACCGTCGCTACGAGGGTGTGCTACCGATGCTTCAGCGCCAGTACCAGGAGTCTTCTTCCGATACGTACAAGCAAAAGCTAGAGAAATATCTAATCGACCAGCCCTGCAAAACCTGTAACGGGGCGAAGCTGAAGCCCGAGTCTTTGGCGGTACGAATTGGGCCTTACAACATTAAAGACTTTACCAGCGTCTCCATTAGAGAGTGCCGCGACAGAGTGTACGAACTGGTGGGAGAAAATGGCGATGCCCCTAAACTTACTAACCGCCAGATTGCCATTGGTGAACTCGTGCTTAAAGAAATTAAGGCGCGACTTACCTTTTTGTTAGATGTAGGCCTCGACTATCTCACGCTCGATAGAACCGCCCGCACGCTGTCCGGTGGAGAAGCTCAGCGGATTCGGCTGGCCACTCAAATTGGGGCCGGACTCAGCGGCGTGCTCTATGTGCTCGATGAGCCCAGCATTGGCCTACACCAAAGAGACAACGATCGCCTGCTCAAAACGTTAGACCGCCTGAAGAACTTGGGCAATACGCTAGTGGTAGTGGAGCACGACGAAGATACGATGCGAGCAGCCGACTACATTGTGGATATTGGCCCTGGGGCGGGTGTTCATGGCGGCAAAATTGTTGCCCAAGGCCAGCTCGAAGACATTCTTAACTCTGAAGACTCGCTGACGGGGGCATATCTATCGGGTCGTAAAACAATCGCTACGCCTGCCGAGCGACGGGACGGAAATGGCCGCAGTATTCAAATTCGAGATGCGCATCGCAATAACTTACAGAATATAGACATTGATATTCCGCTAGGTAAGTTTGTCTGTATTACAGGCGTGTCAGGATCGGGCAAATCTACGCTGATTAACGATTTGTTGTATCCGGCGATTCGTCACTTTTTTGGCAGCAAAATTCCTGAGCCGAAGGAGATGGAGCCGATTAAAGGGCTTAAGGCTTTAGACAAGGCCATTGTGATCGACCAGTCGCCAATTGGGCGAACGCCGCGCTCTAACCCGGCGACGTACACGGGCATTTTTGACGTGGTGCGTGATTTATACACCGAAACGATTGAGGCGAAGGCACGCGGCTATAAGCGCGGGCAGTTTTCTTTTAATGTGAAGGGCGGGCGCTGCGAGGCCTGCGGCGGTCAGGGTGTGAATGTAATTGAGATGAACTTTTTGCCGGATGTATATGTGGAATGTGAGGTGTGCAAGGGGGCGCGCTACAACCGCGAGACGCTTCAGGTGAAGTATAAGGGGAAGAACATTTCAGATGTGCTGCATACGACAGCAGAGGAAGGGCTGAAGTTTTTTGAGAATATTCCGAAGGCGGCGAGTCGGTTACAGACGATGGTAGATGTGGGCTTGGGCTACGTGCGTCTGGGTCAAACTGCGCCGACGCTTTCAGGCGGTGAGGCGCAAAGGATGAAGCTAGCGAGTGAACTAGCGCGGCGCTCTACCGGTAAAACCTTGTACTTGATTGATGAGCCGACGACGGGGCTGTCTTTTTATGATGTGCACAAGCTGCTAGATGTAGTGCAGCGGCTGGTGGATAAGGGCAATTCGGTGATTATGATTGAGCATAATCTGGATATGATTCGCTGCTGTGACTGGGTGATTGATCTGGGGCCAGAAGGGGGCGATCGCGGTGGTGAAATTATTGCGCAAGGGACGCCCGAGGTCGTGGCTAACGCTAAGGGGTCGTACACCGGTCAGTACTTGAAAGACATACTGGCCAAGCACCCGGTTGAAGCTTAGGCGGATTTGTCTATATCCACCTAACGTTGTGGCATATTTGTCCGGCTGAGGCCCCAAAACGCACGGAGAATAGATATAGAAGGGAGCCGTTTGCTCTCTCTAGATTGTTTTTCGTTTGGGCGAGTGTGAATATGTATAATTCTCCTTTCAGTGAAGTTTGGTGCAAGTTGTTGTTTCGGTTTATGTCGGTGCCATTTGTACTGCTGCTAGTAACGTTGATTGCGAGTCAGGTGATGTCAGCAAAGCAGTATGCCGATTTAGAATCAGATGGGGCTAGGCGTTCGGGTGAGTATGCGGGCCAGGTGCTGTTTTAAGCCAAAGCGATAGCGCCTCTGTGCTTGGGTGAAAATACCGTCTTGGCTGACTTCGCGGCTCGGGAATAATAACTGAAAGCGGTTCCTTTTCAGTTATGCCTGATGAAAGCTTCTATCCCGCCTATGCAGAATGCTCGAAACCTTCCGCCAGTAACCTCCCTGAAGATTGCCAGCGCCTGATGGATAGCTTGCCTGGTGCCATGTCACAGGTGCTGACAACGCTAGAGGGATCGGTAGTTGCCTATCCCTTTGTACGAGATGCGATTAAACAGTGCCTCTCAAGTTTCTTTCCCCTATGTCTCTTTTGATAGCTATAGCCAGATGGGTCGATTATTTGGTATGGATGCTTGAGCGATATTAGCGATCGCAAACAAATCGAAGCCAAACTCAATCAATCGCTCAAAGAACTTGCCGACGTAAAATTCGCATTAGACAGCTCAATCAGGTTATGAGAATGTTTTGGGTAATGCTATTGATACGCTAGAGGGCGTAGAACAGCCGCAGCTAGCGATCGCGACTAATTTTTGTGAGAGCCAGCTAAGCGTGAGCATTCAAGATAACGGGTGGGGGAATGTCAGAAGCGGTGCGATCGCAAATCTTCAATCCCTTTTTTACGACCAAGCCGATTGGCCAAGGCACCGGGATGGGCCTTCTATCAGCTATCAGATTGTGACAGAGCGCCATGGTGGCTCGCTGATTTGTGAATCCTCTGCTGAAAAAGGCACCACATTCATCATCCAAATTCCGAATCAGCCGCTAGCGTAGGCTAATATTCCTACTGACGATGAGTGTCTTTATTCGCCTTGCTTCGAGGCTGCGATCGCGACTGCTTCATCCGGAAGATAGTTTTGAAAATTAATCACTTTTATACAAATCACGTGTTGATTGTTGCAAGCTTTGGCCCTTGTGCCACTGATAAACCTGGAATAGTGACGAGAAGATAGCGATCGCCAAACTGATATTTCTTAAATAGGCCAGTTTTACCAAGTCTACGCCTGCGACTGGTCTTTTGGATGCGTCTTTAGTTCGTTTTGTTACAAGGTATCAGGAATGAGCGTTCAACACCATGAATACCTAAGTGGAATACCTGAGTGAACATCTAAACTGCATGTTCACATCGACCTCTCTTATCCCTGAGTGTATTTATTCGTGAGTTCAGCTATAAAGACATCTTTGCAGAAAGTCTGTTTTGCTAGCTGATAGATCGCTAGTGAAAGTGCCCTTGTAAAAGTCTCTTTGCTCTATGGCCCCATCGGCTGGGAACACTATCTATCAAGGGGTGAGCCTCGCTGATTATTCACCTGTCCTGCTACTTCACACAATCATGAAAGCTACGCCCGAATACGTTAATAAGCGCACTGCTAGCGTTGCAGTAGATGCAAGCTCAGGTGCAAGCCGCAAATCGGCTGTAATCGATCTCTCACTTGCTGACTCTGATTCTGATAACAGCGGCGATGTGCACATCGAAGCCTTAGACTCGGAATCACATGCTAAGCCACATGCTGTTAGGTCTACTGACTTAGTGCGGTTGTACCTGCAAGAAATTGGGCGGGTGAGCTTACTAGAACGTGATGAAGAGGTGGCTGAAGCTCAGAGAGTTCAGCAGCATATGGAGCTTTTGACGCTGCGCAATAAGGCGGCTGAGGAATCGGGCGGGCCGCTAGCGGTGTATGTCAATTTGATGAATACTCGCGATCAGCTCACGGCGCAGCTAGGACATAAGCCTTCGCTGGAGCGCTGGGCTAAGGCGGCTGAAATTCCAGTTACTGAGCTGAAGCCGACGCTAATAGAAGGCAAGGGACTGTGGGCAAATCTGGCCAGCCTGAGCGTGGATGATTTGGTGCATCACCAGTCTGAAGGGGTGCGGGCGAAAGAACACATGATTAAGGCGAACCTGCGCCTAGTGGTGTCTGTAGCCAAAAAGTATCAGAACCGGGGGCTGGAGCTGCTAGATTTGATTCAAGAGGGGACGCTAGGGCTAGAGCGGGCGGTTGAGAAGTTTGACCCGACCAAAGGCTATCGGTTTAGTACGTATGCCTACTGGTGGATTCGTCAGGGCATTACGCGGGCGATCGCCACTCAAAGTCGCACTATCCGCCTACCGGTACACATTACTGAAAAGCTCAACAAAATCAAAAAGGCTCAGCGCAAAATTTCTCAAACGCAAGGTCATACCGCTAAGCTAGAAGATATTGCTAAAGAGCTAGATATGACGGCTGAGCAGGTGCGCGAAGTGTTGCAGAAAGTGCCTCGTTCGGTGTCTTTAGATACGAAAGTCGGTAAAGATCGCGATACCGAGTTAGGCGACTTGCTTGAAACTGAAGACATCTCTCCTGAGGAATTGCTGATGCGGGAATCGCTGAAGCGAGACCTGAGGCAGCTCTTAACCGATTTGACGACGCGTGAGCAAGAGGTGATTACACTGAGATTTGGTTTAGATGATGGCGTGCCTTATTCACTCGCTGAGATTGGTCGCACGCTAGAGCTGTCTCGTGAGCGAGTTCGACAGATTGAATCTAAGGCGTTGCAAAAGCTGCGTCAGCCTAAAAGGCGTAATCGGGTTCGCGATTACTTAGAGTCGTTGAACTAATGTTTCTTAGGTCGTATTTCTGTTAGCTTTTCATGGTAGCTCGCCGCAAACACATTGCCTGTGTTTGCGGCTTTTTATTGGTTCGGCAGCGGTGCTTACGAGTGTTTATATAGTGACAGGAGAATCCACGTAGATCGTAGGATCTTCTATGGTGAATTTGATGTTGTATTCCAGCAGCTTTCTAGACACGGTGTCATTGGCGAGTTCTAGCAGGCGTTTGCGAAGCTGAATAGAGTTTTCGCTGGAGCCGAGGATAAAGAAGGTGACTCTAGCACGGGTGCCGGGGCGATTGTCTAGCTCAAACAGACTGACTTTTGTGCTGCCTGGATCGATGCCAAATAGAGAATCTGTGCTTTGTTTTACAACTTGTTCTACGAGCGATCGCTCTCTTTCCTCCAATTCTCGAACAAAGTCCAAATAAATGAGCACCATCACCTTCTTTCCCCGCGTAATGTTCTCAATGTCTAAATTCGCCATGGTTGAGTTAGGAATGATCACCAGTGTGCTTTTAGCGGCTGTGCGCAGCTTGGTAGATCTCAGTCCAATAGATTCGATGCGTCCGTATACTTCTTCTGCGTGCGGGTTGAGGCTGACCCGAATATGGTCGCCAGGAACGTAGGGACGATCTAAATAGAGGACAATGGTGCCCAAGAGCTGTTCTAAAGTTTTTTGAGCGGCAAATGCGATCGCAGCTCCACCAATACCGAAGCCTGCAACCAACCCTACTAGGCTCACCCCCTGATTCTGCGCAAATGCGATCACAGCTATAAGACCAATCACGACATTCATCAGCGTTTCAACAACTAGCAACATCTCGTCTACTTCTAGGTGGAGACGGCGAACCAGATCAATGCCATAAATGCGAACAAACTGACGGAATAAACGCGATGCTAACCAAGCTAAGCTGATAAAAGTTCCTAACGTAACAAAGAACCTGAGAAAGCTATAGAGTCCTTGATACTCTGTTAGTATGCTGAGACTAAGAGAGAGTAATATAAGCGAACCAGCCGTCCGAAATAACGGTTCTATCGGTTCTACAAAATTAATATAAATGTCGGAGACGCGATTTGAAGCAACCTTTTTGAGCGTGAACCGAACCAGCGTAGGCGTATAGCGGCCAATGATAATTGAGATGAGCGCAAAAATAAAAAATAAGCCTAGCTGAAGTCCGAGACGAATTAAAAAGAGCTGGGCTTCTTGATCAAACTGAAAGATTTCTTTGAGCGTATTTATAACAGTATCCATAAATGCTTTTAGCAGCGGCGTAGAAATTCGGTTTAAATAGTGATAGGAGAGTCTACATTGATTCTCTGTTCTTCAATATCGAAGGCGATACCAAATTCTTTTAAGCGTTGCTCGACGTTTCTACTGGCAATATCCAATAGCTGACCGCGCAAGCCCATAGATACGTCGCCTGAGCCGAGAATAAAAAAGGTGACTTGTGCCCTTGTTTCTCCAGCCTTGTTAGGTTCCATAAAAGTGATATCAGTACTGCGTGGATCAATGCCAAAAATGTTTTGAGTGCTTTCTAAAATGACCTGGCGAATCAGGGCTCTTTCATCGTTCGCAATGTCTCGATAGAACCGTAGGTAAATAATAGACATGACCTTTTTCGCGCCAGTGAAGTTCTCAATGATGGTTTGTGTCAGCATATTATTCGGAACGATAACGAGCGTTCCTTTGCCCGACGTGCGAATTTTGGTGGAGCGCAGACCGATTGATTCGACCTGACCAAAGGTGCCGTCAGGTAGGCCAATGTAGTCGTCAATAACGAACGGACGATCAATGTATAGAACAACGCTGCCCAGAATTTGCTCTAAGGTTTTTTGGGCGGCAAAGGCGAGGGCAAGGCCGCCCACGCCTAAGCTGGCGATCAGGCCAACGACGTTGAACTGGTGAGTTTGACCAAAGATAATGGCAACCGTGATTAAGCTGCCGCCAATACTAACGACTTTGCCTAACGACAGAATTTCGCTGCTGATTTTGCGACCTTCTCGAACGGCTGCATTGAGCAGGTAAGCGTCAAAAAATAGTTTAGATAGCCGGAAGGTGAGCCAGATGGTAAGCCCGCTGACGGTGAGGCTTAAGGGAATGTCTAGCAGTTTGTACGTTTTGGTTTCGGCTAAGAACGTTGATATGAAAATGTCTGCTGCGGTCAGACTAATCGCAATGGCCAGCAGGGTTTGGTGGGGTTCAATGACCTCGGCGTACAGAGTTTTTGAGCTTTGCAGATGGCTGAAAAGGCTGCTAAAGAGCGAAGGAATGAAGCGAGAGGCGATCGCGGTCACCAAAATGGTCGCTAGTAGCACCAATCCTAGTCTTAGATCGGCTTCACCAAAGCTACTGACAGCCTCATTTGTCATAGGGTTTTTCTTAATATACGGCGCTCTTAGTCTACGCTTTTCGTCGCTGATAAGTGACTACTTGTTAATAAACTAAGACAGGAACTCGCTTATACGCAGGTGTGTGTGACTTAGGATCAGTAATGCCCTTCATCAGCATGTTCGCTTCAGGATAAAACATCAGAGCCGCACCCTGTCGAACTGCGCCGCAAATGATTTCAATATTGTCGAGTTTGCCAGCTTCGCCTTTAACGGTGACGCGCTGATGATTTTGAAAGCCACCTGCTTTCACGTCGTCAGGGTGCATCAAAATGCAGTGCCGATGCGGCATTCCTCGATACTTATCGGCACTGCGATAAACTACAGTATTGTGTTGAGCGTAGCCGCGCCCTGTAATTAAGGCGAGTACAATGCCCTTGTCTGCGCCTTCATTTACTCCCAACTGTTCAGGTGTAGGTAGTGTTAGATCAGGGAGCAGCGTAAGCTGCATTTTGGCTTTGCCTGAGGGCGTTTCAAACGTTGGCGTTGTGAAAATGCGCCCGCTGATAGTGAACTCTTCTTTCGTCTCGTCAATCTGACCAATTTTTTCGTAGCCAGAGATAGTTTCAGCGATGAGCTGACGAACGTAACGCGTGTCCTGAAGTTTGCGCCAGTCAACCGGTGAGCTGCCGTGTAGGCGGTGGGCAAGCTCGGCTATGAAGGCGACTTCGGCCACTAGATCCGATTTATCTAGATGAGTTTTGCCTTCGTCGTTAAGGCGGACAAAGTTGTTGCCAGATTCGACAGTCGTTTTATGTGGATTTTCAAAGCGGTTGAATACGGGGAGGAGAAGAGTGTTTTGTCTCCCAAGGCCGTGGAAGTGGCCGAGGTTGGGCTTTGTGGCCAAGTAGACAACAGTTTCAATTTGGCTGAAGGCGCGTTTGGCTTCGGTGAGATTGGGGCTAGCGGCGCACAGGTTGCCGCCTAAGCATAGCAGGGTGTCTACTTGCCCAGCGTCTGCGGCTTCGATGAGCGATCGCGCATGATACCCAGGGTCTAAATCTAGCGATCGCCCTAGCAGCTTCTCTAATGATTTCTGTAACGCCGGCTTTAGCTCATTCTGCACGCCCATTGATCCAAAGCCTTGTACGTTGGAATGGCCTCGAATCGGCATAACGCCTGCCCCCATCTTGCCAACATTGCCCGTCAGCAAAGCCGTATTGGCAATCCCACAAACGCCGTCTGTGCCGTTGGCCTGATGCGTAATACCCATGGCCCAAGCAAAGACCACTCGCTTAGATTGAGCAATCAGCGTAGCCGCCGTTTCGATATCCGCTTGAGAAATTCCGCAGGTATGCGTGATATCATTCCAGCTTGTTTTCTGTGCTTGTACAACAACCGCCTCCCATCCTTCCGTATGCGCTTTTAGAAAGTCTTTGTCAATGAGATTGCGCTCGATTAGAGACTTTTGAATGCCAATGAATACAGCCAAATCGCTGCCAGGTAGAGGTTGTAGAAATAGGTTCGCAATATCTGAGCCGGGAATGAGCGATCGCACTGGAAAGGAGGGCGAGCCAAATTTGACGAGGCCGACTTCGCGAACAGGATTCATGACGATGATGGTGCCATTGCGATCGCGCCGCAGCTTAATCAGCTCATTCATTAGCCTGGGATGATTCGAGGGCGCATTCGATCCGACAAGCACCACACAATCTGCTTGTTTTAAGCTTTCTAAGCTAACTGTAGATGTACCCGAGCCGAAAGTACTACTTAGCCCTTCCGTAGATGGCCGATGACACAAATCAGAGCAATCTGCCAGATTATTAGAGCCCAGCGCTCTCATCATCAACTGCAATAGATAGGCCGCTTCATTAGAAGATCGCCCTGAGCTATAGGAAGCGACCCGTTCAGGTGGTTTGCAAAAGCCCTCTTCTACCAGGTCGTACACTTCGTCCCAGCCAATTCGTTCGTAGTGTGACGAGCCTGCTCGTAGAATAGCAGGAAAGCTCAAGCGTCCTAACCTATCTGCTTCCATTGACGTGAGCTGTTGCAGTTCGACAATATTATGTTGCTCAAAATAATGTTGTTCAACCGGCGGCTGTATTTCTGCAACGATGGATTCGACACTCTTTGCACAGCGCTGAAGCCTCTCACCTTCCTCATTGGTAAAACCTCCTTTTTGCCCACCTGTCCCCCACGCACAGGATAAACAAGCGCTCTTCTTAAAAAGCGTTTCCCACACCTTCGGCCCTTCTAGCGCTAGCGTATGGCGCGCCCAATATTCAATTACCGGCAACCCACCGCCGATATCTCTACCGGAATGGGCTGCTTTCTGCTTCTCGGATGCAGGATTATCCATAATTTTAAAGAAGACTCACTACCGTCCACAATTACTGATTTGAACAATAGTAGACGCTGATGCTGGGATGAAGCCTCCCTGGTATTGAACTAGTAATTAAATTTCCTGCTGCTCGTTCAGAATTTCCATCCGAATGTTGGGCGATATGCTACGGGTTCTAGGGACGCGCCCTGTACGCATACAGGCCCAGGAATGGCGTAATAGTAGCCCTGCCTCACCTGTCCTAGGATCTTCTAAAAAGTAGCTGTGGCCGAGCGGATCGTCGTAGCGATTGTTGAAGTCATCGCAGTCTATGGCATAAACGTTGCGAGTCACCTTGTCTAAGTTCTCGGGGCCAGTGTGGCCAAGCCGACGAGACGCGTTAGAACCGCTAACGTTAGCAACTTTACTTGCTCTTAGAGCAAGGTCATCTGCGGCATAGTACACAACTACATTCCGGCTCATTGTTGGAATCATACCTGCTTCTTGACCAGGCTCTAAGCACTCGTTGACGACATCGGCCGCTGCCATAAAGGTATTTCTAAAAAGCAGGCTCCGGCTGCTTTGAGGATAGTATTTATCCGATAGCTGAAGAGAACTTCGTAGAACGCGATTGCCCATAGAGTAGGCAAGAATGTTGATGCGCTTCAGGCAAGGGTTGCTGAGGGTGCTGTTTTCTTCTCGCCATGCTAAGAATTTTTGTAAAAAGCGCATGTAGGCCGTTCCACTGGCATCAGCGGCTTTTTGATCGTCGAAATAGTCCTTGATTTTGCCAAAGTCGTTGTCGCAGGGCCAAATGAGGGGAATAACAACAACTTTAGGATTTTTTACGGCGTCTCGTGCTGAAGTCTGGCGCAGGGTATCGAGTAGCTGCTGAAGCCTTTCTGATTGTTCAAGCGCTTGCTCTGGAAGAACAGAGAATCCGTGAATGAAAAAAAGAAGCTGGTCGGCATCAATGACTTTGAGGGCATCAAAAAAGTTAGTGCTGCCGATTTCGGTGTAGTCGTAAGCACCTTTGCGCTGACAGCAGTAAAAAGATTGCTCTGCCTGATTGTTGTCGAGCACGAAGTTAACTGGGCGGTCGAGTCGATAATCTGCACCCGCTGGCGGATTAGGCGTGAGTCCTTGCTTGAGGACGCGATTGGTGACGAAAAGCATCTATTTTTAAGCAGCGTGTTTATAGCAGCGTATCTATGGTGACAGCGGCTATGGCTGCGATCGCAGTAATGCCTAGTCCAATCAGTGGATTTTGCCCTTGCCCAACCGAAAATGAGGTAATGACACCAGCGCCTAAGCCAGCAACAACCAATGATCCTACCCAGTCTTTTTGACGATCGTTATACATAGCGTCTTGCCTTGAGCAGCGCTTCGCTGCGTAAATTCTGATGTGGAATTTGTATTGAGCTGCCTCAAAATTATCATCCCGACGTCAGTATCACGTGCAGCGTCGTTGCTTCTGTAATCAAGTGTTGAAATGGGATAGGTTTCTTTACAGCCCTCTCATCTAAGTTTTCTCATCTAATTAGCTTCGACGTAATTAGCGCTTACCCAACCTTCTGAACCGTTGCTAATCACGACGTTCAACCAGCCGCTGTCTTCTCCGATGACGGTGACGTTTTCGTTTGTGCCTAAGCTACCAATAGTGTCGTAGCTAGTCCCAGGGCCAGATCGTAAATTTACATTGGTGGTTGCAGCGGCTTCGTATTCATCACTTGAAGCGGGTCTCGGCGCAGTTGCGGCCCCTTGGTTTGGCTGAGATCCGTCAGCATCACCCGTTCCAGATGGTGGCGTGCTAGCTCTTGGCCTTTGGTCTTCAGGTAGGTCGTTTTCGTAGGTGGGGCGTTCGGGCTGCTCGACCATACGAGTCATGAAGTAGCGTGCCATAGACAAGCCTGCTAGCGACATGATGAGCATGGCTAGAATGAGGCCCAGTACGAATTTGCTAAGACCAATTAGAAAGTTTTTCATCGCCATGACGCAGCGCAAAAGATGCAAGAGCCCTATGGTTATAGCGTGAAGAGTGCAAGAGGTAAAGGGCGGTTGAATGAGGCAAATTAAGGGTGTCTACTCGCGATCGCTTTCTTGCTGTTGGGCGATGCGTTTAGAGAGTGGCGTTTGTCTGGAGGCTAAGCGAGCTTTCCCCGATGCCGCCCAGTCTTGAAGGGCTTCGATTTGCTGTTGGGCAGTGCGGGCCAGCGGAATAATTTGGCTAACGGCTTCGAGAATGTCGTCGTGGGTAAAGTCGCGATTTTGACTGAAGCCGATGTGCATGGCTTCGATCAGGGACTGCTCAATTTCTGCGCCGGAAAAATCGGGGGTTTCGTAGGCGAGGCGTTTGAGTTCGTAGGCAGGGAGATTGTGCGGGCGCAGGCGGCTGAGATGAACATTGAAGATAGCTTCGCGCTCTTCTTGGCTGGGGAGACCAACGAAGAATATTTCGTCAAAACGGCCTCGACGGAGCATTTCAGGCGGCAGCGATTGAATGTTGTTGGCGGTGGCCACGACAAAAACGGGAGTAGATTTTTCAGCGAGCCAGGTGATGAAGGTGCCAAAGACCCGGCTGGTGGTTCCAGAGTCACCGCGCCCGTCAAACCCAGCGAAGGCTTTATCGATTTCGTCGATCCAAAGAATACAAGGGGCGAGGGCTTCGGCTAGCTGGATCATTTGGCGGGTGCGAGATTCGGATTCGCCAACAAGACCACCAAAGAGTCTGCCGACGTCTAACCTAAGAAGAGGAAGGTGCCAGTGGTGAGCGATCGCCTTTGCCGTCAGTGACTTTCCTGTCCCCTGAATGCCCACCAACATGAGCCCACGCGGATGCGGTAATCCATACTGCCGCGCCTTTTCAGAAAATGCCCCGCCCCGCTTCAGCAGCCAGTCTTTAAGGTTATCTAGCCCACCGATATCCGAAATTTTTTCAGCGGCTGGATAGAACTCTAAAATCTGCGTTTGGCGAATGGTTTGTCGCTTTTCTTCAAGAATGAGGTCAATATCGTCAGGCTCGAAGGTGCCGTGGGCTGCAATGCCTCTGGCAAGGACGCGGCGGATGCGCTCTAGCGGTAGCCCCTGACAGGAACGAATAAGTTCATCCGTATCGCGGGGAGAAAGGCTGCTACCGGTGGCGCTAAGGATTTTTTCGACTTCGGTGCGAATTTCGGCTTTGTCAGGCAGGGGAAATTCTAAAACGGTGATGATGTTGCTCAGCTCATCGGGGACAGTGAGCTGAGCGGAGAGAATAATGATATTTTTGGGCTGGGATTTGAGGAGCTTGAGGAGGTTGCGGAGCTTACGCGAGATAGCGATGTCTTCTAAAAATCGATGGTAGTCGCGCAGAACGAAGAAGGCAGCGGCAGATGAGGGAATTTTTTCAATGAGTTCTAGAGCCTGAAGCGGGTTACGTTTGCCGAAGCCATTGTCTGTAGGATTGCCCTGGTAACCGTCTACGTAGTCCCAAGTGTATACAGCGCGATCGCTCATCTTTTGAGCACACTGAGCGATCGCACTTTCGGCCCGTTCTTCTTCGCGGGTAGGAATGTAAATGAGAGGGTAGCGCGATCGCACTAACAAGCTCAGTTCTTCACGAAAACTCATGTGATATGCCCCGTTTATAAACCTGTGAGCTGCCTCTACTCAGATAGCTGGTCAGACGGCTGGTCAGCTATCTGGTTCTTCAAAGAGGATAGCGCGGCCCAGCGATGATCAATTTCGGGTTCTGTGCTCTTTGGATTCTTAAAATGGATGCCTTCGCAGTCAGGGCGACAGATTTGCTTTTGAGGAACGGCAAGGCACATCTGCTCGTAGAGCCATGCGCCAGGGTTAAAGTTGCCCTGAGGCGAGATCGATTCAACCAGATCTTCTAGGTCAACTTCTTTTTCAGGAATATCTACGGGAGAAGGATCTTCTAACCAGACGAGTTCGGTGGCATCTACCTGGACTCGGGTATTGTAGCTTTGAAGGCAGCGATCGCACTCCAAAGTCATAATCGCTCCCGCGTTCCCCTTCACTTCTAAGTAAGTGCCCTGATGCGTCACGCTCATTTCACCTTTTACAGGCGTCAGCGTTTCCAAATTAGTGAGGTGCTCATCAACATCGAGCGTCAGGGTTTTGTGAGGCGCGTTGAGAATTTGCGGAATGTGAATAGATCGCATTGTCTAAATGACGGTGATGGCTGGAGTACGGGGCTGACGGCATTGCTGTCGGCGCTGCTGACGTGAGAACGGCGCGTTTATTCTTCAGAATCTGCTTCAGCTTCAGCTTCAGAACCCACCATTTTGACAACGAGGTGGCGGTCAGGTTCGCGGCCACGGCTAAAGGTTTCTAGCTGATCGCGATCGCCCAAAAGCCCGTGCATATGGCGGCGCTCAGCGGCAGAAAGACCTTTGATCTCATATTCATTGCCGCTATTGATGACTTCTTCAGCAGCGGCCTGTGCGATCGCCTCTAGCTCAGCCTGTCGCTTTTTACGGTAGCCGTTAATTTCTATGGTGTAGGCCTGCTGTTCATCTTCCCCTTTATTCATATTGAGGGTGATGTTTGCGAGGTATTGAATAGAGTCTAGGACAGTGCCGCGATCGCCTATCAGTCCGTTCACTTCTTCTTCAGACAGTGAGTCCGTGTCGATCGTAAGCCAGTAGCTATCGTCAGCACCGCCATCTCCGACCTGTTCTCCGCTCACGCTGGCTTTAAGGCCTTGAAGCGTCAACAGTTCCTCTAACCAGCTAATGCTCTTTTCCATCGATTTGCTTATCCGCCTACAGATGTCTTATTTAGACCTTAGTAGCCGATTCTATAACGCCAACGGCCCACCCGTCATGTTGTGACAGATGAGCCGTTCATTTTGATTGGAGGATCTTCGGCAGGCAAACCTAGTTCTTTTTCTTCGCCGTGTTCTTTTTAGCACCTGCTTTCTTCTTGCCCTTCGCATTAGCCGCTTCTTTTGCCGCTCGTTTCGCAGCACCGGGCTCAAAGGCTAGCTTTTCAGTCCGGCCTACCACGTCAATAGTTTTACCTTTACTCGCTTCTTGAGCATCCAAAAGCTTCTGAATGTTCTCAGGCAGCGGCTCTTTAGACAAGATAAAGGACTGCACCGTTTGAAACATGTTGGCAATCACCATGTACATGAGCACGCCTGCAGGCAATGGGAAAAACAGAAACATGCCAGAGAAAATCACCGGCGTGAATTTCTGAATAGCCTGCTGCTGGCCGTTTTGGTCATCTGCGCCCGCACCGCCTTGCGTAATCTGCTGACTTACATAAAGGCTGATACCAAAAAAGATAATCATGCCGAGAATATCCCAGTGGATCTCTCCATTCTCGCCCGTCACGCCAATCTGCCCCAGCTTCTCAATGAATAAAAAGCCTTTATCAGCCGCAAGGCCAGGAATTTCAGCTTGGATGGTAACGTCTCCGGGTGCTAGTGCCTTAATACTGCCATCAGGCTGCACCTGTACGAATTCTTGGCCCTTCGTGACTTCCCACTGTGGCGTAATATCAACGCCTTCTTCAGCGTATTCAACCCTTAACTCGTCTAAAGACTTGTCATCTGTAGAGCGTAACTGAATTTTAGTAGTCTCGCCCACGCCAATCTTTTCACCGGCTGGGACAACTGCGCTGACTCGGAAGTGCTCACCATCTGCCACGAAGATATTGGTCGGCTTAGTGACGAGTGGTGCTTGCTCTACTTGCTCAATGGTTTCAGGCAGGACAATTTTGAGATTGACGGGTAAATTGGTATTGGCAAACGGCGACCCTCGAAGCGTGGCGAATAGCGCAAAGAGGATCGGCATCTGGAGGATGACCGGAAAGCAACCAGCCAAAGGATTACCAAATTCTGAGTAAATGCCTTTGATTTCTTCTTGCTGCTTAACAGGGTCGTCTTTGTAGCGTTCTTTAACCTCTGCCATGCGCTTTTGCATGAGCGGGTTTGCCACCTTCATCTTTCGCATGTTGCGAATGGAACCCGCGTTAAGCGGATAGAGCGCAAAGCGAATTACTAAGGTGAGGGCAATGATTGCGAGTCCGTAGCTGGGCACAATTCCGTAGAAAAAATCTAGGATTGGCAGCATTACGTTGTTTGAAAGGAAGCCGATTCCGAAGTCCATGCTTGCGCTCTGTTAATAAAGGCTGAGGTTTAATAATTTAGGCTGTTTAAGAAAGCTATTTGCTTTAACTTATCTGAAATCGCAGAACCGTTGGAGATGGGGTAACCGAACTTTAGCGGTTCTACTGCTGCTTTTCTTACGATACGCCGACTGCGCCGCTGGCGACTTTGGCTTGGGGTGAAATTTTGTCAGTTACGTAATCAAATACGTCTCTAAAGTTAGGTACGGCGCGCATTTCAATGCGGCTACCGTCTTTAAGGGTGACGACCATATCGCCCCATGCGCCTAGTCCGCGTGGCACGGTAACGATTTTGGCCACTTCTGAATAGATGATGTCGGTGCGATCGCGTCCCATCCATCCCCCCGTAATCGAAATTCGGCGACTGGTAATGCGGTAGCGCAACCACAAAGCCCGCACAATTGCACCCACCGTCAGCGGAATACAAATAATGGTGAATCCCAAGGCTATGTTAAAGAGCAGCTCGCCAATATGGGGGCCGCCTTCATAATAAACGTCTTCTTTAATAGCCATGGAGTACGTACCTCAATTTATGAATGGTCTGCTTTAACCTGCCGAACTGGCGGCGGTGGTTTAGGGTTTGAGCTAATCCAAACGCCTACTTTTTTAAACAGATACTCTAATTCTCGCAAAAAGTCGTCAAATTCGCACTCTACCGCCGTGGCCCGAACCACAACGACGACTTGCCACCCAGGCTGAATACAGGGCATTTTCTCTCGAATAATCGCTTTAATCTGGCGTTTCATTCGATTACGAACGACCGCCCGCTTGCTGACCTTACGGCTAATAGAGATGCCAAACTGACTCGTGCTAGCCGATGGATTATCTGCTTTACCAACACGCAAAAGCGCAGATGGTTTTCCGTCTGCGCTCACGCATTTTTTATACTTCAGGGCTCTGATTGCCAGGTACCGAGTCGCGGCCCGATTGCCTTTGCGGTGAACCCTGTCAAAATCGCGGGATGACCCGAGCCGATTTTGCTTAGAAAGTGCCATATCTAGCCGTTAAATCTAACCGCTAACGGAGAGCCGAGCGCGACCTTTGCTACGACGCGCCTTAATGACGTTACGGCCATTTTTGGTACGCATTCTGGCGCGAAATCCGGACACTCTTTTGCGTTTGCGGGAAGTGCCGCCTAGGGTACGCTTCGTCATGAATCAATTCTCCTGCTGCTACGGAAGCTGGCTTAAGTTACTAACGTTTATCAAGCCAGTTAAAGGCTCTTGTGCCTGTTTCAAGAGCAACTCAAAGACAAGCACAGATCCAATATGTTAGCGGCTACCCATGTCTTCTGCAACTAGCAATTCCCAGGTACCTAAATAACGAGGCAGCACGTCGACACGAGATCCGGCCTGAAGGTTAAAGCGGTGCATCCCAAAACGGTTAGGGTTACGGATACCTTCCATCGCGACAACGAAGCTAGTATCGGCCGGGATATCTTCAGCGAGGAAGATTTCAATCTGGCTAGAGTCAGCATCCCAAACGACTTCTTCTACAGCGATTTCAGTACCGCCCGTACCACGGCCTCGGCGAACTGAAATTTGGTCAGTATCAAAGCTGCCCCTACGCTCAGTGAAGGCCTCAGGATAGCTGATCCGAAGGCTGGAAACGGCGCGTTCCATGCGGGTGCCAGGGACGCGCAGGTAGTAGCGAGCACGGGTACTCCGAGGCTGGTTGTTGCGTAGGGTGTAGGGGAGGCGAAACTCGGAGTCGACGCCGCCGAAGATGGTGATGCCCTGATTGGTTTGGGCGATGCTGGGGGCAGTAGGGATAATAGATAGGGTGGCGGCGATCGCTGCACCAGACAGGAATAATCCTGACAATACACGCCCTGACAGTGACCCTAATAATGGAAATAGGCTAGAACGCTTTGCAGACATTTCGCTACAACTCCTCAAACACGGTTTGACTTTACTTAATGAAGTTAAGCGCAACAATTTTGAGGTGCAGCGCTTTTCATATATAACGTCTAACACTGACAGAACAACGTTTGTGTGTCTAAGTGGACGGTTTTTGAAGTGAGTGAGTGTATGGGTGCTCGGCCTAAGTATACGAACGTCTGCAACGGCTTCAAAAACTTTTGCAAACAGAGGTCAACCTTTGTGAGTGCCTCTGCCTTTGGGTATTTTCTTCTGCGAATATTTAGTCTCACCTTTAACTTTCTATTTTTTGACTAAGTGGAGACGCCATGACCCTTTCGATTGAAAAAGATGCTGCGGATAAGGCAATCGCTCAGCCTAAGCAGCCTCAGAATGATCTCAAGGAGAATAAGGGCACTGCTCCGGTACTGGCCAGAAAGAAAATCGGCATTCCTAAAGAAATTGCGGCGGGTGAGCGTCGCGTTGCGGCCACGCCCGATACGGTTAAGAAGCTGCAAAAACTGGGCTTTGACGTTTTGGTAGAGCGGTCGGCGGGTGAAGCGGCTAAGTTTAGCGATCGCGCTTACAAAGAAGCAGGCTGCGAAATCGTCAACAAGGCCTCTGACTTATGGGAAAGTGCTGACATCATCCTCAAAGTTCAGCCGCCTCAGTCTCGCCCTGATGGCCAGCACGAAGCTAATTTGCTATCAGCAGACAAATCATTAATCAGCTTTATTTGGCCCGCTCAAAACAAAGGCTTAGTCGATCAGCTCTCTAGTAGCCAAGCGACGGTGCTAGCGATGGACACAATTCCTCGCATTAGCCGCGCTCAAAAGATGGACGCGCTTAGCTCCATGGCAAATATTGCCGGCTATCGAGCAGTGATTGAGGCTGCTAACCAGTTTGGCCGATTCTTTACCGGGCAAATTACGGCAGCGGGTAAGGTGCCGCCTTGTAAGGTAATGGTGATTGGTGCGGGTGTCGCTGGTCTTGCGGCTATTGGCGCGGCAAAAAGCTTGGGCGCGATCGTGCGGGCCTTTGATACACGCTTGGTTGTCAAAGAACAGGTAGAGAGCCTGGGCGCCGAGTTTTTGGAGCTGAAATTTGAGGAGGATGGTTCAGGTGATGGCGGCTATGCCAAAACCATGAGCCCTGAATTTATTGAAGCGGAGATGGCCCTGTTTGCTGAGCAAGCGAAAGAGGTTGACATTATTATTACAACCGCGCTGATTCCAGGGAAGCGTGCGCCTTTGCTCATTACTAAGGAAATGGTGGAGAGCATGAAGCCGGGGTCTGTCATTGTGGACATGGCAGCCGCTCAAGGCGGTAACTGCGCAGTTGCCAAAGCAGACGAAATTTATAGCTACAACGATGTCACGATTGTGGGCATTACTGATTTTCCAAGTCGGATGGCAAGCCAGTCTAGCCAGCTATATGGAACAAACCTATATCACTTGCTCAGTGACATGGGTGGCTCTGATGAGTTCCGTGTGGACTTGGAGGATGAGGCCATTCGCGGGGCGCTAATTACTTATAAAGGTGAAGTGAAGTGGCCTGCGCCAAAGCCTGAAAAGCAACCTATACCTGCGGCTATACCTGCGGCGGCGGTCGCAGCACCGGTTACAGCAAAGAAGACCCCTTCTCCAGTCGTGAAGTGGCTAGGCTATACGGCTTTGTTTAGCGGCCTAGTGGCGATTGGTTTGAGCGCGCCGCCTTCGTTCCTTTCTCACTTTACGGTGTTCATTTTGGCTTGCTTTGTAGGCTGGCAGGTGATTTGGAACGTGAGCCCGTCTTTGCATACGCCGCTGATGAGCGTGACCAATGCGATTAGCGGCATTATCATTATTGGAGGATTGTTACAGTTAAGCGGGCCGCTGGAAAGTGGTTGGAGTGCGACGAGCGTGCTGGGTGCGATCGCAATCCTAGTCGGCACCATTAATATTTCGGGTGGATTTTTGGTGACTCAACGAATGTTGAAGATGTTTAGAAAGTAGTTCTTGCCCGTTCATCACTTCTCCTAACAGCTAAAGAAAAAGGAATTAAACACAATGTCCAACAATCTAGTGACGGTTGCTTATATTGCGGCCATCATTCTGTTTATTTTGAGCTTGGGCGGACTTTCTACTCAAGAAACTGCTAAGCGTGGAAACCTTTATGGCATCCTCGGTATGGCACTAGCCATTGGCGCAACTGCTTTTGGTGCTGGGATTACGAATTACACCGCGTTAGTTGTTGTAATCGTTCCTGGTGTTGTGATTGGTGCATTTTTGGCCTCGCGGGTAGAAATGACCGAGATGCCTGAGTTAGTTGCAGTGCTACATAGCTTTGTTGGTTTAGCCGCTGTGCTTGTTGGTGTCGGTAACTACTTGCAGCCTGAATCAGGTTTGGTTGGTGCAGAAGAAACCATTCACATGATTGAAATTTATGTGGGCGTGTTTATTGGTGCGGTGACCTTCACCGGTTCAGTTATTGCGTTTGGCAAACTGAAGGCGATTATTAGCAGTAAGCCTTTGACGCTGCCAGGTCGGCATCTGTTGAACATTGGTTTGCTGGTGGGAACGGTTGCCCTCGGATTTGTGTTCATGAGTTCTTCTGGGGGCGCAGAGGGCTCGGCTGGTTTGCCTGCATTGCTTGGGATGTGTGGTCTGGCTGGATTGCTGGGCGCTCACTTAGTGGCGGCAATTGGTGGCGCGGACATGCCGGTTGTGATTTCGATGTTGAACAGTTATTCGGGCTGGGCGGCGGCGGCAGCCGGCTTTATGCTCTCGAACGATTTGTTGATTGTGACGGGTGCGCTGGTGGGCAGCAGCGGTGCGATTTTGAGCATCATTATGTGCCAGGCAATGAATCGCTCCTTTATCAGCGTGATTTTGGGTGGCTTTGGCCAAGGGGCTGCGAAGTCTTCTGGTAGTACCGCGCCAGGAGGTACGGCAACGTCTACGACAGTGGAAGAGACGGTTGAATTGCTGAATGATGCAGGTAGCGTGATTATTACACCGGGCTATGGTATGGCGGTGGCTCAAGCGCAGCACGCGGTAGCGGATATTACGAAAATTTTGCGCGATCGCGGTACCACCGTCCGCTTTGGTATTCACCCGGTTGCGGGTCGCTTGCCTGGTCACATGAACGTTCTGCTGGCAGAAGCCAACGTCCCTTACGATGTTGTGCTTGAAATGGATGAAATTAATGATGACTTTGCCGCAACAGATGTCGTACTCGTGATTGGTGCCAACGACACGGTGAACCCAAGTGCGCTAGACGATCCAACTAGCCCGATTGCCGGAATGCCTGTACTAGAGGTGTGGAATGCCGCAAATGTTGTTGTCATGAAACGTAGCTTGTCAGTCGGCTATGCGGGCGTGGATAATCCTCTGTTCTACAAAGACAATTCGCAGATGTTGTTTGGTGATGCAAAGGCGAACGTGTCGGCTATTTTGGCTGAGATGCAAAAGAGTAACGTGAAGGTGCCTGCGATGACGAGCGCCCGGTAGAGGCGTCTATTAGAAAATAGAACAGATAAATGCAAGGGCATCGAATTCTTGTTCGGTGTCCTTTTTATTTGTCGCGATCGCACAACCTGACTCAACGAAGCCCTAAAACGCTACGCTAGTGGGCATTGCTGATTTAGAGTATGAACTGCTTTCTATGAGTACTGGTATCTTTATCTAAATATTTCAAATTCATACCGCTATTCAGCAACGCCCAAACAGGATGGTCGGCTAACCCTGATGAGGTGTTTATGTCAAATGCGGAGATTAAAATAAAGGAGGGGAACTGGGGACAATTTTACGCCGTAAGGTTTGAGGTGTGGTTTTCGCCTGATTCTGAAGTGAGCAATTCGTTGCAAGGTGAAAGTAGCGATCGCAAGCTGTTAGAAAAGGTTTTCAAGATAGAAGGTCGGCAGTTCTGATAGTGTTGCGAGCCGGCATTAACAACAAACTCTACTCGTTTCTCGGAACTGCGCTCAATATCTTCTGAGACGTCAAACGGTGAAGACAATGGGATAGAGTAAAAACGGCCCCTGAGTTTAAGGACATAAGATGTCTCAGACAGAGCGTTTGGTGATGCTGGCTGAAGATCAGCTCACTGAGTACAGTACGGATGCGCGAAAAATTGAGAAGCTAAGGCAGAAAATTTCGCTGTCGGTGCCACCTGCGCAGCAAAAGCAGGTGAAGGCAGAGCTTGAGGAGAACTTGCCGCGTAACTTTTTTGATGAGATTTTGCTAGAACAGCGGCAGGCAGTGTCTTTGCCGTTTTGGGGTATTGCAGGGCTAGGACTGCTGTTCGGGATCTCGTTTACGCAGCCAGTGGACTTTTTGGCAACGGGAATTGGCGGGGCGATCGCAATCATCATTCAAAAACGCGGCTGGAAAATTAAAGCCAAAGATCTTGTCATGCGAGCGCTCACCGAAATTGAAGAACGCACCCAGCAAGCTAAAACCACCAGCGATTGAGGAATTAGCCTCCCATGTCAGATGTTCGGTCAAGTATTCGATCAGATATTCGCATTTGCTTTTTTGGCGATTCCTTCGTAAATGGAACCTGCGACCCAGACTACTTAGGCTGGAGCGGCAGAGCCTGCAGGGCCGCTAATTATCCCAACTTGACCTATTACAATCTGGGTATTCGCGGTAACACTAGCCAGCAGATAGAAGCCCGCTGGCAGTCTGAATCCGACCTACGCTTTTTATCCCCTGCCGATGCCCGCCTGGTCTTCTCCTTCGGCGTCAACGACAACTGCATTGAAGACGGCCAGTTGCGCGTACCGGCAAAAGATTCAATCAACGCCGCCCATCAGATTTTGATGCGGGCAAAGGCTCAGTGTCCAACGCTGATGATTGGGCCACCCCCTGTTGAAGACGAGGCTATCAATGATCGCACCGTGGTAACTTCAATGGCCTATGCGGCACTTTGCGAAACACTGGACATTCCGTATCTAGAAACTTACGCGCCGCTGAGAAAAAACGAAGCGTGGACTCGCGAGATTGCTCAGATAGACGGTGCTCATCCAGCCGCAGCAGGTTACGAAGCCTTTGCTCAGTTGGTTTCTAGATGGGATGCTTGGCAAGCGTGGTTTGTATAGCGTTTTACCGTTGGAATGAGATGATAGAACCTAGCTACGGTTAGTAAAATCATCGTTTTTAATGGCTTATTACATCGCACCGAGCTTTCTTAACAGGCTTGCCGTTCACATTACTAAGAACTACCTAGATCTTCCGCAAGTGAAGATACCGCTCATTCTAGGCATCCATGGACGTAAGGGTGAAGGTAAAACGTTTCAGTGCGAACTTGTTTTTAAGCAGATGGGCGTTGAAGTCGTTTATATTTCAGGCGGCGAGTTAGAAAGCCCAGATGCTGGCGATCCGGCAAGGCTCATTCGGCTCCGCTACAGGGAAGCTGCTGAGCTAGTGCGTGTACGGGGGCGTATGGCTGTGCTGATGATTAACGATTTAGACGCGGGTGCAGGGCGCTTCGACCAGATGACGCAGTACACCGTAAATACTCAGCTCGTGAACAACACCCTGATGAATATCGCCGACAATCCGACGAATGTTCAATTGCCTGGAAGCTATGACGAAAAAGAGCTGCCGAGAATTCCGATTATTGCGACCGGAAATGACTTCGCCACGCTCTATGCACCGCTGATTCGGGATGGGCGAATGCGGAAGTTTTACTGGGAGCCTAGTACGGAAGATCGAATTGGTATTGTCAGCGGCATGTTTGCAGATGATGGGCTTTCACGCAGCGACATTGAGGCTTTGGTGAAACGGTTTGACGATCAGGCGATTGATTTCTTTGGGGCAGTGCGATCGCAAATATACGACGAACAAATCACCCAGTTCATCCACTCAGTCGGCATTCAAAACATCGCCAGCCAAGTTGTGAACTCACTCAAGATCCCTACCTTCAAAAAGCCCAACTTTCAGCTAGAAAATCTTATTGAAGTCGGCAACACGCTGGTCAAAGAACAAGATCGCGTTCGCACGATGGGCCTGGTGAGCGAATACAATCAGGCCGTCACGCCCGCAATGCAGCCATTTCAACTCCATCGCCGCCGGGACACCGCGCTCCTCACTCTGCCCGAAACAAATTTGCTCAAACCCTACGGAATCGGCAAACAAGACGCTCAACTGGCCGACGCCACGGAGCATTTTCCCAACCGATCTTTCTCAAAAAGACAAACATCCAATCGATCTGCCCACAGTCCACAGCCTGGAAAGAGACAATCCTCTGAACTCCAAAAATCAATCAAGCAGCCTGTTCAATCGATCATCTCTCAAGGCCATCGCTTAGGCATAGAGCATGTCGATCAGCGGCGCTTTCGGATTAACTCATGGCAAAGCTACGCCACAATACACTCAGCCAGCGAAGCAGAAGCACTAGAAAGCGTACTGTCGTGCCTGAAACAGTTTCCCAACCACTACGTTCGTCTGATCAGCATTGACCGCCAAACCAAACGGCGCATGAATGAAATCATCATTCAGCGTCCCACCTAAACCAGATCACTAGAGACTGAACGCTACTGCTGCTGCAAATAAAACCTTAGCCTAGCCAAACTAGCCGTTTGTCCCAAGTTAAGCGGTAGTAGCGACACCCCTTCCAAACGAGACTGAACCCAGCGATCGCCCCACTGCCACTCATGAAACCCATCTATGCTACCGCTCAGCAAAAAGCGAATACCGTCGTTAGCGATCGCTTCAACCTGATGAGTCACCTTCACTAAGCCCAGCTTATTAGCGCCCAACGTACTTTCAAAAATCTGCCCTTCTTGCAGCGTAGCGGCTGGAAAACCCATCTCAGAGCGGCTTCCACTCAGCGTAATATATTGAATTTCTTGAGGCCGTAGCCACTCACTTAACTTCTTAGGATTGACCAGGCTCTGTTCAATCTTGTCAGCGCTAGCCTTTACCTCTATCCTTAAATCGCTGTGCTGATACGTTCCAAACATACAAAGCCTCGAAAAAATGCAGTCTTTAAAAAATGCAAATGTGCAACAAAGCAGCAAAGGCTCTGATGCACATTTAATAGCTGTTCTACCTAATAAGATAAAGCCTATATACTAGCTTGCAACCTTCTCAGGTATTAGCTCAGACTCATTTGGTAGCTCTAAGCAATAGCCAGCGCCATAGACAGTTTTAATGTATTGAGGATGCCTTGGGTCAGGCTCTAGCTTGGTGCGCAGGTGACGAATATGAACGCGAATTGTTTCAATATCATCGTTAGGATCGTAACCCCAGACTTCCTTAAGAATTTCACTGGGTGAAACCGTCTGTCCATGACGCTGAAGCAGGCAGTGAAGTAGCTCAAACTCCAAGTGCGTTAGCTTGACGGTGCGATCCAGCCAAATAGCTTCAAACCTTTCAGGCACCAGCGTCAGCGGCCCATAGCTCAAAATTTCACTGTGCTTAGCAGCTTGAGGAATACGATCTGTTCGTCTGAGTAGAGCACGGACTCGGGCCAGCATTTCTTCTAGCTCAAACGGCTTGGTCAAATAGTCATCAGCACCCGCATTAAAGCCATCTACTTTGTTCTGCGTTTCGCCTAGCGCGGTCAGCATCAGCACCGGAATATCTGCTGTGCGGTCATCCCTTCTTAGCCGCTGGCATACCGTGAACCCATCTACCTTAGGCAGCATGAGATCGAGCATGATCAAATCAGGCACCATCTGCACAGCTAACGCTTGCCCCTTAATGCCGTCACCCGCCTGGGCGATATCGTAGCCAGCCATTTCAAGGTTAATTGAAACCAGCTCTACGATAGCTGGATCATCATCAATGACGAGTATACGAGGCATATCTAAAAGGGGAATTGCTATAGGTTTAAGACTACCACCTTAGTCAACAGTAGAGAGTATATATACTCACCACTTCCGACAAAACGCGCGGAATCTTTTTAGGAGCATTAAGCAACCGTTAACATGTTTGCTCAAACTAATATCCTTGCTTTAAATAGTATGTTAACAAAGATTAACAATAAAGTTGCTTAATCTTTGCTTAATATTTTATGTTTACAGAATCTATGATGTTTCTGTAGACATTAGCGGCAAACGCTAACTGCTAAATATCTCAAGTCGTAACACTTAGCAAAGCGTTTTTGAAAGTAATACAGTGCTTTTAAAAGTAGTAGTATTTAATTAAAACTCCCCAGGTAGGATTCGAACCTACGACCAATCGATTAACAGTCGACCGCTCTACCACTGAGCTACTGAGGAATGGGAACTACATAGTACCTAAGGCAGTGACCGTTTGGCAAGACTTTTTTTCGCGTCTGCTTTTTAATCTTAGCGATTGAACTAGGAGCGCTTTCTATTATGGACTATCGAGGTCGCTTTAGCGTGCTTGATAGTCCTCGAAAAGTGAATCATTCTTTGTAACCAAATCTCAGCTTGGCAAGCTTAGCTTGAACATCTGGCTTAAGGCTGCCAAACACTCTGCCTGACCGCTTTTTGGCTGCTTTCTGACGAGTCTTTACCTGCTGATTTGTACTGAGTACTTCGCTCTCTAGATGAAGCGCCGATATGCCTTCTGCGCCGTAGCCAATAACGGTCTGTCGGTGAACGTTGTCAGAGGTTGCGACGATAAGCCTTTGTGTGAACTTTCGAGCGTCGTTGCGAAACTTGGCGCAGGCTCTTTCGATGTAGCTGTCGGCGGTTTGACCGTAGCCTGTGTAGTGCACAGATAGATGGGGCGTTATGGTTTGTTGTGAAGCGGGCGATCGCTGCTCATACGCATCAAATACCGCCCAAGTTTCATACTCTTGATAGGCGCTGTAGTTCGCTAAAGCTGCAATCAACGCTTCTCTGGCTGCGTCTAAGCCTCTATCGTCCTTAAGCTTAATTAGGCTAGCCCATGCGCCGATGATGTTATAGCCATCGACCAGCAAAATTGCTTGAGAGGGTTTTTCTATCATGAAAAAGCGGCCACAAGACGGCTGGTGGTCTGAAACTCTCTTAATATTAGGCGATTTTTCCGGTCAGGGTCTTTATGGACGGCTAGAGGACATTAGTTTTGAAGTTTCTTTTTGAGGCGCTGCGGATCGCCTTGGTCGGCAACGCGACCGTTTTCTATGAGGAAAGCGCGATCGCAATAGTCTAGTTCTGCTAGCCGATGCGTCACCCACAGCGCCGTCAGCCCTCTGCTTTTAACCAGTGCCTGCACTTGCCGAACCAGATCGATCTGGCTGTCGGGGTCGAGCAAGGCGGTGGGTTCATCGAGTAAAAGAATCTGGCAGTGTTGAGCGATCGCCCCAGCAATGGCCACTCTTTGCTTTTGACCACCGCTGAGCGCATAAATCGCCCGCCGCTGTAAGTGCTGCAAGTTCACCGCCGTCAGCGCTTCTTCTACCCTTTGCCGAATTTGAGGCAGCGTCAGCTTCTCTTTGACTAAGCCAAAGGCCACGTCAGCCCCCACCGTTGGCATCACTAGCTGATGATCTGGGTTTTGAAAAACGAAGCCTACCGGGCCTTGCGTGCGAATAGTGCCGGCCTGACGCTGTAGCAGCCCAGCTAAAATCCTGAGCAACGTTGATTTGCCGCTGCCGTTGTTGCCTAGCAGCATACAGAACTCACCGGGCTCAATGGTCAGGGAGCAATCACGCAGCACTGCCGCACCAGAGGGCCAGTAAAAACTCAGGCTCTCTACTGCGATCGCACTATTATTCGTCGCATCCACGCTAATTTACTCTTCGCTTGCAAGTGCAAAGAAACCAGGCGTACGACCAGCGGTACCGGCCATTCCTGACTTGTCATACATCTGCACAGCCGCTAGCTCACTCATGGCAACCGCTACTTTTTTGTCGCTTACCTTGTCACAAGTCGCTTCTATCATGACGGGGTTTCCAGAGGCGATCGCATCCATCACTTCCTTATAAAGCGCCTCAGCCGCGTCCTTTTCTTCCTTCTGAACCGTCAGGGGCATAGGAGTGTGCTTCAAGGCAAATTCAACGATGTACATACTTAGAGTGGGTGTCTATATATAGTTTCTAGAAAGGCCCATGTGCAGCAGCCAGTCCGCCCTTTAGTATTGCAAAGAATCTCAAAGATAAGAGGTGCGGATATTGCCACTGCACGCTGAGTCATTCTAAATATCTAGATTTTATCCATAAGGAGGAAGATATTATAGGGAAGTCGCTCTATAATATGAGAAGTCTGGTAAAGATTAGTAAACACTGCTCTCATTTTTTCAGAGTCAATGTTACTTAGCTGTTTCTTTTTGGACGGCTTGCTAATGCTTACCTCGTCTTATATAGATAATCCGTTTGGAGATTTCCACTAAATGACAATTGCAATGGGCAACGCGCCCGCCGCCCGGGGACGTTTTGACGTCGTCGATGACTGGCTAAAGCGCGACCGTTTCGTTTTCGTGGGCTGGTCTGGCCTACTCCTGTTCCCCTGCGCCTTCATGGCGATTGGCGGCTGGATGACCGGCACCACCTTCATCACTTCGTGGTACACACACGGATTGGCCAGCTCCTACCTAGAGGGCTGCAACTTCCTCACCGTAG